>CAYPPQ010000035.1:0-27125 GCA_964412635.1 uncultured Planctomycetia bacterium | reverse complement strand
AGTAGAGGTCGCTGGGATATCGTCATGCTCGACAATTCGAGAACTCATAGATCACTGGAGGCCCCTTGTTCAGCACCCTGAAACCGAGAAGAGAGCGCCGTTCCCAGGAGCGGATGATCATGATGTGCATCGTTTTCCTCTTCACCTTCTTGTCTGCTCCTCTCGACGGAAACCCAGCGGCGGAGAGCACTGCCTTCATAGGGGCGACGATTCACACCGTCTCTGGACCGGTCATCGAGGATGGCGTTCTGGTGATCCGGGATGGCAAGATCGAGTCGGTGGGAGCCAGGGATGATGTACTGATTCCGCCGGGGGCGACCACCATCGATGTTTCGGGGAAGACGATCATCCCCGGTCTCATCTGTACTCACAGCCACATCGGAATGGGTGGAGGTGGCGATGGTTCCGATCCGATCCAGCCGGAGTGCTGGACACTCGATTCGGTGAATGTTCGCTCCGCCTCTGTGGAAAGAGCTCGAGCAGGCGGCTTGACCCTGGTCAACCAGATGCCGGGATCGGGACACCTCATCAGTGGTCGCACCATCTATCTCAAACTGCGACGGGGTGGCAAGGTCGAAGATCTTCTCATCCGCGATGAGGACGACTGGCCGATGGGTGGCCTGAAGATGGCGAACGGAACCAATTCCCAGCGAGATGCACCGTTCCCGGGAACCCGGGCCAAATCTGCAGCGCTGGTCCGGGAGATCTACATCAAGGCGCAGGAGTACCGCGACAAGATCGCCAGGGCAGAAGGAGATCCCGACAAGATGCCGGAGCGTAGTCTCAAGCTGGAGGCTCTGGTCGAAGCGCTGGAAGGGAAGCGCATCGTTCATCACCACACGCACCGTCACGATGACATCCTCACGGTGCTGAGGCTGAGGGATGAGTTCGGTTTCAATGTCGTCCTGCATCATGTCAGCGATGCGTGGAAGGTGGCGAAAGAGATCGCCGCAGCGAAGGCACCCTGTTCCATCATCGTGATCGATTCCCCGGGAGGAAAACTGGAAGCGCGAGATATCCAGCTGGAGAATGGAGTCGAACTGGAGAAGGCGGGGGTCAACGTCAGTTTTCATACCGACGACTGGATCACCGATAGTCGCCTGTTCCTGAGATCCGCAGCACTGGGAGTTCGTGCCGGAATGAGTCGAGAGGGCGCACTCCGTGCGCTGACCCTCTCCGGCGCCGAGATGCTCGGCCTCGATGGCCGGACCGGGTCACTCGATCCGGGCAAGGATGCGGATCTGGCCATCATCAGTGGTGATCCCTTCAGCGTGTACACCAAGGTGCTCGAAACCTGGGTCGAGGGAGAAAAGGTGTTCGACCGCTCCGATCCGGAACAGCGGCTATTTGCGGTGGGTGGTCGTGGCGCAGGAGATGACCAGGCGTATCAGTGCTGTGGCGAGAGAGAGGATCAGTGATGAAGAAACTTCTCCAGATAAATGGCAGTCTCATCCTGCTCCTGCTGATGGTCGGTCTCGTTGACGGTGCGGATTCGATCGCGATCTCCGGCAAGACGATCCACACCATGGCACGAAGTGCCGATGGAAGCTGGGCAGATCCGATCGAGAATGGCGTGATTCTCATCATCGATGGAAAGATCACCGCAGTCGGTCCGGCAGGATCGGTGGAGATCCCCGATGGAATCAGAAAGATCGAGGCGCAGGTGGTGACACCGGGCCTGATCGATTCGAGATCGGTGGTCGGGCTCGCCGGCTGGCTCAACTACGACCATGATCAGGACCAGCTGGAAAGATCTGCGCCGATGCAACCGGAGCTGGACGCCCGGGATGCCTACAATGTTCGCGAGCCGCTGATCAGCTGGGTTCGATCGCTCGGAGTCACGACGCTGCACACCGGTCACGCTCCCGGGGCCCTGATCTCTGGGCAGACCTTCATCGTCAAGACCCGTGGAGACAATGTCGACGAAGCGATCATCGAACCCACCACCATGGTGGTCTGTACCCTGGGATCTGCTGGCTTCGGTAGCGGCGGCAAGAACCCCGGCACCCGGGCGAAACAGATGGCGATGCTGCGTCAGGAATTCATCCGGGCACAGGGTTACCAGAAGAAGGTCGCAGCAGCGCAAGCCGATGAGGAGAAGGATCCTCCCCCGCGAGATCTTCGCAAGGAGGCGCTGGTCAAGGTACTGGCCGGGGAGATCCCACTGATGATCTCTGCCCATGCTTCCGTCGACATCCAGAATGCCCTCAGATTGCAGGAAGAACTGGGAATCCGCGTCGTGCTGGAGGGTGCATCGGAGTGTTACGAGTTCATCGATGAGCTGAAAGCGCAGAAGATTCCGGTGATCATCCATCCGACGATGATGCGTGCCTCGGGTAAGGGAAAGAACGCCAGCATGGAAACCCCCAGCAATCTTGTTGAAGCGGGGATCCCGGTGGCGATGGGGAGTGGCTACGAATCGTATGTTCCCAAGACCCGCGTGGTGTTGTGGGAAGCTGCCATCGCCTGTGCGTACGGGTGTAGTTTTCAGGATGCCCTGGGACTCATCACCGCCTCTGCTGCGGAACTGCTGGGAATCTCCGATCGAGTGGGATCGCTGCAGGTCGGCAAGGACGGCGATGTCGCCCTCTACGATGGCGATCCGTTCGAGTACACCACCCACTGCGTGGGAACCGTCATCGATGGAGAGGTCGTCAGCGAAGAGGTTCGTTGATTGAGTTTTCAAGGACTGGAGACTTCCGATGAGTGCTGATCATCAGCTCCAGGAGGCGGGCGAGGAGAGATCTACCGGGAATGCGATCCGGTGGTTGTCGCTGCTACTGGGAGTGGTGCTACTGCTGCATGCATCGGGTCTTTCCCATCGTGAACTCCACGGTGAGGAGGGGCGCAGGGTGGTGGCTGCCCGCGAGATGTTGAGGAATCACGATGCGGTGGTTCCGACCGTCTGGGGCGAACCCTATCTCAACAAACCACCGCTGTATCCGTGGCTGACGGCGGCGGTCGCATCTCTCCGCGGCGGGGTGGTCGATGAGATCTCGGTGCGAATCCCTGCACTGCTGGCCACTTTTGGAATCGCAATGATCCTGCTGGTCGCCGGTTATCGGGCTCGATCACCGAGAAGCGGATTCGTGGCGGCGATCTTCTTTCTACTGTCACCGCTGGTGATTCCCAAATCGACGCTGGGGGAAACCGATCTGGTTCTGACCTTCGGTTGCACCCTTTACGCCTTCGAGATGATCAACACTCCCGCTACTCGCCGCTGGTTCTCCTGGATACTGATGATCTGCGGGCTGAGTATCGCTCTGCTGGTCAAGGGTCCGTCAGCACTTCCCTTCTGCGGAGGAGTTCTGGTGGCGGTAGCGATGACCAGGGGATCGGCTGTCGTTCGGGATGTGAACTGGTGGGGCCCCCCGCTGATCTCGTTGCTGATCGCATCGACCTGGGTACTGCTGCTGTTTGAGAGGGTCGATGACCCGGCAGTGGTCTCGGGATGGTTCGGAGAAGTTTCTCGCTCAGGGTCGTCGAGTGGCTGGTGGGCTCACCGGGCGAAGTTCATTCCGGGCTTGTTGCTCGGTTTCTTGCCCGCCACCTGGATCCTGCTGGGGCGAGCTGCGCTGCCCGACCGACGCAGCTGGTTTGCGGATCCGAACCACAAGAGTGTACTGGTGGCACTGCTGATTCCGACCGTCATCTTGCTGTGTTGGCCTGCAGTTCGGCCACGGTACATCCTGCCCGCGTTACCACTGGCGGTGTGGTTGGCGGCAAAGGTCATCGAAGCGACCATCGACGACCGATTTCCATCGAAGCGGGTCGAGCGAGTCATCCACATCGTGACGACAATTTTCGGTGGATTGATCTGCGCACTCGGTGTCGCGTTGCTGGTGTTTGCCCTGATCCCCGGAGTCAGTTCGGAGCTGCTCGGGGAATTGTTACTGCCCAGGTCAGATATGATCCTGGCAGCTGCGTTGCTACTGACGGGTTCTCTGATGCCGCTCCGGGGATTCGTCCGGGGATCTCTGCAGGTCTCGACGATGCGGTGGGGGTTGCTGCTGCTGGTGGGATTTGCCTGTCATGTGCTGGTGTATCTTCCCGCTCGTGGCGATCAGCGTCCGGGTCAGGAGGTGGCTCGAGCCATCGAGCAAGAGGTGCCCGCCGGCGAGATTCTCTGGCACGATGTACCGGCGAACTGGAATACACTGGCGCACATCGATCGACCTCTGACCTGGTGGGAGGTGGGAACTGGTCCCGGTACCGGGGCACTCTTCCTGACGGTGGAGGAGAATCCGGTACAGTTGCAATCGGGCTGGCATAGTTTCCAATTACCAGGAGGAACCATCGTCCATCTGGGGCGATTGCGAGATCGATGAAGATGATCATCCAGGTGAGAATAAGAAACGATGAAGGGAGCCGAAGATGAATAGATTCACATCGACAATCTCTATTCTGTTCCTGTCTCTCATCACCAGTGGAGCACTGGCTCATGACGGTGTTCACGTCGATATCGACCGCATCAACAAGGAGATCGGCGAGAGTGATGATCCCGGTCCTCTTTATCTATTGCGGGCGAAACTATGCAGGGCGCACGGTCGCCCGGAACTGGGCCTGCAAGATTGCCAGACCGCCCGCGGCTGCGGAGTGAATCCACGGGAGGAGAAGTTCGAGAGGGCGTTATGCTTGCGCGATACCCTTCGACACGGCGAGGCACTACGACTCCTCGATGAACTGGTGGAGGAAGCCAACTCGACTCCCCTCGAGGTTCTGAGCGAGCGATCTGCCATCCGCGAGCGGCATGGAAATCTCGACGGAGCCATCCTCGATCTGGTACGGGTGCAATCGATCCGACCCGATCTCGAGTCGACGCTTCGACTGGGATCCCTCTACGAACAGCGCAAGGCGCCGGGTCTGGCCGCATCCCTTTACAGGAAAATGCTCGAACGCCTCGGCGATAGCACCCTTCTGGTCATCAGCTTGATTCGAGCGGAATCCGCCAGCGGTCAGCATGATTCGGCGCTGGCTCTGATCGAGAAGCAGTTGAAGCGGGCCTCCCTCAAGGCTTCCTGGTTGCAACGGAAGGCGGAAGTGCTCGCCGCAGCAGGGCGAGAAGAGGAGGCGCGGGCGGTGCTGGAGGTCGCCTTGACCGATCTCGATCAGATCTTCAAGCGACGGCCGGTACCGATCCATCGCGTCACCCGGGCAAGGATATTGAGGCAGTTGGGTCGGCTGGAGGAGGCCAGGGAGGAACTGAAGATCGTCCTCCAGCAGGCACCCGGTTACGAGACCGCCCGTTCCGAGTTGTTGCTTGTGGAGAAGTTATTGAAGCAAGAAGAGTCCGACTCGAAGTGATCAGTCGGTGAGGATGCTCCTGCCCAGTGCCGTGAAACTGACATCGCCATTTCGATTCCCCCACACGATGCAACCGACAGCGTGCACTGCACCGATTGCGCTGATCACTTCATCTACTGCCCACGGTGGTTCTCCCCGGTACCCCTCGATGAATCGTTGGCGCAATCGGGGCTGTTGCTTCCAGATTCCTGTTTCCATCCTTATCCAGTCGAAAGCTGGATGATTGGCATGGGCGTGCTCGAAATCGATGATGCCGATACGGTCTCCATCCCATAACCAGTTCCTTGGCTGGAAATCGTTGTGGCAGGGAACTCGCGGTTGATCCCGAAAGAGCGATCCATCTCCGACCCGCTGGCGTGCGCAGGCGATCTCATCCTCGGAGAGGTCATCATCGCCAGCTTGTATCCACGATTCCAGGCGCATCACGATGGCCTCATTCAGCGGTAAGGAATCAGTATCTTCGACCGACAACTGGTGAAGAGTGAGCAGGAAACTACCCGCCTGGATCATCACTGCATCCATCACCGAGGGATCGGTAGTGAGTTCTTCCACCGAAATCCCGGCAACCTGAGAAAGGATGAGGATCCTCGATTTCTCATCGGCGTGCAGGATCTCGGGAACGGTACCGCCGGGGATCGTCAGACCTGGCAGCCACTGCTCGAGAGCTCTTTTCTCCTGGTGCCATGACCTGGCGGAGGGGAATCTCTTGAGGAAAGCGCTTCCAGACTCTCGATACTGTCCCTGCCAGACGTCGCATGGACCCTCTGCGCCGATCCGATCCGGGGAGGAGAAACCAATTTGCTCGAACTGGATACTGTTGGCCGGAATGATGATGCTCCTTGCTTCCCTGGAACTGTAATCATCACCGCAAGGTAGATACTGTTTCCAGTAGTTTGCCGGTGCAGAATGTATCGCAGGCACTCGAAATCAAACGGTGGAGATCCGCCATGAAACAGCAAAAAGAAGGATTGGGTCTCTTTTCCTCGCTGGTGATCGTCGTGACGACGGTGATCGGGGCGGGGATCTTTACCACCACGGGGTACTTTGCCAGCGATCTTGGCAGCCCGTGGGCGGTACTTCTCACCTGGGTTGTCACCTCCGTAATCGCCATATTGAGCGCACTTTCCATCGCAGAGCTTGGAGCGATGATTCCGAAGAGTGGTGGCGACTACATGTTTGTGCGACGGGCATTCAGTTCCCGTATCAGTTACCTGTTTGGGGTGATCTCCGGTCCCGCCGCGTGGACGGTGGGTACAGCATTCGTCGCAGGCACCCTTGGAAAACATCTCAACAACCTGATTCCACAAGTTCCCCAGGTTGTCGGAGCGTCGGTCGCCATCTTGATCCTGGTGATGATTCATCTGCGAGGTGTCAAGACCGGAGCGATCTTCAACAACACCACGACCCTTCTGAAAGTCTTTCTCATCCTCGGGTTTGTGATAGCAGGTCTGGGAATGGTATTGCTCGGAGATGAGTCGGCTACCTTCGGAATCCAGCAAAACGTCGCCGCCGAATCACCTCAGGGCTGGAGACTGCTGGAAAAGATCTTCTATTACAGCATCTTCGCACAGTTCGCATTCGCCGGTTACAACGCACTGGTGCTGATGGCGGGGGAGGTACGGGATCCCGGCAAGAACATCCCTCGGTCGTTGATCTACGGACTGGGTGGAGTGGCTCTGTTGTACTTGCTGGTGACCCTGGTCTTCGTGCTCGTGACTCATCCTGCCGACATGGTTGGAGCGGATGGGAAGGGTATCGCAGATCTGGGTACCTTCACGGCAGATCGTCTCTTTGGAGATGGTGCTGCCACCCTGTTCGACGTGCTGTTCGTGCTGATCCTCATCTCGACCCTCAGCAGTTGCATCCAGGTCTCTGCCAGGATCAGCTGGAGGATGGCGTGCGAGGGGCAGTTGCCAACACTTCTGGGACGCTCGAACAACCATGACGCACCGGCCAATGCACTGATGCTTCAAGCGGTGCTATTGATCCTGGCGGTCGTGTTTCTCGAGAGACCGCAACTGTTGCTGCTCAATGGAATGTGCACGTTGCTCCTCGATTTCCCGCTGGCGCTGGCGATCTTTCGACTTCGAAGAATGGAACCCGATACACCGAGACCGTTCAGGGTTCCCCTCTATCCGTGGGTTCCCATGGTCAGGATCGTGCTTGCGATTTATGTCGGATACGTATTCATCATCGAGGATCGCTGGAATGGCCCTCTCGCCTTCGGCTTGATCGTGTTGATACTGATGTTACAGCCGCTCCTGGTGAGGGGCACAAAGGAGTCCCGTCGATGAGAGCAGTACTACTGGCGATCTTGATGATCTGCACTTCACAACTTGTGGCGGAGGAGAGACCTCCCAATTTCATCGTCATCTTCTGCGATGATCTCGGGTACGGAGACCTGGGGTGCTTTGGTCATCCGACCATCGCCACCCCGCACCTCGATCAGATGGCTGCCGAAGGCCAGAGATGGACACAGTTCTACGTGGCGGCTCCGGTCTGTACGCCCAGTCGCGCCGGTCTGATGACAGGTCGGTTGCCGATCCGTAGCGGACTCTGTTCGTCGAAGCGGCGGGTTCTGTTTCCTGACTCTGCGGGGGGGATTCCAGATTCAGAGTTGACCATCGCCGAGGCGTTGAAGGGGGCCGGATATGCCACCGGGATGGTCGGGAAGTGGCATCTCGGTCATCTCCCGCAATTTCTTCCTCACAGGCACGGCTTCGATCGATGGTATGGAGTGCCTTACTCCAACGACATGGATCGCAACAAGAAGGGTCCCAGGGGTTGGGATGCATTTCTCGACCCCAAGCACGAGTACTGGGATGTTCCTTTGCACCGAAATGATGAGGTGATCGAACAACCGACCGATCAGAGAACCATCACGAAACGATATGGTGATGAAGCAGTACGCTTCATCGACGAGCATCAGAAGGAACCTTTCTTTCTGTACCTGGCCCATTCGATGCCACACGTACCGCTATTTCGATCCGATCCCTTTGTCGACCGAAGTGTCCGTGGGTTTTATGGAGATGTGATCGAAGAGATCGACGCCAGCGTCGGAAAGGTCCTCGATGCGGTACGTTCACGAGGCCTGTCGGAGAACACGATCGTCATCTTCACCTCGGATAATGGGCCGTGGTTGGAGTACGGCGATATGGGTGGAAGTGCCGGGCTACTGCGTGCGGGTAAGGGTACGACCTTCGAGGGAGGAATGCGGGTTCCGACCATCATCTGGTGGCCCGGAACTGCAAGACCGGAAGTGGTGACAGATCCCGGGGCGACACTCGATCTGCTGCCGACCTTCTGTTCCCTTGCGGGAGTCCAGCTGCCGGCCGATCGGGTCTATGACGGGGCCGATCTTACCGAGCGGTTACGAGGAGAGGGTCCTTCGACTCGCAACAGTGTCTTCTACTACCGCGGTGATGTGCTCTATGCGGTGCGTAGCGGTCCCTGGAAGATGCATTTCAGATCGAGACCCAGATCGGGAGCCAAGGAGAAGATTCACGAAACACCGCTGCTCTATCATCTCGAACACGATCCATCCGAGAAGAAGGATCTTGCCGGTAAGCATCCGGAGATGATCGAGAGGTTGAAATCGGTGGCACAATTGCATCGTTCGACCTTGAAGCCGGTCGACAATCAGATGACCAAGATCATCGGAAAGACAGCTGAGAAGGAGTGATCAGCATCCGTTGATCGGGGTCACCATCATCTGCAGGATCTTGGGCTTGTTTGAGATCGGTGACAGCTTCACCGAAAACGGTTGGGTATCAAAGACAACCTTGAAGATGATCGAAGCATGGTTCATGAACATGAGGTTTGAGTTCTGTGGGCCCATCAGGTACTGCGTGGGGTCTTCAACGAGGATCATTGCACTGCTGTCGGTGAAGTTCAGTACCGTCAAGAACAGGGGATGATCGGGCTGGAATTGATTTTTAGACCAGATCTCGACGCCATGGGATTCGATCTCTTCTTGCATCTTCTTGGTCCACTGATCGATGCTCGTGCGCTCGACACTGAACTCGGTGAGGCGATTCTTATCTGCGTTGCCGGGAAGGGTGGTTTCGACGGTTCCGTTCCTTGACCATACCGATCTCAGTTTCTCCATATCGCCCTGGTAATAGCTGCTGAAATGGCTGCGGACGGTGTCGAGGGCTGCTTCGACCACTTCGGTGTTATTCTGCCGAAAGAACTCGATCTGTTGCGAGTTACTCTGGAAAAGAGCTTTATCCCCTGCACTGACGAGGAATGTACTGACGAGGAATGTACTGACGAGGAATGTACAGGCGAGGAATGTAGAGGAGAGGATCAGCAGCCGTACTGTAGAGGTCTTCATGAATCCCTTTCAGCCCGGCGCAATGCACCAGTCTTCACTCAAGTATCCTCAATTTTCAGTATTCGGACAACAATTCAAATTTGAAAACCCTGGTCGTATCGGAGCAAGCAACCGTATCGGGCAGGTCGCTGTCGCTACCGCAAGAACACCTATCTTCACCTCCCCAAAAGAAGTGATCTCATCTTCCTCGATGGCGATCGATGGAGGATCTACACTGCGCCTCTGCTCGGGGCGCATCAGGGGGTGATGCTGAGAAGAACCCGTGGAACCTGATCCGGTTCATGCCGGCGGAGGGAAGGCAGTTCTCTTGACTGATAACAATCGCTCCTGGTCGCTTCCATTGAGGGGAGCAGGCAATCCCTCCTCCGGTGGTGACGGAACCAATCCAGGTTCCTTCGCCAATGCTCCGGATATTGGCGGGCCTCTGTCGTTCTCGTCTCCTGATACTCCTGGAATGCCGCAACCATCGGCACGCACCGCCTGGGATTTCCTTCCCGCAGGATGGTCCATCGAAGAATGTCGAGATTCCGATGGTGGCTGTGGAGGTCACAACCACCAGGAGATCGGCGAGTTCATCCGCTGCGTGGCACCTGCTGGGTTTGAACCGGTCACGCAACTTGAAAGTGCGCGACTGGCAATAGTCACTCCCGAGATGAAGAGAGTGGCAGAGAGGGAACCGCACCTCACACCTCAGCAGGTACGAGATGAGATTGCCGCAGGTCGCATGATCATCCCTGCAAATCGAGAACACCTCAGGCATCAGCTGGATCCGATGGCGATCGGCCGAGCCAGCCGTACCAAGATCAATGCCAACATGGGGGCATCGCCGGTCTCGTCGGGAACCGATCAGGAGATCGAGAAGCTGCAATGGTCACAGCGGTGGGGTGCCGATACTGCAATGGACCTGTCTACCGGTGGTGACATCGATGCTTGTAGAAATGCACTCATCCACGAGAGCACCGTCCCGGTCGGTACGGTTCCCATCTACTCGATGATCATCGGCAGGAAGATTGAAGATCTGACCCACGAGATCATCCTGGAAAGCCTCGAGCATCAAGCCGCTCAGGGTGTCGATTACTTCACCATCCATGCCGGGGTTCGACCCTGGCACATTCCGCACATCGAAAACCGTCTGATCGGGATCGTCAGTCGCGGAGGATCGTTACTGGCGAAGTGGATGATCACTCACGACGGCGACAACCCGATGGTGACCTGCTTCGATCAGATCTGCGAGATCATGCGAAGGTGGGATGTCAGTTTCTCGCTGGGGGATGGTCTGAGGCCAGGAGGCCTGGCGGACGCCAGTGACGAGGCTCAACTGGGTGAACTGGAGACGATTGCAGAGCTGACAGAGATCGCCTGGAGTCATGGAGTGCAGGTGATGGTTGAGGGCCCGGGACACGTACCCTTCGATCAGATCGAGTTCAACATGAAGCTTCAGAGGAGACTGTGTCATGGTGCGCCCTTCTATGTGCTGGGGCCGCTGGTCACCGACATCTTCCCGGGGTACGACCACATCACATCCTGTATTGGTGCGACTGCTGCGGGCTACCACGGAGCATCGATGCTGTGCTACGTGACGCCCAAGGAGCACCTCGGTCTTCCCAAGAAGGACGATGTCAAACAGGGTTGCATCGCCTACAAGATCGCGGCTCATTCCGCGGATATCGCCCTCGGGATTCCAGGTTCGAGAGATCAAGATGATGAACTGACCAAGGCGCGAGCAGCCCTCAACTGGCAGAAGCACTTCGATCTATCCTTTGATCCAGATACGGCCAGAGCGTTGCACGATGAGGATCTCGATGTCGATACCGACTTCTGTGCCATGTGCGGACACGATTGGTGCAGTGTTCGGATTTCGAAGGAGATCCAGCAGTTCTCCAGTGGCAAGGCAGAGGGATTTGACAGGGGAGCATCGAAACGAAGCGCTGCTCTGACAAGCGAACAGCAAGAGATCCTCGAAAAACGTGGAGTTCTCGATCCCGCCGAAATTCATAAGCTCGCCTCCAAGACACAGAAGACGATGGATGGAGACCAGCAAAAAGCCGCTTGCCACAGCGACCTGGTTGATCCAGATGAGGCGAAACAAATTCAAGAACTGGAAGAGACGATTTCCGAAGCTCAAGCTCCATGATTCTGGTGGGGTCAGGAAATCAGGAAGGTCATCCAAGGGGGTAGAATGGGTAAAAAGAAACTGGAATCGAATGGTAGCGCTTTCCAACGCATCCAGGCCGGGTTTCTGACCGGATTACTGACCCTGTTACTCATATGGTTCCTTGGCTTTTTACGCTATGACGTCGCTGATCTCGAGGGACCAAGTCGGCAGGATTTTATCGATGAACTCGATACTGCACCTCAAGATAAACTGGATCAGCTCGTGTTACAGAGGACTGAACTGGAGAGAGAGCTGCGAAGAAATTCCAATCTCCAGAAAGATTACCAGGCGAGCAAAGAAAACGCTCGCCAGGTGATGGAGGAGATCTCTGCTCTCCATAGACTCAGCATCGAACAGGGCGTTGCGCCGCCTGAAGAAGATGTGACGGCCCTCGCCAGTGCAAGATCCCGTTTCTTGACTGCACAGGATAGTCTCGAGAAGGCCAACATCTCGGTTACAGAGAGCAACTCGACCCTGATTGACCTGCAGGAATCGATCCATGATCAGCGTGGAGTCGTGCAAGAGCACAACGAGCCCGCTTATGAGAAGTTCGATAAGGCGAATGATTCTCACAGGTTCAAGCTGGCAATCTTCAGGCTCGGAATCCCTCTTCCACTGTTCATCTTGGCCGCATGGTTGGTGAGAAAGAACAGAAAAAACACGTTTCGTTTGATCTACCTCGCGGGGTTACTGGCGACCTTCTGGGAAGTGGGAGTGATTGCCTTCAATCACTTCCCTCGGGAGTACTTCAAGTACATCGCGATCGGAACTGCAATCTTGATCGTCGGTCTCTTCTTGAAGTTTCTGCTGCGGAATCTATCGACACCACCGAAGGACCTGCTGATCAAGCGTTATCGAGCAGCTTATGAGCAAGGAAGATGTGCAATTTGCGATTTCCCGATCCGTCGAGGACTTCTGCGCGAAGCGGTGTGGGGAAAGCAGGGACCGAAGGTGCCGACTGTCGGAAGCGATGGACTGGATCGGCAGGAAAAACCTTACACCTGTCCCTCTTGTGCGACCGGCCTCTTCTCGGAATGTGATTCCTGCCATGGAATCACGCACTCATTACTTCCATGCTGTGAAAACTGTGGGGTCGATACTCCGGTGGCTTCCCTGTCAGACGCCACGTAGGGATAGCGATTTCGGATCAGGGACACCCTGGTTCGTCGCAGGAGAATACTGGAATGATACTGCCACAGTCGGGGAAGGGCGGTGGTGGTGGTGGACCCCCTCCGAAGGTGTACCCGAGCAGGTAGACCGGATCGGAGATGTCGATGAATCCATCTCCGTTGATCTCTGCCGCTTCCTGACACGGTAGGTCCGATCCTCCGAACAGATGAGCGAGTAGCATGACCGGATCGGAGATATCGATCTGAAGATCTCCGTTTGTATCACCACGGATGATCGAGTCTGCCAACCGATGCAGGGTCAGGGTCTGATCGACGCTGATGGAAGAATGGCTCTGGACCATTCCATCGGGCCACAGAACCCGAATCTCATCGATCTGATCATCGGTTCCCAGACCGAAGTGGGCAGACATTTCACCTTGAGAGATGAAGTTGTCTCCGGCATCGATCCATCGATAGAGGGATCCTTCTGGAGTCACGACATGAACCCTGGCTCCGATGCCATCGGGAGTCACCGTAGGGTCTGCGTCATTGTCGAGAAAGATGCGAATCCAGTGGCGTGAGCCGGAACCGGTATCGTTTCGAAAATAACGAAGAGGTTCATTGTTTCCGGCGATCACGACATCCTGATCGCCATCGTTATCACTATCAAAGTTCAGGATACCGCGACCATAACCATCGTGGACCAACCCGGAAGAGAGAGCCTGTTCATTGAAGGTATTGTTGCCGAGATTTCTGAAAAAGTACGACTGTTCATTATCGAACTGGCCGCCAGCTCCGTTGGTCTCGATGATGTCGACAAAACGATCATGGTCGACGTCGATGGAGATCGCTCCCCAGCCGTAACCTCCGTCATATACCCCGGCACTGGCGGAGATCTCCTGGTATGAGTGATTTCCTTGATTGATGTAGAGCTTGTTTCCGGTCCAGCCGATGTTGGGGCGATAGATCGAGGTGACATACCAGTCGATGAGGCCATCGTTGTTGTAATCTCCAACGGTTTGGCCCATGCCATTTTCTTCCTGGGCGGTATTTGCACTGTTCGAAATCTCCGTGAACGTTCCGTCAGTATCGTTTCGGAAGTAATGACTGGTACCGAAGTCTGCAACCAGTAGTAACTCCGGGTAGTGATCGCCGTCCATATCCTGAAGCCGTGGGGCAAAACCAGATGCTCCCGAGATTCCTGAAAACAAACCGATGGATGCGGTCATGTCGGTAAAGGTCTCATTGCCGTTATTGCGAAATAACCGGTTGCCGCTGTTGTTGGAGGCAAAACCTGCAACGAAGAGATCGAGATCACCATCGAGGTCGTAGTCGCCGAAGCAACAACCGAAACCATCTTCGGAAGAAGAAGTCGAATTGACTCCAGCTGATTGCGCTACATCGACAAAGGTACCTGCTCCAGAGTTTCGATAGAGGCGGTGATTTCCGGGTGTTCCTGTGACACCACTTCCACCACTGGTGACATAGATGTCGAGCCAACCATCATTGTTGTAGTCTCCAACGGCAGCACCCTTACCCATGTGGACATCGGTCAGGCCCCATTCCGCAGCTCGGTCGGTAAAGGTCCCATCGCCGTCATTGATGAAGAGGTAGTCCGGATCTCCACCGCCTCCTCCACTGGGAACATAGAGGTCCTGCCATCCGTCTCGATCAAAATCACCGCATACCACGGGACCGGTGTAGGTGGGGTGATTGTAGATCCCTGGAACGAAGATCACTCCCGCCAGTCCAGCAGATGCAGTCTGGTTGCTGAACTGTGGGGATTGAGCAATTGTTGGATTGGATGACGCAAGAAACAGCACCGAGATGAAGGAACACAGGATGCTGGATAGCTTCATATCGAAATCCGTTTCATGCTATGGAGTTCACCACTGATACTAGCCAATCGGAAGGTCACATGTTGATCAATATCCAGATTCAGCGAAAGGTGACCCACGACTCTCCACCAGCCTCCAGGGTCACTTCCAGGTCGATGGACCCGTCCGTTGATATCATTCTCTTCTGAGATTCACCATCCTTGAAGGAGATGCGGCACTCACCCGACAGTCCCGTGTAGTAGAGGGGAATTCGAAGAGTTCGGGTCACCGGTTTGTCGAGTGGATTGAACACCATCAACATTCCCTTTTCGTTTCCCTGTGGATTTACCATCAGCCAGTAATCGAGGTCCCTGGCATCGGCTCTCCGTAGATGAATCAGGTCTCCCTCGAGCACATCTCTGTGTTTCTTGAACCAACGAACCGTCTCTTCCACCATCATGCGAGTCTTGTCGGTATCGAACAGTCTCGGACCTCGATAGCACGCTTGCACTCCGGCACCTAGATTGCTCATCATCATGCGCCGGTAGTGATCGATGTGTTGCGACAGCGGTTCAATCGTCGCTGCGGCTCCGCCACCGTGGTACTGGGTCAAGGGAACGAACATCCAGCCCATCGAACCGTTCTTGGTCCAGGTTCCATCGTAGATATTCTGGCGGGTGTGAATCACCTGCTGGTTCCTGGGAAGACTCCAGTTGACCTCCCTGTAGCCCATGCCGCACTTGTTGGATCCGGCCAGGTAGTAGTAGTCGGGTACATTGAGGTATACGCCGTTGCCCCGGCACCACTTGTAGAAATCGGTGATGATCCGCCACTGAACCCATCGTGAATCCAGTTCACCCTTCTGAAGTGGTAGTCGTTCGCTGACATCGATGTCTCCCGGATAGGAGCCGTCATGTTCGAGCAGTCGCATCCCTGTCTTCTCGAAGAACTGGTATAGCTTGCGGAAATACTCCTGACCCCATTCGCTAGCCAGCGCTGGACAGTTGCCATGTGTCGGGGTGACTCCTGGCGGTGATACGATGTCATTGCCTGAGCCGATGGAACGGCTGGACAGAAGTGAATAACCACCGATCTCGATCCCCTTGCTGCGGGCGTAATCGGCATAGCCTTTCATCTTCTCCAGATACGCATCACTGTCATTTTCGATCTGAAAGCCGCTACCGAAGGTCATGATCACCATCTCGAATCCGACCTGGGCACACTGATCGATGGCGAGTTTGATGCGATCCCAGTCGGCATATCGAGCGTGCATCATCAGCGGATTTTCCGTCGTCCACGGCGCGATGATTCGATACATCCGTCGCCGGGCAAGTCCGTTTCGCTCCCGATCAGTTCCATCCTGAGGAAGGATGAAGGTACGGAACGATTTGAATCGTTCGCCGATGGCGATGTCCTGAGATGGACCGACTGTCGGTCGAACCTCCAGCAAGCATGGTGTCGATCTCAGATAATTGACCTGACTGGTGTAGAGGGGATCCTTCAGCCAGTGAACGGAGAACTTGGAGACCGTCTCGGGATCCATTCCCTGGAATGAATAGTCGGTCTCCACCAGAAGGTTCGGTGCGGGAAAATGAACTCCTCGTTCTTCGACCCGAGATGTGTGTTCCACCGCCGCAAGAATTTCACTGGTAAACCGATTCACCGTGATCTGCTTCGAGGAATTGTTCTCGAACTCGATCCACTTGGAGAAGCAGGGGATGCCGTCATAGAGCTCGTAATGAACCGAAACTCGCAATCGATGCCCGGTCCCCAGCGACTTTTCATTCATCGAAGATGGATCGAAGCGTCCAAAGGCGGCGAAGTGGAGGATTCGCATCCTCGAGACATCGCCCGGATCGCCGGTGAAATCTCCAGTGCCTCCATCGATACCGCTCTTGCCGATACGAACGCGCGAAGGTGCACCTGTTCCTTCGGGAAGACTCAGGATTCCTCCCCTTGACCATCGCTTTCCATCGGTGCTGGTTTCCAGATGGATGACTGATTTCTCCAGGCGCATCCGCAGGGTCAGCGGTTTCTCGACATCGATCGCTTGCCGACCTCCGTGCATCCTTTCAGACCCATTCCAGACACCGAAGCCACCCTCACCAGGGCGCATGTAGAACTTCACCGTCCGATCTTTCCAGATCAGAGCGATTCCCGGTCCCCAGCTCTTGCTGCGGTCATCTCCGACATCGATGGTCAACTCGATCAATGCCGTGTTGGAAGGTAGATTGCGTTCCGCGGTGACGACTCGGTTTGCACTGACACGGATGGCACCTGGTATTCCATTTTCACTGAAGGTCGCATCCGGTTCATTCTCTGACACATGAATCTCCCAGGAGGGATCCAGTTGCTCGAAATCATCCGAGAGGATTTGTTCTCGCCCCAGCGAACTGGGTAGTAATCCGACGGGGTAGAGCTTGTTACTCGGTGGAGTTTCGAAATCGAAGCGGAGCGCGACCCCCTTTGGCGGCCACTCGACCCCGGGTGCGTGATGACGAACCCGTTTCCATGGCATCCGCTCCTCGATGGGGCCGACTTGCCAATCGACCAGCTTCAAGGCACCGGGATCGACCGTCATCTGATCGACCCATTCCCTGCGGAGGAAGGCGTGATTGGGTTGGCCGACCAGTCCTCCGATGTCCCAGGGGATATCATCGAGGACGATCTGACCCTCTGGGCGAACCGATCGCAGTATCGATTCACCACTGCTGAGATTGTCGAGTCCGACCGTTGCAAGATTGGGCGAGATGCGAAAGGTACGACGAACCAGACCGTTGGAGAGACTGATCTCGTTGTCCTGTTCCCCACGGTAGACACCGGCGATGTAAGGAGAGGGATCGATCAGCCAGTCGGTGCGATCCTCGATGGAAATGATCGGCTCGGGAAGCAGGTCCTCGAAGGAGGACGATCCTTGCGGTTGATAGGAAACGCCGATCACCATCGAGAGTACTGAGGCGAAAACTGCAGGATTCAAATCAGGATCCTCCCCAGATCTTATCGAGAAGTTCGAAGAGTAGTGGGTCGTGAGCTTTCAGTTCCGGTTTCACGAATGGGAAGAAGTCATTGGTGCCAACAAATGCCTCGGTACCCTCGGCAAAGTACTCCTTGTGATCGGTCAGAGCATAGTGGCGTCGCATCTTGCCATTCATGTGAAGAACTTCTTCATAATTGCGAGCTTTCACCGCAGCCTTGAATGCGTTCAGTACATCAGGATCATCGAAGGTGATGATCTGATCGTGCCATGCATGGGCCATCTCGTGCAGCAATACCCAGGGCTGCACATTGCTGCGCTTCAAGGAGACATAGGAACGAGCCTGGGGGAAGTGCACGACCTTGTGAAGATCGCGAGCATGGCCGCCCCGTATTAGCCAGCCGATACCGGGGTGATACTGCATCCCTTTGATTCCAGGCCGATCCAGATCCAACACGATCTTGACGGTGCGAAGTTGCTCGATGCGACCAGCTGGCAGAACCCAGACCAGGTCTCGTAACTGCATTTCGAGGAGAGAAAGTGCCTCGGTAGCCAACTTCGGTTCCTCAGCGAGGAGTTTCTTTTCAACCCGTACTGTCCACCCCTCGACGGTGCGATTGACGTGGGTCGGTTCAGGAGCCGGGGAAAACGCCAGCAGCGTCAATAGCCAGATCGTCATTTCACCTTCTTTCCTGGGGCCATCCTTCACAGAAATTGAGGGTACTCCAGTGCCCATCTGGACCTTGAAGATGAGGATTGACCGGGCACCTGTTGGGCGTACCTTGAGGCTACTGTAGAGCGATAATTCCGTGGTTTCGCCTGATACGCGATCCATCTGAAGGAGGATGCCGATGTCCAAGCCTGTACACAGATTCCAGGGACCGATCCGTGCGATCCTCGCATCGATCGCCCTGATTCTACTGAACTCCTCGGGAGCGACTGCGATCAAAGCGGGTCCAGTCGCTGAGCCGATCAATTCCGCCGCTGCAGATGGATGGATCGAGCTCTTTGAAGGTGAGTCGACCAGTGCCTGGAGAGGATACCGCAAGGATACCTTTCCGGAAAAAGGCTGGGCGGTGAAGGATGGATGGCTGCAGGTACTGAGCAGTGGTGGCGGTGGAGATATCGTCACCGTTCAGCAGTTCGATGATTTCGAACTGGAACTGGAGTGGAAGGCGCAGACTGGAGCCAACAGTGGGATCATGTACCTCGCCAACGAGGACAATGGCGCTTCCTACTTCTCCGCTCCGGAGTATCAGATCTTCGGAGATGAAGATCTGACAACTTCCAGCAATGTTTCCTCCGGCGGAGTTTACGCACTGTACTCTCCGATGAACAAGAAATTGAACCCTGCAGGAGAAGTCAATCACGTTCGCATCGTTCATTGCGCCGGAAATCTGGAGCACTGGTTGAACGGTGTACTGGTGTTGAGAGCGAGAATCGGTTCGGTCGACTGGAATCAACGAGTGGCCGCCAGCAAGTTTGCAGCATGGAAAGATTTCGGTACCGTCAAGAAGGGCCACATCGTTCTTCAGGATCATGGAAACGATGTTTGGTTTCGTTCCATCCGAGTCAGGGAGATCCCGGCCACCGCTCGCTGGAGATATGAATCATTCCAGCAACTCTTCAATGGATACAACATGGATGGATGGTCTGCCCATCTCAATCAGGATGGCAAACTGGATGATGTCTGGTCTGTGGATCAGGGAATCATCTCGTGCAAGGGTTCTCCTGCCGGATACATCTACACCGATCAACCGTATCAGAACTTCATCCTGGAGCTGGACTGGCGCTGGGATCCGGTCACCAAGAAGGGTGGCAACTCGGGAGTGCTTTTCCGTCAGGTCGGAGAGCACAAGGTGTGGCCCAAGAGTATCGAGGCTCAGTTGATGTCGGGAAGTGCTGGTGACTTCTGGTGTATCGGTGAGTTCCCCATGAAGACTGACCCGGAACGAACCCGTGGCCGAAACACCAAGCATCTCGGGAACAACGAAAATGCAGTGGGACAGTGGAACCACTACGAGATCCACTGCATCGGCGGCGATGTCACCCTGATGATCAATGGCAAGGTACTCAACACCGCCACCGAGTGTGCGGAAGTACCGGGACCGATCTGCTTGCAGTCGGAGGGGGCTCCGATCCAGTTCAGGAACATCCGGATTTTCCCGCTGCCCAGTAGTTCTGAAGGTGCCACGGGTCAGTGATCAGATCCTGCGCGATCCTGTTTCTGCTACTCCTGCAGTTCGGTTGCAAGAGCAACGAAGTGCGGGAGGAGGTTCCACATCTTGAAGTGATCGTGCTGGGTATTGCACAGGATGGGGGCGTTCCTCATCTCGGGTGTCAGAAGCCTTGTTGTGTCGAGGCGAGGGCATCCGGTACGAGATTGGGCCCAGCATGTCTTGCCGTGGTCGATCACTCCAGCGGCGAGATTGTCCTGCTGGAAGCGACGCCTGCCATCGAGGAGCAGCTATCGCTGCTACGAGAGTTGACAGGTGTCGGTAACGATCGCGGTCATCCCATCGATAGGCTCCTGTTGACCCATGCTCATATCGGACACTACACCGGCTTGATCCAGTTTGGGCGTGAAGTTGCTTCCACCACGGGAGTGAAGGTTCACTGTACCGCCAGTATGGCTCGATTCCTGCGAGAGAATGGTCCATGGAGTCAGCTGGTCGAACTGGAGCAGATCGATCTTCAAGAGGTGCAGCCCGGTGAACCGGTACAGATTCTTGATGGCGTGACCGCTTCGGCTCACTCGGTAGAGCACAGGGATGAGTTCTCCGATACGGTAGCCTGGACGATTCGTGGTCCGGACAGGGCGGTGCTCTTCTGTCCCGATATCGATGGCTGGAGTGATGGGGTGCTCGATGCGTTGATCGAAGGGGTTGATGTCTGTTACCTGGATGCAACCTTCTACGATGGGCGTGAGTTACCAGGAAGAGATCTTTCGGAGATCCCGCATCCACCGATGGTGGTGACGATGGACCACCTGAAGGAAAAGGCGTCAGCAAGTCCAGGGCGATTTCGATTCATCCATCTCAATCACACCAATCCGGCACTGCGAGATGATGAGATACGCCTGGATCTGCAGAAGAAGGGCTTTCGAGTCGCCGTTACCGGGGAGAGATTCTATCTCGATGCACCCTGATCAGGAATCGGGGTCGCAGAAGATGTCGTAGTGCCGCACTTCCATCAGATCATCTCTGGTGAGTATCGGACCCCGGTAATTCAGATCATCGATCACGCGGTGAATCTTGTAATCGAAGCCAGAGATGAAGTCGAATAACTGCTCACGTTGCTGCTGAGTGGTCAGTTTGAAGACTTCAGCCTTGATGAAGGGTCTCGTTTCCGAGATCAGTTGTTCCATCGACCGCAAGATCTGTTCATCGAATCCCTCTGCATCGACCTTGATGAAGCGGATCCTGTCGATCATCTCGGGATAATGGCTCTTCAGATATGTGGGGAGATGCTTTCCCTCCACCTTCAACTTGAAAGCGTGGCCGTGCCGCCACTTGCTGATGCCGACATGGAGACCACCGTTGCAGTAGCCCTCATCGGAGTACTCGAAATCGAAGGTTCCGTCATCTGGTGTTGCTGCGAACTGAAGAGGGATGATGTTATAGCGGCCACTGTTGAGAGAGGCGTTGACTTCGAGGACCCGATACACGTAGGGGTTCGGTTCCAGGGCCAGCACTGCACCGTCCGGTCCAGCAACGAGGGCCATCGGTAGTGCCGTATCTCCGGTATGCGCACCGATATCGATGGCTACATCTCCTGGGGAGAGAAACGATCGCAACTCATCGATCTCTTCCTTGCGAACCGGTTTCGTGCTCTCTGCAGGGTGTTCCCACTGTGCATACTGAATTGCACCTTCGTCAGGGATCTGGTACTCCACCAGCCGATGAGGGAATTCCTTGGGCCTGGGACGTATCCCGAGCATGTAGATCAGTTCACGTGGCTTCAACTGGTCACCTCTGTTGCAAAACAAAAAACAGGAGATTCACCCCATGGTGATCAGCCACTCTGCTTGAGGGGAAGACCTTCACTATCGGTAAAACTACCGGTGACAAGCATGATGAAATCGACCAATGTCCAGATACCAAGTCCACCCAGAGTGAAGAGCATGAGGAGACCGCTGCCTACCTTGCCTACATAAAATCGGTGTACACCAAAAGCGCCGAGAAAAAAGCACAGAAGCACCGCCGGAACAAAACCACACGAACTCGTTTGAGATTCCATCACTCTTCACCTTTCAATTTCTGGCCCGGGTAGCAGACCAGGTATCCTTGACCGTCACGAAAAGTACCAGTCAGTAACATGATAGTGACGATAAAAGTATGAATGCCATCGAGTGTCAGCGCAATGTAGCCGGGCCCAGGATTACCCGTAGCGATCCAGTAAACTCCAAATATAGACAGGCAAAGATCGCAGGTTCCTTCGAGCCAGCGCCCGAGGTAGAAGTGCTGGATTCCCATGACTCCGAAAATCCCCGACAGGCACACTGCGGTGGTGTAACTCTTTTCAGATCTTCTTTCCATCGTCATACTCCATCACTGTTCGAAATCGTTTGTCGAGACTATTGATCCGCGAGGTCATCGGGGTCGAGTTCTATATCAACAAGTCCGGTGGATTCCAGTAGTAGCTGTTGCATCGCTGCCAGGAGATTGAGGAGATGAATCCTCGGATCTTCCAGATTCTCATCGGTCAGTTGCTGTTCCCAATCATCGTCTTCAATTTCCAGATCTACCGCCAGGACCAGGCGTAAATCGGTGAGCACCGCGAGAAAACCGTCCAGTTTGTTCGCCGGAATGTGAATCTCGTCCGAATCTTGTCCGCTATCTTCAAGCACCTTTTCGAAGGCGGAGACCTTGCTCAACTGGCTATTTTTGAGGTCGTCTCCGAGCAACCTTTCATGTTCCGCCTGTGCGTCCGGATCGGTGTATGCATCGGGAAAGAGTCTCTTTGCCGCCCTGGAGTTGGAAGAGGGATCACGGATGATCTTCTTCAAGGCTCCTGGTACCGACCACAATACCTGCAATATTGCCGGGTGCCCGACCAGGCGAAAAGAGCCATCATCATCTCTGCGTGCAGTTAACAAGTAATGAACTTCCCATTCTTGGCGCAATGTAGTGTGTCGGAACATCAGCCCTTCCATTGTGTTGAACGATCATGCTGGAGCAAGATCCGTTCTCCAAAGTCATTACTTCTCACGATGGATCCGGAATATTCCTGTCGATGGACATGATTCCTGTCCAATTTTCTGGAGGATTTTCTCGCAGATTTTCACAACGGTCTGCCATCACTTTTGAGGGGGTATCTTGGGGGAATTTTCTATTCAGGATCTGGAAAGCATCAGCAGCCATCCCGAACTCGCCAATTTGATATTGTTGTAATGCTTCACGATGGTCCCGTGCGATTTCGAGCTGTTCTTCGGTGACTCGATCCATCTCGCAAACCAGCTCAAAAATATTTCCGCCCTGTCTCCTACCCTTGACTGCCACGGCATCCAGGATCCGGCAATGCATCTCTTCCGCAACAATTTCTGCAATGTCTGAACTGACGATGATCTCGGTACCGTACACTCGATTGAGTCCTTCAAGGCGACTTGCAAGATTGACCGTATCTCCGAGAACGGTGTAATTGAGGCGATTCTGCGATCCCATGTTGCCGACCAGAACGGCACCTGTATGGAGACCGATTCTCGCACGCAACTCGGGCAGTGATCGGCCGCTCCAGTCTTGTCGGAGTTGTTGCAGACGACGTTGCGATTCGAGGGCTGCCTTGCAAGCTCGATGGGTGACCCGGGTGCCATCCACTTCCGCAATCCAGAAAGCCATCACAGCATCACCTATGAACTTGTCTAGCAATCCGTCCTGGAGGTGAATCTCCCTCGTCATCGATTCCAGGTATTCACTTCCTACCTGAACGAGGTCTTCCGTTGGGAGCTGCTCGGTGATGCTAGTGAATCCCACGATGTCAGAGAAATAGACGCAGGCAGTTGCCTCTTCCATCCCCGGCTTTGCGACCTGATCCGTGGCTAGAAGTGACCGTACGACCCGAGTCGGTACGTATTTTTCAAAGGAAGCGAGCGCGTGTCGCATCTTTTCCATTCGCTCCTGCATCTCGTGCAGTTCGGTCAGTCGAGATGGTTTACCAGGCTTGCTCTCGATCTCGAATCTGGCGATCTGCTTCATCCCCTTGTTCAGTTCCGTGACGGGACGGGTGATTCCGGCCGCTGTCCGCCACACGACAGGAAGAGTAACGATGATGAGGATCAGGAATATCAGTGCTGAGAACTGGGTTCGGTCGGTCACCTCGTGAATCAAATCATAGGTGGGAATGGCGATGAGAGAGATCAGGTTGATGTCTGCCGACCCCTTGACGGGATTCCAGGCGAGCTGGACCTGTCCACGATCAGTGGTCAACTCTCTGGTTCCGGAAGCGGGCCAGCTGTCGAGAGATCCCATCTGCTTGAAGATGATCTCCATCGTATTGCGAATGATCGGATCATCGCACTCGATGGCAGCAACCCGTTCCAGCGACCCATCTTGCTGTTCGATGAGGGATTTTCCCCTGCTGGTTGCGATCAGGACACCACTGGCATCGATCACGAAGGATCGACCATTTTCGGTGAGGGTCAGGCTACGTAAGAAACGGTCGATGGGTCCGAGGGTGATATCGCACAGCGACACTCCGAGAAGGTTTCGTTCCTCATCTTCGATGATCTGATAGGCGGATGTTCCCAACTGAGGAGGATTGCCCGGGAATTGATAGATGCCAGTCCAACCGGGCCCTCCCTTGGCTAGTGCTTCCCGGTACCAGGGTCTCTCGACCATCTTGAAGCCCGGAATCCTCTTGGTGCTTGCATCCTGAGTCGATGATTCCTCCAGGACGTCCTGGCCTGGATAACTCCGAAGTACTTTCAACTGACCGTCGAGGGTGCGCTTTGCGCCGACCAGGGTTCCGTCTGGCATCCCCACGGCAATGTTGCTGAGAAATGGATTTTTCTTCAGCTGTTTCAGCTGAAACTGGATCAACTGGTCGATCTGTTGCTGATTTCCAGGATTCACCAGACCGGTCTCGAAGAGTTGCTTCTGAGCCTGTGCAGCATTCTGGGCAGCGATGATCAGCGATAGAATTCTCTCCTCGACTCGACTGGAGATTTCACTGCAGCGATCTGCGGAGAGTTTCTTTACCGCCGCTTGACCATTCCCATACCACAGCCAAGCTGTCAGCGAGATTGCGATGACCACCTCGCCGATCATCAGCGTCATCAATACTGTACGGATCGAGTAAGTTTTTCGCATCAACCCTGCTCCATGGTGGCCTGCAAGCCGTAGGCATGAAGATTCGCGATGTATCTTTCGCCCTTTTCGCGTGCTGTGGTAATCACGATGGATTTGCCGTCGTTGTGAACCTCGAGCATCAATGTCGTCGCTTTTTCGAGGCTATATCCGAACAACTTTTGCAGGACGTAGACGACATAACTCATCAAATTGACGGGATCATTCCATACGATCACTTTCCATAGATGATCGAGCTCCTCATCGAGAGCAACGGAACTTTCACGTTCTTCATCGGGAGCTGGATCTGGAGAGGGCGGATCTCCTCCCCAGGTGGGGGGCAATGGCAGCGGACGGGTAAATTCCATGTTTCGCATCGTGGTCTCCAGCTTCTCGATGGCATCGTAGGGGAATGGCCCGTCTTGCCGCAAGTGACGCCACCAGATGTGCGCCAATTGCAGGGGTAGGGTATCCTTTACTGGAGGTACACCTCGATGTCAAATCTGGCCCATCTGCCGATCTTCCAGGCAACCCTGCTGACCGTTGTCATCACCGGTTTCTGTGCATGGCTGCTCGGTTCTGACCACCAGGGTTCACCCTTGGTTGGTATGGCAGTTGCTCAGGAGCCGGCCATCGAGAGTCCCGGTCTGGAGCGACAGCAGGAAGCGATCGAGGCCCTCAATCGCAGGGTGTCTTGGATCGAGGGAGAACTTTCGAAGGTCTCAGGAATCGAGGAAGCCACCGTCGAGGAGATGTTCCTGTCGATCCGATCGGAGCTGGCGGATCTTCGCCTGCAACGTACCAACTCGCCCGATCTACCGTTACCGCTGGCGGACTACTCCGAGGTGGTATTGAAAGCAGAGCCCCCTGCGACCCCCGATACGATGACTCAGGAATTCGAATTCCGGGGAAGTGTTGCTGCGGATGCGGTGGTGGTGGTTCAGGGATCTGACCCACATGCCGTCGTTTCGATGGAACTATTCACCACCGATGAACAGTGGGTAGAGATCTACCGGGGCCCCGACCGGACGATGAAGCCTACTTCGGAGACTTGGTTGGAATTCGTCGATAATACCCCGACCACTCGCATTCGCGTCGAGGTAGAGGGTAGCGACGGGATCGAAGCGGTTGGCCTCGCCACCGAACAGATGGTCCACTGGTCGATGGCTTCCAACTAGAATTTTCATCCTGCGAGCAGGATCCAGCCAAGAATCGCGGGGATTGCAAGCGATCCATCCGCGAGTACCGTCAGCAATACCGGTTTCCGCTGACAGGTAGAAGCTATCACCAGCAAGGCTGCGGAGACCAATACACCGCCTACACTCAGTCGTGCTCCGGTTTCCGATACCGAGTACAGCAGCCAGCTGGATGGAATCAGCAGCATGCTGATGATCAGTACGATTCGTCGGGCAATAGACGGACTCCTGGTCGCCAGGGTAATCAACCCCACCATCTCATCGCGTTCTCCATCTCGAATATCACAGACGATCACATTGGCCGCGACCAGCAGTGACATCACTGCTGCCAGTAGAAAGTGATCTGGAGTCAGTTCCGAAGCGGATTGCAGCCATGGAATTCCCACACAGGCGATCGATACAGCCAGCGACACGAACGGCACCTTGATCGACCAGTGATCCTTGATGCGAAAAGAGCCCAGGGGGACGGAATAGACCCCGGACAGGAGGATGCCGCAGATGACCAGGATCTGGCTTCGTGTCTGTAACTGGAGGATCGCCACGAAGAAACAGATGGTGGCGATCACCAGTCGCAGCAGGGTCCACACTCGCGGCCCTTCCATCGGTCCACGATCCCGTGGGTCGAGGAGAGGGTCGAGTGGATAGATGATCCAGGTCGCGGATGCGATGCAGAGCAGAATCGATCGGCTCGCCTCCAGTGGCGCCAGCATCAGTATCGACCAGTAGGCCAGCCCGGTGGTTGCGATCAGCGGTGTCAGTCGGTATCGAAGCAGGCGATTCAACGACCACCTCGCCTCGTCAACTCGAGGGCTTCGATCCACCGTGGTCCGAAGGAGAAGATCCTGAATTTTTGACGATGTGTTATTTCAAGATCGGCATCTTCGAGCAACTCGGGTAGGCGATGAACACCGTGCCAGGCATTTCCACCGAGCAAAAGGAAGATCAACATCG
>CAYPPQ010000034.1:0-27309 GCA_964412635.1 uncultured Planctomycetia bacterium | reverse complement strand
ATTCGGCCCGGGAATCCCCGTAAACTGCTCGTAATCCGATTCGAGGTACTCGTTCTGGGCTACCTGGTTCAGGTCAGCATAGGCCACCACCTGGCCATTCCGGACCTGCAAGGTGATGCGACAATTCTCGGAAAGCACCGGGCGGCTGTTCGATTCTCCCCGATTCTTGGGAAGGTAGGAGCGCAGCGCACCCTCAGGCATCTTGAATTTGGTCGCAAGCATGAAGAAGATCAGCAGGAGAAAGACGACATCGATCATCGAGGTCATATCGGTCTCGACTTCACCAGGATCCCGATTCTCTTTCTTCTTTCTGGCCATCTTTCCTCCCTTCTATCGTTTCAGTTCAGTTCAGTTCAAAAAACAGACCATCACGGCTGTTCGATGTACGGATCTTCCAGCCGATCGCTGACCGCTGCACATCTCACCTGATAGATCCTGGCCGCCTGGCAAGCAGCAAATATCTTGTGGATATTTCCCGCTTCCGCGCCCTGGTCACAACGAATCGTCACCTGCAACTTGGACAATCTCTTCTCCGGATCGGCGCTGAATGGATTGTCCTCCCACTGCCCGAAAGCAACCGCTTCAGCTTTCAGCTCCGCTTCGAGTTCCTTTGTCGTCAGCGGGGGACCGTTCATCAACTGAACGATCTCCTTGGCTTCCTTATCGAAGGAAACGTTGACGACCAGGACTCTCATCCTGGGCTGGGGTTCCTCGACTTTTGCCTCGCTGGCAACCGGCAAGATGACGACCGCCTGCTGGACCGACAATTCCGTCACGACCATGAAGAAGACGATGAGGAGGAATACGATGTCGATCATGGGCGTCATGTCCATGTCGACGCCTTGTTCCTTCTTCTTTGCCTTTTTTCTGGCCATCGTTGTTCTCTCCTGAACTAGTTACGCTCAAGCCTGTTGGTCGTCAAACTGCTCCATCAACTCGCTCGCAGTACTACTCACCTCGACCGCTGCTGCATCGATCATCTGGCGGAAGATGAAGTAGGCGACCGTCATGGGGATTGCCACGATCAGTCCCATCATCGTCGTCATCAACGCCTGAGAGATTCCTGACGCGAGATCCTTTGGCTTCGGTGAGGTCGGCGAATCAGCGATCACGTTGAACGCCGTCACCATTCCCATCACCGTTCCCAGTAGACCCAGCATCGGCGAGATCGCCGCAATCAGCGATATGAAGCTGATCTTCCGGTGCAGGTGAGCGGATTCCATCTCGCCCGCTTCCTCCATCGCCTCGACGATCTCATCGTAGGGACGATCGATCCTGGGAAGACCGGCAGCGAGAACACTGGAGAAGTAACTGGGTTGCTGTTCACAGGCGTCCAGTGCGGACTCGTAGTCCCCCGTTTCGAACAGGCCCTCGACATGACCGACCAGTTCCGGTGGAACCAGCACATCTCTTCTCATCTGCATCGCATTCATGATGATGAGTGAAACTCCAGCCACGGAAAGACCGATCAAGATGATGCCCACGGCTCCTGCCTGGAAAATATTATCCAGAACCGAGGTGCCCTCTGTTGTCGCTGCAGCGGCTTCATCCTGCGCAAAAGTTAGAGGAGCCATCCAGGCTCCCGAAACCAAGACGACCAGAAGAACCAGTGCTACAGATAGCCTGCTGCTGGAGCCGGTCTTGAACATCGTTTCTGTCCTCTCAACAGCGATCCGGCCTGTTTGCCGAAAAGCCTGTTTCGTCTGTTTCTCTAGCGGTTCCATCTGGAACCGGGAACCAAATTCTGCAATCTCTGTGTCAATTCTTCAGCTCGATCGGTGTGCCCGAGGGCCTTGGAGGCCTCCTTGGCTCGATACAACGCCTCGGCGAACACCTCACCGTGCCCCACGGTAGCGATGACAGCCGCCCGGAAGTAGCGAATTGTCGCCCATTGCAACTTTGTCCTGTCGCCTCCCGCCTGGCCCTCGGTCGCTCGTCCCCAGATCAACCAGCCACGAGCGACGATCCCGGCAGGAAGCGAGTTTCCACCACCGCGACCTTCCAGCACCTTGTTCCTGACGGTATCTCCGGCAGCGGACCACTGCTTCTGACCGATCTGACAGGTGGCATAACCGAGCCACGCCTCCGCGGCAGTGGCTGCCACGGCATCGGAGTTACTGGCCACCGCTGAGAACTGTTCCCGTGCCTCGCTCCACTTCTCCTGGGCGAGCATCAACTCTGCCTGTCCCAGGTTGCCGTCGACCACCCAGCGCTTGCCCATGTCTCCGCGGGCCAGTGGCGCAAGGGCACTCTCCGCCTCGCTCCATTTACCGGCAGCACGCTGTGCTGAAGCCAGAGCCATCCGTGCATGAGGAACGTAGAAATCCTTCTTCGGCTCGTGCTCTCCCAGGTACTCCTGCAGTGCAGAAACTGCCGCAGCGAGTTGCGAGGTATCCTGTTGAGCCCAGCGGGCCAGTGCAAAACCGTAGAGGAACTGGGCATTGGTCTTCTGCCGTTGATCTCCCTGGCTGCGGGCAATCTTGAATGCCTGAACAGCACCCTCGAAGTTACCCTGCTGCAGTGCCCCCCTGCCTTTTCCGAGATTCGCCGATTCACGGGAAAAGAGCAGTTGATTGACCCGTTCCGCCGGAACCTTCTGAGCCTTGCTCACTCCAGGCAACTTGTACTCGACCTGTTCCCAGGTCGCTGAACTGATGTTCACATCGGAGTAGTTACGTCCACCTTCGACGACGATCTCGTCCGCCTGGAGCGACACGGCTCCAACCACGAGACCAGCGATCAGCAGGGTCAGCCGAGAGCGGAGACCACTGAAGATCGAACCTTCAGTTGACGTGGTCGATGGTCTATTCAAGTCACTTTCCTTCATCACTTGCAGTCCTTTTCAAGCTTGTCAAATCTCCCCTGGAGGTCCTGCGTGGCAAATGGTTTATCCGCACCGCCAGCCATCAGCCGGCGGCTTTGAATCAACAGGACCACCCGCTCACACATCTTCTGAGCCTTCAATACCTCGAGGTACTGAAGCCAGGTCGCCCAGTAATCTCTCTCGAAGCCCGCATCACTGGTTCCTGCAAAGACCAGCGACTGCCTGCGCTGGTCAAGGATTCCAAGGGCTGATTTGAGATCTTCCGACATCGAAGTAAGCCGATCCGAATTGCGGTCCTTCTCGTAGAGACCATTCTCCGCAACAGCGCGCTGAACAAAGATGAAGGGAGCTTCGGGATAGCCACCATTGAAGGTGTCATCGCTGTATCTCTCCATGATGGAATCGAGACTCCTGAGGGCATCCTGATACTTGCCAGCCGCGTTGGCAGCCTTCGCCAGGTAGAAGGACACGCTGATCTGCAGGTCCTGATCTTGCCCCGATTCGGCTGCACTCTGAGCCACCGCGAGCATCTCAGCCGCTTCGGCAGAATAGCCCCCGTCGATCAGGATCGCCGACAGGCCCAGTTGAACGGCGGGCTCCATCGAATCGAACTGGGTACCGGGCAACTTGATCCACTCGAGAACCAGTTCACCGGCGCGACGACGATCCTCTTCCCGTCCCGAAGCGTGGCACGCTTCGAACAGGTAGTAGGTACCTTCCACTCGAGACAGCTCATCGGGCCACTGCTTGGCGATTTCGGCGAGGCACTTCTCCGCAGTGGCCAGTTTGCCTTCGCTGCAGAGGATCCGCAGAAACAGCAGCAGCGCACCCTCGCGATAGATGCTCGATCCGGAGAGTTTACCGAGAACAGGATCGAGGGCCTCGATGGCCTTCTGTGGATTCTTACCCCTGTCAGACCAGTGGATCCTTGCCAGCTCGTAGCGGAGAGAGGACTCCCCGGCACCGTTGCCATCGCGACGGGCTCCGTCGAGAAGAGCGAGGATTTCACCGGAGGCATCCCGGGTTCCCTGTTCGATGTCAGTACTCATGCGAAAGAGACAGCGAGCGCCACCGGCACGAGCGCGGTAGTAGAAGGGTACTGTTCTTTCTCCGGAGTCATCCTCGTATGTCGCCGCCACGCGCCGGAACAGATCGCGCGCCTTGGAGTAATCCCCGTCCATCTCCGCCTCGGAGGCCTGCTGCAATTTCAACTGTTCACTTCCCAGTCCCTGGGAGTTGTCGGCAAACAATTTTTCAGCGACCGGCAACAGTTCGAGCCAGGCTCCACTTCGGTCTTCACCAAGATCGCCGACGATGGCGAAGAAGTTCTGGCAGGCCATCGCCACGACGGTGGTGTCGGAGTAATCCTCTGCAAGCGCCTGGTATGCGATTGCCGCCTCCTCGATCCGTCCCAGAGCGTCGCTCGATTCGCCGATCTCGTAGAGGGCTTTCGCCTTCCATTCCCGCGAATCCTTGTCGTTGCTGCGCGACATGAAGGCTTGTTTTGCAGCCTCCACCGCTGCCGCCGGCTTGCCACGATCACGGAAACCTACCGCCCCACGAACGCACAGCTCTGCACTGAGAGAAGCGACTCCCATATCGAAAAGCCGGCTACATCCCCTCGACAGACGATCGAGTGCGGCACGGGTTCCCGCAGGATCCCCTTTCCAGGAATCAGGGGAGTCGTACTTCTCGATCAACTTCTCGAGAAGATCGAGTCCCGTTTCCCGGTCCCCACCGGCGATGCGACTGATCGCTTCCTCGACGTCGAGGATCGCCACAAGCGGTGCGATTTCAGGATTCTCTGGAGTCCGACGGAAGGGGAAATTCTCATCGACATCATCGAACAGGTACTCGATCAGTTCGAGGCCCTCCTCCGATCGATTCGCTCGATTGTATGCCTCGAGAGAACCGGCCAGCGATTCGATGCGCAGGCTTCGGATGAAGGTCACCACCTCGTCGACGTAGGGAGGATCGCCGCTCGGTTCGATATCGACCAGCAACTCGAGCTGTTCCGCAGCTTCGTCGGGGCGACCTGAGGCAGCGAGTGCCTGACCGTAGATCAACTGGGCACGATAGCGACGACCGAAGTTCTCGTAACGCTGGTCGACAAACTGCTTCGCCTTGACGGAGAGTTCGTCCAGCAACTTCTTGCGAGCCGGATCTTCATCCGCCAGCAGGTTCGCGTAATTCTGGACCGAAGCCAACTCCTGGAACTCCCACAGATCGCGAGCGTCGACCTTGGCGGCGTAATCTTCCGAATACTGACTCTTCAGGTCATCAGAGGTCGCCGAAACGACCTTTGCTTCGGCAGCATCACAGTCCGCATTGAGAATCCGGATATTATCTTCCAGCACCACCACGACCTCGTTACGCCAGATTTCATCCCGTGCCTGGATGGCTCGTAATCGATCGGACGGGCTGGTCGCAAAAACAGATTCGGTGTGACTGTCGTTGAGTCTCAACAGGGCGGTCAACACCGATTCCAGTTTGACACCCTTGGAACGCTGGTGGTTGGGGTACTTCTTGGCGAGGCGACTGATCTCCGCCTCGTATGCGTCGATCTCTCCTTCGATGCGAATGGCATCGGCGAGGTAGTATTCGAGAGTCGCACGGTCACTGCCCGACACCGTCTTGATGCGAGAAGAGACCCACACCCTCAGCAGATCGGGACTGTTGTAGGTCACCAGAAGTTCACGAAGGAATCTCTGCTCACCGTCGGAGAGGTCACCACGCCCGATACTCTGTGCATGCACCGAAGGTGTTGCCAGAAGCAACATCCCGAGACATATGCACAGTCGCATGAAGCCGCTACTGGCTCCCTGCTCTGTTCGGTAACGCAGGCTCATAAACTCCACTCCCGCCTCCCCGGCGCGGGCATCGGTATCTCTACCGTGCAGCTCTTTTGTTGGACTCTAAACAAATTCGATCAGTTGAATCTCTTTGATTCCTCGTCTCGGATCACGGAGATCTTGGAACTGATCAGCACGAACAGGTTCGACTGCATGCGAGCCTGGCCCTTGCGTCCCATCAGGAAATCGAGCAGAGGAAGTCGAGATATACTCGGGATTCCCACCTGCGAATCCTGGGTGATGGTTCGCTTCAAACCACCCACCAGCACCGTTCCACCGTCCGGAATCGTCACCGTCGTCTTGATGTTGGTCACCGAGAGTACCGGGAATTCGACGTTGAGGTTGGTCAAGCCAAGGGTCAGCGTCTTGAACCTGGACGGCAACTGCACCGCAAGAGTCGGCTCGATCTCCAGGATCACGTACTTGCGATCGTGACTGACGGTGGGACGAACCTGAAGGATCGATCCTGCATTGAGGATTCCGATCACCGGGTTGATCACCGGCACCACTCCGGTCTGGTTGACCTCGGCGTCCTCGATGTAGGCGCTCTGGTCGACCATCAACATGTGCGAGATCTGCGTGTTGAACGCAGTCACCCTGGGAGCGTCGAGCTTGCGGAACTGCTGTTGCTTCTGGTTCGCCTCGAGGATCGCTTCCAGCGCATAGGTATCGAGCACGTTGTACTGCAGTGCGAATCCACCCCTGTCGCTGATCTCGAAGGGCGACACTGACGATCCGAGGGGCAAGGAGAATGCGTTGTAGGCTGCAGCGCGAACATCGATCTCACCCTGGGCGTCGACGATCTCGAAACCGGAGGCGATCTGTGCGCCTGCACCATCGGTATCACTGATCGGGTTCGGCAGGTTCGAGTTGAACGGATTACCGTAACTGACCCCGATCGACTCGAGGAAGTTGTCTTGAAGATCGATGAAACGAGCTTCCACCGTCACCATCACCCCGGTCGACTTGCGCAACGCAGTGAGCAGTTGCACCAGTTTCCGATGGTTGGGAAGGGTGGTACGCGCCACCAGCTTACCATTCTGGTACTTGACACTTTCCCCGTCGGGCTCTCCTTCATCACCGAACAGTGCGGTGATGACCAGCTCCACCAGGATGTCGCTATCGAGGGTCGTCTCCTGGGTGTCTTCTTCTCCTCCGAGGTCGAAGAGTCCACCACCGCCGCCAGCATCTCCATCCTGACTCGACTGCAGCGCAAGTTTCGGAGCGCGGTAGTCGGGGTGGTCCTTGGTGATGTCGGACACCTCGTAGAACTCGAGGAAGAGATCGTTACGCACCGAATCGGACGGCCCGATGAGGACTGCTCCGGAACGGATGACATAGGAGAAGGGGGGATCGTTATTGGAGAGCACCAGGTTGAGAACATTCTCGAGTGACAGATCGGTCAACTCGGAGAGGCGAACGGTTCCGTCACCGCCCTCCAGGGCATCCTGAGCTTCCTTGGTCAGCACGAAGTTGATTCCGGACAGGTCCGAGAGAAACTTGATCACCTGGTCGAAGGGCTCGTCGGCAAACTCGACGCTGGCAACCCGCACCCGCAGTTTGCTGCGAATACTCTTCTCCTGGCTACTCTCCACGGCCTGCAGTCTCTCCTCGAGACTTTGATCCTGGCGAGAGATACGCATCCAGTCCTCGCGCGACGGGAAGTTGAAGATATCGGTGTAAGGAATCTCCGACTCGAGTTGCGAGAGGAAGGTTCGATCCCACTCCACGGATGTCTGGAGTCCCGAATCGAGAACCTCGTACATGTGGCGCAGATCGGCGGCCTCGCGGCGCAGGGCGCGCACATCTCGCCGTGACGGATCGAGGTTGAGAACCGTGTCACAGAGATCGATCACTCCCTCGTAATCACGCTCTGCGAAGAGACGGCGTGCCTGACGCAGCACCTCTTCGATACGATTTTCAACGAAGGAAACGGATCGAGACATCTCTGCTTCCGCCTGGGACAGGATTCTCATCTCCTGCTCGCGGCGTGCAGCCGCAGCGGACTGCTGGCGCAGTTGAGTCGCCTCCGCCTTCGACTGCTTGGCACGGGATTGCTGGTCGGTCAGGTCGAAGTCGAATGGGAACCAGCGGATCCGCTCGAGAACCTGATCGAAGATACCGATGGCCTTGTCGTACTCGTTGGCATCCATCGCACGACGCCCGTCGAGATACAGGCGTTCGAGTTCGAAGACGTCCTGCTGCAAGCGGACATTCTTCTCCTCGACGAGACGTCTCCGCATATCCTGGATATCACCGCTGCGATCTCCAAGGATCAGCAACACCGTTTCCAGTCTCTTCCTGGCATCTTCATTGCCAGGATCGAGTCGGACCGCCTCCTGCAACTTCTCCTCCGCCTCGACGTAGCGAAGCTCACCCATCAACTTCTCTGCCGCTTCACTGGCAGCCCGGGAAGCATTTGTCCGCTCCTGGCCTTCCAGGGAAATGTCGCGAATCAACTCATCCACATCGCCTGACTGAAAGGCAGCAACGGGATTCACTGTCGCGCTCACGAGCAAAAGAAGGAACGCGAGGAGCCACACGCAGTTTCGCGTACAAGATGCCCGCAGGATATTCGTCATCGATCTCTCCTTGCTTCGCACAGCTGGTTTCAGGTGCGCCCTCGAGCAACCCTGGAAGGTTGCTAACTGTTTCAGGCCCCTTCTGGAACCGGATCCGCCGGTTCCATCTGTTTCTTTCCGATACTCCCGAGGGTTTGGTTTCCCTCGGAGACTCCGGGATCGCATCCGACCATCCCGGAAACAGTCACTCGATCCCCATCAACTGACGCTTCAAGCGTTCGTGATGGTTCCAGATCAATCGTCACCACCGCCAAACAGACCTCCACCACCACTGGGTCTCGGTCGAGCCGGCTTTGCTGGTTCCTTCACTTCGGTTTCCGTTTCGCTGGCGGAGGTATCATCCTCTTCGCCCTCGTCGTCGCTTTCCTCCTCGAAATTGGTCCAGTTATCCGGCACCAGCGGAGGAGGATCTTCGTTGTTCTTCAGGTACATACGCTTGCCGTCGGCATCCTTCAGAACCACCGTTCGTGCGTCGGCGGTATCCTGAATCCGCTCGAGGCGGAATCCGGTTCCGAACAGTTCGGCGCCACTGGCCCCGGCGGCAGGTTCGGTGACGATCTTGGTGTTTCTCTTGGTCTGCCCTGCATCCCAGTCCCAGTAGGTATTCTGGATGGTGGCCCGTCCGGGAACGAAGTTGCCCGCCGAGTCCAGCTTGCCGATCTGGGCACCGCTGACCTTCCAGATCGAGTTGGGAGGATACATGACCGCACCACTCGCCTCCGAGGTGACCACATCAGTTCCCGATGCGAAGGAGATGGAACTGGTGGAGCGTCCGCGCATGACGATGCGATAGCTGTAAGACTTGCCCGACTCCAGTCCCTGATCGATATCCACCGAGAAACTGGACCCGGAGACGACATCGGAGAAGGAATGAACCTTGCTCCAGGTCCCGTCGGAGTCCTCACTCACCTCGATATTGCAGGCGACGATCTCGGCCCTCTCGAAGGTGCCGAGGCGTCCTGAAATCCTGTGCAATGGCGAGGGAGCAACTGTCCTCACCACCTCGACCCCGGACAGACGTCCGCCGGCCAGTTCTGGAGGGAGTACCACCTCGGTCTGGAACAGTTCCAATCGGGCAGGACGGCGGTAAAAGGACCACTCGGGGATCTTTGTCTCGCCATTGAAGGAGTACGCTTTTCGTACCTCCTCCTCGACTCCAGGAGGAGTGTCTCCGCCGACCAACTGTTCGTCGGTATTTCTGCGGATCTGCTCATTGGCCTTACCGATCGCGTCGGAATACTCCCCACCCTGGTCAGGAACCAGAGCCGAGGCAGCAAACCCCGAAACCAGGATCACAACTGCCAGTCCGATGGCAATCTTGTCGATGTTCTGCACTTCCTGCCTCGTTCCTACTGACTGCCCTCAGCAGCGATACCTTCGAGCACATCCAGTTCCAGGCGCAACCATACGACCGGTTCAGAAGCGACACCATGGCTCTCCGGAGCCACCTCCTCGATGACGTCAAAGATCAAATTGTTGCGGTCCTTGCTGACCGACAACTGCTTCACATCGAAATCGACGAAGGTGTGGCGAAGAATATTGTCGACCAGGTTTCCGATCTGAGCCGGGGGAACCCTGGCCAGCATCACCACCTGGAATCTACCCGTTTCATCCTTGTTACCGCGGGTACGCTTCCCCACCTCGAGGCCTTCCTCTGCGATAGAGGCACCGGGAATTGCGATGACCTCATCGACGAGGAACTTCTGGACCTTCCAGTACTTCTCATACTTCTCCACCTTGGAGGGATCGGAGAGATCCTCCTGGACCTTGACGGGGATATCTTCCATGTCCCCGGCATATCCGGTGTGCTGGACGTAGCGGTTGACCAGCAGATCGTAATTGTCTCGGTATCGCGTGGCCCAGGAACTCAGATCGGAGACCGCACCCTCGGTGAAGAGTGCAGAGCGGTTCTCATGGAACTGTGTGGCCCGATCGAGTTGCTTCCTCCAGTTCTTGAGAAAGTTCTCCTTTGCCTCGACCAGATCGTCGGTTGGCAACTCCTCGACATCCATCTTGGCGTAGACCTGGATCGCCTTCTTCTCCTTGGAGAGCTTATCGGTGACCTTGTCGTACTCGGTCATCTTCGGCCATACCAGGAATGCGAACAGCAAGACCCAGCCGAGCAGTATGGCACCGAGTAGCGACCAGAATACTTTATCCTTCATGCCGCCCCCTAACCTTCATCACCAGGCTGAAAATCGTCATCCTCCACCGGAAGTGGAGGGTGAATCCATGTCACCTTCCACGGGAACAGCGTCACGCCATGATCCTCGGAGGCTTCCGCTTTGCTTCCCCGCACATTCTTGGTCTTGATCGTCTCGTGCTTGGCCCACATCAATCGTGTCTCGGCACCGACTTGACGGGTGAGATGCGCCTCCCCTTCGCCGAACAACTCTTCCAGCTTGTTCTCGATGGGAGCGACGATCTGTTGCTTGAGGATCTGGTCGTTGGAGGTGGCGTCGCCGGCGTCGTATCGGTATCCCTCGACCACCACCAGGTAGCGGTTGCCATAGACCTTCACGCCATCGGAGATCTTGGCGTTCAGTTCCTTGACGGTACCGAACTCATCGACGAGGACCTTCTTCATGTCGATACCGGAGAGCCAGGTCTTCTCGCGATTGAGAAGTTCCTGATCCCCTTCGACCTGTCCTCGGATGGCATCCTTGTCGGGTCCATTCTCGACTCGTTGCGAGAGAATCTTGCCCATATCCCCACCGGAAACCACCTGAGAGACGATTCCCATGATCTCGCGGGGAGACAGTCGGCCAGTCCCACGCGCCAGCAACTGTTCTTGCTGGTCGGCGAGTTGCTTCGACTCTTCCTTCTCCATCTTGCTCAATTTCTTCTCGTTCGCCTTCAGCCCCTTCACCACCTTCGCCTCCCCGAGGATGACGTTGGCCTGCTCGATCTTGCCGCTGAAACTGAACACGAAGAAGAGGATCAGGAGGTACAGGCTCGCTGCCGACACCAGTACCGTTTTCTGCTTCTTCTGGAACTCGACCGCTTCCTGTTTCTCCTGTGGAAGCAGGTTCAGATCCACTTCTCCAAGGCCAAGTGCCTGCAAGCCAGCACCGACGACCGAACCGTAGGTTCCGAGATCCTGCTGGATCCCCGACCCCATCGCCTCGCTACCGATACGAACCCTGTTGAAGTTCTTGATCATCTGGACGCGAATTCGCAGGTTCTCCTCGAGGAACTTGCGGAGCCCAACGAGCTTGCTACTTCCGCCGAACAGGAACAGGTCCTCGACCTTGATCTCACCGACACGGGATTTGTAGTAGCCAATCGATCGATTGATCTCACTGACGAGATCCCGAAGCAACGGCTGCAACTCCTTGAAGATTTTTGCAGCGTGTTCCGATCGAGCTGCGGTCACCTTCAGGTTCTCTGCGTCCTCGGCGGAGCACCCGAACTTGTCCTGCAACGCCTGCGTGAAATCCTTGCCGGCGATGGGAAGTGAACGGAACCAGAAGCGACTGCCATTGACGATGATCAGGTCGGTGTGATCGGACCCGATCTCCAGCGCAACGACCGGTCGAGTCGGGCGTAGATCGAAGCGAATCAGGTTGAGGAGTGCGACATTGCCGAGGGTCAGAAGATCGATTTCCAGGTTGTCCTGGCCATAGTCGACCAGGAGGTCGGAAACCTCTTCTGATCGAACTGCGAAGATGCTGATCTCCCTCTCGCCGATCTCACTCTCACCACCCACATGGCTTCCCCAGATCACCTCATCGATGGGAAGGGGGATATTCTGTTGCGCCTCGTAGCCGATCAGTTCCTCGAGCTTCTTGCCGTCCACCGGTGGCACGTCGATGAAACTGGTCAGAGCAGATCGGCTCGGGATCGTCACGACGAGGGCACCGCTGAGGTTGTGTCGGGCAGCCAGAGTCGAAACGGCCGCAGCGGAGGTATCCACATCGGATCCTCCGGGGTTGTCGATCTTCTCGACGGCAACAACCTCGGCTCCATTTCCGGAGCGCTGAAGTTTCACCGCTTTCAGGGATGATTTCCCCGCGTCTATGCACCAGACTTCATCAAAGTCGGCCATTTAGAACCTCTCTCCAACGATGCAAAGCATCGTCACGTCTTGGTCTTGCACACACCTCGTACCCGTCCACCCCAGCGACCAATTCGGCACCGAAATCATCGGGAACCGGATTCAGGACCGCTCCGTTATCCCGGAGTGATCCAGTTTCGTAGGAATCGTGCACAGGGCTCTGGTCTCGACGACAGCGCACAGCGCAATGGAGCGCAGACGATGTCGCCATCAGCAATCGGGCCAAACTCGCGACTTCATCCGCTACGCAATCCCGCTACGCAATCTCGTCACGCAATCTCGTCACGCAATCCTGTCGCGCAATCCCGTCACGTACCTGTCACGTACCTGTCACGTACCTGTCACGTATTCCTATCACCACGACGAAGGGCTACTTCGAAGTAGTAACTCCCGTCACCCACGAGCGTGTGGACTGCAGTCCAGCAAGTCGCGAGTACCGAGCAGAACGAGTTCGTCCCTGGTGTACTGACGAACGATCGTGATCGTCCGCCGCTTCACCACCCCGTATGCAGAGACCAGGTCTCTGCATCTTGTATCCCACACCTCTTCGAACGAGTTCCACCGAAACGTGTCTTTTCACAACACGTTTTGAGGCCCTCCACCGGGAGGTGAGGGTTCACATTCCTTCCCTGGATCACGGCTCCAGAAGGCTTCCATCAGGGTCACAACACCACCCTGGCGGAGGTTCCTTTCGGACACCGGGAAGAACGGAGTATAGATCCCTACGGGGGTGAGTCAACTTACCGGAGGATCTACAGATGTGGAATCTGTGGCAGGGTGGGTCAACCGGCAGGTCGCGGTGGCGGACTGAGGTCGAGAGCCGTCATCACCGCCTGCAGATCTTGCCAGCAGTGAGCCTTGTACTGGGGCTGCCGGAGCAGGAATGCCGGGTGATAGGTGGCCACCACCGGAATTCCATTCCAGGAGTGCTGATTCCCCCTCAGACGCTTCAGAGAGGTCTCCTGACCCGTCAGCCAGCAGGCCGCAGGTCGCCCCAGAGCGACGATCATACGCGGCGCGACGGACTTGATCTGCGCCGTCAGATGAGGGCGACACGCCTCCACCTCTTGTGGCTGTGGGTCGCGATTCTCAGGAGGGCGGCATTTCAATACATTAGCGATGTAAACCCTCTCTCGCTGCAATCCCATCGCCTCGATGATGCGATCGAGCAATTGCCCCGCCTTGCCGACGAACGGCTCGCCCTGGAGATCCTCATCGCGGCCCGGAGCCTCCCCCACGAACATCAGCTGTGCAGCCGCATCTCCCACCCCGAATACCGTCTTGTGCCGTGTCTGGCACAGGTCGCATTCTTGACACTGACTGACCACCTGAGACTGCTGCTCCAGGGACAGCGGCGACACCTCGACGAGTGCCTGCCCCTGCTGCTCTCCTGGTTCCTGCCGCGGGTGCGCCGCCTCGGCAGGCTTCGATTCGCTCCGCGGAGCCGCAGGCTGGTAGCCGATCCGCTCGATGCCCCACCTCTGCAATCCACGCAGATGGGCCTCCTGACCCATCTGCAGCGGGGTTTCAGCCCCTCCCGGGGAGCCATCATCTTGCTCTTCCTGGCTCATCCGATCGACTCCCGTTCCAGCGTTTTCGGCGAGGGCACCATCGTCGCCAGTAGCGATCGCCCACTGCGACCATTGACCAGCGCATCGATCTCGACACCTCTGCTGGCGGTGGCAACACCCTCCCCTTCGATGGCGACGCGGAAGCCCTCCCTCGACAGCCCTTCGAGGGTCGAACCGGTGCTCGCTGCATCCTTCTCGACCAGAACCTGTACTCGATCACCGATGCGCTGCTGCAGTTGACGTGCCTGGACCTCGCTGCACAGGGCACGTGCCCGCTGCATCCTTTGCTGCCTCACCGCCCCATCGACGTGCAGATCGAGACGGGCAGCGGAAGTTCTTGGGCGCGGACTGTAGGGAAAGAGATGAACCTGGCTGAAGCCCACCTCTTCGATGACGTCGAGGGTGCGCTGGAAATCTTCTTCCGTCTCCCCGGGAAAACCGACGATCACGTCGGTGGCGAGACCTGCCCGCGGGAGTCGTTCCCCGATCCTCTTCATCGCCTCCATGAATTCCTTTACCGAGTAATCGCGGCGCATCCGCTGCAGGATTCGATCACTGCCACTCTGGAGCGGAACGTGGAAGAAGCGACACAGACGAGGATCCGCCTCGAACGCGCCGAGAAATCGGTCGGTGAAAGCACCCTCCCCGATGGAGGAGAGGCGTATCCTCTCGACCCCCTCGACGGCGAGCAAGTGGCTCAGGAGCGAACCGAGACCATCACGGATGCCGAGGTCCAGCCCCCATTGCCTCAGATGAATTCCGGTCAGCACCACCTCGCTGAAACCGGCGCAGGCGAGTCTCTCCGCCTCCTCGATGATGGAGGATTGCTGGCGCGATCGAGAAGATCCACGCATGTGCGGAATGATGCAGTAACTGCAGAAGGAGTCGCAACCATCCTGGATCTTCAGGAAAGCCCGGGTTCTGCCCTCGAAGCCGGAGATCTGCAGGTTGAAGATATCGCGAGATTTTCGCCGCGGTGGCCCGCCAGGCATCTCGGCTCCCTGGAGAATCTCTGCAACCCTGTGCTTCTCCTCGTTACCGATGAGATGGTCCACCTCGGGAATCAACTCGAGCCGCTGCCGATCATCTTCACTGATGCATCCGGTGACGATGATGCTCGCTGCAGGGTTGCGGCGGATCAGCGTGCGTACCCGCTCCTCGACCTTCTCTCCGGCACGTTCGGTAACGGTACAGGAGTTGACCACGACCAGGTCGACCTCGACCGCATCCTGTTTCTCGACATAGCCGAGATCGAGGATCTCCTCACGAATCGCCTGGGTATCGTACTGATTGATCTTGCATCCGAAGGTGACAAAAGCACAGTTCGGCATCGTCACCCCCTCTCGCAGCAGGCACGCTCAGGCCTTGACCATCTCTCCCTCGACGCCTGCCTCATCTTCGAGCCAGCAGTAGCTGCGATGACTGGAACCCACCTCGAAGGCTGCAGGCACTTCGGCACTGCAGCGTGGACCAGCACTGGGACAGCGCGTGTGAAAGGGACAACCCGATGGCGGGTTGATGGGGGATGGTACATCTCCCTCGAGCAAGATGCGATCCTTGCTCGGTCCCGGGCGAATTTCCGGGATCGCCGACAGCAGTGCCCGGGTGTAGGGATGCCGCGGGTCACGATACAGATCGCTGGACTGCGCTTCTTCGTCCACCTTACCCAGATACATCACGGCGACACGATCTCTGATATGCTCCACCACTGCCAGGTCGTGGGCGATGAACAGGTAGGAGAGGTCGAACTCACCCTGAAGGTCGAGGAGGAGATTGATGATCTGAGCCTGGATCGAGACATCGAGGGCACTGACCGCCTCATCGCAGACGATGAACTCCGGTTCCACTGACAGCGCTCGAGCGATTCCGATGCGTTGTCGCTGCCCACCCGAGAACTCGTGTGGATAACGATTGATGTGATGGATCGGATCGAGACCACAGCGATCCATCAGGTGTTCGATATGCTGGCGGATCTCCTTGTCATTCCCCATCTGGTGAATTCGAGGTCCCTCGCTGAGGATCGACCCGACCGTCATCCGTGGATTGAGGGAGCCGTAGGGATCCTGAAAGATGATCTGCATCCGCTTGCGAAGCTTGCGCAGGTCATCCCCCTTGGTGGCGAGAACGTCTTGCCCGTCGAAGCGAATCGATCCCCGGGTCGGTTCCACCAGCCTCAGGATCGACCTGCCGACGGTGGTCTTTCCACAGCCCGATTCTCCCACCAGCCCCAGGGTTTCCCGGCGGCCCAGTTGAAACGAAACCCCATCGACCGCCTTCACGTGGGCGGTGACCCGCGACATGACCCCCGATCGGATCGGAAACCAGGTGGCCAGGTCCGAGACCTCCAGCAGCGGTGTATTCTTCTCGCTCAACGGTCCCCCCCTGCTGCACTGCTACTTCCGGCAGCGATCTCCTCATGATGGTGGCACGCCACTTCGTGCTGCTCACCGATCGATTCCAGTCCCGGTTCTGAACTGCCACACTGGTCGGTGGCGAAGGGACAGCGAGGCCGGAATTTGCAGCCACTGGGAAATTCCAGTGGATTGGGTACATTGCCCTCGATCACCTCGAGACGTTCGACCTTGCTGTCGAGCTTCGGTAACGATCGGAACAGGCCGAGGGTATACGGATGTCGAGGGGTCTCGAAGAGTGCCTCCACCGGAGCGCGCTCCACTACCTTTCCGGCGTACATCACCACCACGTCATCGGCATTCTCCGCCACGACGCCGAGATCATGAGTGATCAGCAGGATCGACATCCCCTTGTCTCGCTGGAGATCACGAAGCAGGTCGAGGATCTGTGCCTGGATCGTCACGTCCAGTGCCGTGGTCGGCTCGTCGGCGATGAGGAGGGCCGGATTACAGGCGAGCGCCATGGCGATCATGATGCGCTGCTTCATCCCTCCGGAGAGCTGGTGAGGATACTCATCGACCCTCGACTCGGGCGATGGGATTCCCACCTGGCGCAACAACTGGATGCTTCGTTCCCTCGCCTCGTGCCTGTTCATCCCCTCGTGCAATCGCAACGCCTCACCGATCTGATCCCCCACCCGGAACACCGGATTGAGGCTCGTCATCGGCTCCTGAAAGATGACCGAGATCTCATTGCCACGGATCTTTCTCATGGCAGGCTCCCCGTATTCGAGGAGGTTTTCGCCACGGAATCGAATCTCGCCGCCGATGTACTTCCCCGGTGGGGTCGGCACCAGTTGCAAGATGCTCATCGCCGTCACTGATTTCCCGCAGCCGGACTCGCCGACCACGCCGAGGGTGCGACCTGCTTCGATGGAGTAACTGACTCCGTCAACCGCCTTGGCAACCCCATCATCGGTGTAGAACCATGTGCGCAGCTCATCGATCTCAAGAAGTTTCGGATCTTCACTCAAGTGAGGTCTCGCTTCCTTGCGATGGCATCGATCTCGACCTGCACTCCCTTGGGTAGGGCCGCCGCCTCGATACATGCACGGGCCGGGAACGGTGCCTCGAAGAAATCGGCATAGACCTCGTTCATCCGCCCGAAGGAAGCGATGCTGGACAGGTATACGGTGGTCTTGACCACATCGGAGAAGTCACACCCGGCCGCCCCGAGTACCTGTCCCAGATTGACCAGGACCTGGCGCGTCTGATCCTCGATCCCCTGGGCGACGGAACCATCGGCAGGAATGATGGGAATCTGGCCGGAGCAGTAGACCCAGCCATCCATCTCGACCGCCTGCGAATAGGGTCCGATGGCAGCGGGAGCTCCATCGGTCTGGATGGCGACTCTTTCGGTGGAACTCATGTCGATCCTCCTGCCTGATCCCGCGGACGTGGGGATGACGATGCCATCCACTCGGGTCTGGGATCCTACCGCTGCGGCTCCTCGGATTCCACCGTACCGGCACCGGGGAGTTGCTCCAGCCGGGAAGAAACCTCCGCAGCGATCTGTGGCGGCAGGTATGAACTGACATTGCCACCGAAGGAGGCGATCTCCTTCACATGGCGGCTGGAGTAGTGTGAGAACTCCAGGGAAGGCATGACAAAGACGGTTTCCGCCTCGATATCTGCCGACAGCGACCGGTTGGTCAGCGCCATCGTGTACTCCGCCTCGAAATCAGCGAAGGTTCGGATTCCTCGCAGCAGGATCCTCGATTGCTCCCTGCCAAGCAGTTCGACCACCAGTCCCTGGAAGTGCAGGACCCTCACCCCTGTCAGGTGCGAGGTACACTGCTCGAGCCAGCGGACCCGCTCACTGGGGGTGAAGAAGGTGTCCTTTTCGTGGTTGTCGGCAACGGCGACAACCAGTTCCCCGAACAGCCGGACACCCCGCTGGATCAGATCGAGGTGACCCTTGTGCGGGGGATCGAAGGTCCCCGGGTATATGGCAGGTACTTGCATCGAATCCTCACTCTGTTGCAGTCGAAGGGAGCGATCGATCAGCGGATGCGACCGGGACCATAGGCACCTGATCTGCGACCTCGCATCGCATTCATCATATCGCGCAGGCCGATATCGATGCGCAAGGTGGTCTCGTCTACATCTCCCTGTTCGACGTCGAGGCTAAACAGCATGCGGAAGGTTCTGAAATTTCTTCCCACTTCCCACCACTGCCCGATCGCCTCCTCTGTCAGCGCATCGTACTCGACGAAGACCCCCATGTCCCACCGATCAGAAGTGCTGGTCCTGCCGCCGACGAGTATGGTTCTGTGTACATCTGGACGCTCTCTCCACGCCAATTCAAGTAATCCGCGCTCCATGTCCAGCCACCGAACTCCACCATTTCTTTCGACGGGAACTCCGGTCCCGACATCGTGGGTCGTCTCTCCGAACAGGCTCCAGCCATCTTCTCCGTGAAGAACCAGTTCCGAGTTGAGGATGCCCCACTCCTCACCGCCGTGATCACGCTCTGCTTCCGGGTAGTAATAGGCATCGATGCGAGCCTCGGCAACGGTACGAGTACCGAGCCTGTGCACCTTTTCTCGGTCGGTTCGAAAGTCCCGGGTTTGCAACCGTTGTACCAGTGAGAATTGCACCTGATCGAGATCGGTGAGGGTGTCGGTGGCGTCGAGTGAGGTGGGAACGGAAGCGGCGTCGAGAGAAGAATCGAAGAGACTCGAGTAACCCGCGGTGAAATCGATGACATGGCGAAGACCATCGATCTGCCACTGTCGATTCTCGACATCGAAGACTCGCGACAGACGGGTCGCCAGCTGCAACCCTGCCTGATACTGGGTGCGATCGACGGGGTCGAAGTCTGGACCATCCCAGGACGTGTAACGGACCCCGGCACCGGGAACCATGCGGATCCAGCGAGAGAGCCCCATCGGCAAGGTGAGTTCGGTACGCCAGTCTGTGCGATGTACTTCCACTTCCGGATCGAGCGAACCCTCGGCAGGTCTCCACTTCTGATCGTCAAAGATCAGATCAGAATCCCAGCGCAGCCCCCCGACCAGTTCCCTGTCGATGGCGCGCAGGGTGAACTCCGGCTTCTTCTCGAGCACCTCGAGATGGTCCGAGCCTCGCACCCTGGTCAGTAGTGAGGCGGACAGGTCTTCCCCCATCACCTGGCGGATCGCCAGGAAGTTCTCGGGAGCCTTGAGGGTGCGTGCCTCCGAACGGAAGTACTCCTCGATGAATCCGGCATCGCTACTGCTGGCCAGTTCGCCATCGATCATCGTCCCGGGGCCAAATCGAGCGTGGAAAAAAGCTCGCGACCTTGAACGATCGGGAGAGGCGATGGGAGTTCCATCGCTATCGGCGATGGCCTCGTCCTCGATTCCCCAGATCGAACCGTAGCCAAACAACTCCAGGCGGCCATCCGGTTTTTCAGCCCAGCGCAGCGGATCGCGCCCCATCTCGAAATCGAGGCCGACACCGGTGCCCCGCTCGGACAGGTGGTCGAAACGGGGAGTCAGATCGATCTCCTCCTCGAAGCGCTTGCTGAGGAGCAGATCGCCATTCCAGGCGGTATCGATGCGAGTTCCATACTTCGAGGAGTCAGAGACACGTAGATCACGGACCGGAAACGATCGTCCCCAGCGGCTATCCCAGGTGGTGCTGGGAAGGGGCACCACCGGCACCCCTGCCACCTCCAGGCGCGCATCCTCGACCTCGATGAGATAGCCCCCGGGTAGATCTTCATCGGCACGCTGGTCGATCTCCTTACGGGTCACTGCCCGTGCCCGCTCCGCCACCAGTGCCCACTCCGGATCGAAGAACTCATCGGTGGTGAAGGTGATGCCTCGTCCCTCAACATCTCGAAAATCGGACACTTCCAGATGCCTTGCCTCGATGCCGATCCACGAGGGGTCGTGCCCCTCTTCTGTCACATCGGAAACACCGGCGACCCACGATTCCGCCACCATCCTCGATCGCAGTGGATCGTCACGGGGAATCATCCGCAATCTCTCGATCAGTTGCTGGCTGATGCGCAGCCTCGCCTCGCTGAGGACCATCTCGCGTTTCGTAACATCGAGAAAGATCGTCTCTGCGCGGAACGATTGCTTGTCACGTGTAAGAAGCACCTCACCGATGGCGAGCACCCGAGGATTGATGGGGCCGGTGACTGCGTCGACTCCGTCGATGAAGATGCCGATGGCATCGGCGCGCAGGGAGTACCCCTGCCCTTCGAAGACGACATTGCCGAGGACTACCAGCGAACGACCACCGCCCTCGGTAGAGATGTCCGCTTCCAGTCGGTCATAGCTGAGGGAGAATCGCTCGTCGGTACCGAACAGGCCGCCGGCATCTTGCTGTCCGAGGAGTGGTGAGGAATCGACCAGCAACACCACCAGGCACAAGGGAAGCGCAATTGAGATGCGGCGCAGCCACTGTGAATCGACTACCAACAGATCACCCCGCTCTGATCGAGTCCTGCGACTCGCTGGGCCACAGAGCACCCCCCCCAGAATCCTGGCAATACCTCGTCGGAAGATTCGCCTGGATCCCTGAAACGAATGGCACGGTAGACGCTGCACGGGAGGGAGTCAACGTGAGCGAGGTAGACGTGAGCGAGGTAGACGTGAGCGAGGCAGGCGCCTCGGGCCACCGCCGGCAATACTAACGAAGGACGCCAGCCCGGATCCTCACCTGGAGCAGGAAGTTGACCAGGATGTTCTCGATGGTCGCCTCGTTGTCGGAACTACTCTGCTTGCCGAAGTGAGAGAGCACGTGCAACACGCGTCCTCGCTTGACCGGGAAGGTGATGGCCACAGCCCCTTCCCCACACATCTTGAGTAACTCCTCCGAATCGACCAGAACCTCGACCTTCTTCGACCGGATGTCGAGGGAGGGACTCTCCTTGTCGATCTTCCAGCGGTGATCGACCAGACGGATGTCGGGATCTTCGATCTCGGGAGTTTCTGCCGCTCCCTCGCCTCCGACTGCGGTCTTGCCACGATCGCCATCGACATCCCCGGCATCGTCTTCGACGGTCGGATCGTAGTCCTCGTCCTCGTCGTCATCCTCGTCATATTCAGCCCAGCGTTCACGACGCAGGGCATCGAGATCGACCGGTGGAATGAAGACGCCACGAAGCATCGGGTGTGCGGTCATGCCACGCTCGGGACGGATCCCGACGTCGCCACCTTCCAGTGGGTCCCCGGAACGTACGTAGCGATCGAATCCAACCTCCAGTAACTCCACCAGCACCCAGTCCTCGGTGAAGAGATACCCACCCTTCTCTACCCACCGGACCAGCTTGTCGATGGCGGGCTGCTTCATCTTGAACTGAACCGTGTCGTGGGGAGCAGGCCCCTCACACCTGTGCAGCCGTTTGCCGGTGTAAGCACCTGCGGTATGGCCTGGACTCTGGCAGAACCGATGGATCTGCGTGCAGTTGACGAAGATCGCAGCCACCTTGCCGAGGGAAAAGTCCGGATCCTCCAGCTCTCCCTTCTCGATCACCTCATGGGGAACCTTGAGGCGACTGAGTACCTGCTCGATGTGATCGAAGTTGGTGTCATTTCCGTTGGCAGCTGTGGGTCCCTTCACCACGAGAACCGAACCCGCTGGCATCTCCTCGAGGCCGAGGAACTGACGCGCTCGAACCGGATCGAGTGGACGTGCCAGCCCGGTGGTCGGTTCGTGTAGATCCGATTCAGCACGGATCACCTTGAGACCCCGTTCTCGCTCCTTGGCCCACCAGCCCTTCCAGTTGACGACGCTATTGCCAAGTTGCTGCTTGGTCAGCGCCTCGAGGGCGGAAATGATGGCCCGCTTGAGAGCGGTGGGAGGCTTCTTGCCCCCCTTCTCCTTGGCGGCTTCCCGTTCCAGCACCGGCATCAGTACGTCGACGGTTCTGCGCACCGGCACCGCGGCTGCGATGTCGACAGCCATCATCTGCATGTCGACGCTACCTCGCTCGAGGACACGGCGAATCACCCTGTTGGCGTACTTCGATCGACACTTCCTCAGGGAGTTGAGGAGATCACGGGAGATCGGTTTCCCCTTGTAGCGGATGACGAACTCCCCCATCTCGGTGAAGGCATCCGCTCCCTTGAAACCCGCGACTCCTTGAAGAAGAAACCAGTAGATATCATCGGGCCCCTTGTCGAGGGCAGCGGCGGTGGAGAGTACAGCGGCTGCGCCATTGCGCCCCGGCATCTTGCCGATGGTCCTGAGTACCTCCGCCAGCGCTGAAGCGTCACCTGCCATCGCCGCTTGCTGGACCAGCTTACGGAGATCCTTGAGGGAAGGCCCCGAATCCTCGTCTTCGCCTTCCAGCATCACCTCGCCGGGGATCAGCAGCATCGGCATCGGCAGTGAGGGATCTGCGGCGAGGAACAATCCGGGCCACAGCGACAGCAACAGGAACGCACATGATATCTTGGTCATCCGGCTCATTCTCAGCACCTTCGTCGTGAGGATCTGGTGGCTCTCCCGGTAGCACTGGCTCCCTCAGAAGACCGATCCAGTCCGGGGCACAGGCTCCCCAACTGCAACGATGTGCTTCTGCACACCAGGGAACCAACGAACTCCATTATATCCTGGAAGGATGGAGTGACGGAAGTGTTACTTGTCGACCCCGTCCTGCTCCAGCAGGCGTCTGGCGACGATGGAGATGATGGAATCATCCCGGAAAGTAGGATCCATCTTGTACCAGGAGACATTTCCCTGGCGATCGATGGCGACCAGGGTTCCACCACCGACGGCGCAGTTGTACGCCTTGTAACTGTCATAATTCTCGTTCAGTTCCATCCCCACCGGAAAGGCGAGTCCCTTGGAGCTGGCATCCTTGGTCAATTTCTGGAGTTGTCCAGCCAGATCATTGCGCCCCTTGGGGATGGTGATCCAGGCGACCCTCAGCCCCTCGTGCCAGTGGGAGGTGTACAACTCCTGGAGATTCTCCAGGGTGTCCTTGTAGCGAACATTTTCGTAGGGGGCGAAGAGCAACAGGATCACATTGCCCTGTTCCTGCAACGGGTCGATGGAAACATCTGCGATCCAACCATCTCCCAGATCAAGATCGGGAGCTCGCTTGCCGGCGAGACGAACCAACGTGTCGTAAACCCGTTCGGTTCGATTGATGTACACCTGACCGACATTGGTGATCTGGTTGTCGGTTTGTCGCTGAAGGAGTAACTCCTGTTCCTCTCGCAAGCTCTGCTCCGCAGCTTCGTACTCACCCATGGCGAACTCGATGAACCCGAGAGTGAAGTTGATCTCCTCGTGATAACGCTGGAAATCCTGGCGTGTCTTCACCGAGAGGTTGACCGGTTCTCCGTTGTAGAGAACTGGTTCACCGGTGGCTGCATTATGGATCAGATCCTCCACCGACTTCCACCAGGTCAGGGCATCCCTCATTCGACCCGCTTCGAGGAGCGCTTTGCCCCTCAGATGAATCACGTGGGGGAAGAGAGGCGAATCGAGATGATGCTTCAAGAATGTATCGGCAGTGGCAACCGCTCCCGAGTGGTCATGATCCCTCAACTGTGAATTGAGCAGAGCACAGCGAACCACGTCGATCTGATCGATGGAGGCACACCTGTCCACCACCAGTCGGTACTGGCTGATGGCCTTGGCATACTGCTGAGAGTGCCAGTAGGTATCGCCCTTCAGCCTGACCAGTTTGCAGTCGACTTCTCCCTCTGGCAGGGCAATTGCCATCGCCTCCTCGAGGTGACCGAGAATTCGCGAGAAGTAATTGGAGCGCAATGTCTGGATCCAGGCAGAACTGGGATCCCTGCCATTGCGTTCCTTGAACAGGCGCGAGGAATCGATGAAGGTTCGGTTCGAGTTCATCAGATAGAGGCGACACAGCACGGTGATCACCTGCTGCCGATAGGTCCCCTCGGGGAAATCGGACAGGTATTTCTCTCCTTCGATGAGGGTCTCATCGGTGAGTTCCTGCAACTCCTTGAGGGTCATCCCCACCGGCTTACGAACGTCCTCGGGAATGCGAGCTTCGACACTGATGATCTTCAGTGCGATCTCCTTCTCATCGGCCTTCTCATCGGTTCCGTCATCCTGTAGCGGAAGGGTCGCCTCGATCTCGCTCATCTCGGGGGGAGTGATTCCGAGCGCAGACGCACCCTCTCCTGCCAGGAAGATGTGCAGGGTGCAGACAGCAGAGAAGAGGAATACCGCCACCATCACTCTCATCCAGATCTTGATCTGAAAGGGGAATCCGGGTCGGTCGTACAGGAAGCGGTCCATCTTCTGGACTCCTTTCGGGGCTCGGGGCGCACGAGTCCCAACGAGGTCACCCCGGGATTCGTCACGACGGGCACATCATCGTCAGTGTCACGAATCCTGAAGTCTCCTCGAACGCGGCGGCGTCCCCAGAAGGATAACTAAATTCGTGAAAAAACGCCAATCGACCGGGAAGTATCCCGACCTGGAGGAGATTCGGAAGGAACTCGAAGGGAATTCAGGGGTGCAGGTCCAGAACCCGCTCCTGCTCACCGCTCACCTCGATCTGTCCGCGAGGGACATCCTCTGGCTCCTGTCTTCTCCTGCGCTCGGACCATTCGAGTTGATATGAGCCCGCCTCCATGCCGCCGATGAAGTACTGGCCGGAGTCGTCGACCTCACCGGTTCGGGATCCGTTCGGTCCCCTCGCACGGACCCGTCCCGAACGAATCAAGGTGCCGCTTGCATCGCGCACCTGGCCCCGCACCGACGCTCCCTTCTCCAGCACCATCCGCAGGTAGCCACTGCCCTCGATCCGTTTCACCTCGGCCATCCCCCTGCCCGTGATGAAATTGTCGTGCCTGAAGCGGATCTGATAACTCCCATCGGGGATTCCGACCAGGATTCCTCGGCCACTCGCATCGGATCTGACCCCACGGTAACTGACAGGTTCCGCCTCTCTCGACCGATCAACATCGATGGTGCCTGCATTGATGGAGACCCCCTCGATGGCAGCGCCACCCTTGTCGAAGACATCGACGACGATGCGACCTCCAGGGACCAGTTCGATGATGATCTGTTCGTCGGGGTCGCGCCCCGGAATCTCCATCTGAAAGGTGGCATCGAGGAACCCCGTTGCCGATGCCTTGACGTTGTAGAGCCCCGCCCTCAGATCATCGACCCGGAACAGGCCCTGATCATTGGCCCGATCCCTCTCGAATCGACGAGACCCATCCCCTTCTCCCCTCACCTCGACGAAGGCACGGGAGATCGCATCTCCCGTCTCTGAATCCAGTACCACGCCTCGCAGCTGGTACTCCTTCTCGAGAACCACCTCGACCGGACCGAGCGAAGGGTCCAGTTCGTTGATGGTGGTTCGCAGGTAGCCGCTGGCATCGCCTTGCAAGTAAACCAGGCCACTGGCGAGTTGATTCACCGAAAAGGCCCCATCCATGTCGCTGACTCCCCTACGCCACGCCCCGGTACTGTCTCGAATGCGTAACTGTGCAGACGATATGGGAGCCCCGAATCGATCGATCACCACTCCGCTCAGGTACATCTCCGGCTTCAGTTCCAGATCGAGGCGGCGCTGTTCACTCTCCTGCAGAATCAGTTCCGACATCGACAGATCTCCAAAGCCTTCGGCGGAACCGCGCAGGGTGTACTCGCCCTTCTTCAATCCGGGAATCGAATAGAACCCCGATTCGTCGCTGAGAGCCGTGACACTGTCAGCGCCCCTGCTCCTCGACTGTCGTATCGTCACCTTTGCATCGGGGATCGGAACCCCATTTCCGGTGACGATCCCCGACACTTCAGTACCCCAGCGCAGAACCAGATCGATGCCCGTCACTGCGTTACCAGCGGGATAAACCTCCACCGATTCAGAGGACAGCATCTCGGGGAAGGAAGCGCTCACCCTCCACGAAGAATCCGCGCGGGAAAGTTCCAGCCGGTAGTGTCCCTCCCCATCGGACCAGGCGATGGCAGCGTCGTTGCGGAAAGAACGATTCTCTCCCTCGCGCCGGACCCGATTGGCGACGATGCGGGCCCCGCTGAGGGGAGTTCCCTCGGGGGAGTAGACGATTCCCTCGATCGTCTCTGCCGTGGACAGCTGGATGATTCCAAGATCTCCTCCCGAAGCATCGACATCGACGGTTTCTCTGCGAAAGCTGCCCGCCTGGATGGTGATCTGATCCGCCTCGACCAGCAACGGCAGGGTGAAATCGCCGCTTCTGTCGGTGACAACTCCATCGCCACCGCGCCAGGCGAGTTGTGAAACTCGAGCCCTGAACAGTGGTTTGCCGTCGGGATCCACGACCTTTCCCGTGACGACCATCGCCTTCCCCATCACCAGTTCGACCGGTTCCGGCCCCGTCTGGAACTCCTGCCTTACCTCTTTCAGGCCCGGGGAGGTCGCCACCAGGCGATACAATCCGACCCCCAATGTATCGAACAGAAAGTGCCCATCTTCATCGGTTTCCGTCCTGGCAGAATCCGCTCTCAAAGCCCGCGACCGGCCAGCGGCTTCCACCTTGACGCCGGCCAGCGGTGTCCCGTCGGTGGATCGAACGAATCCCTCCAGCAGCGCACCAGGTTCCAGTTCCACCTCCACCGAGGAGTTTCCCTGCGCTTCGATGGTCACTCCTCGAAGCGTGTTGCGTCGAAAGCCCTGCGCCTCCACCTGTAATTCGACGGTACCGGCGGCGAGACCCTGGACCAAGAATCGGCCATCGATGTCACTGTTGACCATCGGCAGTGGCCGCGTCACCTGGTTCCACTGCACGTCACTCAGTTCGAGACGGATCAGTGCCCCCTCGATGGCGGAACCGCTGCTGCTCCTGACCACTCCTTCGATGGTTGCACCCTTCTCCAGCATCAGGGTCAACTGTCGATCGCCATCGATGGTCAACTTGCTCGATTGCTGGGCCCACGGCTCCTTGTCGACGTAGACGCGATACTCCATGAAGGGAAGTCTTGGAAAATTCGCCTCCCCATCGGCATCGGTCATCATCCACTGCATCGGGGAATTGAGTAGATGGAGGAGTAACTCTTCCCTCGACATCGACATCGCTTCGTCGCCCAGGGAGGGGTCC
>CAYPPQ010000033.1:23964-27970 GCA_964412635.1 uncultured Planctomycetia bacterium | reverse complement strand
CCACCGTTGAGGGTCGCCAGGGAAGTTCCCTGATCGACGGAGATCGATTCCAGAAGTTGAGAATCGTACTGGATCGCCATGGAGATCCCGGCCAGTTGGGTCGGGAAGCTCGGATTGGCGAAGCTTTCCTCGCACATCAGCGGCACTGAAGTACTGCCTTCGCCGGTGGCGACGGAGTATTCGAGAACAAATGGATCGGCGTGATACCAGAAAACATCTCTCAGGATGATCTGCAGCGTCGTGTCCACCTCTCCGAAGTCGTTCTCGGCTCGGATGAGATGACTTGATTCTCCCTCGCTGTTCGCCGCTCCGGAGATGATTCCTGTAAGCGGATCAAAATTGAGTCCGTCTGGTAGATCGGGGGTGATGGTCCACAGATCCACGGCTCCGCAGCCGATCTGGGGCACCTGGATCGGAAACGGTACTCCCGACGGGTGAGCCACGACACTCTCGGGGTAGAACAGTTCACAGGGCGCCTGTCCGATCACCTCGATGGAGAGATCGGTACTGATGAACCCGGTACCGTTGGTCGCAGTCACCTGGTGAACCGTGGCGGCGGTCACTGTAGTGGGTGTTCCCTCGATCGCTCCCGTCAAGGAGTCGAAGGAGAGACCCTGTGGTAACGGTGGATCGATCTCGAACTGATCCGGGATTCCACAGCCGACCGATGGGATCTGCAGTGACAGAGGGTCACCGAGAATCAAAAGAAGCGCCGGATCGGGGTATACGAGGTCACAGGGTGCTGCATCGACAACGTCGATGCTGATGGTGAAACTCGTCGATCCGGAGACATTCGACCCCTCGATGAGGTGATCTGTTGCTACTGCCAGCTCGGTGGGGATGCCACTGAGAGCACCTGTGCTTCCATCAAAACTCAATCCAGCGGGAAGATCAGGATTCACGCTCCAACTGTCGACGGCACCGCAGGCGACAGTTGGTAACAGCGTTCCGAGATCCTCCCCGAGTACCAGCGACAGTATCGAAGAATCGTACTGCAATCCGCATGGAGCCTCTGGATTGACCGTGATGTTGATGGTTGTCGATGTCGAACCACTGGCGTTGCCACCGATGATCACATGATCCGATCGTCCACTCTGGAACTGAGGGATTCCACTGATCACACCGGTCGCCAGTTCCAGACTGATCCCGGTGGGAAGTGGAGGAATCGCCGTGTAGACGTCGATGGACCCGCAACTCGATGTGGGCGAAAGTGCAGCCATCGCTTCTCCAACGGTCAGCACTACATCGACCTGTGGATACTGCAATCCACAGGGTAGTTCGGGAAGTACCGTGATTGCGATGGTCGTGGAGCTACTGCCGCGGAAATTACTGGCGACGATCTCGTAGTTGGTCGAGTTACTCGTCTCCTGCGCCGTTCCGGAGATCACTCCGCTGATCGAATCGATGGTGAGCCCCGGCGGCAAGGCCGGGAAGATCTGGTAAAGGGTCACCTGGCCACATCCCACGGCAGGGATCTGATCATCGAGGGCAACACCTACCAGCAAGTTGAGGGTTGTTTCTGGATACTGCAGATCGCAGGGAGCTTGAGGTAACACCTCCAACTCCAGATCAAAACCAGCCTGTCCGCTGACATTACTGGCGACGATCTGATAGAGATTGATTGCGGATTCCTCCATGGCGACTCCGCCGATGGCTCCGGTGGTGGGATCGAGGGTGAGACCTGCGGGCAGGGCAGGAAAGACGCTGAATCCATCGACGAGACCACAGGACACCGTTGGCATCATCGGAGCGAGAGTATCCCCCACGCCCAGACTGATCGAGACCTCGGAATAACTCAGATCACAGGGAGGTGCCGGTAGGACTGTAATCGTCAGCGCCTGCTGATCTGCTCCGTACGGATTGATCGCGGTGACCTGATGGACGGTGGCACTGCTTACCTGCGTCGCCGTACCGGAGATGATTCCGGTCACAGCATCGAGAGAGAGCCCTGCAGGCAACGATGGCAGGATGGAAAACTCGGCCACATCCCCACAACCACTTTGCGGCTGCTGTGGAACCAGCAAATCTCCCACCTGAAGAGTGATGGTCGATTGGGGGTACTGAAGATCACAGGGAGCGGTCCCGAGTACCTCGATGGTCAACAGTACGACTCCCTGGCCAAATGCATTCTCTGCGGTGATCTGGTACTCGACTGCTGCGGCTGGATCGGTCGGCGTTCCCGAGATCGATCCGGAGATCGGATTCATGGTCAGTCCGGTCGGCAAGGGTGGGTCGATGCTCCACAGATCCGCTGCTCCACAACCGTTGGCCGGAATCAGGGGAACGATGCTGGCATCTTCGATCAGCTGGAACTCGGTCGCTCCGTAATCGAGATCACAGGGAGAAGCGGGCAAGACGAAGATGGTGACCACCACCGTGACCTGACCACTGTCATTCTGGGCGAAGATGGTGTGAGGAGTCGGTGCCTGGACAACCAGGGGTGTTCCCGAGATGGTTCCATCGAGCGGATCCAGGTTCAGTCCTGCGGGAAGATTCGGGGTCACCGTCCACAGATCGGGAGCGCCTCCCTCAACGATGCAATCGATGGGACTGATGGCAGATCCGAGCATGAAGGGACCGAAGGCGGGATAGGAGATGGAAACCGGTGGAAATGATTCCACTTCAGTGGATCCTCCACCACTCCCTCCGCAGCCGGCGAGACCTGAGATGATCAGCAGTAGTAGTGGCAAAAGGACTCGGGGCATCGGGGGATCACCTCTAAAGACATCCGTTAAATTTTTAGTTCAGAACTCAGTCGGAAGCGCTGGGAGAGAGGTCCAACTTTCCATCCTTTGTGACCGGTAGAATCCCGGTAACTCCATCCAGTACGACCGTGTTTCCGACACCGGGTACTCCTGGATCACCCGCTGAAGGGTTACCCCAGTTGAGATCGGACTCGACTCCGTCTGCATCTCCCGAGAAGACCTCGGGGATCGTGTCGTAGGTCACCACTGCGATCTCTCTCGGGACGTCCGCGAGCAACCCTCCGTAATCGGGAGAGAAGGAGAAGACGATTCCGAGGGTGAATCCGGTGGGAGTCTCGAATGGTGCGAAGAACTCGGGGCCGGTTCCATCGTTGAGTCCGGTGAGGTCCTGACCTGGATCCACGGAGACGAGATCGAGTCGCTCCTGGTCATGTGCCAGGGCCAGGGAAAGCATCAGGATCTGAGTGGGGAAGGTGATGTTGTCTCCACCCTCGGTCAGGATGATGCGAACCTCGCCTCCACCCTCACCACTGACAGGGTCGTACTCCCCGCTGATCTGCTCCAGGTCATAGGAGAACACGGGAGAGATACGCAGGGCGATCTCCGTGTCGTCGCTGCCATGTTCGTTGGAAGCGGTGACGATGTAGACGATTCGCGGTGTCTCGACCGCCGGGGTTCCTGAAATCTGACCGGTGGCCGGATCGATGGAAACGCCCTCTGGCAGTGGCGGATCGATGACGTACAGATCCGGCTCTCCACAACCTGTGGTCGGAGAGATCGGCGCCATCGGTGCAAAGGGAGCGACAACCTTGTCATCTTCCTCGTACTCCAGATCACACGGTCCCGCCGGAATGATCTCGACGAGTAGTGTGGTGGAAGTCGAACCGCTCTCGTTGGTGGCGGTCAAGGTATGCAGGGTCGGCTCCTGGCTGATCACCGGCACGCCGCTGATGATGCCGGAGAAAGGATCGAGGGTGACACCCTCCGGAAGCGCCGGATCCACCGAGTAATCACTGGATGGACCGCAACCAAGGGTTGGAGTCAGTTCAGGGAATTCGGTGAAAGCGAGGATCTGTACCGAATCGAGCGGGTAAACCAGATCACAGGGAGCTTCTGGGAGTACCCGGATCTCCAGCCCCACCGAAGTCTCGCCACCGTAGTTGGAGGCGGTGATGGTGAAGAAGGAGGAGGGACAGGCTTCCCCGGGAGTTCCCGAGATATCTCCTGACTCCGGATCCAGAGCCAGACCTGTTGGCAGATCGGGGGTCACTGTCCTCAGATCGGGGGCATCGCCCTCGACC
>CAYPPQ010000033.1:0-23954 GCA_964412635.1 uncultured Planctomycetia bacterium | reverse complement strand
CAGGGGGGCAGGAATCAGTACCGGCTCCCCTACCGTCAGAACCCACTCCGCAGAGGGATAACTGAGGGCAACGGGTGCCGTGATCTTCGAGGTCCTGCCAAAACAACCGCCGATGGTGGCGGTCATCAGTGCCAGGAGCAGGATCTTACCGATGAGGCGAGATGAATTCTGCATCGGGTCCTCCGCTGGGCTTGTAGCCCATGGTTCACTGGGTACCCCACGTCGATCGAGGGGTACGGCCGAGCTAATTGGAATGTACAAACAATGCGAGCCATCGAGGGAAAGGTACTGCTGATTGTAACTTCGTTAGGCAGTTTGTCTATATTGACATTCTTCTGCCCCCACCTGCAAACCACGACTATTCGGCAAATACTGCCTATTCATGGTGATATACAGAAAATACAGGAATTGTCCCATCTACGGCAACAAAGACCCTTTGTTAGCAGTACAATAACCCAGTACAGTACATGCCAAGGGATTTGCTTTGATAACCCCAGGGGTTCCGTTCTGTTCAATAAGACCTCGACTCCAGAGGAGGAGAATTGTGATTAATTGCCGTTACAGCACCGCTATAGGCGTAATTTTGGCCCTGCTCCTGTCGCTAGGCTCACGGGCAAGTGCAGCGGACCTACACGTCCCCGCACAGTTCCCGACGATCCAGAGCGCCATCGACGCCTCCAATCTGCTCGACACCATCCTGGTCGCTCCTGGCACATACTCGGAAAACATCAGTTTCAACGGGAAAAGCGTTTCCCTCCGATCCACTGACGGACCGGCGCTGACCATCCTGGACGGGAGTACCTTGAGCCGCGGACCCGACGATGGTTCCACTCTCGCCTTTGAACAGGGGGAAACACCCCTGGCTGTACTCGATGGATTCACCATTCGTGGAGGATCTGGGCGAGTCATCACCGATGCGACAGGGACCTTCTCTCGCGGTGGAGGAATCCTGATCGCAGGAGCTTCACCCACCATCGTCAATTGCGTCCTTCAGTTCAACAATGCACAACTGGGCGCAGGAATCCATGCTGTCGATAGCGTCGCTCTCAATCTCACAGGAATCCACTTCCACAATAACGGTGGCCTGGAGGGTGCTGGCGCATACTTCCACAACATCGGAGCCGTCATCCTCAATGGCTGCACCTTCAACGACAACGATGCGCAGACTGCCGGTGGTGCACTGACCGTGGATGGATGCACCGGAGCGGATGTTCTCAACTGTACCTTCACTGGCAACGGCGCTCTCATCGGTGGAGCGATCGATGCCAAGACCACCTCGATCCAGGTCTTCGATTGCGAATTCAACGACAACCAGGCGACCCTGATCGGTGGCGCGGCGACCTTCTTCCAGAGCCCCAGCAATGTCGTCTCCTGTAACTTCTTCGACAACGTCGCAGGCCACGGAGCGGCCATCGGTGTCGATGGTAGTTCGGTGATTCTCCAGAGAAGTGTCATCGCCAACAACTTTGCCACCTCACAAGGTGGAGCCATCGCCTCGACACTGAACTCGAGCACCCTCAACCTGAGTCACATGACCATCGCCAACAACAATTCCCTTCAGGGTTCTTCAGGGATCTACATCCCGCTGGATCCCAGTGGAAACAACGTCTCCTCCGTCCTTGCGAGTCATTCCATCTTCTGGAATCCGCTCGGATCCGAGATCAACATCCCGGGAACTGCCCAGCTCGACTACTGTGATGTGAGAGGTGGATACCCCGGTAACATCATCATCGACGGAAACCCAGGATTCACCGATCCAGCGACGAGGGACTACTCCCTGCAGGAAACCTCGAACTGCGTCGATGCCGGCTCCCCGCTGGTGACGCAAGACCAGGATGGAACCCTTCCCGACCTCGGCGCCATCTGGCACGACCAGCGCCCGTCCGCTGCAACCGATCTGGCTTGCACCCTCGTCGACACCTGTACCAATTCGTACGGAATCAGCTGGACCCTCACCGGCAATGTCGATGCCGTGATGATTTACATGGGCCCTGATCCGTCCAACATGGCTGCAGTCGCCTCCCTTCCTGGAACCGCCTCCAGTTGGACCACCAACCTGACGCCCCCGGGACCCCCCACCCTCTGCGTGGATCCCCTCAACACTGGCATGGCGCCGGCAAGCGGTGCGACTTGTTGCCAGGTGGTCGTCGATCCGATTCCCGACCCCATCGCCATCTCCGGCCTCGGTGTCAGCATCGATCACGAGACCTGCACCGCCACCCTCTCCTGGATCAACGGCGAGAGTTACACCTCTCTCGATCTGACCGTCAATGGCTCGACGACACCGCTGGCAGCGGACGCCACCTCGACGGTTCTCGCCCTCGATCAGGACGTGGCAACAACGATGTCACTGGTAGCGACCACCAGTTGTGGCGATGTCCTCGGAGCGGTCACGACCGACGGCACCTGCATCGCTCCGCCGCCCGATGCGGCGGCAAATCTGGTCTGCAGCCTCACCGACTTCTGCACCAACAGTCACGATTTCAGCTGGACTCTCAGTGGAAATGTCGATTCGGTGAATGTCTACACGGGACCCGACGCGGCAAACCTGGCTCTGGTAGATACGTTGGCCGGAGATGCCACCGGCTGGAGTACCATCCTTGCAGAGGGAACTCAGAGCATCTGCATCGAGCCGATCAACAACGGAGTTCCACCCACCGGCGGATCGACCTGCTGCGAAGTGGCAGTCGCCCCGTTGCCGACACCGATTCCCACATCGGCACTGACCTGCAGTGTCAACCACGACACCTGTGAAGGAACCGTCAGCTGGAGCAATGGAGAGAGTTACTCCTCGTTACTGCTGACCGTCAACGGAATCGATCAGGTGGTCGCTGCAGATGCAACATCGGCACTGGTCTCACTCCCCGCCAACCTGCTGGCAACGGTATCCTTGACCGCCACCAGCGTTTGTGGAGATGTCCTTCCGGAACAGACGTGCGAATTGACCTGCATCCCTCCCGACACCTTCAAACGTGGAGATGCCAATGCCGACGGAGCACTCGACATCGCGGATGTCATGTTCAGTCTCGAGGCGATCTTCGGTGGCGGAGCCTCTTCGTGCCAGGACGCCCAGGACACCAATGACGACGGCATGCTCGATATCAGTGATCCTCTGCTGTTGCTGATCTACCTCTACAATGGTGGAACTCAGCCCCCCGCGCCGGGACTCGTCTGCGGAGATGACCCCACCACCGATGATCTCGAGTGCCCTGGATCGCCGGGGTGCCCGTAAACGAGAGGCCGCGTAGGAGCCCCGGAGAGGTCTCCTGTTGCCCCTGGAGATCGCAGGGGACCCCCGAGCTGGGGTGTTGGAACCATACTGTTCCTCCTGGGCTTGTAATGGCCCAGGAGGAACTTTCATTTGGAGGCTGACACTCCATCTCCACCCGTTAGAATTCCGACAATGAACCCATAATGACGAACAATGACCATATAACCACCTTCACCACGATAGACTTTTGTCAGTCCAGACAGTTGACAAAAAAAACACTGACAATACAATAGGGGCTAGTTAACGCATCTACAGAAGGGTCTCACCGAACGATTCAACCGGAATCCCGTCATTACCGGAAGATCAGGCGTGGGAAGTAATAGAACACAGCACAAGAGTCAAACCGGATTCCCTTGTGGAGCCGGTTCAGCAGCGAGGAGCGTGGGATGAACGACAAGAGAACACTGACTACGGGAGAGATCGCAAATTACTGCGGTGTCAACTTCCGAACTGTCATCCGGTGGATTCAGCGCGGCCAATTGCGGGCATATCAGCTGCCAGGCCGTGGAGACAACCGGGTCGAAGTTCACAATTTCGTGACCTTTCTGCGCGAGAACAACATTCCCATTCCGAGGGAATTTCTCCATCTCGCTCGCCGGGTTCTCGTGGTCGAGGACGACAGTCTGGTCGCCCAGGCCATCGAGCGAGTGCTTCGCAAGCACAACTTCGACGTCTACGTCGCACCCGATGGATTCTCCGCCGGCTCACTGCTACGGGAACACCTCCCCTGCGTCATGACCCTCGACCTGCGCATGCCAGGACTCGGTGGCTTCGACGTGATCGAGTACGTGCGCCTTGCTCCCGATCTGAACCGCACCAAGATCCTGGTGGTTTCTGCCATGGAGAATATCGAACTCGACCGTGCAAGACTGCTCGGTGCCGATGACATCCTTCAGAAGCCCTTCGAACCGGAAGAACTGGCGGCACGGGTTGTCCGCATGGCCGGAGTCGAACTCCGCGCCTGATCCCATCCCTGACCACCTGCCACGGTTTACCTGTTGAATCCCTGCCCGACCGCTCCCGGTCGGGCAGGGATTTTTTCATCGTCGAATCTCATCGAATCGAGCAGGTTACCTCCACGGTCCCCAGCCACTCATCACGACAGTGCAGGCCACTCTCCCTCTTCACTCTCCCTCTTCACTCTCCCTCTTCAACCAGTGCGCCTCAGAGCCCCGCACGCGGCGAGACACCTCTGCCGCGACACACGGTGCAGGAACGGTATTGAAAGAGGATCACGGCGCTCCTGGAGCGACTCAGGAAGACCGAGTCATCGGAGCCACGAGGGACCTACCGCCGAGGCGGACAGCTGGTAATTCCAGTTCCCCTCAGGGGCAACTGATGCGCACCTCGCAGGGCAAGATCAAAGGATCGGGAGCGATGTCGCAGGAGGGAAAGGGCGCACCCGGCGCGTTGGCTCCGGCGAACAGGAATGTGACGAGTCTGATCGCATCGGCGACGTCGACGATTCCATCCCCGTTCACATCCTCCGCTGCCTGGCAACTACCCGGTGAATCGATCCCGAACATTCTACGAAGGAGGACCACTGCATCGGCGATGTTGACCAGACCATTATCGTTGGCGTCCGCTCGGATGAAGGATTGAGGAACCTCGATGGTGATCGTAGCTCCCGAAAGGGAGCCGCTGCTGGAGACGCCACCGGAGAGGTGTATCGCCGCATCGGTGCTGCCAAACACCCCGCTCGGAAAGACAGTGGTCTCGGTGAGACCGCTGACAGTGGAAACCTGGAGGATCAGATCGGCGGCTTCATTCAGGTTGCCGGCATCGAGTCCCATCCCGGAGCCGAGGCCGAGATCTGCCAGCAGCAGGACCCGGTCCCCCGGTGCACTGCCAAGATCCACGAACCACTGAGCAGGTCCGGAGGGGCCGGTCACCGCCATCACCTCTGCCGAGGGCTCCAATGCCATCGGTTGCAGGAGACTTCGATCGAGTTCGATTCCCACCTCGAATCCCTCGATCGCCCGGTTGGCCACGATCATCAAAGGAATCGTCGCTTCCAGTCCCGAGGAGACGCGCTGTGGTTCGAAGTGGAAGTAGCCAACCCGGCTGGAGGATGCCAGGAAGTTGGTGAACACCTGCAGGTCGCTGTGATCCATCCACAGGTCGAGCAGGCCGTCCCCATCGAAGTCAGAGAAGCGAACTTCCAGTGGTCCCTGGTAGGTACTGAAGAGCGCCTGGTCCAGAAACTCGGCAGTCCCGCCGTTGAACCTGGTGGCGATGATGCCACCGGAAAAGGGAGCGATGACATCGGGAGTCCCGTCCAGATCGATGTCGTGCGATCCCAGTCTCTGCATCAGGCCCCAGCCGAAGACCCCCACGGGGATCTCATCGTATTCGATGAATCCGAAGTTGCCGTCCCCCTCCAGGAGTATCAGGGACTTGGTCATCCAGGTTCCGATGATGACGTCCTGGTTTCCATCTCCGGTGAAATCTGCTGCGAGCAGGGAGTACGGGTGAGGGAGTAGCGGAAAGAAGATCGAAGTGGCCAGCGAGAAGGCTCCACTACCATCATTGTTGAAGGCGGAAAACACGTTTCCATCGCGGCTCGCCATCAAGGCATCTTGATCCCCATCCCCATCCATGTCATGAAGAAGGATGTCGGTGGCCAGCGATGAGGAGTCGTCATGTTGGGGAGCCGCGAACAACAATCCACCTCCTGCAACGGCTCCGAGCGATCGTAATACCGTCAGAGAAGCGGGCTGCAGCGTCACTGCCAGCACATTGGTACAGCAGACCAGATCGTCTCGCCCGTCGCCGTCGACATCGGACAGGATCAAATCGTAAGGCGTCCTGTTGATCTGAGTATCGAGGGGAATATCCTGTCGCGGCCCCAGCGTTCCTCCATCATTGATGAAGACGGAAATGAAACCGCCTGGTCCACCGGAGGTGGCCCAGCCATAAGCCAGATCACGGTCTCCATCACCGTCCAGGTCCCCCTCACCGAGGCATCGAACCAGGCCGTCGATCCCGGGACCCGGATCGATCTGCTGTCGATTTCCGTGTGCCCCGGTGCCAAATCCAAAGCTGATGGTGATCTCGCCCTGACCGTTGACCGAGACCAGATCCAGGTGTCCATCGCCATTCACGTCACTCTCGATGGCATCGCGGATGGAGATTCCCGAAGGAGTCACGATGGGGCTACTGGAGGGGATCTGCCCCTGCACCGACGATGTCGGAGACAGGAAGATGAAAAGCACTGCAACCATCTTCCAGGATAGCAATCGATGGGACATGAAAGTCGTCTCCAGAGATCCGGGGAACAGCTCCCGGAATAAAATAAACGCACCACGAAGTAGGAGCGAAATACTGCTCCCGCACCTATTATCCGACCCTCTCGCATCCTCGGACACCCTATATCAGGGAGGTCAGGAAAGACAGTACAAACGACAGGAGCGCACCATCTGCTCGCAATGGCATTCGATGAAAGCAACTGTTCCTACAAAGTAAACGAGCCGAAAACCTGCTCGGTTCCCGGCTCGTTATTCGATTCAAATCAACTGCGAGGGCTCACCGCCCTGCTTTCCCCGCCGGTGGTCGAAACTGCCCCATGATCCACACGGAGAGTTCCTTACGCACCGGATCGGTCGTCTCGATCAGTAACTTGCCGAGTACCGTCGGCTTTGGCTGGTACTCCTTGAGGGTCACCCAGATACGGTACGATCTCTTCGGAGACACCTCCTCGACCCGTGTTTCAAAGACGGAACCGATCTTGTCATCGAGCTTGACGGATTTGATCTCGAACTCGATGCTGCCGTCCCCACCGGTGACCAGAATACTCTTCTCCTGCGGCTCGCCGCCATCGAGAAGCTTGGCGGTGTCCTTGTTGAGGAACTTGAGATTCTGCTTCGGTTGAAGGACAATTCGAGCCCGATGGTCCAACTGGACGAGGAAGTCCAGTGCCCTCTCCTTGCCGTCGCTGGTAACCACATCAATGAAGAGCTTCTCCTTGATGAGGGCAGGTCTCTTGCTCGATCTTGCAGACAGATCCAGCGTCCATTCTCGCCCAGGAGTGACTTCCTTCATCTCACCGATCGTCAGTAACGATCCCTGTGACTTCAACTCCACCACTTCAACATCGAGGGGCGAGCCGGCGGTAAAGGTGAATGAACCCTCAAGCTCTCCACCTGCAAGACCCTGTAGTTTGAGTGCCAGTGGCTTCGTCTCGAGGATCTCCAGAATCGTCCCCTTGATGCTCAGTGGCAACTCAGGAGTTGCGGGATCGTTGGAGAACACCTTGACCGTCTTGGTGATGTTCTTCCCACGAACCTTTTTTGCATCCAGTTTCACGGTCACGGTGCCAAGCCCTCCGGGCTCGATCTGGTCGTCATGATCGGCGACCAGGCAGCCTCAGGTTCCGTTGACCTTCTGGATGATCAGCACCTCGTCACCGGTGTTCTTGATCTGAAACACGTGTTCGTAAGGGTCGCCCTTGATCAGATCGCCCCACTCCGCCGTGGGAGCATCGCAGACGATCTTGGGGGTTCCTGGAGTTCGAGATGCCAGCCCGGTGTTTCCCTGCAGAAAGGCTCCGGCTGCGACAACCAGGAGGAGGAGTACCAGCGGCACCCTTCTTCCCATCGATAGAGTAGTCTTCATCGCTTGATCCTTCTTCACTTGGTCTCTCGTGGCATGTGGACTCCGGCACGGAGTTCCCAGCCGATTGTTCATCGATTCCCGATCAGGATCCTCCCGGAACCACTTCCAGAAACACGACTTCGGGAACTCCGAAGTATAACACGCACCTGCAAAAACTGGAAATTTCGCCGGATGTACTGATCCGAACCCGATCGAGTCACCCGTAGGTATCTGTACAGCAGTGCGCTTCGGAAGCAGATTCTCCACTTCCACCCCAAAAAAAATCAGGGCCCATGGGAGATTCCCATGGGCCCTGAATCAACAACTGTACTGTGCCTGGAACTACGATCAGTCGCAGATTCCAAATCCGGTACAGGGCAACGAACCTTCAGTGGGGTCAAGACCACAGAAGGGGTACGGCGCAGCAGGATCGGCTCCGGTGCTGAACAGGTTGTTGAGGGAGAAGATGATATCTCCCAGGTCAACCAGCTCGTCATCGTTGGAGTCGAGTGCCAGGAGGCACGCCACCGGATCCGCGTCGAAGAGGTACAGGACCGTTTCGACAGGGTCGGAGACATCAAGCTGACCATCGATGTTTGCGTCACCACGGATCACCGCCAGGGACTGCGAAACCGGCGCAGTGACCGAGATCACGATGCTGGCCGTAGCAGATCCACCGTGACCGTCGCTGACAACGTACAGGATCGTATCGCTGCCATCGAAGCCAAGGTCTGCGGTGTAAGTCAGGGTGTTGTTAGAAGCATTGATGGTTGCCGAACCGTGGAACGGTCCACTGGCAAGACTATCCAGGGTGAGTGGATCACCGTCAGGATCGGAGTCGTTGGCAAGTGGAGCGATGTCCAGTGGCTCGCCACCGGTCGCCGACAGATTTGCATCGTTGATCGCCACCGGGAAGTCGTTCACCGGAAGGATGTTGAGCGTCAATGTCGCACTAGTGGTGGTCAGTACTCCACCTTCGATCACGTCGTCGGTGATCTCGTAGGTGAAGCTGTCAGAGCCGTGGAAGTTGGGGTTCGGCTGGTAAACCAGAGAAGCGATATCACCGGAAACCGGATCGGTATCGATGCTCACCTGGCCATTGAGAGGCTGCCCCACGTTGGTGATTCGAAGTGCATCACCGTCAACATCACTTGCAACCGAAAGAATGGTAGCAGCGGTGACTGTTTTGACACCATCTTCAGCCATTGGAAGCATTGCCAGTTGCCCTGCAGACGGGGCGTCATTGATCGGAGTGATCGTGACTGCGACCGTAGCAGAAGAAGAGCCACCATTTCCATCATGGATGGTGTAGGTGAACAGATCATTGCCATTGGCATCCGGATTCGGTGTGTAGCGAATGGTGCCATCCAGTTGAATCTCCGTCGAGCCACGAACACCTTGACTCGTCGAAGCGATCTGAAGGGTGTCGCCATCCACGTCGGAATCGTTCGCCAGAACATCGATATCCAGGCTTCCATCCTCGTCCATGGTAAGTCCGAGGTCGTCAGCTGCTTGTGGATCGTCGTTGACCGGAATGATCACGACGCTGATGGTTCCATCGTCAGTCAGCACACCATCGGTAGCGGTGTAACCGATCAGCAGCGGAGTAGTGCTGGCGGCATCCGGGTCAGGTGAGATGGTGACGTTGCCGTTGACATCCCACGTAACCGTTCCCGGGAAACCGGCAGACGGCTCCACAGCGGACACACGCAACATATCATTATCCACATCGACGTCGTTCAGCAGAACATTGAGTGTCGCTGAAGTGTCTTCCAGCATCACCACGGAATCGATTCCCGTGACTGGCTGATCATTGACCGGAATGACGTTGACAGTGAGCATTCCGGTGCTGGAAGCCCCATGACTATCGGTGACGATGTACTGGATCGACGAATCGAGTCCAAGTGCAGAGTTGGGGAACGGAACGAAGCGTATGACACCCCCTGGAAGGAGCGTGATCGTTGCCTCGAACGCCGCATTGGTCGGAATAGACACCGTCATCGGGTCGTTTTCGGGGTCGTAGTCATTGGCAAGAACTGCAACATCAACCGGGGTGTCTTCAAGTGTGTCCGCGCTTTCGTGGAACACTCTCGGAGCGTCGTTGATTGGATTGATGGTAAGGTTTGCGGTCGCGGTCGACTCGGTACCCTTCGAATCGGTGACTGTGTAGGTGAAACTGTCAGTCCCGTTCGAATCCAGATCAGGGGTGTACAGCAACATCTCGCCGGGCATCCATTCGAGGGTTCCCTGCGAAGGCGAGCTGAATCCACTGATGGTAAGGGTATCGAAATCAGCGTCAGTATCATTGAGAGTCACCGCGATGGCGGTCGGAGTATCTTCGTCCAGTGTCGCAGTGTCGTCGCTCGCAACGGGGGCACTATTGTTCACCCAGAAGCGAACCACCGACACGGCTGATCCGCCATTACCGTCCTCGACGCTGTAACTCCATGCGCTGAGACCACCGGTCGGATCCGGAAGGAAGGACCAACCGGTTGCAGTGGCGGTCATCGTTCCCGGAGATGCTCCGGGAGCGACCTCGGTGATGCTGGTCACCGTCATGGTGTCACCATCGACATCGGTGTCGTTGGCCAGAAGCATATCGCCGGTGAAGGCAAATTCTGCTCCGGATGTGATGGTCAGATCATCGAGTTGCGGTGTTGGATCGTCATTGACCGGCGTGACGGTGATCGAGACGGAACCGCGAGAGATTCCCCCGTGACCATCTGTCACGCTGTAAAAGAACTCATCCGGTCCATTGTAATCCTGACCCGACTGGTACACGGCCTGGCTACCGTTGGAGGACACTGAGCCACCTTCGGCACTGCCCTCATCGATCATGAAGACCTCGAGAGTATCGAATTCAAGATCGCTATCGTTCGCTACCAAGGTGGCAAGGTCGATTGCGGTGGCAGTATCCTCTGCAGCGGTCATGGTATCAGCGGCTGCCGTCGGTGCAGTATTGGTAGCATCACAGGCTGCTCCGATGAGACCAGTAAGCTGAGGTTCAGCTGGCCTTGCTCCAGGATCATCCACATTCGGATTCAGAACATCTCCTGGACCGAACGGATGGTAGGAATGCAGTCTTTCTGCCGAGAAGGGTGGGACTCCATTGTTGACGGAGTGCTGAACCCAATCCGGGTCTCCCGAGACCGGGAACGGGTCGAGTGCCAGCGATCCCATCGGTACTGCTCCCGGATCTTCACAGGCGAGTTCGCCTGCGATCTCGGCGCATCCACCGACGCCAAGACGACGGTCCAGGTTCCACGGAACGCCCTCGAAGACGAAGGGGAAATCAGCCTTGTGCAGGTTGACCTCGACGAATTCCGGGTGGCCGATTCCAGCTGGTGTGAGGTACATCCCGTGCTGAGCATCATTACCGAGAATATCGTGGGCGGTAACACCCGGAGCGAGTGTCTCACGATGGAGTGAGTAACCGATGATTTCACGGGTAACTGGAGCCTGAAGAGCAACCTCTTCTTCCATCGTTCCGCCATTGGGGCAGACACTGAAACCCGCATTGATCAGGTTGCCACAAGGACTGACACCCGGACTCACCGGAGCCCCCATCAAGAAGTCGACATCGTACCCCACTTTGAAGATACCTCCGGGATTGGGAGGCATTCCATGGTTTGTGGTTCCGATGTTTCCGACGGTTGAACCCCACGGATACTCTTGATCTTCACCGCTTACCGGATCCTTGTGCAACTTGTAGAAATCGACCTGAGAAGTATCGAGGGTAGAGAATCCGATGACCAGGGTCTTCATTCGAGCGTTGTCGAACGGAGGACAATCCATCTCGACTTCCATCCAGATGATGTGATCAGGATTCTGGTCGTCGTCTTTGGTTTTGAGACCGAGGCCAATGCTACCTCCGTAGGTGGAGAAGTACCGAACACCATCAGAACTGACCTCGAAGTTGCCCTCGACGCCGATTGGATCCCCGACATCAATCGGTACATAGAACTGAGAGTTCGGCACGGTACGCCCGCGCGGTCCTACGAAATTTCTGTTCGACATCGGGCAGAATTCGTCCCCTATGCCGGTCGTAGAATCTGCACCCTGGGAACGCAAACCCGTAGCAGCGTCGCTACTGGGAATACAACACGGATATCCGGTGACAAAAGTCATCGAGTAGTTGTCGGGGGCGGTACAGAAACGTGGGTCAGGACTGCAGTTCGGACCACCATCGCAGCCGAGTCCGCTCTGAATCGTCTGGCGCATTTCGGGGTCGTTGATCCGGCAGATTACACCCTTGGAATCGGTTCCGCCGTCAGCTGCGGGCTTGGCACCCAGCTCCCCATTGATAACCATGTATCCCTGATCGTAATCGATGTAGGACACATACCCGGCAAGGGTCGGAGGAACGATTCCACCGGCAACATTGCCGACCATGGCCTTGTTGATGAAGACATCCCCTGCGATGAGGAAGCCATCTTCCAGACGGTTGGCCAGGATCTGTGCGCCACCGCCATGAAGGCCTTTGCTACGAAGACAAGTATCGGAGCTTGCAAGTCCCGACTCGCCATTCTGGGCGCAGTCTGCGGGAGCACCCTCCATCAGATCACGTAGCGTCATCCGGTTGGCGGGAAGATCGATCAGCAGGTTGGCGGGAATACGGACAGCACTACCATCCGCATAAATCCATCCTGCTGAGAACATATCCGTCATGTCATCCACGAAGATATGCTCAATCTCACCCAGAACCACGACTGCTCGAGACGTCGGGGCGGGGCTTTCGCTGACCTGGCCATATGCCTGTCCCGTTGCGAACACGGTCGCAATCGAGAGTAGCAGGGCAAAGGTTCTCGTGAGAGAAATCATCCTACCCTTCTTTCTATTGTTTTCTTTGAACATGGTGTTCACTCTCCTGTTTTCCACAATGCCTTTTCTTTCGACTACCACTACTGCACCGAGAAACTGATGGATCCGGTGGTTTCGCCACCGTGCCTATCATCAACGGAGAAGGTAAATGTCTCTTCACCGGTGAATCCAGTTGCTGGGGTGTAGATGTAATCAGTTCCAACAAGTTCAAGAGTTCCGCCTGAGGAGCCAGGACCAAAGGTGATTATCAATGAATCTCCGTCGGCGTCCGTGGCGATATCCGCCTCTGCAACGGTCAATGGCGTATCCATCACCGCTCCCAGCCCACCAAGCCCCGGAGGGGTAGCAGCGGGTTCAGAGTTGAAGTTTGCACAGGCCACAACCAGTGGAGGAAGGACCATCGCACCGTTCGGGTCTTCTGCTGGCTTCAGGTCTGTGGCGTAAGACGTGATCGTCCCATCCGGGTTCGCAAATGGAATCATCGTGACAAGATGCTCGGCCCCGTTGGTCGGGTCCCCGTCGGCATCCTCGTAGGTGAACGGGTAGTATCCGAACATCCTCTCCATATTGGTCGGTACGAAAGTGAATCCGAGAACCGCTCCAATACCGATACAATCTGCAGCGCCTTGGCACTCTGGATCGAAGCAATCGATGAGTCCATCGTCATCATCGTCGACCGGCTGACCGAGGAGATCGAGGTTACCGCAGATCTCGCCGATTGCTCCTCCTGCTTGTTCCTCAGCGACGCAGTCCGCATTGTTATCACATTCAGGATCATCACAATCGATCAGAAGGTCGCCGTCGTCATCGAGTCCGTTTCCACAGATCTCACCGGTGACCGGGTCCACGATCGGATCGAATTCGAGATCAAGATTGCCGCCACCGATGAGACCAGTCATCGGATTCACTCCCCCGTACGGGAATGGATCGAGATGCAGTGATCCGATCGGCGCAGAGACAAGATCTTCACAATCCACTGCCCCGTCACCATTGGTATCGTCGCAACCTCCTGGGCTTAGCCTCCGATCGAGGTTCCAGGGCTCCCCGGCGAAGATGAAGGGCATCCACATCCGGTTGAGATCAATCTCGTCCCATTCCGGGTGTCCGATACCCGCTGGCGTCAGATACTGCCCGTGGAACCACGGGTCTCCCTGGAGGTTGTACGCCTCGATTCCAGGCTCGAGAGTTTCATTGTGTGCAGAGATGAAGATTGCCTCCCTTGTGATGGGAGTCAAAAGCGCGAATTCTTCATTCATCGTTCCACCCTGGGGACAAACATCGTATCCAGAGGTGGTGAGTTTCGCACAAGGTGAACTACGCGGTCCGACTGGAGCTCCCTTGAGGAAATCAACGTCGTAAGTGACCTTGAAGATACCTGCGGATCCCTGTCCAATTCCGTGATTCACGGTAATCGGGTTGTTTCGCGTACTTCCGATCAGACGCTGATGGTCTTCGTTGGTCGTTGGATCCTTGTCCAGCGCGTAAATATCAACCTGGGAAGAATCCAGTGTCGAGAATCCGATCAGCAGAACCTTGACTCGCTCATTGGCGAATCCAGGAGCGTCCCACTCCACCTCGTCAGCCATGAGGTAACAAGGCTGTGTCGGATCGTCACGGGTGACGATGGCTTTGCCCCCGGTACAGGTGTGAGCCGAAAAGAAGGAGACGCCATTGATGACTTCCGGACTTCCTTCGACACCAACGTTGTCGCCAACCTGCATCGGAGCCTGATAGCGAGAATCAGTCGCTTCCCGGCCATTTCCTCTCAATGGTCCCTGACGATTCTGGTGGGGACAGTACTCGTCGTTACGACCATCTGCATCGGCACCTTGCGTACGAGCACCACCGGTAACGGTACTTGGAATACACATCGGGTATCCGTTGGAGAATGTAATGGTGTAGTTCTCCGGGTCATTGCAGTAACGAACATCAGGGCTGCAGTTGGGCATCCCAGGAGTACAACCGGAACCACTCTGAATGGTATGCACAGCATCCGGATCGTTGATTCGAACCATCGTTCCGGTTCCGTCTTGTCCCTCGATACCATTGAGGCAGAAGTAACCCTCATCGTGATTGATGAAGGTGACGTTTCCGGAGAAGAAGTCGCTACTCTTCTGGATGAAGACATCTCCTGCGATTTGACGTCCATCCACCATCTGGTTGCCAAGGATGAAGGCGAAGCCGCCCTGACGCCCTCGAAGGGTACTATCTCCCTTGCAGAGACCACTCTCACCCAGAGCGAGTGCTTCTGGTGGAGCCTGGGCAAGAACCTGCTGAAGGGTCAGCCGATTTGCAGGTAGATCGATGAGCAGGTTTGCAGGAATGATGAATGCCTGCCCCGCCACGACCATGGTTCCTGCAGAGTAGACGTCCGTCGGGTCATCGACTGCGATGTACTCGATTTCTCCCTGGACACCTGCGCCGGTGATTCCCTCGGTAGCCTCGCCGGGTGCAAGATTTTGCCCGAAGACTGCCATGGGAAGTAGAAAGGCGAAGGACGCCGTCAACAAAATGCGTTGGATCATTGAAGTAGCCATACCGCAAGAACTCCCTCCATCAGTGTCATCAGAGTGCTGACGACAAACTTGGTGATTCGTCATGATTGCTAGTCCTATCTCTCAAATTGGGGATCTGGCCCGAGTGATTTACCCGAACTCAAACACCTCTCTCTGGAGCTTCTGCAACTCCTGATAATTGTCACCTACCGCACCACACACCTGCCTGGGCGGTTGTCAAACCCCTGCCGGATGCCGTGTAAACTTCCGGTAAAGACTAGACACAAGTCAAAATACTAACCTCAATAGAGCATTCAAACAATACGCCAAATGCGAAATGAACAGGACTTCATCGGCTATGAATGAAAACTAACATTAGACAGGTTGACATGTCGCCCGGATCCGATTCTTTCCGCCAACTTGCACTAAAGCAGCAGATCAACGCTATATATAGGGGATACTCTTGAATCAGCGCATCACCCTGGCACTGCGTCCGTGACAAACCTGACTGTCGCCCCAATCGTTTACTACACAACTTGAAGGCCGAAATGTGAACATACAATCTTGCCGAGCACTACGAGTCTGTATACGATCGTGTACAGGATCTTTCTCCTCTGGAGTGGTTGCTTCACGTCCAGATTCCGAGCGGGAGTGAATGCTCGGTCGATCCACATTGCGGGGGTAGTGACTATTAACTTCCGGCACGCCGACTGCCAGCGTTCTCCTTGAACGCACTCCTGGCGGGAGTCGTGGCGGATCAACTGAGAAAACCGCTCTTGTAGGTACTCGGACCTGAACGGCCGTCGTCTGCAGGATCGGGGAGGTGTTGCGTTGAAATATTCCATCTTGTTAGTGTCGTCGCTGGTCGTCATGTTCGGATCCATCGCTGCCACGGGGCAGGAAGCAGATCCCGATCATTACGCAGTTCCCTGCAATAGGACCATCCACGCAGACGTCGTTACTCTTGATCAGGTCATCTGGTACAACCGATTCGGCGCCGTCGACCCTTACGGAATGATCTTCGCTCTTGCCAGCGATGTGGTGCCACGTCAACCGGGTACTACAATTGCGCCAGGAAATGTCCGCCTGAAGAACGATAAACGACCGCGGCCACTGGTACTGCGAGCAAACGTAGGCGACTGCCTCGAGATCACCATCACGAATCTACTGAGCCCCACTCCCAACAGCCTCGGCTCCAACGATCGCACCAGGACTGTCGGTTTCCTGGTCAACGGACTGGAAGCGACCTCTCCCTCGGGTAGTGCCGGCCTGGCGATGGGAACTAACGGCCCCGTACCTCTGGCAGCTCAGCAAACTGCGACCTACAGATACTACTGCTCCCAGGAGGGACAGTTCCTCTTCAACTCTCCCGCATCGAGCATCGGTGGAGAAGGGGCGCAGGGCGCAATCGCCCACGGATTGTTCGGAGCAGTGACGGTCCAGCCGGAAGGCTCCACCTGGTACAGATCCCAGGTCTCTGACGACGTGCTCACCAGCGTGACGACGGGTGTAAACCCCAACGGTACACCGCAGATCGATTACAATGCCGTGGATGCCAACGGAAAACCGCTACTTCGCCTCCTCGACGACAACAACAACCTCGTCCATTCCGACCTGACCGCCACCGTGGTCCCGGGAGGCGAGGACTGCCTCGGTTCCGCTCCTTCGGGCACCTGTGGCGATCCTTATCGCGAATTCGTCATCATCATGCACGACGAGATCGGAATCACACAGGCGTATCCTATCCTTCAACAGGACAAGGTTTACGCGGGAGCTCGTGACGCCTTTGCCATGAATTACGGAACCGCTGGCCTCGGAGCCCCCGTCATAGCCAATCGCATGGGCGAAGGTCCCGGTAAGAACTGTGGAGAATGCAAGTTCGAGGAGTTCTTCCTCGAGTCATGGGTAAACGGGGATCCGTCGATGCCCATCGTCAGAAATCCCATCAGTGGAATCGTCGAAAGAGCTGCGTTCGATGACGATCCTTCCAACGTCTACCACTCCTACATGAACGATGCGGTGCGCTTCCGCAATCTGCACATCGGGTCCGAGACTCATGTGTTCCACCTACACGCACACCAGTGGCTCTTTGAACCACGCAATCCGAACTCGACCTACCTCGATTCTCAGTCGATCGCTCCGGGTAACAGTTACACCTACGAGATCAACTACAACGGATCGGGAAACCGTAACAAAACGGTCGGAGACAGCATCTTCCACTGCCACCTCTACCCTCACTTCGCAGAGGGGATGTGGAGCCTGTGGAGAATCCACGATGTGTTTGAAGATGGAACCTCATCGAGAAACCTTCCCGATGCAGAGATCGCGCAGGGAACTCCAGTTCCGGGAATCGTGCCGCTTCCAGGAAAAGCGATGCCGCCGATGCCAACCTCACAGTTGCCAGGATTCCCGCACTTCATCCCGGGAGCCGCCGGTCACAGGGTTTCTCAGCCGCCACTGGAGATGATCCACGACGGCGGGCTGCAGAGGCACCGCATCGGTGATTCGACCTTTGATACCGGACTCCTCGCAGTCGAGCCCCATTACCAGGCAGATGAGGTGTTCCAGCGGGTCAATGCGAATAACCCATACTTTGCCAAGACCGGCTACGCCAAGCGCCTGGAAACCGCCGAACTGATCCTGCTACCTGCAGACGGTACTCCTTCGGAGCAGGCGGCGATGGACTTCCATGCAGGTCTGACCGGAACCGATGCGGTGGACGTCACCGATCAGCACGGTTGGCCTGGAAAAGGCTACCCCTCCTTCGACTCCGCCGGCAATCCAGGCGTGTTCGTGGTCAATGGTCAGGCCCCGCAAGCGGGAGCCCCTTATGCCGATCCTTGTCCCCCACAGTTTGTCGATGGGAATGGCCTGTTGAGGGATGTCGGAACTCGTAACTACAAGGCCGCCTACATCCAGTTTGACATGACCATCAACGAACTCGGCTGGCATGACCGCCAGGCTCGCATCGCCGTCCTCAACGAGGATGTGATGCCGACTCTCAATGGAACAAGATCTCCGGAGCCGCTCTTTTTCAGGGCCAACTCAGGAGAGTGCATCGTGTTCGAATCCACGAACCTGATGCCAAACAACCTCAACCTCGATGATTACCAGATCTTCACTCCGACCGACATCATCGGTCAGCACATCCACCTCGTGAAGTTCGATGTGACTTCATCCGACGGAAGTGCGAACGGCTGGAACTACGAGGATGGCACCTTCGCTCCCGAGGAAGTGCGGGAACGGATTCACGCCAATAATGCCTGGCAAATTGCCAACAATGCCGGGGCTCAAATCCTCACGGAGGAAGTACACCCCGTGTTCGGGGCGGGCCCCAACGATGCCTGGGTCGGAGCACAAACCACCGTACAACGCTGGTGGGCAGATCCAGTGGTAAATAATCAGGGCGAAGACCGTACCGTTCGATCGGTATTCACCCACGACCACTTCGGTCCCAGTTCGCATCAGCAGCATGGTCTCTACGCCTTGCTCGTGGTCGAGCCAACCGACTCCATCTGGACCTACCCCAACGGAAACACCTTGCTGGGTACTCGAAGCGATGGCGGCCCAACCACATGGGCAGCAAACATCCTCGCAGGTGTCCAGGGTGCAGACAGCATGCGCGAATTCGTCTTCGAGACGGGAGAGTGGATGCCTGTCTACGATGCGGCAAACAACCCCATCAACGCTCCCATGTCCCAACTTCAAAGTCAGACACTGGTAGACGGAGAAGATACCTGGCCCAACATGGCGGGAAGAAACTCACCCGATGCGATTTCGATGGGTGGTGGTGCGATGACCATCAATTATCGCAACGATCCGCCCACCCGTGGAGAGGCGGGATCGTTCGCCCCTTCCGCCTTCGCTTCTGATCTCAACAGTGATCCCTTCACACCACTCGCCGAAGCATACGAGGGTGACAGCATCAAGATTTCCATTGCACATGGTGCCCAGGAGGAATTCCACACCTTCACGGTGACAGGAAACCGCTGGCTGCATGAGGGCTCGAACCCTAACTCCGGTTTCACCAACTCGCAGTTCTTCGGTATCTCAGAACACTTCGAGTCGTATTTCACACTCGGAGATGGACTTCGTCACGCGACCGGCAGTCAGGGAGCCACCGACTACTCCTACCACTTTTCCGAGGAAGAGGGGATGCGTGATGGAATCTGGGGAATCCTCAGGGGACATTCGGATCCGGTCCCGGGTCTGGCACATCTCCCCAACAATACGAACATAACGTCCAGGCCACAGCACCCACTCCAGTTTGGATTCTGTCCGACCGGTCCTGGTTCTCCACCCATCCGACAGTTCCACATCCAGGCATGGAGAGCTGCAGACCTCGTCGGTGGAGCGGGCTTGATGTACAACAGCAAGTTCGAGATCTTCGATCCCAATGGAATGGTCTTCATCCATGCAGAGGATATGATTCCCATCATGACTGGTCAGAGGATCCTCGATCCACTGGTGATGCGAGCTGCCGCAGGTGAGTGCATGGAGGTCACCTTGACCAACATGATGCCTGCAGTCATCGATCCGGGAATCGGGGTCCCCAGAGCCAACGGATTCGAGTCGATCCAGACTACCGTTGGGCTCTCCCCGCAATTGGTCGCTCACGACATGGGATCAGGATCGTCATCCAACTTCGGAAACAATGCCAATACCCTCGTGGGGCCTGGCGACAGCAAGCAGTACGCATGGTATGCAGGTGTGATTCACGGCCAGGATGACGGTAGCGTCCAGTACGAACCGGTCGAGTTCGGCATGACCAACCTGCGATCGTTCGGAGACATTTTTGGCCAACACAAACATGGCCTGATCGGATCTCTCATCATCGAACCTGAAGGTTCGCAATGGTACTACGATTACCATGATGGAAACGGCTACGTGGAGGCGATCAGCGGCTACGAAGCGGACATCCTCGACCAAGATGGAGTGAAACTCTACGGCGAATACGTCCTGCAGTGCCAGGACTCTTTCCCGAGGCTTTCCAAGGGCCAGATCAATAATCGACTCGATGAAAAGCAACTCAAGAACCTGGCAGGATACAACTACGCAACGGAACCCCTCTGGTTACGCAAGGGCATCACCAGCTCCGATCCATGGGTCCAGCAGGGCCAGCAGGACAACTCACTCGTCTACAGTTCTACCGATGCGATGGTCGGTTGCGGCAACCTGCCCTGCCTCGATCCTGTAACACCGGGCTGCGACGGCGCGGCCGGTGACATGATCATGTTCAGGGTCGGACAAGCTGGCGGCTTCAACAACGGTCACAGTTTCGGTGTTTCCGGACATCAATTCCAACGACAGCCCTTCACCGACGGGTCGAAGAAGATCGGCTACAATCCCGATAGTATGTATATCGGTGGAACCGATCCCATCACGGCGATGAATCACAAGAACGTGCTGTTCAAAGCAGGTGGTGACGCTCGCTCCGCTGGCACCTACATGTACAGCATGATGGACAGTTTCACCCAGAGTGGTGGCTGCTGGGGACTTCTCCTGGTCGATCCATACGTGCGGGTTCCTGCTCTTCCCGTCGCCGATCTGACCTGCAGTGCGATCGCCGGTACAGGGGCTCAGTTGAACTGGGTCTCCGGAGGAAACGACTACCAGACCGTGGAGATTTACCGCAACAGCCAGTTGATCTCCGTGATGCCAGGTACTGCCGACAGTTATCTCGATGAACTCGCAGTACCAGGGAACTACATCTACTCGGTGGTCGCCGTCAATGCGGACCTACCCTCCACCGAGTCCAGTTGCAATGTGACCATCGTACCGCCAGCACCGGGAACACTGGCATGTGTGCCTTCCGCTGGAGACGGTGCATTGCTCTCCTGGGAGAACAACGCCATCTACGACGAGGTCGTGGTGATCCGTGACGGCACCGAGGTGGGACGCTTGCCCGGAACGGTCAGCAGCCACATCGATCCGATCAATCCAGGGGAGTACAACTACCTGGTGATCGGTTGCGTCAATCAGGTTGACGCTCCATCGGCACCATGTGCCATGGCGTTGGCACCGACCGCACCGCAGCTGGACGCCCCGCTGCTCGCTGACCCGTGTACCCATACTTTCACCATCCACTGGATCAACACCAGTGTCACCACTGCCATCATCGCAACTCTTGACGGTGTGCTACTGGAGACGCTGCCCGGCGACACCTCATCGATGAGCGTGACGCTGGCTGACATCGGCACGCAGCAACTGTGCCTGACTCCGGTCGGAAATGACGTCAATGGCCAGCCTGCCTGCATCGATATCGTTGCAGAAGGTGTCGCCACGACTTCACCCGCTGCGCTGTCCGTCTCCGTCGATCCAGCCACCTACATCGCCACCATCCAGTGGCAGTCGACGACCCAGATGGGCCAGTACGAGGTGACCCTCGACGGCACCCAGGTGGCCCTGTTGCCCGGTTCTGAAACACAATGCAGTGTTCCGGTACCGAACTCCGGTGCCTTCACCGTCTGCGTCGGTGGCACCACCATCTGTGACGATGCGGTGGTCGCCAGCTGCACCGAGGGCGTGGCACCACAACGCTTCCAGCGTGGTGATACCAACTCCAACGGCAGTGTCGATCTGGGGGATGTGGTCAACGCCCTCAACATCGTCTTCGGTGGAACCCCGACGCTGTGCCTCGACGCAGCCGATACCAATGACGACGGTTCGGTGGATATCACCGACGCAGTTTCCCTGGTCAACTACCTGTTCGGCAACGGCGCCGGACCGGCCGCACCAGGTGGCGAATGCGGAGCCGATCTGACCTCCGATTCGCTCGACTGCATCTCGTCCACCAACTGTCCCTAGTGTCATCTGTGCCCGCCGGCCCGGTACCCCCCCCCCGGGCACGGGGGGGGCGGGGAGGTGGGGGTGGGGGGGGGCGGCCCCCCCCATCTTCCACTTGTTACTTTGGGCCCCCCCCCCGGGACCCCCAAACCGGCTCCTGGCCGGCGACGCTAAGATGGGGTTCCTCGAGAACTCCAGCGACCCGTTGAACAGGGGATGGTGATGACTGCACCGCGATACTTCTTACTCCTGTCTCTCCTGACCCTCCTCTGCATCGATGCATCCTTCCAGCCGATGCTGGCGGGCGAACTGCTACAGGATCCCGCTGGCACATCGGATAAGTCCACCCAGGCTCCACAGGAGCCTCCCTGTTGCGACGCCAAGAAAAATGCGACTCCGAACACCGAAGCCGACGCTTGCTGTGACGAGACGGCCGTACAGGAGTCGAAAAAAGATGAAAGTTGCTGCGAGAAGTCCACTTCTGCGGCGAATGAAAACGAAACTGCATTCATCGAGGCACCAAAAATTGCCGACCTGTCGGTACTCGATCAGGATGGCAAGCGAGTGCAGTTCCATACCGATCTGATCGCCGGCAAGACGGTACTGATCAACGTCTTCTTCAGCACCTGCACCACCGTTTGCCCGCCGCTGACCGCCACCATGCGAAGGGTCCAGCAATTGACCAGGGACAAGTACGGCGATTCGATCCGCATCATCTCGGTCAGTGTCGATCCCGCCAACGATACTCCGGCGCGCATCAAGAAGTTTGGAGCCCTGTTCGGTGCCGAGGAGGGGTGGAGTTTCGTCACCGGCGACAAGCCGACGATGGATCAACTGCTACGCTCCCTCGATGCGGCCACCGGCGACATCACCCAGCACACCGCCACCATCCTGATCGGCAACGATCAGAGTGGCGAGTGGGCCCGCACCTACGGCCTCTCCAGCGCCGAGGGGATCGCCGACATCGCCACCGGGATCGAGGAACGAGCCCGGGTCTTGCGCCGTCTCGAGGAGGCCGCCGACTACTTCCCTAACAATGTGCTGGTCGATCACGACGGCAACTCGCTGCGCTTCTTCGACGATCTGCTGCGCGACCGACTGGTGCTGATGCATGTGTTGTTTACCCGCTGCACCGGCGTCTGCCCCCCCATCATCCAGAACATCAAGAAGGCGAGCGCACTGCTGGAGGATCGTCTCGGTGCCGAGGTGGTGGTGCTGTCTCTCACCGTCGATCCCGAGTTCGACAGCGTCGAACGGATGAAGGCGTACCACGATGCCGCCCAGTTGCCCGCCGATGGCTGGCTGATCCTTGGCGGTGAAAAGGATGATGTGAAGACGGTGCTGACCAAGATCAATGCCTGGACCGACTACAAGGAGGAGCACAACGGCTGGTTGATCCTCGGCAACACCCGCACCGGCGACTGGCGCAAGCTGCAGGCGATGGCCCCACCACTGCAGATCGCCGACATGGCGAAGGAGATGCTGGGAGAAGAGGAAGAGGAAGCCACCCCAGAAACCGCCACCCGCAAGCAGTAGCCGGCGGTACGCCGGCGAACTGCACACCACGCATTCGTCCCTCACCTGAAGCGCAGCCCCTACTCGAACAACCGAGGGGTGTGTCGCTCACAAGCTCTCGACCCTCTGGCGCCTCGCCGCTACTCCTTCGATCTATTCCGCAGGTTGTGGAGATTTGAGAAGGTGTGAAAAGTAAAAAAAATGGGGTTCTTCTCGGCGTAGTCGATGGCCTTCTTCCCGCTCTCGTCCTTCGCCAGTGGGTCGGCGCCCTTTGCCAGCAGCAGCGTGATCATCTCCGGTCTCTTGGAGAAGAAGGCGGCGTGCATCAGCGGGGTCAATCCGCTCTTACTCCTGGCCTCAAGTTCTGCGCCCTTTTCCATCAGCAGCGTGACGATCTCCGGAGTCGTGGAGTCGCCGGCGGCGTACATCAGCGGGGTCCCGCCGTTGTTATCCCTGGCGTTGACCTCTGCACC
>CAYPPQ010000032.1:25285-29217 GCA_964412635.1 uncultured Planctomycetia bacterium | reverse complement strand
TCGAGACCCCTATCATCGTTGCAGTCCGCAGCGCTTTCGCAGGTGATGTCACTCCCCAGGAATAGATGGCCGAGTGCCGATACCGCATCGGCGATGTCGATCACCGAATCGGTGTTGATGTCCCCACGAAGAAATAGAGTTTGCTCGCACACATCGAGAACTCCATTGCCGTTGACATCGGTGGCACCGCTGGCCAGTTCACAACTGTCCAGCTCACCGTTGCCGTCGCAATCGAGGGTTGGATCCTGCTGCAGATCACAGGGGTCTGGATTGCCGTTGCCATCACAATCGGGGGCGATGAACAGATTCCGGTGCACGCTGGAGGTGATGGCATCGAGATCCCCGTCCAGGTCGAGATCTCCCAGCACGATGTCCTTGGTGGTCATGTTCGATGGGATCGCCTGCTCATCGGTGACAAAGGTACCGATGGTCCCTCCCTGCAACCCTCCCTGGTTGACATGCAAAATCTCGTGGGTGCTGTCGCTGGCGAAGACCACGTCGAGATCGCCGTCATTGTCGATATCGCCGATGGCGACCGCCCGGTTGGTGTAACTGCCAGGGAGCAGGGCAGTGGAGATGAACTCGCCCTCGATGCCGCCCTGGGCTCCTCCCTGGTTCGTCAGCAACATGCCACCACCCTCGACCGGAACCGCATCGATATCTCCATCTCCATCGAGATCCGCCAGCGCCACATCCTCGGTATTCCAGCTCTGCAGCATCTGACCACTCTCGATGAAGACCCCCTCGATGCCATTCTGGGCACCCCCCTGATTCAGGTAGATGACATCGTTGACGTTGAAGTGACTGACGAAGGCATCGAGATCGCCATCTCCATCCAGGTCTGCCAGTGCCACCGAACTGCTCCGAAAGGAACCGAGGCTCTGACCGCTATCGACGAACTGGCCGGCAATGCCGCCCTGCCCATTGCCCTGGTTGATGTAGATGCGATCCCCCTCGGAGTAGTCGTGTGCAACGAAGACATCGAGATCGCCATCGCCATCGACATCGCCGAGGGCATTGTCGCGCCCCTGGAAGTTGCCGAGTTCCTGCTCGCCATCGTGGCTGAAGTAGCCCTCGACACCGCCCTGGATTCCTCCCTGGTTGAGGTGGACCCGGTGCGGATAGTCGTCGCCACTGGTGACGAAGGCATCGAGATCGCCATCGCCGTCGAGATCGCCCAGCGACACCCGGGGAATGTTGCAGGTGGTGATCTGCTGGCCACTGTCGACCAGCGTTCCCGCTTGCAGCCCCTGTTGTCCACCCTGGTTGAAGAAGACACGAGTCAATGCAGAGAGGGAGTAGACGGCGATGGCATCGAGATCGCCATCCCCATCCAGATCTCCCAGAGCCACCGAAGATGTGTAGTAACTGCTGGGGAGAGGATCCGCCTCGGCGAACACACCGACACCAGCACAGGGAGCAACTTGCGCCGACAGCGAGGCGGGGAAGATGATCCCCAGCAGCGGCAGGATCCAGCAGTGGTGTGCAGAAAATCGAGATTGCATCGGTATTCCCTCGGTCATATTACTGTTTCCTCGACCCCTCTCCATTCTCCCATCCAGAAACCCGTCGAGGAAGCATCAAGGGCACGCCGATGAATCGTCGCATTCCAGCGCATCTACCGTCGAATCGAGGCCGCAACTGTCGAAGGGGGGTGGTGGAGTGGAAGCGCCGGTGAACAGGTATGGTTGCACGGCCCCTGCGCAGACAGCGCTGTCCCCAGCAGGAGAGAAGATGTGAGGAGAGAGAGTGTGAGCCACAATGGGGATCTCATGATGGATCCTTTCCGGCGCGCTTCCTCCATTATCCACCCTGACGGGCACGAGGGTAGCACCGATTGTCACCACTCTTCGGTGCTAAAGAAGGGATAGCTGCAATACGGTCCCGATCGGATCGAACTCACGGCTGTAGCGGAGGGCTTCCTGCAAGAGTTGAGGTCGCTGACCGTGGAGTCCTTCTCACGGGCAAGAGGAGTAACTGGCGCAGCCGAGCACCGGAGTCCCGGGGTCCTTGCCACAATCCGGGAAGGGCGCAGGAGGCTCGGGACCCATTCCATTGATGTAGTTGAGCAGGTACAGAGCATCGGCCAGGTCGATCCCGAGATCGCCGTTGGCATCGGCAGCCTCCATGCATGGGGGAATCGTTCCAAGGTTGAACAGATAGGCGAGGCCGTAGATCGGATCAGCGATGTTGATGCTGCCGTCAACATTGCAATCACCACGCAGGTAATCTCCATCGAAGATACCGAAGCAATTCAATGCAGGCGAGTAGGTCTCTCCACCGACCACGATGATCGTCTCGGCCACCGAGCAACTACCGGTACTGCAGGGGGGGATGTTGCAGAAACACAGTTCGCTCTCGATCGCCTGGGCACCGATCAGGTCGTAGCGGATCTGAAACATCTGCGGGTAAAAACCGATGGGAATCGTTTCGCTGGCGCCGAAGGCACTGAACACCACCCCGTAGACGATCCCTTCCGATGAGATGTAGGGAAGGACCAGTCCCGGTCCAGTGCCGCCGTTGAGCACCTGAAGCGGCGGACCGCACAGGATGGCGTCGGGAGACAGAAGGCTCGAGTCGTGGCACACATCGATGTTGAAGGCCTGCATGTCACCCCCGGCATTGTCGATGGAAACATCGACCAGTAGCTGGTTGTCGGCCGTGTCGAAGGTGGATGTCATGGCGAGGATGAAATCGCTGCCACTCTGGGCGATGCAGGGCATTCCAGGCAACAACCACAGCATCAACAGGACAGTTCTCAACAACACGGATCACCTCTACAGACACGGCGCAAAGTTCCTCGAGGCCATCTACCATTGTACAACCGGTACCTGTCGAGTCACGGACACGACCCGAAACTGTCGCAATCCAGCCCACTTCTTGAGTGAAGATCGTGCTTTGACGGGGAACTCTCCGCTGCTACGAGCGTTTGCCCACCTCGATGCGGATGAACTCGGGCAGGTAGTTGGGGGTGCAGTTCCTGGGAACCTTCTCCTCCTTGTAGAGTTCGAGGGATGCTCCCAGCTGGATGCAGCGGTCGCGAAACTGCGGCTCGAAGACACCGATCCAGCCGGCACAGCCATTCATCGCCCATTGCACGTCCGCGTCCTCGCCCGCCAGTTTCTCTTCGATGGCGTTCATCAACTCCCCACTGTTCTGCGGTGGCGGGGTCTTGCCGGTCCAGCGCTGTCGCAACTGGTGATACCAGAAGAAGCGTCGCAGGATGGGCAGGGGATTCTCCATCCATGTTTGCATGATGGCGGTGAGATCGTTGCTCTTCATCAACTGATGCGCCAGCAGCCAGTCACCCATCTGGTGACGCTGCTTTTCGTCGTGCACCGGCATCTCCCGGGCAAACAAGTGGAAGTCTTCCCCCGTCAGTTGTTTGGGATCGAAGATCAGTGCGGCCAGCAGCCGCGGAAGATATTCCCCCGTCTTCCACAACTCCCACGCCAGTTCGTGGTCCTTCTTGATGGTCTTGGCGAGTTTCTTGATGTCGCCCATCTTCGGGGCATCCGTATCGAGCTGGGCAATGACTTCTTGAGCCTGGTCAGACAACGGCATCGATCCACCTGATTTCATTCAGCCTTCGAACCGCAGCGGTTCGGCGGAACCGGCCACGCAAAAGGCGGGTGACAAGGATCCTCCTTTGTCACCCGCCATTCCCATCGCGTCAAGTCTAACAGCCGTCGAAACTGTCGCACTCCAGTGCATCGGCGCTCGGGTCCTCTCCGCAGTCGGGGAAGGGAGCCGCAGGGGCAGAGCCGCCGTTGAACAGATAGGTGAGCAGATAGACCGCGTCACCGATATCGACCACCCCATCGCCGTTGACGTCGCTGGCATCGATGCAACTGGAAACCCCGCCGCCAAAGAGATAGTCGAGCACGAAGATGCCGTCGATGGTCTTTCCGCCTCGCACGACCCCGTCCTTC
>CAYPPQ010000032.1:0-25275 GCA_964412635.1 uncultured Planctomycetia bacterium | reverse complement strand
GTTGCCATCGCCGCTGATGTACTTCATTCCCTCGCATTCGTCAGGAACCCCGCTGCCGTCGGTATCGAGACTGAATCCTGAGGCGATGTCGCAGGGATCGATGATGCCGTTGCCATTGCAGTCGAGGGATGGATTGGAGGTCAGCTCGCAGAAGTCATTGAGTCCATTGCCGTCACAATCGTTGCCCAGGTTGAAGAGGTATGCCGAGCCGGTAAAGAGAGGGAGCGAAGGATGTGAGTGGCTGGGCGCGCCGACGATGGCAATCCCCCCGCTGACCCCCACGGAGGCGCCATGATAATCGTTGAGTGACTGGTCCTGCGGGAGAAGGGCGCGCGCCTGAATCCATATAGTTCCGGTTCTCCTGTAAAGATAGGCAACACCTGCACTGCCTCCAGTGGGCTGAATTTGATTCCAACCCCCGACAACGGCAACATCTCCGCTCACATCGACCGAGAGGCTACTGGTTGAGGTGTATCCGCTGGAAGGGGGAGGGCTCGGCAGATGGGTCTCCAGAGTCCAGGCGATTCCATTCCAGCGAAAAATGGTGGCATCTCCTATGTTGGATTTACTTCCTACGATGGCCACATCCCCGCTCAGGCTCACCGATGTGCCGAACTGATCCGATGAGCTTGTAGGGATGGGGTGGAACAGTTGCGATTCCTGTATCCAGTTTGATCCGTCGTATCGGTAAACGTAGGCAGAGCCTGTATTGCTACCTGATGGGCCGTTGTAAAGCCAGGCTCCGACGAGCACTGCATTGCCGCTAATGGAAACGGATTTCCCGAATTGGTCACCATTGGTTCCATCGGATGCAATGAGTTTGGCTTCCTCGATCCAACTGGAACCGTCATGGCGGTAGACATAGGCGGCTCCAGCATTGGTCCCGCCTGAAGAGGTGTTTGCGCCGCGTGCACCGACGATCGCAACCGCACCCACGCCAGTTCCGCTGATGCTGACCGAGGTGCCGAATTCATCTCCTGCTGCTCCATCGGAGGCGAACAGGTGCGCTTCCTCAAACCAGCTCATCGTGGCGGTATCGAATCGAAAAATATAAACGGATCCGGCAAGGGTGCCGCCTGCGGGTGTGTCGTCATAGGGCGCACCGACGATTGCGACGTTCTTGCCCAGGGATACTGAACGCCCGAAAGCGTCGTCAGGCGCTCCAGCCGAGGGGAACAAGTGCGCTTCCTCTATCCAGTCCAGCGTGGAAGTGTCATATCGAAACAGATAGGCCGATCCGTCCTCTGTTCCTCCCACGGTGTCATCCCCGAAAGCACCGACGATCACCTTGTCTCCATTCACGCTCACGGCGTTCCCGAAGGAGTCAGCAAATGCTCCATCAGAGGCGAGGATTTCGGTAGCACAACTATACAGAACCCCATTTCCATCACAATCAAGAGAAGGATCACTGGAGATTTCGCAAAGATCGAGGGTTCCATTTTCATCGCAATCGATGGAGGGGTCCGCTGCGATTTCGGCGCTATCTGGAATTCCATTTCCATTGCAATCGGAGCCCGGTCCCAGATTGAGAAAGACCATGTCGGGGATGCCGCTGGCGACGATCAGATCGAGGGTGTCATCGTGATTGACATCGGCAAGCTGCAGGGCGACGCCGTTATCATCATTTACAGCGATCTCAATGAAGTTGCCGCCATCATTGCGGTAAACCCGGAAGAATCCATCCACATCTGTTGCAACCAGATCTACGTCACAGTCTCCATCGATGTCTCCGGCGACGATGTCAGAGGTGCCGGCAGTGCCAAAAAGTTGTCCGCTGTCGGTGAAGTTAGCGGAACCGTCATTGATGAAGATTTGATTTGCGCCGTTGACCCCGCAAATCAAATCTGGGAGAGAGTCCCCATCCACGTCAGCTGCGGCAATGGAAAACAAACCCGCTGAAACAGTGACGGAGCTGTGCAAGGTGAAGGTACCGGAACCGTCATTGATATAAATTTTTTGGTCGGGATTGAAGATGTCAGTGATCGCCAGATCGAGATGCCCATCCCCATTCAGATCAGCCAATTTGCCATCGAAACTTCGATTCATGGCAAGGGATTGTGCGGGAGATCCAAATCCGCCGTTGCCGTCATTCAAGTGCACCGTGCAGTTGGCACCCATGTTGAAAAACACCAGATCGATGAAGGTGTCTCCATTGATATCACCGGTGGCTACTGACTGGGACTCTTCGTTGCCGAGGGACTGGCCGCTGTCGATGAAGTTCCCGGAGTGGAGACCATCGTTGAAGTAGATTCTGTTCGGTTGCCCAGGTCCACCCACCTGAGTGTTTGCAACGACCATATCGAGGTCGCCGTCCATATCCAGATCCGCCAGTGCGATGTCGCGGCTGTTGTGGGTTCCGAGGCTTTGGCCGGTATCGGTAAAGAGCCCGGATCCATCACCCAGATACACCTGGTTTCCCAGTCCCTGATCGCGGGAAAACACGAGATCGGGGTGACCGTCGCCGTTCACGTCGCCGACGTCCACGCCCATGCTCCACGCCATGCCGCCCAGCCATTGACCGGTTTGGATGAACTCACCATGTCCACTGCAGGGGCCCGATTGGGCCTGAAGAATGGAACCTAGCAAAAGAAGGGTGATGATGGTCGATAGAAATTTCATGTTGCGGCCTCCATGGGCGGAAGTGTTTGTATCACCCGGAGGATTCTCCAGGAGGCTATATCCGGTTCAGAATCAAGGTAGGACAGGAATTCTCGATGGCCATTGTGAGTTTCTTGATGTCGCCCGTAACTCAGGTGGAGTCAAGCCTAACAGCCGTCGAAACTGTCGCACTCCAGAGCATCCGAAGTCGGGTCGATGCCGCATTCGGAGAAGGGTGGGGGTGGGGCAGAGGCACCACTGAACAGGTAGCCGAGCAGGGCGATGGGATCTGCGATGTTCAACAAGCCATCATCGTTACTGTCGACGGCGTCCTCGCAGGGGGCAGCGACGCCGATGAACAGCACTTCGAGGGAGTAGATGGCATCGGCGACATTGACCGCCCCATCGGTGTTGACATCGCCACGGCCCAGCAGTGGCGGTTGGCAAGCATCGATCACTCCATCATCATCTCCATCCAGGTCGATCAGTTCGAGTACGAACAGGCCGTTACTGATGTCGCTGATGAGGATGCGATCATCGCCGAGGAAGGGATAGACCCCCCAGGCGCCGTTGTAAGTGGGCAGGGTCGGCTGTGGGTGGGTGTCGTATCCGGCCACCCAGTCGAGCCAGCCGCTATCGGGATCGACATCGAAGACCTGCAACCCCGACTGGAACCAGGCGTTGTAGATCCGATTTCCGATCACTCCCTGGTTATGAACGCTGAAGGCGGTGGCCTGCGAGAAGTTGACCTCGTCGACGATGTCGAGGCTCACCGTACCATCGGGATTGTCGGTCACCCGATAGACCTTGATGCCACCGCCGAGACGTTCCTCGCCGGTGATGACGAAGTTGCCATCGGCGGTGGGCCAACAGGAATGGGTGCTGATGCCGGGGCCGCTGCCGAGCACTTGTGGGGGCGTGTTGGCGAGCTCGGCGATGTCATAGATCCACAGACCAGAGCCCAGTTTACAGACGTAGAGCCGATCACCCTGAGCGACCACGTCATGAACTCCGCCATCGGTAATCGTCCACAGGGGATCCGTGATCGGACTGTTCGGCGGGTTCTCGAGATCGATGGCCCGCAGATCGACGATGGCAATACCGGTGCCCGATGACAGATCGACGATGTAGAGAAAGCCCTGATGGTAAAAGAGATTGTGAACGGTCAGGTAACTGTCCAGGACGATGTCAAAAGCCGCCACCGGATTGGCCGGATCACGCACATCGACGACGTGGACACTGCCGTTGCCGTCCGCTTCTAACCCGATAAAGAGCATCCCATCGGCGACCTTGATGTCGCGGGCATCGGCATTCTGATTCGGTGCTGGCAGCGCATACTCGGCGACATGTTGCGGATCGGACGGATCGATCACCGAGATGATATCGACGGCAGCATCGTAAAATCGCCCGATGTAGGCGTGATCCTCGTATCCCCACACATCGGCGTACTGGCCCGAAAAACCATCCCAGTTGCCGCGTAGCTCGACGTGCGTCAACTCGCAACCATCGATGACACCGTTGTCATTACAGTCTTCGAAGTTGCCGCTGGCGATGTCACATTGATCGAGAACACCGTTGCGGTCGCAATCCTGGCCAGTGCCTGTGTTCAAATCGCACTCATCGAGAATGCCGTTGGCGTTGCAATCGGTGGCACTTCCAGCCGCCAACTCACACGCATCGGGGATCGAGTTGCCGTTGCAATCGGCTTCCGTCGAATCCAGTTCGCACGCATCCGACAGTCCGTCCCCATCGCAATCGGGCAAATTTTCACACTCGTCCGGCACGCCATTGGAGTTGCAGTCGTCCACATCTCCGGCAGCGATCTCACAGGAATCGATGATCGAGTTGGAGTTGCAATCCTGCACGATCGATCCGCTGATGGAGATGGCATCGATCTCCTCCCAGATCACCGGGTGCCGGTTGGTGTCTATGATGATCTTGGCACCGATGACCAGTTGCGAAGTCTGCGGGAAATCGACCGAGAACTCGACCGGGGTGCCGATCTCACTGGGATCAATCCCCTCCCAGACGGTGATCAGGTTGCCGTTGATCTCGAGCAGTTCGATCCGCACGACAAAGCCGTTACCGAGCGTCTCCCTGACCATCAACGAACTCGACAGAATCGGATGGGTAAAACCAACGATGATGTATTCGATCCCATCTCCGTCGCAACTGTCGCAGTTACAGGAGGGGCCGCAACTGCAGCCGAGGCCACAGCCTCAGCCGAGCCCGCCGCCATCATCGGCACAGGAAGTGGCCCAGGCGGTATTGATATCGCCATAGGTCATCGTGTCCGGCTCGCCGAGTGCCTGGAACGCACTCCAGGCCGTATCGGACCACTGCGAACTGAAGCCCAGCACCGAACTGGCCCACATCGAGCCGTCGACGATCAACTCCTGGTCATCGGGAATGCCGTTGCCGTTGCAATCGCCGGCCACCACCACGCCACCACAAAGGAGCAGCGCAGCGCAGGCCACCATCGATAAATAGCGACGAGTCGAGTCCATCTACACCTCTTCTCAAGAGCCATTATCCCACTCCCGGCGTCCTCAGGAAAGGATCAAGGACACGCTGAAAAAGCGTCGCACTCCAGTGCATCCACCGTCGGGTCGATGCCGCAGGTGGGGAAGGGGTTTTGTGGGTTGGGGCCGGCGCTGAAGAGGTAGGCGAGCAGGTAGACGCCGTCGCTGATGTCGATTCCTGAATCGTCGTTGATGTCGCAGGCGTCGTGGCAGGTGGGGGCGGCGCCGCTGTTGAAGAGGAAGCCGAGCAGGAAGATCGCATCGGCGATGGAGATGCTGTCATCGCCGTTGCACTCGCCACGGATGAAGTTCTGACCGGCACAGACATCGGGGATGCCGTCGCCATCGGCATCGGCGGCTCCTGCGGCGATGTCGCATTCGTCGGGAATCCCGTTGATGTCGCAGTCTTCGGAAACTCCCAACAGAATGTCGCAATCGTCGAGGAAACCGTTGTTGTTGCAATCAAAACTGGTGCCGTTGTTGTAATCGCACTCGTCAGGGATGCCGTTGCTGTTGCAGTCGAAGAAGGGGCCGGCCTTGCAACTGTCGGGGACACCGTCGAGGTCGCAATCGAACTCGCTGCCGTCGGCGATTTCGCAAACATCTGGGATGTTATTCAGATTACAGTCTGGTTCCGTCGTACCCGCGTCACATTCGTCAGGAACGCCGTTGGAGTTGCAGTCTGGAACCGAACCGGTGGCGATCTCACACTCATCGAGCTCACCATTGCCATTGCAATCGATATCGCCCTGAGCGATGTCGCAGAGATCGGGGACGCCGTTGTTGTTGCAGTCGAAATCGGGTTGGCATTCCACCGTGCAGCAGACCAAGGGGGAGAAGAGATCCTGGCAACCGGCTCGAATGCAGATCTCGGCTGAGTCTGAAGATGGAAGAGGGATGACCGCACTGGTGGCATCCAGAGAAACCGCTGTTGCAAGAAGACCATCGACATAGATTTCAAACGAATCCATCAGAGAGGTGGGAGCCTGCCATTCCAACAGCGCCTGACATGGGCAATTGGTGCCCGTGTCGATGACGCAGGTGAGGTTCGTGGGGGGGGCAGGAGTTTCGGTGCACTCGATGATGGAGATGGTGCCATCCAGTACCGTCGGCAAGATGGCGATCCCAGCGGGGTCCACCACGAGATTTTCGGTGAAAGTGGAATCGAAGGGATAACCGGCAGGACAGAAGATCAGGGCAGCAGTGGTACCCGGGGGGCCGAGCAACTCGGTTTGCATCGTGAGGGCTTCATGGTCTTCGCCGATGGGAAGATTATTGAGTCCGAGAAAGTTGATCACGCCAGCCTGGCGGACACCTAAGCCGGGAAACAGGTCGGTCACCACGAAGTCTGCCGGTATACCTCCGTTGCCGGTCATCGGTGCCGTGCCATCGGTGACTTCCAGGAAGTCGGCGTTCCCATCGAGGCAGATCGCAAGGCTCCAGCCGTTTACCATTCCGCCCGGGTTGTCGATCAGAGCCCGAGTAGTGACGATGGAGCCGGAACTGACCGGTCCACCGCTATCGATGTGATAGACGTAATCGGGATTCTGGGCGGCGGCACTGCCTGGAAAGAGGGCCAGGGGAGCCACTGTGACCAGGGCGAGAACAGAGATGGCAGCGAGCATCCGGCGGGTCATCACCACACTCCTCGATCGATCCGTAGAAGAAAAGAGCCGAATCTCCATTATCCACCATGATGAGGGGGATCGGTAGCACGGATATTTATGCAACAAGCCGGCTGCAGGGGTTGTATGCCCTGCAGCCGGCTTGTTGTGTTTTCTTCGTGGTGAAGTGTTACGGCAGGATCTCGGGGATGATTCTTTCGAGTCTCTCCTCGATGGCGGGCAGTGCGTTTTCTTCCGTCAACTGAATCTGTCTTGCGGTGATGACGAGGGTGTTCTTGATGCGCACCTTGGTGCGTTCGGCGGCGTAGGCCTGGTTGCGGCGGGTGCGGTTGACCTCGGCGCCGGCGACGACCCCGGAGCCGCCGATGGCGGTGACCGCGCCGGTGCCCGCTGCCTTCCTGGAACGGTCGGTGAGCTCGGTCTTGACGACTCCGCCGACCGCCTCATCGATGCGTGTCTCGACGATCATCGTCCACGCCTCGCTGCGGCTCTTGCGGTCGATCATGTCGCCGAGGGCGGAACCGACGAAGGCACCGGCAAGGGTGGCGTTTCTGCGGGTGCGGTGACTGTTGCCCCGTGCCTGGTTGTTGCCGATGGCGCCGCCGGCGACGGTGCCGAGCAGTTTGCCCATCGATGAGGAATCGTCGGGCAGGTTCTCGTTACGGCCCCAGAACTTGATGACGGCGGTGATGTCGTAGAGCGCCTCGGCGGGGTCCTTGGTGACGGTCCACCCCTCCTCCTCCATGCTGGAGGCGAGCAGTGCCCGCAGCTTGCGGGTGTTGAGGTCGAGCCCGGAGGGGTTCCTGACCTGGATGGTGACGCGGCGTTCGTCGCCGCCGGGGCGGTCGCCGACGAACTCGGGGACGCCATCGACCCACTGCGCCTGCACGTTCATCTCCTTGTAGCGTTCGCTACCGCCGGAGACGCTGGCACAGCCGACGATGGAGAGGGTCAGCACGGTGACGAGAGAGAAACAGATCAACGATCGAAACATCGAGGACTCCTAGCTGCAGTTTTCGGGCGGGCACGATGGAAAACAGGCGTGACTCCGATGGGGAGCCACACCTGATGATGTCTCATCATGACGGCGCTGGCAAGGCCGCTTGCCAGGACCGCTAGTGTCGCTTCAGTAGCGGACACGCCACCTTCGGGCGTTCCCGGATGAAGACGAAGTCCTCCCGGGTCTGCTCCTTGTTGTGGCACACCAGGCAACTCTTCTCCTGCACCGCAGGCCACGGATGATTGACCGGGTCGGTGGGGTGCTGCGGATTGAGTCCGTGGCAATTCTCGCACTGAACATCCTTGTACGGCTCTGCATCCGCCGGCGCGATGAACGCCTGGCCGTAGCCGAGCACGTGACAGGCGATGCAATCCTGGCGCCACTGGTCGCCGGTCTCCTCGAGACTGGAGAAGGCGGTGGCGTGGGTGGTCTTCTTCCAGAACTCGGTCTGCTCGACATGACACACCGAGCAGGTGCTGGCGGTCAGGTACTGATCCTTGCTGTGGAGCGGCGGCAACTTCTCCGAGGAGAGGAACTCGGCACTCTTCTTGAAGGCGTTGACCATCTCGACGATCTCCGGATCCTCCAGCAGGTGCGGCTCCATCGATGCTCGCTCGTACCAGTAGGTGGAGCGGCCGGCGGGGGGAGCCTCGTCGTAGGAGAGGGACACCATCGGCGCACCGCCGTCGATCCAGTCGATGGCGAGGGTGCCGAGTCGTGCTCCCTGGCTATCGGTGCGGGCCAACAGCGTGTTGTTGATCGTCTCGAGGCTGTCCTCCTCGTCGACCCAGATCTTGTGATTGCCCAGCTCGATCATCGGATCGAGGATCAGATCGACCCCGTCGACCTTCTCTGCCAGCTCCCGGTTCTCGGAGAGGTGGTTCGCCGACAGCAAGATCACCATGTCGCACTGCTCGCGCAGTTGCGGCACCAGCTTCTGGGCGGTCTCGACGGCGTTGAGCAGCGCCAGTGGCCGATCGGGATTCGCCTTCTCCAGGAAGTAAGAGGGAATGGTGTCGATGGTGAGACCGAGCACACCGATCTTCATGCCGTCCACCTCGATGATGGTGGAGGGGGGGAAGATCGTCTTCTGGTCGTCACGGTAGACGAGGTTCGCCGACAGCAGCGGAAACTTCGCCTGCTTCTGGAACTCCAGCAGGTCCGGCAAGCCGAGGGTCAGGTCGTGGTGACCGACCAGCATCGCCTGGTAGCCCATGCGGTTGTAGGATTCGATGATCAGCTGCGCCTTCGCCTTCAGCTGCTTCCTGCGAAAATCTTCCAGCTTCTTGCCATCGTCGGGACCGAACAGGGTATTGCCGCCGTCGATGAGAACCAGGTTCTCGTGGTGGAAGCGAGCCTGATCGATGTAGGCGGAGCGACGGGAGATGGAACCTTGCCGCACCTTCTTGCGCTTGCAGCCACACACATCGATGTAACCGACATTGTTGATGGAGAAGACCAGGAACATGTCATGGCTGGAGGGGGGATCCTGCTCATCCGGCTGCCCGGTCGGGGCAGGAGAGGAGTCGAAGGTGGCCAGCAGTTGACCGTCGCTTTCCGGTCGCGAATCGACCAGCACCGGATAGACCAGCATCAACAGGATCGCCACGGCGATGATCTGGGGTATCGATCTCTTCATGGGTCTACTTTCCTTCACTTCTTTTCAGGGGTGGGCAGGCGATGCGAGGGATCGCTTCCTCCGGATCGAAGGGAACCTTGGTCTCGCTGGGGTTGTGACACGACCAGCAGGATGTGTCCTGTACCGCCGGCCACGGGAATGCTTCCGGCTTGCTCGGATGTCTCGGGTTCTGTCCGTGGCACGACTCGCACTGGACATCCTTCCAGCGTCCCGGCTCGTGGGCATCGACGAAGGTCTCGCCGTAGCCGGTGACATGGCACGGCATGCAGTCGTAACGGAACTGGGTTCCAGTACTCTCCAGCGTCGCATAGGCGCGGGCGTGGGTCGTTTCCTTCCAGAAGGCGGTCTGCTGCGGGTGGCACACGGCACAGGTGACCGCTCCCAGGTAGTGGGTCGATGGCTTGAACTTCATCTGGTCGTCCTCGATGGGAGTCTTGTATCGAGTCGACACCATGAACTCCTGGACGATCTTCTCCATGGCGGGGTGACGGCCGATGTGAGGCGCCAGTGCCATGGTGGCGAGGTCTGCGATGTTGGAACCGGCAGGGGCGTCCTCGTTCCAGATGTCGAACCATGGTTGCTTCTTGTCGCGCAACCACAGGTCCGCCCGCGACATCTCGGAGCCCTGTCCACTCGGCTTCAGCAGTACGGTGCCCTCGTGGAGGGTGGTCTTGATCTCCTCGTTGATCCAGGTGTTCTCGGAGCCGTCGTTGTAGTTGGGCTCGACCACGACGTCGACACCGGGGACCTCCGCTGCCAGGCGATCGACCTCGACACGGTTGATGTGTCCCAGTACCACGCACAGGTCCACATCGGCGCGGTGCTTTTCGATCTCGGCGACGATGGCGGGGTACGGTTCCTCGAAGGTGGAACCGGCACAGTGCTTGTCGATGAATCGTTGCGGGGGAATGCGCATGGCGCCGACGACCAGCACCTTGCGCCCCTGACTCTCGACGATGGTGGAGGCGGGGAAGGGGGAGTTGCCGTCGCCATCCTTGAAGTTTGCGCACAGCAGCGGAAACTTCATCCGTGCGGCCAGTTCTTTCAATCGATCGAGGCCCAGCGCCAGGTCGTGTTCTCCCATGGCGGCGGCGGATGTGCCGAACAGGTTGTAGGCATCGACCAGCAACAGCGCCTTCTGCAGCATCTGTTGCTGCAGCAGCGGGTTGGGATGGAGACGACCGAGCGAGAAGAGCCAGTCACCGCCATCGACGATGAAGGGTTCGATTCCCTCCGCCTTCAGCGAGTTGAGGTAGGTCATGCGCCGCGACAAACTGCCCAGCTTGATCTTTCTCTTCGGTCAGCCACACGGCTCGATGTAGCCGTAGTTGTGAACCGTCGCCAGCAGCACGAAGGGGGTCTCCTCGCCGGCGAGGCCCGCCTCACCGGCAGCGGCACTGGCAGTGGATGTGGAGGGGCTGCCGTTGCCGGCGATGACCGACAAGAACAATGGAACCAGCAGCATCGCCAGCAGCGGATACTTCAAGGTCACTCCCATCGCCCGCATCAGGGGCAAACATCCAGACACGGTAGAGAAGCGGAAGAACCACGTGGGTAGTGAAGGGTCACCTCCAGCTCGGTGCCGGCTCCCAGGTGAGCCAGCGCCAGCAGCGAATCCTCGATGGTGACGATGCCATCCTCGTCGAGATCTCCGGCGGCGAGACAGCGCGGTTGCGGTCCGTCCTCCCGGAGCCAGTCGACCATTTCGTGGAAGTCGGCCCATTCGAGACGACCGTTGGCATCGACATCGCCACGCACCAGCGTCGTCGACGAGGTGGTGGCGGCATCGGGTTCGGTGACGGAGGTACGGGTCGAGATGCCGGAGAAGAGCAGGATCGCCAGCAGCAGTACCGCCGCACTACTCCACCAGCCACCGATCGGTGGGCGAGATGGCGGCCGTTCGGTGACGGCAGCGGGGGCATCGTTTCGATTCGATTGGGCGGCGATCATCTCCATCGTCGCACTGTTGAGCTGGGTGACCTCGGCGTCCTCGACGCCGGTCAGGGTCTGCATCGTCAGCAGCAATTCGTCTCGCTGGCGGTCGTGCATCGCACGACAGCCGCTACACGATGCGAGGTGGCTGCAGATGCGTTGCTCCTCCAGCGGTCCCGACTCGCCGTCGAGGAAGCGGGGAAGGACGCTACGAACGCCATCACAGTTGTCGAGGGAAATCATCGGGCGGTCACTCATGCGCTGCCCCCCTTTGCAGACTCGGAGCGTTTCAGCTCCTCGCGCAGTGCCTTGCGGGCACGACGCATCAGGTAATCCACCTGGTGAAAGGACATCCCCAGTCGCTCGCCGATCTCGTCGTACGAGTGACCTTCGATGTACTTCCATTGCAGCGCCAGTCGCATCTCATCGGGGAGTCGCTGGACCAGTTCCTGCGTCTCGACAGCGTGAGTATCGCGGGAGCGATGCTCGGCACGGGCCAGCAGTTCGCTACGGGCTTCCTTGAGAACGACCCGCTTGCGCTGTTTCTGCTGGATCCACCGGTGCGCACGATTTTGCACCAGCCGTGAAAGCCATCCGATGAAGGCGCGTGGCTCTCTCAGCGAGTGAAGAGAGCGCCAGATGTGAAGGAGGGCATCCTGTGCCACGTCGTCGGCGTCATCTCGACCGACCTTGCGTCGTGCCAGCCCCAGAACCAGACCGCCGAAGCGATCGATGAGGACTGCGAACGCCTGCTGATCCCCGCCGATGGCGAGGGTCACCAGTTCCACATCCTCCAGTTCGGAGAGGGGTCGGGAGTTCGAATCCTGACCCCGCTCCTGGGAATCACCAGGGGCGCTGGGCATGCACAATCTCCGGGTAGAGATGACGATTCGAGGGGTCATTTTCCTCGATCTACGACGGGGCGTCGGACCCGGAAATCGGGCCAGAAACACCTTCCTGAGCAGTATAGCATGATTCCAGGACCGCCCCGGAATCACTCCTCGCTGTTACAGGAAGGAAGTAGCGTGGCGGAGGGCCGATTCGGAAGGCAAATACCTCAGATCGGGCGAATCTGCCGCAATCGACGCAGCGTCTCCTCGATGGCTTCATCGTCGATGTGGCGGTGAATCACCGCCCGCAGTCCCCGTTCCCCGATGGCGAGAAGACGCACCCCGAGATCCTCCAGTTGCTGCTCCATCGCCAGGTATCCGGCGCCGTCGACTCCGTCGAAGCGGATGAAGAGGATGTTGGAATGGGGCGGATCGGGAGACAGCTGCGCCCCCGGCAACTTCGCCACCTCGGTGGCCAGATGGAGGCATCGTCGATGGTCCTCGACCAGTCGATCGATCCCCTCCGCCAGCGCCACCCGACCGGCGGCGGCGAGGACTCCCACCTGGCGCATGCCACCGCCGAGCAGTTTGCGAAGACGGCGCGCCTCGGCGATCTGCTGTGCGGATGCACAGAGCAGCGATCCGACCGGACACGACAACCCCTTGGAGAGGCAGAAGGAGACGCTGTCGAAGGGAGCCGCCAGCTGCGCCGCCGGAATTCCCAGCGCCACCTCGGCGTGGAACAGACGCGCTCCATCGAGGTGCATCCGCAACTGCTTGTCGGCGGCGACCTGCGCCACCGCTGCCACCTGCTCGGGAGAGACGACACGGCCCCCCTGCATGTTGTGGGTGTTCTCGAGGCAGATCAGCGATGTACGCGGCTGGTGTTCATCGTCGGGACGGATGCAGGAGCGCACCTCATCGGCATCGAGGCAGCCATCGGTGGCGGCGAGGGGGCGCGGATGCACTCCCCACAAGCGCGCCGATCCACCCGCCTCGTTCAGGTAGATGTGACTGTCTTCCATCAGCAACATCTCGTCGCCGGGTCGAGTCTGCGAACCGATGGCGATGGTATTGGCCATCGTTCCGGTCGGCACGAACAGCGCCGCCTCCTTGCCGAGGCGTGCAGCGCTCTCCTCCTCGAGGGCGTTGACGGTGGGATCGTCGCCAAACACATCGTCACCGAGGGGAGCCTCGGTCATCTGGCGGTACATCTCATCGGTGGGGTGAGTGACGGTGTCCGACCTCAGGTCGACGGATGGCATCGGTTCTTCTCCGGTCGTTGCTGGTGGCGGGGAACTGAGGGTTCCCCGATCGGTGAAGTTCACCACGAATCGGCAGCGATCGGAAGTGTTCCTGCGCTGGTTTCCAGCAACGACTTGTATCTGCGCCACCGGCGGGGGAACCTTGCCCCGGGGAGGCGATCCTGTTGCTGCGGTCGTGACCCTGAAAAGGAGCGGGATGGAACTCGACGACAAGGTCTGCTACTGCTTCAAGGTGAGCCGCCGCAAGCTGGTCAACTTCACCCGTCAGACTCAACCGAGCCGACCATCTCAACTGTCGGAGTGCTTCGGTGCCGGGACCGGCTGCGGCTGGTGCATCCCGTTTCTGATGCGAATTCATGCCGAGGTGATGGAGCAAGACGATGAATCGCAGGAGGGCCACTCCCTCGAAATCAGTGCCGAGGAGTACCAGCAACTACGGAGCACCTATCGTGAACAGGTTCAGTCGGGAGATCGACAGAAGAATCGCCACCAGGGAGATGCCGGTGGGGCAGGAGGGCCACCCCCTGAAGCGGGTGAGATCGATGACGATGCCTTCGCCTAGTGACGGTTACTGGCTGTCGTCGAGTTGTTTCAACTTGCGGTCGATGGCATCGATCTGGATGCGAAGTTCGACGATGCGTTTGGGGTAACGGCTGAGGGTGGTGGAACGGTCCGTTTCATCGGAGCCGAGCTCGACATTCAACTTCTTCTCGAGCAGTTCCAGTTCGGTGACGAGGCCCTCGCGCTCCGACTCCATCTCCTGGCGAAGCCTGGCGATTTCCCGCTCACGCTCCTGCTTCTTTTTCTTGCCGAAGAATCCAAAGATCAAGTGCGCCTCCCTCCCGCTTGAAATTACCCACTGACTGTCACCGTGGGAAGAGCCCACGCCATCACTGCGGTCCGGTCGGACCCACCTCGGTGGTCAGCGATTCGTCGAAGGAGGACCGCCTGCGCACCTTGCGGGGGATTCCTCCCTCCAGCACCACCTCTGCCGGAAGTTCGAAGCCGTTGTAACTGCTCGCCATCGAGATGCCGTAGGCGCCGACATCGAGGATCGCCAGCACCTCGCCCACCTGCATCGGCGGCAGTCGCCGCGGTGCCGGGAGGCCCTCCTTGTCCTGGGTGAGCAGATCGGCCGATTCACAGAGTGGACCCGCCACCACCTGGTCGAAGCCCGCTTCTGTCGAGGCGCCGAGCGAGACGATGTGGTGATAGGCGCCGTAGAGGAGTGGCCGGGCCAGCGTCTGAAATCCGGCATCGACGAGCAGCCAGTCGAAATCCGGTGTCTTCTTGCTGCCGCGCACCTCCGTCAACAGGGTTCCCGCCTCGGCGACGAGGAATCGGCCCGGCTCCGTCTCCAGCGTCAACTCACCGCCCCGGTCGCTGCGCCAGCGCTCTCGCGCATCGAACCAGGCTTGTTTCCAGCGATCGACGGGAAACGGTGGATCGTCTGGATGATAGGGGATCGGAAGGCCGCCACCGGTCGAGACGCGCACGACGGTGTCGGGAGCGTCGGCGAGGAACTGATCCATCGCATCGATGGTGCGCTCGTGTTCGGCCAGATCGACACCGGAGCCGATATGCATGTGCAAGCCGGTCACCTCGATACCCGCCTGGCTGGCCCTTCGGTACGCCTCGGGCAGATCTTGCCACCAGATGCCGTGCTTCGATGCTGCGCCGCCGGTGATCACCTTGCGGTCGTGTCCGCTACCGAAACCGCATCGATGGAGTGGCCCGCCCGTGCGAGCCGTTGCAGCAGCGGCAGCCCACCATGCGCCTTCTGGGCGTACCGGATCCCATCGAATCCAGACAACCGTTCGAGCTGTCGATCGACGACATCGAGGTCGAGGATGTAGAGGGGGGTGCCTTCGCTGGTCGCCAGCTGGCGAAGCAATTCGTGATCCGGCATCGGTCGCATATTGGACTCCTCAGCGGGCTCTTCGCGCCTGGTCCGATCGGTTCAACTTGGCGACCAGTGTGGCGAGGATCGACTGCAGGTGCTTGCCGGGACAGCCTGTATCGCGCAGATCCTTGTGGCCATAGATGCGCGTCGGGCGAATCTTGTGCAGAGAGGAGAGAGCACCGAGCAAGGAGCCGAGACTCTCTACCTGCTTCGAAGAGGGACGTTTCTCATCGAAGTTTCCGATGAGCGCGATGCCGATGTTCCCGCGGTTGAGGGAGTTGTTGCCGGCGTGCGCTCCCTGGTAACGGATCGGTCGCCCCTCCCAGATGCGGCCGTCGGAACTGATCAGGTAGTGATAGCCGATGTCTCCCCACTTGAGATTGGGGGACTGGCAGTACTGCTGGATCCGTTGCAGGTATTCCTGGGGATTGCGAATACCGATGGAAGCGATGGCGGGCTGGTCGGCGGTGTGGTGAACGGTGATGCGATTGGGTCGAGACATCGGTTGCACCGCCCCGGTGCGTACCGGTCGAGCATTCCACGAGTTGCGCTGCTGGATGCGGATGCGCGGAGGAGGTGTCAACCTGGTGACTGCAGGCTTCACCGTTGGTGGCGGTTTCACCGGCTCCTCGACGAAGGAAACGGCAGCAGGTTTCAGCCAGATCGACGAGTACTCCGGGAAGTGATTGTTGCCGGCGGCATTGCGATACAACGCCGGAACAGGATCTCCCAGATGGTCGAGGGAGTTGGTGATGAGGTAGGCCGCTCGCGACCGATCTTCCGCACCGTTGAGTGCGGTGTACGCCTTCTCCAGATGATTGAGACCGGTGTTGGTGGCTCCCGATCTCAGCTGTGCTTCGCCGAGGTAGAGGAGTGCCCTGGCGCGTCGCGCACCGCTGTCGAGGATCTTGCGAGCCACCTCGAGGTGTCGAATCGCTTCCGTCGTGTTGCCGGAGGCGAGGGCACAGCGGCCCAGTCCCAGCCGTGCCATGCCGCGCAGGCTCGCCGGTTGCTCGGGGCTCTCCAGCGATGCGAAGATCCGCCGCGCCTGCACCACGTCGCCGCGGTCGAGTGCGCCCCGTGCTTCGACCAGCAGGGTCGGCAGCGGGGCGGCGCTGCGACGCGCCGGAGAACCGCCACAACCGGCGATGACCAGCAGCAGCGTGCACAGCCACGGTCCCCAGCGCCGCAATCGGGGCGAGCAGAGGCCACAGGTGTAGAGTATCGGCTCATCAGTGGGCAATGGTCCCCCTAGAAGATCTTCCCCGTATGGTTCGCAGCATACCGGAACCTGCCCTCGGAGCCAAATTGGAATGACCTGGACCGGGTGTTAGGGTTCTGTTAGGGTGCTTCGCCACGCCCCTTGTCGGTGCCAGGCGGCCGCCAGCGGGGCGGGTTTTCATCGACGGCATCATCCGTCGTCGAACGACAGCCAGCTCTCATCGACGGGGGAGTCATCATCGAAGGGGGAGTCATCGACTCTGCAGCGGAACATCAAAAACAGCACGCTCCGGAGGTCTCCGACATCACAAAGGCGAGCGGAACTACAGTGAGCGGAACTACAGTGAGCGGAACTACAGTGAGCGGAACTACAGTGAGCGGAGCGGCAGCGAAGCGAGCGCAGCCGGTGGAGATCCTCGAGGCGGTTCGATCTCGCATCGCATCCGCCGATGAACTGGTGGCACTGCGCACCGTCGAGGCGAGGTCGGCGGTCGCGGCGACCTCGGTTCCCGATCTGGACCCACGCCTCCTCGACCACCTGCAATCGTCGGGGGTGTGGCCCCTCTACAGTCATCAAGCGCAAGCGATCGGCGCCGTCCTCGCTGGCGAGGATGTCGTCGTGGCATCATCCACCGCCAGCGGCAAGACACTGTGTAGCACCGTTCCCGTTCTCGATGCGATGATTCGCGATCGATCGGCCCACGCCCTCTTTCTGTATCCGACCAAGGCACTGAGCCAGGATCAGCACCGGCACCTGCGTGGCATGATCGATGGCATCGGCCTGTCGCTGGAGACCGGCATCTACGACGGAGATACCGAACCGGTGACGAGGCGTCGTCTACGCCGCAGCGGTCGTATCATCCTGACCAATCCAGATATGCTTCACGCGTCGATCTTGCCGCACCACGGCGGCTGGGCGGCACTCTTCTCCAACCTCCGATACGTCGTCATCGATGAGGTGCACACCCTGCGCGGGATCTTCGGATCCCACGTCTCCAGCGTGATCCGGCGCTTGCGAAGGATTTGCCGCCATCACGGATCGGATCCGGTCTTCATCGCCGCCAGTGCCACCATCGCCAATCCATCCGAACACGTCGAACGCCTCACCGGCAAGGCGGTGCGAACCATCGAGGAGGATGGAGCGCCGCGCGGCCGCAAGCACATCGCCCTGTGGAATCCTTCCCTCATCGAACGATCCGACGGAACCGTGTCGAGACGTGGCCCCGCCTCGGTGGCGGTTCGATTGCTGCCGGAACTGGTGCGCAAGGGGATGCGTACCATCTGCTTCGCCAGGACCCGCAACGGGGTCGAACTGATCCTGCGTTACATCCGGGAGCGTGCTCGAGGAGCGCGCGATCGGCAAGAGGTGGCGCAGCGGATCGATGCCTACCGAGGGGGTTATCTGCCCGATGAGCGCCGTCGCATCGAGTCGCAACTGTTCGGCGGAGAACTGGGCGGGGTGGTGACCACCAATGCCCTGGAGGTGGGAATCGATGTGGGCGGTCTCGATGGCTGCATCGTGGTGGGGTGGCCTGGCAGCGTCTGCTCCTTCCTGCAGCAAGCGGGTCGTGCCGGGCGCGGCAAGGGGGAGTCTCTGGTGTTTCTCATCGCCGGACAGGAACCGATCGACCAGTGGTTTGTCCGCCATCCCGATGCGCTGTTCGGTCGCAGTCCCGAGAATGCAGTGATCGAGACGGAGAACCCATACATCATCGCAAGGCATCTGATCTGTGCCGCCTACGAGTTACCGCTGTCGGGTCGAGACCGCGATCTGCTGGGGGAAGAGGTGGAGGGGATGTGCACCGTTCTGCAGGAGGAGAATCGCCTGCGGGAAGAGGGGGGGCAGTGGTACCTGACCCGGGATGAGTACCCGGCAGCGCAGGTTCGATTGAGGACTGCCAGCGAGGAGAACTTCACCATCTTCGAGGTCGGTCCCGATCGCATCGTCGGTGAACTCGATTACGTGGCAGCGATGGTCAGCCTCTACGAGGGTGCCATCTACATCCATCGCACCGAGACTTTCATCGTCGAGGAGATGGATCCCATCAATTGCCTGGTCAAGATCCGCCGCACCGATACCGGCTACTACACCCAGGCATTGACCCAGAAACGGGTGACGGTGACGGAGGAGTGGTCGCAGCGGGAGAGTCCGGCGGCGCGTCTACGACTGGCGGATGTGGAGGTACGGACTCGCATCACCGGATTCAAGAAGGTTCGCTTCCATTCGGTGGAAAACATCGGCTACGGCGAGGTCGAACTGCCACCGCTGGAGCTGGATACGGTCAGTCACGAGATGAAATTGAATGGGGAGACGGTACGGGGGGCCGATCGTTTCGGAACCGGTTTCCTGCGCTCCGCCATGCACGGGGTGGCGCGGCTGTTTCGCGACCTGCTGGCGATCCGTGCCATGTGTGATCCCGCCGATCTCGACACTCATGTCGACGGAGACGAGATTCACATCTTCGATCTCTACCCCGGCGGCATCGGCTACTCGGAACTGGGATTCGAGAAGCACTCGCAGATCCTCGAAGATGTGCTGGAGGCGGTGGTGGAATGTCAGTGCGCTGCGGGATGCCCATCGTGCGTGCTGCCGGGGGCATCGCGATTGCTGTCGCTGCTGGAGCGAGAGGTGCTGGAGTATCCCTATCCGAAGGAGGCGACCCGCTGGCTGCTCCACCAGCTCACCGATCGGCCCGAGTACACTCCCGACCTGACCGGGATCCCGGCGGGAATACAGCAGCCTCCGGAACCGGTGCCGCCGGCACTTGACGAACGCACCGAGCGAAAGGTACGCAAGGTCGCTCGCTGGAGATCGAAACGGGGCAGCCGATGAAGCCACAGATGGCCAGTCGCCTGCGCCGCTCCCTCCATCGAATGCCGACACGGAGTCGATCGACGGTGGCCACCGCGGTGGCCGATTACGATGCCATCGTCACCGATCAACTCTCTGCCCGTTGCGCCGAAGAGACACCCGAATCGACCATCTTCCTCGATCTGGAGACGACCGGACTCGATGCCCACCGCTGTCTCACCTCGTTGATCGGGATCCTGTACCGGCAAGGGGATCAGTTTCGACTGCAGCAGTGGTACTCCGGCGATTGCATCGACGAGGCGCGGCAACTGCATCGATTGCTGCGATTATTGCGCAGGTTTGAGCGGGTGGTGACTTACAACGGCGACCGATTCGATCTCCCGTTCCTGGAAACGCGCTGGAAGTGGCACCGCCTCGAGAGCATCCATCGCCTCACCTCGGAGGATCTGCTCCCGGTGGTGCGGGGAAAATATCGTCGAGAATGGCCCAATTGTCGCCTACCCACGGCGGAGGAGCGGCTGCTGGGAATCCCTCGCAGCGAGCAGGACGTGCCGGGCAGTGAGGCACCACGGCGTTTCCAGGATGTGGTGGAGGGGGCGCCAGCGTCGGTAATCGAACCGATCTTTCTGCACAACCGGCGAGATCTCCTTTCGCTGGTGGCATTGAGAAAGGTGCTGATGCCAGCGACAATCTGCTCCTGAAACGGGAGGAGTGGATCATGTTCGATCCGCGCGATCCGCAACAACCTGCTGAGCCGCACCGGAAGATCGCCAGGGGCGATCTGCTGGTGGCGACTCCGTCGATGCGCGATCCGAATTTCCGTCGGTCCGTGATTCTCATCTGTGACCACGATGACAGTGGCACCTTTGGCCTGGTGGTCAATCGACCCACTGACCTTCCCCTCCAGCAGGTTCTTCCCCCCGACAAATCGATCTCTTGCGGGGAACAGTGCGTTCACTTCGGTGGTCCGGTTGATCACCAGAAGATCTTTGCCCTGCGCCACGGCAGCGGCGCTGACGAGGGGGAAGAAGAGGTCGGTTCCGATCTATTCATGCCCGGGGATCTGGAACGATCGATCGAGCGGATCTGTAACGGTGTCGAGGACGGCAGCGACTACCTCTTCTTCCTCGGCTACTCCGGCTGGGAGCGGGGGCAGTTGCAGCAGGAACTGCAGGAGAAATCGTGGGTGATTGCCAGCTGTGGTTTGATCTCCATCACCGAGACCCCGGCGGATCAGATGTGGTCGACCATCCTTCGAGAGATGGGCGGGGAGTACACCTTGTGGTCGTGGCTCCCCGACGAACCGGACTGGAATTGAAGTCGGGCTCCGACGGAAGCGTGAATTGCTTCGGTCGGAGCCCGCTGTCGATCAGAACGATGCCTTGCGCTGAGTAACTCAGCCAGCGGCCTCAGGCGATGGTGGTCTTGATCATGTGCAGCGGCTCGGTGGTGGCTCCACCGCCAGAACCTCTCTGCTCCAGCTGTTCCAGCACCGGCTGTCCCTCGACCACTTCTCCGTAGATGGTGTGGTTGTCATCGAGATGTGGGGTCGGGGTGAAGGTGAGGAAAAACTGACTTCCGTCGGTGCCGGGGCCAGCGTTGGCCATCGACAGCAGTCCACGGCGATCGTGGCGTGCGGCGGGGGAGAACTCACCCTGGAAGCGATATCCTGGGCCACCCATGCCGGTCCCTTCGGGACATCCACCCTGGGCCATGAAGCCGGTGATGACCCGATGGAAGATGAGGTCGTCATAGAACCCCAGCTCGGTCAGGTACATCGTGTTGCGTACGTGATCGGGAGCGACATCCGGCATCAGGCGAACCTTCATGGTGCCGTGATTGGTCTCGACCACCCAGAAGATCTCATCGTCGGCGGAGACCGCCGTCTCGGGGAAGCGAGGAAGAGAGGTTCTCCACCCCTTCGCCTCGGTATTGATTTCACCGGCGGCTTTCAGTGCGGAGACCGCTTCCTTCATGGCGTCGATGCTGGGGTTGCTCATCGTGATCCCTCTTTCTTTGGCTTGGCAGCGGGCTTCTTTTCGGCCGGCTTCTTGTCGACCGGCTTCTTCGGACTGGCCTTGCTCTCGACGGAGACGGTGGCCTTGATGATGGTCAGTGTTTCCGATGGTCTACCAGCGGGGGATCCGCGCTTCTCCATCTCCTTGAGAGTTGTTTCACCGGCGCGCAGTTTGCCGAAGATGGTGTGTTTGCCATCGAGCCACGGGGTCTGCTTGAAGGTGATGAAGAACTGGCTTCCGTCGGTTCCTTGACCGGCATTGGCCATCGACAGCAATCCACCGCGGTTGTGCTTGACGGAGGAACTGTACTCACCGGCGAACTTGTAACCAGGATTGCCACGACCGGAGCCCTGTGGGCAGCCTCCCTGGGCCATGAATCCTGGAATCACACGGTGGAATCCGAGTCCGTCGAAAAAACCCACCTCGGTGAGGTAGATGAAGTTGGAGACATGGTTGGGAGCGACATCGGGGAGGAACTCCAGTTCCATATCGCCCAGATTCGTCTTCAATTTCCAGACGTAGGTGCTCCCCTTGGTGTAGCTCAAGCTGGGGAACCTGGGCAGGCGAGATTTCCATGCGCCTGCCTTGCTCAGTTTGCCTGCTTCGGTTTGCTTCTCGATGTAGTTCTTCACCGCGGTGATGGCGGCATCTTCTGCGACCACCGTGGCTGTCGTCACCGACGTCATGATGGCTACTACACAGATCAGGTTGATGATTATCTTGTGCATTCAATCTCCTTCTCTCGGCTATTGAGCTCAGGCTTGCTGGCTCTCCAGTGAATCGATTTCATCTTTTACCATTCCGATCAGTTCTTCCAGCATCGGCTGGGAGAAGTCGAAACTGATCCCCGTACCGGCATACAGATCGGGGAGGGGTTTGGTGTTTCCAAGGGACAGGCCCGCCCTGTAATCGGAGATGGCCTTGTCCGGGTTCTCGCGATAGTTCCTCCACACCTGCAGCGCACCCAGCTGGGCGATGGCGTACTCGACGTAATAGAAGGGGACCCCGAACAGGTGTGATTGACGCATCCAGCGCGTCTCCTTCACCTTTTCCAGTCCAGTCCAGTCCATCACATGGGTGCTGAATCTGTCCATGATGCTGAGCCACTGCTGTTTGCGTTCATCCCGGGAGTGGCCCGGGTTGGTGTAGAGCCAGTGCTGGAAGGAATCGATCATCGCGACCCATGAGAAGAGACTGATGACTCCCTCCAGGTGTTCGATCCGTGCCCGCGTGATCTGCGCAGGATCGTCGTAGAAGACATCCAGGTGAGGCGCGCCGAGTAGCTCCATCGCCATCGAGGCGACCTCGCAGAACTCGATGGGGGCGCCTCGGTTGGCGATGAGGTCATGGTGTCTCGCTTCGATGCTGTGGAAGGCGTGACCGCCCTCGTGGAGCAGCGTTTCCACATCGCCCTGCTTGCCAGCAGAGTTCATGAAGATGAAGGGAACACGGATCTCCTCGAAGTTGTACTGGTAGCCACCTGGAGCCTTGTTCTCCCGCGATTCCAGATCGAGCAGTTCACGGTCGATCAGCAGGCTGAACATCCCCTCCAGGTCGGGGTGTACCTTGCTGAAGATCTGTCGGCAGCCATCGATGAGGGTGGCGTTTCCTTCGAGTGGGCGTAGCGGTGGACGTCCGAAGGGGTCGACCGCACCGTCCCATGGACGCAGCTGGTCGACTCCGAGTGCTTCCCGTCTCTTGATATTCCGTTCCCGGGCCAGTGGCAGGATCACCTTCTCGATCGACTGGTGAAATTGCATGCACTCGTCGGGGCCGTAATCGAATCTCTCCAGCTGACGGAATCTCAGGTCCCTGTAGTTCTCGAATCCAGCGTTGAGTGCCATCTGATGGCGCAACTTCAGTTGCTCATCGAAGATGTCCTGGATCTTCTCGTCATCCTGGCCGAATCGATCCCAGATGCTGCGGAATGCCGCCTCTCGGCGATCCCTGTCGGTTTCCTCGAGAATCCTCCCCATGAAGGGAAGTGTCCGCTTCTCGCCATCGAAGTTGACCGTCATGGCGCCGATGACCTTGTCGTATTCCGAGTCGAGTTTGGATTCCTCGGTCTGCAGCGGAATGTTCTCCTCGCGGAACAGTTCGACGCTGTTTCGTACCGTCTTGGCCCAGGTTCCGAACTTCTCCTGGGGCAACGACGAGAATGCAGGTGACGCGATGAACTTGCGGTCCATGTCGAACATGATGCGCTTGATGGCAGGTCTGATCTTTTCGAGCCATTCCTTGTAACGCTCGATGATCTTCTCATCGGTGGTGTAGCAGGTGTGATCGACGTATCGACGTGCACCTTCCTCTGCCAGGATGGAATCGATTTCACTCCACTCGGCACACCAGTTGAGAAGGGACTCCTGGTCATCGATATCTCTGCTCAGCAGGTCGTTGTAGACGGCTTCGATCGCTTCAAGACTGTCTGCGGTGAATTCTTGAGGCAGAAAGCGTCTCGGGAAGGCGGTTTGTTGCATCGGCGAAATTCCCTTTCTGAGGGTAGATTCACATTGCTCTGCACGTTCCGGAGCGTGATTCTAACCCCAGAAGCCGATGGAATCACGGCCACCTGCAGAAAGGGAGAGGGTCAATTGAGAAGATTTCAGGGACCTCATGGCGAATTGAAGGTGGTCCAGTGCCCCTCGAAGGGACTGGAGGGGAATCCGCTGGGAGATCCTGCCATCCGCGATGTCGCGGTCTGGACACCGCCCGGATATGACGCGAGCTCTTCTCAACGCTACCCGCTGCTGGTCGATCTGGCAGGATTCACCGGCAGCGGGCTCAAGCACATCTCGTGGACCGCATTCAGCGAAAATCTGCCGGAAAGACTCGATCGACTGGTGGCCAGCGGTGACATGAAACCATGCATCGTCGCCATGCCCGATGGGTTCACCTCGCTGGGAGGAAATCAGTACATCGATTCTCCAGCGGTGGGAAACTGGGCGAGTTTCCTGGTGGATGAACTGGTTCCCTTTCTCGACGATGGCTGGAAGACGCTTCCAGCACGTGAACACCGAGGTGTGTTCGGAAAATCGTCGGGAGGATATGGTTCCATCGTCGCCGGAATGACTCACTCCGAAACATGGGGAGCGATCGCCTGTCACAGTGGCGATATGTACTTTCCCTACGGATACCTGCCAGACTTCCCGGTGGCCATCGATACCCTGAGAAGATGCGGTGGTCGCGAGACCTTCCTCGCCAAGCTGGCGAAAAAGGTCAAGCTTCGCCACGCCGATGTGATGACGCTGATGATCCTCGCCATGGCAGCGTTTTACGATCCCGATGAGGAGAATCCAGGTGATTACCATCTACCCTTCGACCTGGAGACAGGAGAGATCATCGAGGAGAGGTGGAAGTGCTGGCTACGCCACGATCCGGTGACGATGGTGGAGCAACATGCGGATGCACTTCGATCGCTGAAACTACTCTTCATCGATTGCGGGTTCAGGGATCAGTATCGGCTGCACCACGGCGCCCGGCTGCTCTCCAGCAGGATGAAAGAGCTGGAGATCGACCACATACATCAGGAGTTCGATGATGATCACTCGTCGGTGGATTACCGACTCGATGTCTCGTTGCCGCTGATGGTGGAGGCTCTCTGCGAGTGACCGGTGTGGCGTTTCCGGGATGAGAAGAAGGCCCCTGCCGTGAACAACGGCAGGGGCCTTCTCTCATGAATCATCCTGGCAGGCTGTCTCGACTCTAGCAGCCGTTGAACTCCTGGCAGGTGAGGTTGTCGATGGAGTCGTCGGAGCCACAACTGCCCGCTGGTGCGGGAAGTGCTGCTGCGCCCTCGAACAGGTACCCGAGAAGTGCGATGGCATCGGCGATGTCGACGATTCCGTCGTCGTTGGTATCTGCTGCATCGACGCAGGTCGAGGGAGTTTGCCCCGATCCGAAGAGAGCCTGC
>CAYPPQ010000031.1:0-29705 GCA_964412635.1 uncultured Planctomycetia bacterium | reverse complement strand
TTATTGAGGTGCTTCAGACCGAGTGGGGCCTTTCCATCACGCTGGAATCCCCTGGCATCGCCGATACCGAGCTGGATCTTGTTGGCCATCGCCTTCAACTCATCCGGGGCAAGGGTGGCGACCTTCGGAGTGGGGTTCGAGGTTCCGCTGGCTGCCTTCTTGCTGTCCTCGTTCTTTTCCGTGGCGACCTCGACTGGAATCGGATCGGGAGTGCCACTGCCCTGGATCTTGAAGATGATGACAAAGACTCCGATGATGGCACCGATCCCGCAGGCGACGACGATGGAAGAATGTACCGGACGACGGTTGAAATCGAGACCGGAACCCTTCGTCTTGTTCCCGCGCTGTCTCCTCGCGGCCATCTTGCTCGGCTTTGCGGCGCCCTGGCCACCTCGACTCGGCACCCGTCGGACATTGTCGTCGACGGTACCTTCATTGCGCTGGTTGATGGCGTGTTCTATTCGTGCAGCCAGCGTTTGATCGATGGCCCCCTGCTCCACTGCCCAGGAGCCAAATCTCTGGCCCTGGCCATCGGAGCGGTAGTGCTGAAGGAAGAGGATTGCCTCTTCCTTGCTCCATGCGCCCTGTCGGATGGCGAGCTTGCAGAACAGTTCATCTCGTGAAGTAGCCATGGGAGCGATGCTGGAGGATATCTGCCTCCAGGTCAAGGAGTGGGGCTTTACTTGCTGCTCCACAGCAACGATCCTTCCAGGCAGGAGGACCAGATTGGCCGCATCGGAGACAGAGATATTCGGGGTCGTGGTGGGAACCGCAGGTCACATCGACCACGGGAAATCCTCACTGGTGCGCCGATTGACCGGAACCGATCCAGATCGGCTGCCGGAGGAGAAGGATCGGGGTCTGACCATCGACCTCGGCTTCGCCCCCATGTCCCTCGACGATGGGGAACTGGTGGGAATCATCGATGTCCCCGGTCACGAGAAATTCATCCGCAACATGGTGGCAGGGGCGAGCGGCATCGACATGGTGATCCTGGTGGTCGCAGCGGACGACTCGGTGATGCCGCAGACGAAGGAACATCTCGACATCATGACACTACTCGGGGTGCGCAGGGGAATCATCGCCATCAACAAGATCGATCTTGTTGATGAAGAGATGGTCGAACTGGTCGCCGAGGAGATCAAGGAGACGGTGGCTGGTACCTTTCTCGACGGAGCTCCGGTGGTCAACGTCAGTGCCGAGACCGGTGATGGAATCGATACTCTCCGCGAGCTGGTCCAGGGGATGGTTCGTGAGTTACCTCCCCGCGATGAAGGCGGTGTCTTCCGCCTTCCCATCCAGCGGGTCTTTTCATCCCGAGGCCATGGAACGGTGGTGACAGGGGTTCCCGTCAGTGGCTCGGTCCAGATGGATGATCGCCTTGAGATTCTTCCCGGAGAAGAGAGCGGCAGGGTGCGTGGTCTTCAGGCATACCGTGTAAAGGTAGATCGAGCCAGAGCGGGTCACTCCACCGCCATCAATCTTGCCGACATCGATTACCGTGATTTACATCGGGGGATGGTCGCTGCGACTCCCGGCTACTTCCGTGCCACCGAGATGGTGGAGGTGAGTCTACGAGTCCTGGAAGGGCTCCCCCAGTCGGTGGTTCATCGGATGCCGGTTCGATTCCTTCAGGGAACGATGGAGGCGGTGGGCAGACTCTACCTTCTCGACTGTCAGGCGGTGGAGCCGGGTGGCGAAGCACTGGCACAGATCCGCCTCGATGAGCCGGTGGTGGTTGCGCCGGGGGATCGCTTCGTCCTGCGCCAGACCTCGCCGATGATCACCCTCGGAGGAGGCGAGGTTCTCGATCGCTCCCGCTGGCGGCTGAAGACGGGGAAGGACTTCGTCGTCGAGTCGGTGCGTCGCAAGCAGGATGCTCTGGGAACTCCCGAAGCATTCCTGACCAGCGTCATGCACGAGGGGGAACTGGAGATCCACGAGGTCGATCAACTCGCTCGCAGGGTTGCGATGACCCGGGAGGATGTCAATGCCTGCCTCGCCACGCTCCAGTCGGAGGGCAAGATCGTTACAGTCTCGGATGGAAAGTGGGTGCTCGGGGAGGGGCTCGAGGCGGGGGGCAAGAGGGTACTGGATGCCCTCGATCACGCCTATCGCGAGGATCCCTACCGGATTTCGGTGAAGGTTCTGGAGATCAAGGATCGCACTCGCCTCGGAGATGCTTTCCTCGACAAGGTGACCGACGATCTCGCTGCCTCCGGCAAGATCGAGAAGATGCGAGGGGGTCGCATACTGCAGCCCGATCGTCAGCCGGAGTTCTCGGCGGAGGAGGAGAAAGCGCTGACCGCCCTGAGGGAACACATGGCAGAGCACCTCTTCGATCCGGCGAAGATGGAAGATCTTTCCGTAACCATCTCGGTGGGCCGTGATGTCCTCGATCGATTACAGGGGTTTCTCGTCGACCGGGGAGAGTTGATCCGCATCACATCCGATGTGGTGCTCTCTGCGGTGGCGATCCCGGCTGCGGTGAAGAAACTGGCCCACCTGTTCGAGACGGACGGTGCATTTTCTGCCTCGCAGGCGAAAGATGTACTGGGGACGACGCGCAAGTTCGCCATTCCGCTGCTGGAATATCTCGACAAGCAGGGGTGGACCCGTCGCAACGGCGATCGCAGGGAGATTCGCCAGGAAAAGCTGGAAGAGCTGTCCTGAACCGCAACTCTCGGTCCAGTTCGATCAGTTTCCCGAGACGAGATCGGCGGTGAGGCCGTCACCCCCCTCGGATCCATCGGCGCCGAGACAGAGTACCGTGAACCTGGTGTTGCTGCTGTGGAGTTTGTAGCTATTTCCCCACGGGTCGTCCACCGACAGGTGGAAGCGATCATCGACGGTCAACTCAGCCAGATCTTTCGGCCAGCGTCCCTCGTCGAGGAAGAAGAGACGAGCCGCGGCGTCGATGGCCGCCATGTCTGCGGTGATCCGCTTGCGCGGGTCGACACCTTTCCGTCGTGATTGCCCGTCATCGGTTGGCATCACCGTCACCTCCGGGTCGAGGACACGCAGTGCTGCCCCGAACCCTCCTCCGCCATTCTCGACGAGGAGCAGGATCGGGTTTGGCCCTGCTTTGACCCGGGTGCGAACCAGATGCCGCATCGGATCGACCCCCTGCTGGGCGAAGTCCTCGATCAGCAGCTGATCTGCCACCACCAGCAGGCAGCCGTCGTCGGAGCCGACCGCGATGGTGACATCCCGGTCATCGGGGCTGACCACCACGCACTGCAGCGCCACCACGCAATTGTCGCTTCGACCTCGCCCACTCGCGTACTTGCGGAGATCGACGATTCCCGTCTTCTCTGCCAGCACCGTCCTCGTTGCTCGGCGCTGATCGGCGGGCATGGCAAGAACCTGTCGGAGACCCGATTCGCCGTGAACCGGGAAGGGATCTGTAGCACTCCAGCGCATGACGTGTTGTCCCGGCAGTAGGTCGATGATCTCGGAGGTGTGAGGGCCAAAGGCGGTTCTGCCAGATCCTTGCAATTGCTGCGTCAGGATCTCACCGGCGGCGTCGGTCGCCATGGCACGGATGGCGACCACGCGTTTCCACGGGTCGGTGTCTTCAGCGCTGGCGATCCGTTTCAGGTGCGCCTCGATGGTGGGATCACCGCCGAGACCGACACGTTCGATCAGTCGGCACCCTGCCAGCTGGACCAATCTCGATGGATCGTTGATGGCCCAGCGAGAGAGAGTCTGGCTGGTGATGTTGTTCAGGGCACAGGCGTGAAGCATGGCAGCACGCTGGTTGGGTTGGCGCGCCTGCCACTCGGCATGAAGCCGCAACTCGTCTTTTCCATGTTGTTCCAGCCAGTTGCGAGCGACCTCCACAGGTGGCGTGTACTTGCCATCTCCATCGGCATCGATGAAGACGGGATTGGTCACGGCGATGGGCAAGATAGGTCTCTTGGGACCGGGCACGATGGGGTCGAGGCTGTCATCACCTTCCACTCGAAGAGAGATCCAGCCATCGGTTCGGACCGGGATCTTCCGTTCATCGACGAGCCGTACGATTTCTCGGGTATCGGCAACGGGGATCGTCTCGACGATGTCTCCATCGACGATGACCAGCACTCGATCGACGTCGATCCAGTCTGCTGCCTGTACATGGGTCTTCAGTCGCACTGCCGCTCGCTTGGCGGTGACCAGATCACCCATCGAGGCTCCATCGACCGAGAAGGTGACGAAGGGACCGAAGGTGGTGACGACCTGACCTCGCTTGACGGTGTCGCACACCTCCTGCACGGAGATCTCGGCGGGAAGATCACTGGAGGCAGGGAAGTAATTGCGCGGCCAACCGGCGAGGTTCGCTGAAACGGTGTGGCTGTCGGAGTTGCCGACTCCGGTGATTCGAGCACCATGGTTCAGCAGGTTGTGCCAGTCCTGAAGCACCCAGTGGCGGCTCGATCCGACCATCATGTCGGTGTCGTTGGCGTCGTAGTAGCCCCATCCAGCGTTCTCGTTGAAGATTTCGATGCTATCGAAGTCGACCGACCAGTTCTTGTCGGTGGAGTTGCCGGTGATGGGATCGAGACCGGCGACCTTGAAGTAATCGATGCCCTCCCAGCGAGGATGGTTGACCTGGACTACCGGTACGATTCCCGACTGATCTCCACTGGCTCGAACCGCTCGAAACAGCGCCGGACCGTTTACAGATTTCTTGTCGACCACCGTTCCCCAGGGCTCGAGGGGGAATGCATTGAAGTGACCGAGTGGAACCGAGATCTCGTTGCCGACGATGCCCTGGAATCGATCACCGGCACCGAGTTTGGCGATGATCTCCGAGTAGTCGGTGTGAATGTTGTGGTCAGTGGCGATTCCAACTTCCAGAGCCTCGCTTGCGATGCTGATGATCCGTTCCGGCATGTTGCTGTCGCCATGTCCCGAGTGGGTCAGTGTGTGCAGGTGATAATCCGCTGCTGCCCAGCCGCGAGTATCCACCTGATGTTCCAGGTTGAAGACTGCATCGAGAGCCTGATCCTTTTTGATGTCGATGCGGGTGTCATCGATGCTCCACTCCGGTCCGCGACTGGCGTGGACGACCCACTCTCCAACCGGAACCGTGATGCTACCGGCACCCGATAGTGTGCAGATGACATCGGCTCTGACGGCGAGATCATCGGGATTGGCAGTGCGGTTGGTGAACAGCTGGGGAATCGAGCCGTCAGGAGTTCTGAAGGTGAGACGAGCGGAAACCGGTTCGCCCTGAGCATCGAGAATCTGGAAGTTGAGGATTCCCTGATCCACAGCTGCGCCGGCGGTGTTTGCGACATCCGGAGTCCGTGGATCGGTTCCCGACAGCGATCCGACCAATAAGAGAGCCAACAGCATCACTTCCTCCTACTCATCCGTTCACGGGATGGTAGCAACAGAAGTGGAGATCGGAACCCTTCAGCAGCGATAGATGTGAAGATCCGGGTGGTCGTGCAGGCAACTGCCGGGGATTTGCGGATCGTACGGTCCCTGCAGGCAGCGATCGAGGATCTCCGCCTTCTCCGCCTGGGGAACCAGCAGGTAGATTCTTCGGGATGCCTTCAGTAGATCGAGACCGATGGTGATCGCCTGCATCTGATCGGGGACATCCCCGGGAAAGTTGTCGGCCAGGGTTTCGCCCTTGAGGTTGACGATGTGATATCCATCTTCGGGATGGTCGCATGGTTCATTGAATGCGATGTGGCCATTCGATCCGAGGCCGAGGATCGAGGTGCGCGGAGTTCCCAGGTGATCGATCAGTTGATTCAGCCTGACGATCTCGGAACCCGCTTCTGCGCGAGCATCGATGGAGTGGATCTGTTCCTCGGGAACAGCGAGGGGCGCGAAGACCTGCTTCCTGAGCGTCTCCTGGAAGCTGATGGAGCCGGGTGGTGGATCGATGTATTCATCCAGTTGCAGGAAATGCAGCTGCCGCCACCGTTCTCGGGCGGACTCATCTTTGATCAGGGCCTGGTACAGAGGTTCTGGAGATCTGCCGGTGGGGATGCAGATCAACTCCCCCTGCTGAAGATGGGCTGATAGATCTGCCAGTAACCGGAGGGCGAGTCGCTCCACGGAGGATTCCTGGATGATCTGATGCGACATCTTCGTTTCCCGATCTTTCCGATCTGATTGCCCCTGGAGCCTGGATAGCGAGCCCCGATGGTGCTCTCAGAGTGCGAAGCCTAGATGATGGTGAGTCCACGGCCAAGGGGCCTCGGAGAGGAAATTCCCCGCAGGAACTCGATTTTCTCCCGTTGCCATCAGGAATTCGATCCTGATTCGTGTTTCCCGGAGCCCTTGCCATTATGATCTGAAGGGCGAGTGGTTGCGCTGCTGGATGGTTCCCACGGGGACCGGGATCATGGTTCAACGGTGATACAGGGGTTCAAGGCGGAGTCATGAAGATTCACGATCACATCCTGGATACGGTGGGGGGTACCCCGCTGGTGCGCTTTCAAAGGCTCTCTCGTGGTCTCGATGGGATCATCGCCGGGAAACTGGAAGCCTTCAATCCTGGTGGCAGCGTCAAGGATCGCATCGCAATTCACATGGTCGATGCGGCGGAGCGTGAAGGGACCCTCAAGCCTGGAGGAACCATCGTCGAATGTACCTCTGGCAACACGGGTCTGGGACTGGCTCTCACCGCGTGTATCCGTGGATACAAGGCAGTATTCACCATGCCAGACAAGGTCGCCGAGGAAAAATCCAAGTTGCTACGAGCGTTCGGAGCGGAAGTCATCATCTGTCCCACTGCGGTGGAGCCCGATGACCCTCGTTCCTATTATTCGGTGGCGAAGAAGATCACCGAGGAAACCGAGAATTCCTACTCTCCAAACCAGTACTTCAATGACTGGAACCCCGACGCACATTACGTCAGTACGGGGCCCGAAATCTGGGATGACACCGATGGAAAGATCACCCATCTGGTCGCCGGGATGGGTACAGGTGGAACCATCAGTGGAATTGCGAAGTACCTGAAGGAGAAGAACCCTGCGGTCAAGGTCATCGGAGGGGATCCGGTCGGCTCACTCTACAAGGAGTACTTCGATACCGGAGTGCTGGGAACGGCAAACTCCTACAAGACCGAGGGTATCGGAGAGGACATGATTCCAGGGACCATCGATCTGACCCTGGTCGATCAGGTGATCCAGGTCAGCGATGTGGAGGCCTTCTCGATGGCTCAGCGATTGGCTCGGGAAGAGGGGATCCTCAGCGGTTCATCTGCAGGAACTGCGGTGTGTGCTGCGCTCGAGGCGGCCCGGGAGATGAAGGAAGGTGACCTGATGGTGGTCATCATTCCAGACACCGGGGAGAGATACCTGAGCAAGGTCTACGACGAAGACTGGCTCCGTAGAAATGGACTCACCGAGAGTGGACTCAACTTGACCGCAGGCGAGATCCTGGATCGTAGAGGTACTCGCAATCGGGCTCTCTTCTCGTTGCAGCCAAATGAGAAGATCCGTAGTGCCATCGATTTGATGCAAACAGAAGAAGTCAGTCAGATCCCGATCATCGAGGATGGTGTGCCAGTAGGCAGTATTCGTGAAAGTCTGGTGATCGAACGGATGCTCCATGGCGATACCGAACTGGATCGCGCGATCTCCGAAGTCATGGAAGAGTCGTTCCCCATGGTCGAGGAAGGGGCATCGTCCGATGCCATCTTCAACTTGCTTGCAAACCGACCTTCCAATGCGGTTCTCGTGAAAACCAGTGAAGGTCTCCGCATCATCACCAAGTACGACATGATTCACTCCGTCAGCGGAAGAAGGTCTTGAGTTGAAGTTCTCGACGCGCGCCATCCATGCCGGGCAATCCCCTGATCCGCACACGGGGGCGATCATGACACCCGTCTTCTTGACCTCCACTTATGTGCAGGAGACTCCAGGAGTCCATCAGGGATACGAGTACTCGAGGACGGGGAACCCGACCCGCAATGCACTGGAGGCGAATCTTGCTTCGCTGGAGGAAGCCGATCATGGGCTCTGTTTTGCGAGTGGGTTGGCTGCGACAGATGCGGTCCTGAAACTGTTCAAATCAGGGGACCACATCATTGCTGGAGATGACCTCTATGGCGGAACACACAGGATCTTCACCCAGATCTACGGGCAGTTTGGATTGACCTTCGATTTCGTGGATGCTTCCGATCCTGCAATGGTATCTGCAGCGATTCGCGAGAACACTCGCATGGTGTGGCTCGAGACCCCGACCAACCCCTTGTTGAAGATCACTGATATCTCAAAGGTCGCTGAAATCTGTGCTGCCAGTGATCTGATGCTGGTAGTCGACAATACCTTCGCAACTCCTTGCCTGCAGCGACCGATCACCCTGGGCGCAGACCTGGTTGTTCACTCGACGACGAAGTACCTGGGAGGCCACTCCGATGTTGTCGGTGGAGCGCTCATCACCTCCAGTGATGAACTGCAGGAGCGTCTCGCATTCATCCAGAACGCATCCGGTGCGATCCCCGGTCCTCTCGATTGTTTCCTGACACTGCGGGGCACGAAGACGCTGGATGTGAGGATGGAGAGGCACTGCAAGAATGCGCAGATCATCGCCGGCTGGCTAGATGAAGATCCGCGGATCGAGCGTGTTTACTATCCCGGCCTGGAGGATCACCCAGGCCACGATATCGCTACCCGTCAGATGTCTGCACCAGGAGGGATGGTCTCTTTCCAGCTGAAAGGTGATTCGGAACAGGAGGCGCGAGAAATGGTCTCCCGGACCGAGGTCTTTACACTGGCGGAGAGTCTCGGAGGGGTGGAGAGCCTCATCGAGCACCCGGTGTCGATGACCCATGGTGCGATCCCTCGTGAAGCCCGATTGGAAGCTGGCTTGAGCGATTCCCTGATCAGGCTTTCGGTGGGAATCGAGGACGTGATCGATCTGCAAGAGGACCTGGATCGTGCCATCGGTTGAGAGCGTTTGACTCCACCGTGCTAGTTGTCCCATCCCTGAAAAAAAAAGGAGAACCCAAGGGTGACTGAACGGCCAATGCCAGCCCTCGGGCCTCCAAATTTTATTCTTCTTCTTCGCTGTCGAGTCAAACTCGAGACTTCATGAAGAGTCTCGCTGCTCACTCCTTTAAATGATCTATTCGATTGTCGAGGGTGCTGATACACGGGGTGGTGCTGAACTGTTCTTGTATCGTTCGAATCAAGTTGCGATTGGATTTGCGGATCCTCGAATTGCCACTGTCAACTGCTCGAGTCGGGAGGGTCAGGTAGCGATCGTTTTCCTTTTCACCGATGAGAATCTGGTCGAATACTCTCTGTATGTTGGCACCGAAACGAACAGCGATACCGTCCTTGTCGGTGATCTTGTTCTGTAACTTCCAGCTACCGTTGCAGCGGGCGAATACCTCCACGGAGCCTCGACCATCGAATCCGGGTACACCGACCAGCAGTGATTCTCCGTCGAACAGGACCGAGGAGCCGAATCCGGCAAAGGGAACTGGATCCGTCGAGGTGAGGTAAGTTTCATGTTCCAGGATGCCAGCAACCCAGCGATAGAGGTGAACACCTCCGCACGCCTCCAGAGGTTGATTCTGAAGAGGCGATCCGACAGCAACCAGATCGCCCGATTCCGCAAGGGAGGCTCCGAACAGTTCAAAGGAGCCTCCTGGGTTCGCCACAATCTCTCCGATCAGCGAGCCGTTCTCGGGATCGATCACAAGAACCTTGCCGGTGTACTTCAGGTCGGTCGATCCGGTGGGTTCACTGACGAGCAGTTTTCCCCTGGAGATGATCACATCGGAACCAAAGGAAGAATCGCACGATTGCGGTGTTTCGATTCTCTTCACCTGGTCGGTAGACAGATCCAGAATCGTAACGGAAAAGCCTGAAGTGGATTCATGGCAACTGATTGCGACGAGAGGTAGATCGTGGCTTTTCTCGTCAACCGAAGGAGCGATGTAGAGGGAGCGAACAGCACTGGAACTCCCTTTCAGACGGGTCACCATTGATGGAGTTGTCGCCGTGTCGACGATCTCTACCATGCAATCGTCAGATCCCGTGTAGGCAACTCGGGCACCAGATGTCGTAACAAGCCGCTGAGCACGGAGAGAGTGATGTAGAATAGTCACTCTAGGCACTCCCTTTCATGCACGATGGAGGTGAGCAAGAACCGTCCTCTGCTTGTAAAGCGTTGGCCGGAGGCGAGTCGTGACATCTTTTTTAGAAGTTTGTCGAGTTAAGACCCCAAAGGGTTTAGATCTAAGTACTTTATCCAAAAGGAATTGTGTCTATGCTGCTTGTATAAATCGTCAGGGCAGATTGCTTACAATTTCAGCCGGTGATGGCGTTTTGACGGTCCAGTCGATTCAAGCGATGGGTAGGAAATGGAAGATTCTCCGCAGGATGCAGACGCTTGCAACGATGATTCGGTAGAGTTGGTCAAGATGGCTCGGGCTGGAGATGCGAGTGCAAGATCCCAGCTGTTCGGCCGTGTTCTCCCACGACTTCAACAGTATCTGATACCCAGGATCGGGCCCGCAGTCAGCAGGCACACCGATATGGATGATGTTTGCCAGGAGGTCCTGCTTCGCGGGATCAAGGCGATCCACTCCTTGAGGCAAGACGCCGATTTCAACGACTTCCAGAGGCTGATGCTACAGCACGCCAAATGGCAGGTGCTGGATAGTTCCAGGGCGGAAGACCGGTTCGAAGGGGAGTCCAATGTTCCCGGCGGAGTGATGAGTGTTCCTGCTGATCTGTCAGCAAATTCAACGGAGGAATTACTCATCGAGAGAGAGAAGGTGGAGTGGTTGCACTCCTTGATCCTCAGACTCTCCGCCGATATTGCCAGTGTGTTGTGGCTGAGAATCGATGGTTTGACGACCAAGGAGATCGCCAGGGAACTCGATATAAGTCAAGATCTGGTGAGGAAGCGACATCAGCGTGGTATCGAGGAACTGCGACGCTATTCAGCCTGATGCGAGTTGCGCTCTCCCTGATATGGGGCCAGTTCACTCCTCGATACTGTCAAACAGGGTGATCCCCAGTGCTCCGAAAAATAGAACCGGAAGCCACGCTGCAAGCATCGGATCCATCGCACCTTTGGTTCCCAGATTTGCACAGACCTCCGTCACGATCAGGTAGGTGGTGCCGAGAGCCATCGCTATCGAGATGCCCAGGATGACAGATCTCGACTCGGTTCGAAGAACGTAGGGGAGTCCGAGCATCAACAAGATGAAATTGGAGAGAGGGAAGGCAAATCTGCGATGCAGTTTCACCTCCAGGTGCTTGAGATGTGGACGACGTTTGTACTGATCACGAAGTTCCCTGAAGGATAGATATTCGATCTCCCTGTCGCTGGATTCCAGATCGACAGGTCGCATATCGGTCTCGAGTTTCATCTCGTCAAACTTCTGCTCGTATTTCAGTGCACCATCTGGCCCCGGGAAGGAGAGTTTTCTTCCCTCGAGGTCAAATTGTTCGATGACACCGTCTCGAAGAAGCCAGAATGGTTTGCCCTCATCGAGAGAGATCCACAGCACCTCCCGGGCCCGGATGAATCGGCTGGTAGATGACTTCCCGGCATGCTTCGTGGAGATCTCCACATCCTGCCCACGCTTTTCGTGGGGTAGGTAACTGCGAAGATGGATCAGGTTGTTGCGACTATCACTGACGACATCCGGCTGGATGCTATCGATCGAACGTCCGTAAGAGTCTGCCAATCGAATCTGATCCTTGAGGTTTGGAACGATGAACTCCTGCACCGAGATCATCAGTGTTGCCATGAAGAAGGCGATGAGGAAGAGGGATGCCAGAATTCTCGAGAGTGGCATTCCTGCTGCTCGCAGGGGGATCAATTCGCTGCCCTTGTTCAGGTTCGTGGTGGTGAACATCGCTGCGAGTAGTGTCAGGATCGGCCCCAGGTACTGGGTGAAGTAGACCGGTACCATGCCGGCGAAGTACTTCAGCGCAACCAGTGGTAGCGGTTCGTCTTGCCGAAGGAAACGATCGAGTCTGGAAACTCCATCGATGACGCTGAAGAGCCCGAACACCGTGAAGGCACAGATCCCCCAGGAGATCATGTAGTTCTTCATGATGTAGCGATCAATGGTGCGGATCGGCAGAAAATCGATGAGTCTACGAAAAAACATCATCCTCTGGTCCTCACCTTGTACAGCATCAGCATCGAGATGAGGAATAGTGTGTAGTTGCCGGACATCACGGTGATGGATGCGGGAGCTCCCGTTGCTCGAGAAAACTGAATCCCGCCATAGGTAAGAGGAAAGAACAGAGCCATCACCATCATCATTCCGTAAAAGAACGGGACCAACTTCTGGGTACGCTTCAGCAGCAAGGAGAGAGGAAACCCGAGCAGGGAGAAGGAAATGACAGCAAGGGCCATCGCTCTCCGTCTCCAGATCTCGGTCTCACCCTTTCGGATGTTCTTCACCGTATTTTTCAGCGTGAGTGTGTTTGCGCTGACCAGTGCAGGATCGCTGGAGTCTTCCAGCTGATTGCGAATGTCCTCTTCCTTTTCGCGAAGTTCTGCCAGGAGTACCTGCATTCGCGAGGTGGGGAGGTCGTTCAACCGGCGAGCTTCAGTATTGATCGGGAAGTCGATGTTGAATCTGTCGAGAGCAATTTTTTCGTGACGCCAATCGAGGAAGTCGCGGCTCCCTGCCTCCACCTCGCTGGTTGGAAAACTGACCTCGACACCGCTCAGCGTCAGGCGAATCATCTCCGATTCGTCATCCACTGACAGTTGAGCTCTCTCTGCAGTGATCTTGGTTCCCGGTGCATCGCCGCTGTCTCGGGGTACGGTGGCCACTGCACCTGCAACACCCCCTGAACCGGAACCGAGTCGCATCTGTTTCTCGATGTAGACCTCGGTCAGATTCTTACCGTCGCGGATTTCTTTCCAGTGAACGATGCCGCCGTGGTTGTCGAGGCGTAACTGGCCATTCTTGCCGTTGCCGAGGTTTTCAAGCTGCTTGACGAGAAATCTACCGATGTCTTCCTTCCGGTGCTGTAACTCGGGAAGGATGGTCGATTGAGTGAGCATCAAGACCATCGCTACCGGAAGAGAGAGCATCGCCACCGGGATGAACAGTCTCAGGGGAGAGATACCGCTGGCGACGGATGCCGTGAACTCGAGATCTGCAACGAATCGACCGTAACTCAAGGTGCAAGCAACCAGGATGGAGATGGGAGTTGTGAAGTAGAGACTGTAGAGAAGACTGTCAAAGATCCACGGAAGGATGATCCGGATGGAATATCCTGAATCCACTGCCTTCATCGAAAAGACGATTCCTACCAGCAAGGACAGGAACGTCAAACTGAAGAAGAAATTGAGAAGCAATTCCTTCAGCAGGTAGCGGTCGAGTGCACCGAAGAATCTTGGTTTCACTGGTCCTCTTCCACTCGGTGCTGACAACGACAGGGGGACTCCTTGCAGCGTGGACAACCGAGCGAGTACTTCTCCTGGACACAGGTTGCCAGGTCGACACCCCGCAGCGAGGCGAGGCTCGAGACCCAGGCGAGAACATCTGCAAATTCGGCGCGTTCATCGGAAGAGTTAGCTGTACCGGAGTTGAGGCTTCTTGCCAGTTCGCCCACCTCCTCCACCAGCCACATGAAGGAACCCTCTACTCCACGTCGAGAGTCCTTCTCGAAGTAGATCTTCTCGATGGTTTTCTGGAATTCGCGAATTCCCTGGTCAGGCTCACTGTTGTTGTTGTCCAACTACTTCCTCTTCTCTGGTACCGATACGGTACCCGAAGGAGGGAGATCGAGGGAGAGGTTCAGGATCCTTTCCCCAGCCTCTCCAGGGCGATCTCTTTGATCCCTTTCAGGTCGACCTTGCCGGTACCCAGGGTTGGAATACCGTCCACCTCGATGAAGGAATCCGCCCTGGGAATCCACAGGTTCGGAAGTGCCTGGGCTTCACGTAACTGGTCGATGATGCTCGCCGCTTCAATGGGTAGCGGATCATGTAGCACCACCAACTTCTCTCCCTTGGCCTCGTCCGGAATGGCGGTGACAGCCACCTGGCACTGCTGATCCGGATCGGCGTTTTCTCCTTCATGCTGATCGACGATCTCCTGGATCTGTTCCTCGACATGGATATGGGGGACCATCTCTCCGCCGAGTTTCGAGAAGCGAGAGAGTCGATCCGTGATGCTGAGGAATCCATCCGTGTCCATCTTTGCGATGTCACCGGTCTTGTACCACTCGCCGTGGAAAGCCTCTGCCGTGAGATCATCTCTGCCCAGGTAACCCTTCATGACATTGGGTCCCTTGATCAGCAGCAGGCCCGATTCTCCCAGGGGTAAATCCTCGAGGGTGTCAGGATCGACGATGCGGGTGACCACTCCGGGAACAGGCATACCGATCGACCCGAACTTCCTGGTCTTCTGCTTCACCTCGGTTCCAGACAGATCGGGCAAATTGACCGAGACGACGGGACTCAGTTCGGTGCATCCATATCCCTCCAGAAGTGCACAGCCGAACTTCTCCTCCCAGGCTTCCGCCAGGGAGGCCTTCAACTTCTCGGCACCGGCCCCTGCGAGGCGAATGCTGGAGAAGTCTTCAGGTTCAAACTTTCGAAGGTAGGTGCGGTAGAAGGTAGGGGTAGAGAGGAAGATGGTTCCCTTGTTTTCTCGGGTGAGACGAGAGAGTGCTTCGGTGTCCATCGGATTGGGGTGATAGATCGCCCCGATGGCGTTGGCGAGGGGGAACCACAAGGTAACGGTGTAGCCGAATACATGGAAGAAGGGCAGCGACCCGACCACACGATCCTTGCTATCGACATCGAAAACCTGAGAGATGCTTCGTACGTTCGACAGGATGTTGTGGTGTGTGAGTCGAACTCCCTTGGGAGTACCGGTTGACCCACTGGAGAACATCACGGAGACATCTGCATCCGGGTCGTGAGGCACACCTGCAAGCCTGGTCAGGATGAAGGATGGCAGCAGGGCGGTCAGAAGACAGACGATCTTGTCCTTCTTGGTGACTTCCCTGGCGAGCAGGGAGGGAAGATCGATCACCTCGATATCTGGCGCGATCTCCGAGAAGTCCAGATTGATCCTATCAAGGAAGATGTTTGCCGAGATGATGGTCTTCAATCCGGTCTGTTCACAGGCAGATCGCAACGCCTCCGGACCGGCGGTGAAGTTCAGGTTGGTCGCCACCTTGCCCATGATGGCGATGGCGATGTTGGAAGCCGCTCCGCCGATCCCCGCGGGGAGGACCAGCCCTACATGTTCCTGGTCCGCCAGTTTCTTGCGCAACTTCCTGCGCAGGATCAGGACCAGGATCAGGAACTTCCGGTAGTTGACCTGTTTTCCATCTTCGATGGCGGCGATCCGCCGGGGAGACTTGCGCGCAGAGACGAGAAAGCGAGTGGCCAGGGTGAGGCCGTCCTGCTTGCGAGAATCGAGAGCGATGGAACTGAGGGCCTGCACCGATTCCCGGACAGTGTGTGCGCTCGAGGTCGATTCGAGCGGATCACCGATGACCACCGTGATGGGATAAGGAACCCGTAGAGGTCTCTTGAAGAAGAACTTCTTGCCCCGGAATGAAAAGATGCTTCCCCAGACTCGATCGAGGTACATCGGAATGATGGGGATCTCACCCTTCCTGGCGATCCTCTCGAGACCCTTGGAGAAGGGCAGCAGGTTTCCCGTTCGAGAGATCCCGCCCTCGGCGAAGATGCACACGAGGTGTCCATCTCGAGCCAACTGTGCCGCCTCGTCGAGAGATCGAAGTACCGAACGGGGGCCGTCGGTGCTGGAGACGGGGATGGCCCGCATCAATCCGGTTGCAAAACCGATCAACGATCGACCACTGAACTTTCGATGTGCCATGTAGTGGACGTAACGAGGTACGGCAGATCCCACCAGGAACGGATCTGCGAAGGAGAGGTGGTTTGCAACGATCAGTGCGCCGCCGCGACGGGGTATCTTCTCTCCACCGATGACTGTGACCCTGTAGAAGAGATGGACCACCATCCACAGCGGAAACCGCACCGAGATGTGAGGCACGGCCAGGAAAACGCCGAGGGTTCCGACGAGGGTGAGGATCGCCAGCACCAGGACTCCACCCTCGGGGGCGAGTCCCAGCAGAGCTTCATTCTGGATCACCTCGAAGAAGAGTGCAGAACCGAAGATGAAGAGGAAGGTGAGCATCTCCTGGGCTCCCTGTATCCTGCCCTTCTCCGTTCCCATCGATCGGTCCTGTACATAGGAAGCGAGAGGAACCAGGAACAGGCCCCCTCCAATCCCTGCCAGGAACAGCGCAGAACCGACACTGGTCAGTGTCTCATTGACGAAGGGGACCAGCGCAAATCCGCAGGTCATGACGATCCCGCCGATGGGGACAATTCCGATCTCGATATGATCCCCCGACAGGCGACTGGCGAGCAGGCTGCCGATGGCGATTCCCCCGGCGACGAAGAAGAAGAGTCGCGAGCCGTCATCGGGAAGTGTCATCACTTCCCTGCCAAACTCGTTGAGTACCGAGATGGACAGGGCTCCGATGAGGTAAAACCAGCTGGAGGCGAGTACCGCTCCGAACAACGGTCGGTCGCCAAGCAGGTACTTGATCTCGCCGATCCCTGCGGTCGGATTCCAGTTCAGGTCTCTTTCTGGATCCGCTGCCGTGGTGCCCCTGGTGATCCTGCGTGCCACCAACCAGCCGATCAGTGCCACGCTGACGAAGAAGTAGCCACTCCACCAGTTTGGATTTCCACTGCCGAGATCCCCATCTGGATGCAGGAAGGTGAACATCGTGCCTGCCACGACGACTCCCAGGATCGACGCGACGTTGGTGGTCATGTTGATGATGCCATTGGCCCGGGTCAGATCCCGCTCGGGGACCAGCTCAGGGAGGATTCCGTACTTCGATGGCCCGAAGAAGGCACTCTGGGTTCCCATCAGGAACAGTACGCCCAGCATGGCAAAGATCGACAGATCGGGGTTGATTCCCTGCAGCGCGAACGCCGCCATGCCGAGCAGCATGGCGACCACCTCCATCCCCTTGGCGATGACGATGACCTTACGTTTGGGGAAGCGGTCGGCGATGGACCCACCGAGCACGGCAAAGATGACGAAGGGAGTCGCAAACACTGCCATCACCACCGATTGGGTGTCGATGGAGATCCAGTCGAGGGTGACTCGACCGGCGATGAGCAAGATGAACTGTCGGAACACATTGTCGTTGAAGGCTCCCAGCAACTGCGCCGCAGCCAGGGAGAAGAATGACCTGTCTTGCAATGGAGCCATCGGTCGCGCCTCTTTCGCTAGTGGTCCGCCGGGGAGGGACTCAAGGGTACATCGATTCGTGGCGTTGAGTACCTCCAATGAGGTGGCAGTGGCTGAGGGGAGCCCAGGATGGGAAACCCCCTGTCCATCATTGGCACGATATCTGCATTACCGAAGTTGCCTGCGAACAAAATGGAGAGGGAAATCAAGATGAAACCACTGAGCCTCGTAGGGGAAACTTCTTTCCCCACCACACAGACGGAGAGCCAGCACTCCTTCGAGACGGTGGCTCTGCCACATATGCCGTCGGTTCGTGCTTTTGCCATGTCGTTGACCCGTGATCACTCCAGTGCAGAGGATCTGATCCAGGACACCTTCATCCGTGCTTTCCGCGCCTTTGATCGCTTCAAGCCCGGTACAGATTGTCGCTCCTGGCTCTTCAGGATCTGCAAGAATCGCTTCTACGACCACTGTCGCCGTCGTCTTCGTCGGCCGATGCACGAGGATGTAGAACTGGCCCAGCCGGTGGCTCAGCAGCGTTCCTGGGAACTTCAGAAGGAGCAGGAGAGGCTCGAGAGTGGTGCTTCACCACGTCTCGACCTGGTCGGAGATCAGGTCCGGAATGCCATTCGGCAGCTCCCACGGGAATTCCGCGAGCCGCTGCTGATGTGTGATCTCGACGGACTCTCCTACGAGGAGATCTCCAGGGAACTGTCGGTTCCGCTGGGTACGGTGCGGTCACGGATCTCCAGGGCAAGAGGGCGTTTGCGTGCGGAATTGAGTGAATACGCCCGGGAGAACGGTTTCCCGGTGGAGACCCTTCCCGCCGCTTGATCGTTTGAAACCTCGATTTACACCATCCCTGACCCCCCGGGTGCTCCAGCACCCGGGGGGTTTTTTCGTCTGAAGAGTGTCCCCTCACGAACAAGTGCTTCATTATGAAGCGATCACTGTGCGTCATTATAGTGCACTAAAACAACGCAGTAGGGGGCCGCCTGCTTCTCCCTTGCCATTTTCCCACCTTCGTCCGATCTCCGTGGGGAGTGCGCAGGATGGCGCTGCCCGTTCATCGGCAAGAGCAGCGACGAACTCCTGAGGTGTCATCGTCTCGAGGCCCTTCTCGGTGCCGGGCACCGAACAGGGTCGACAGCGAGCAGATCGCGCCGGATGTGACGGTGTCGGCGGCGCCACGGGATACTTCGAGGGGTCGGCTCTTCATCTGAGGCGTCTGGTGACCTGTTCCGAGCTGAAATCGAGCCGGTCACCTTCAAAGATCTTCATCGTCCACTTCCAGGTGTCTTCGTCAATTTGTTGGAAGGCGGTCTCCACCGACCAGTTCTCCTGAAGGATCCCTTGGCTCCGGAAAGTTCGAGTGACGGGGTCATAACGTTCGACGGCAACCTTCATCGGCCCGTCGCCCTCCTTGTGTGTCAGGATGATTACGCCCCTGGCTGCATCATATTCCCGGCCCCCGACGGACGGCCCTTCAACTGGCTCAAGCATCGTCTCGCTGAACTCGATGGATTTACCCTTTTCCTTCCAGCGGACTTCGCTCAGGATTCGCGTGTCCTGGGCTGGTCCATGAGCCGGCCGGAATTGTCCGGTGCTTTCCCATCTGCCGATCTGGGCAGCCAGGAGTTCTTCTGCTTCCTTCGCTGAAAGATTCCCGGTCAATGGCTCTGTCTCTCCGCAGCCACACAGGGACACGAGCGTCAGAATTAGTATTATTTTTTTCATGCTGATACTCTATTCCTTGCCTAGTTTCCCGGCAAGATCGTGCTGGTTCGATATCAAGTTCATCGCCGCCCTCGGGGTGGTCTTCATCGCCAGCACACTTGCTGGCCAGTCAGGAGCAGGACCGATGGTATCGAGGAGAGTGTCGATGGCGGGGCCGTGGTTGGCGGCAGCACTGTGGCTGGGGGCGCAGGCGGGATGCTCGACCCCCGGCGTTGCGGTCGGGGTGTCCGCTGCCGTGCCCCCGACCCACGTGGTGGTGATTCTCGCCGATGATCTGGGGTGGGGGGATGTGCAGGGGACCAGCGAGCAATCCCACATCGCCACCCCACACCTGTCGAAGCTGGCCGCCGACGGGCTCCGTTTCACCGATGCCCATTCCCCCTCGGCGGTGTGTACGCCGACGCGCTACGGCCTGTTGACGGGGCGTTACGCCTGGCGCACCCGCATCAAACAGGGGGTGCTGGGGGGGCGCTCTCCCGCCCTCATCGAACCGGACCGCGAGACCATCGCATCGTTACTGGTCACCGCCGGCTACCGCACCTCCGGGGCGGGCAAGTGGCATCTCGGTCTGCAGGAGATGGGTCCCACCGATTACAGCAGGGAACTGAGGCCGGGGCCCACCACCGTCGGCTTTCAGCGCTGGTGGGGCATCCCCGCCAGCCTCGACATGGCGCCCTACCTCTACTTCGAGGATGACCGTGCGCTGGCACAGCCGACCGAGAAGATCGCAGCGAGCCGGCAGGCACGACAGGGAGGGGCAGGATTCTGGCGCGGCGGTGCCATCGCCCCCGGTTTCCGTCACGACCAGGTACTCCCCGATACCGCCGCCCGGGTGGTGTCCGAGATCGAGCAGCACCATCAACGCTTCGATGGCACGCCACTCTTTCTCTACGTGCCACTGTCAGCACCGCATACCCCCTGGCTTCCTTCCGATCGCTTTGACGATGTGAAGGGTGCCGGAGTTTACGGCCAGTTCGTTGCCGAGGTCGATGCGGCGGTGGGTCAGATCGTTGCGGCTCTCCAGCGAACCGGCATGGCAGATGACACGCTACTCATCTTCACCAGCGACAATGGAGCGCACTGGACCGAGGAAGATCTTCGTCGCTTCCCGCACCGGGCCAACGGTCCGTGGCGGGGGCAGAAGGCGGATATCCATGAGGGCGGGCACCGGGTTCCCCTGTTGATTCGTTGGCCACGTCGCATCGACGAGTCGCGCAACGGAAGTAGCGATGCCAGCCTGGTGGGGTTGACCGATCTGATGCCGACCATCGCCGAGGCAGCAGGGGTGGAGCTCCCGGAACAGGCGGCACCGGACGGGATCAGTTTTCTTTCGACCATCGTCGATGGAACGACCGGCCCACGAGAGAGCATCGTCCATCATTCGTTACAGGGAATGTTCGCCCTGCGACGAGGTCCGTGGAAGTGGATCGAGGGACTCGGTAGCGGCGGGTTCACCGAACCACGACGCAAGAAGCCGCAACCGGATGGTCCTACCGGGCAGCTGTACCACCTCGTCGAGGACCCCTCCGAACAGGTCAACCGGGCACTCCAGGAACCGGAGGTGGTCGACAGACTTCGCCAGGAACTCGATCGAATCCGCAAGAACGAGCCACGGCGGCGAGGGAATTGACTTGAAGAAGCGAGCGATCGACCGCAACAAGAGGTCCAGTTCCCGTGGCGTCCGGCTCTTCTGCGCATTGCATCCGCAAGAGGCGCAGTCGAAGGAGATCCTCTCCCGACTCGATTCGATCGGACCACTTCCCGAACATCGTGTCACCCCCATCGACCAGCTCCACATGACCGTCGTGTTCATCGGAGAGGTGGAGCGATCGCAGGTCGCCCCCATCGAGGAATCGGTACAGCGGGCGGCGAGCGCAATTGCGCCCTTTTCATGGAGTCCCGATCGCATCGATTACCTCCCTCTTCGTGGACCCGCACGAACGGTGGCTGCCATCGGACCGTGCTGTAAAGCTCTCGAAGAACTTCACCAGCGGTTGGCGCAGCGGCTGGTGAGGGGCAAGAAGGGCCGTTCCTTTCTGCCACACATGACGCTGGCAAGATTCAAGACACCACGGCCGATGATCAGGATCGATGAGAGTTACCACGGTCCGCTCCTGCAATTTGAAACGGTGCAACTGGTGAGAAGCCGATTGCTTCCTACCGGAGCCGAGCATCAGGTATTGCTGGAAGTTCCCTTCGGAAGGTCGTAGGTGAGATCCTCTCTCCTCTGATGCATGGAGATGGCCTCGACCGTCCCGGTGGTTTATCTTCTGTTGTTGCAGGCCTGATCGCGAAGGAGTGATGTCGATGAAGCCATGTATTGCGCTGTTGATGATGTTTTCGTGCTGTCTCGCCCCCGCGGCGGTACAGGGCCAGGCTCCCATCTGGCTCGAGTGGCAAGATGTCAGCGAGTCCAACATCCTGGCGGATCCCAGCGTTGGCCTGGCGGATATCGAGGAGAAGGATTTCGCCACGGCGGATTTTGATCAGGACGGAGATATCGATCTGGTGTGCGTGAGGAAACTCCCTTACACCACCTTCGGCAACCGTACCAATGTGCTGTTCCTCAACATCGATGGGGTGATGACCGATCGCACCGAGGAGATGGCGCCAGGAATGATGATTCCCGACAACTCGAGAGATGTACAGGTGGGAGATTTCGACGGCAATGGCTACCCCGATGTCATCGTTGCCAATGCAGGAAATGACGGATCAAACGGACAGCAGCCACGCATCTACATCAATCTGGGGGATGATTCCTCCGGCAACTGGCTCGGTCTCGAGGAACAGCCCGATCGTCTGCCACTGCTCCTGTCACCGGGTGGAGCCAATCCAAACTCGTGCGCCGTGGGAGTCGGGGATGTGACCGGCAATGGAGTCGATGACATCTATCTGCTCGACTACAACAACTCGGTGGAAGATCGTCTTCTCATCAACGATGGAAGTGGCTTCTTTGTCGATCAGACATCGTGGATGCCAGCCGGATTTGTCGATTCAGGATTCGCCACCGCAGGACAGATCGGCGATGTCAACGGAGATGGCTGGCCCGACATCATCAAGAACTCGGTTCCCGAGGTTCGCATCGCCTACAACGAGGGTGGTTCTTCCTTCGGGTCACCGCAGAACTTGCAGGTGAGTTCCTGCTATCATTTCAATATTGGAGATATCGATGGAAACGGCATCCAGGATGTCTTTGCGGTGCAAGATCCCCAGGACCAGTTCCTGCTGAACACATCATCTCCCGGAACGATTCCGGTCGACTGGCAAAATGTTCCCATCGGAAACAGTCCGCTGACCGGCGGTTTCGGAGGAAACACCTACATCGTGGATCTCGACAATGATGGCGATCGCGATGTGGTGATCACCGATGTCGATACCGATGTCCCCAGTTGTGGTAGACGACTCGCCTTCCTGCGCAATGATGGGTCAACCCCACCGTTGCTCGAGGATCCGTATCCGACAGGGCAATGGCCAGCACCGCATCACAGCGGCACCTACGATGTAGCCGTGGCGGATTTCAACGGCGATGGAACCCCAGATATCTGGGTCGGTCACTGTGAAGGCAACGATCTCTACCTGCAGGTCTCCAACATTCCCGACGTGTTGCCGCCAACACAACTGGTGTGTAGCCAGGATCAACTGGATGTAACACTCAACTGGAATCCTGGGGAAGCATACGACTCGGTTCGTATCCACCGAGACGGCCAGCTGCTCGCAGAAGTTGCTGGCGACCAGAGCAGTTTCGAGGATGCCGCTCCGGGGCAGGGGCAACACTCCTATTCCCTGGTGGCCACCGTCGGCACCGATGAATCCACTCCCGTTTCCTGTGTGCTGAATGTCAGCCTGGTGATGCCGGCTCTCGATCTGGTGTGTGATCAGTTCGATGAAGATGTGCAGTTGCAGTGGCAAAACCAGACTGCGGTGACCGGTGATCCCTACGATCAGATTCGCATCGTTCGAAACGGCGTCGAGGTGGACACCTTGCCAGGAACGGCGGAGAGCTACATCGATCTCGTTCCCGACTACGGGGCAGCAGCCTACCAGGTCATTCCGGTGGCTCTCGCCACCGAGGGGGAAGCGATCACCTGCACCCTGCAGGTACTTCCCACCGATGTTTACGATCTTGTCATCGGCTTCACCGATGATGACAACGGAAGTACCGACTCCGCCTCGGCGATCCTGCAGGCGCTGGAGGACAACCTGCTGTTTGCCCTGTCGGCGGAGGTCGATGAGTTGTCGGAGCTGGAGGCGATGGGTTTCGTCCTCGCCAGTTTCCAGAGGGTGTGGGTCGAGGTCGGCATGTTCCCCAACAATCACATGGTCACCGAGGAAGAGGGGCAACTTCTTGCGGATTACGTCCTAGGCGGTGGTCAGCTGTACATCAGCGGTGGAGATACCTTCTGCTTCGATCCGGATACGCCGATCCAGGACCTGCTCGGATTCGAGGGGTGTGGGGATGGCGGTGGATCGGTGGGAGACATCTCGGCGATCGTTTCGTCATCCTGTGGCCTCCTCAACTTCGACCAGACGGTTCCCTATGATGGCGAGGCCGCATACGTCGATCAGTTGCAGCCGGTGACCACAGGTGAGGAGATTCTCTTTGCCAGCGAGGGGTACACCTGCGGTGTCATCAACTTCGTGGGTACCAGTGGTGCCGTGATCTCGCAGTCTCCCGAGATGGGGGGAATCGGCGAGAACCACGATCGCAAGGAGATGATCGAGCGATACATCAGCTGCTTTCCCACCGAACCGGTGGTGGCTGCTTTCAGTTTCACGCCCGATGCGGGACCGGCACCACTGCTGGTCCAGTTCACCAACGAATCGACGGGAATCATCGACAACCAGTCGTGGCAGTTCGGCGATGGTGTCGAGAGTCCTTCCACCTCCCCGCAGCACCTGTATACCGAAGCGGGAAGTTACTCGGTGACCCTGACCGTCACGGGACCGGGGGGAACCGATCAGGTGACGCTGGTGGATGCGATCGTGGTCAGCGCTGCACTACCCGGCTTCATCCGTGGAGATGCAAACCAGGATCAGGGGCTCGATATCGGCGATGCGGTGACGATCCTCGCCTACCTGTTCAGCGGTGGATCGGATGGGGGCTGCCTGTCGACCATCGACGCCAACGATGATGGGGCCAACAATGTCGCCGATGCGGTGACGGTACTGGAGCACCTCTTCTCCTCCGGCGGCCCCATCGCTGCGCCCTTCCCCGGTTGTGGCGTTGATCCGACCCCGGATGCGCTGGAGTGTGGCAATCCCTCCTGTCCCTGAGAGGGCCAGATCTGGCGCCGCTGGCCTCGATGGTGACTCGTCGATGGCCAGTTTTACGGTAGAATGAAGGTAGTGATCAGGAGAGGAATACCCCCGATGTTCCGGTCGCACAGCTCCTACATCCCACCCAATGCGTCCTGGCTGCTGGTAGCAGTCCTGGCGACGCTGGTGATGGGGAATCCGTTGCCGGCTCAAATCGGTCCCGGAAACATCCTGGCTCCCCTTCCCGCCATGCCGGAGCCGCTGGAGAACCCGCTCACCGAGGAGAAAGCTCTGCTCGGCAAGTTCCTCTTCTGGGAGGAGCAACTCTCTCACGACAACTCCACCTCGTGCGGAACCTGTCACATGTCGGAGACGGGTGGATCGGATGCACGCATTCAAAGCCCCCTCTCGATTCACCCCGGATTCGATGGTCAGTTTGGCAACGAGGATGATGTGGTGGGATCGATCGGTGTGGTGAATCAGGCTTGTGGTGGAACGCTGCTCGATGACGGGGTTTTCTTTCCACAGCGTCAGGTTACAGGGAGACGCTCCCAGTCGACCATCGCAGCGGGGTATCACGATACCCTCTTCTGGGATGGCAGAGCGGGGCCGGAATTTGTCGATCCCGAGTCGGGTCAACTGCTCATCGCATCGGGAGGCGCACTCGAGGCCCAGGCCATCGGACCGGTACTGTCACTGGTGGAGATGGGCTGTGATACACGCGGCTGGGATGAAGTCCGACAGAAATTGATCGCCGTCACGCCGTTGGCTCTGGCCACCGATGTTCCCGACGACATGGTCGATGCACTGGCACTTCATGGCGATTATCCGGCACTGTTTGCAAACGCATTCGGGGATGACGAGATCAATGCGGCACGCATCGCCTTCGCCATCGCCAGTTACGAGCGCACCCTGGTTCCCGACCGCACTCCTTTCGATCTCTTCAACGAGGGGATCCTCGATGCGATGACGGAAAATCAGCAACTGGGGCTACTGTTGTTTGCCGACAACTGCCTTCCCTGTCATGAGACTCCGGCCCTGGGGGACGGTTCCTTCCGCAACATCGGAGTGCGCCCTTCCTTCGAGGATGAAGGTCACGGCACCGTCAGTGGAGCCTCCGAAGATGCCGGGAAGTTCAAATCTCCATCGCTGAGAAATGTCGGCTTGCGGGCTCCATATTTCCACAACGGGGGCAAGGCAACACTCGACGATGTACTCGCCTTCTACAATGGAGGTGGAGATTTTGAACCGAATGATCCACTGATGAATGAACTGAACCTCCCCAATAGCGAACTCGCTCAGTTGAAGGACTTTCTCGAGAAGAGTCTCACCGACCCCCGTGTCGAGTTCGCACTGCCGCCCTTCGATCATCCCCGGATGCAGCCCTTTTTCGTCAGGGGTGACTCGAACTTCGATGGGGTGGTAGACATCTCCGATGCCATCAGTTCGTTGCAGTTCCTCTTCACCGGAGGAACCATCACCTGCGAGGATGCCACCGATGCCAACGACGATGGAGCCATCGATATCGCCGATCCGGTGGCGGTACTGGGAAGACTCTTCGTCGGTGCGGGACCGCTACCATTACCCAGTGATATCTCCTTCGGGCCCGATCCCACCGCCGACGGATTGATGTGTCTCGACTAGGCCCATCGTTTGAGCCTCATCCTGTGTCACCTTTGTTTCCTGGAGCCCCCTCGTTGTCCCGCCATCGTGCCGGTGATAGAGTCGGTTCCTGTCATGAACAGGTCTTCCCTCACGCGTAATTTTCTTCTCGCAGCCATCGTTGTAGTGGTCCCTGCAACGTGGTCGATCGGTCTCTCCCACGGCATCAGTTTCACTTCCGTGGAGAAGGTCGATTTCGTCCAGGACATCCGCCCGATTCTCTCGGAGCACTGCTTCGCCTGCCACGGCCCCGATGGTGCCGCTCGCAAGGGGGGCCTCAGTTTTGTCGATGCAGTTTCCGCCATGAAGGAACTCAAATCGGGAAGCCACGCCATCGTCCCCGGCAGCAGGGATGAGAGTGAACTGTGGTGGAGAATCTCCGATCCTGACGATCCGATGCCTCCCAGCGAGGAGAAGAACCCACTGACAGCGGAGCAGATCGAATTGCTCGGCAGGTGGATCGATGAGGGAGCTCCCTTCGCAGCACACTGGGCGTACGTGGCGCCGCAGGAGACGCAGGTTCCAGCAGGATCGAGTGCCTGGGCAACCACCGACATCGACCACTACATCTCCCGGCGACTTGCAGAGGAAGGACTTGTCCCTGCCGAGGACGCCGACGCGACGACGCTGATCCGCCGACTACACCTCGACCTCAGCGGTCTGCCACCGAGTCCTGCCCAGGTTGCCCGCTACCTGTCGGGTTCACGGTCGCAAGCGGAGTACCAGAGTGAGGTCGATCGATTGCTGGAAGATCCGCACTTCGGTGAACGGTTTGCGAGTTTCTGGCTCGATCTGGTCCGCTACGCCGACACCGTCGGCTACCACGGAGATCAGGAGCATCGAAGCTGGCCCTATCGCGACTGGGTCATCCGAGCTTTCAACAACAACATGCCCTTCGATCGCTTCACCATCGAACAGATCGCAGGGGATCTGCTGGAAGATCCCGATCAGGATCAGCTGATCGCAACCGGTTACAACCGGCTACTGCAGACATCCCACGAGGGTGGATTGCAACTGAAGGAGTACCGCGCCATCTACATGGCGGATCGGGTCCGCAACCTATCGGAGACGTGGATGGGTGCGACCCTCGGCTGCGCCCAGTGCCATGATCACAAGTACGACCCCTACACCACCCGGGATTTCTACTCGATGGGAGCCTTCTTTGCCGACATCGATGACGAGGAGCACCTTCGAAATCCGTATGGTGGTCTCAACACGACGCCGACGAAGAGAACCCCGGAGATGCGATTGACCTCCGCCGCTTCGAAAGCACGGGAGCAACAGATCGCCGCCGAGATGGTAACGGTCGAGGTGTCGATCGCCGCGGCCATCGCCGATCTGGTCGGGGAGCAGGCCACCTGGGAGGAGCAGTTGAAGCACGAGATCGCCCTCGGTGGTCGTCACCAGCAGATCTGGATCGACGATGAACTCGATACCGGAGGTACCGTCAAGGGTGAGTGGAACTTCGTTCGAGTCGATGGCATCGAACCCCATAGCGGCGAGCGCTATCGAAAGCAGACGAGTGGCGGACTCGTCCAGCACTACACCGTCGATACCACCCTCAAGGAGATCGAGGTGTCAGAAGGGGAGATCCTCTTCGCGTGGGTTCATCTCGATGCCGATACCCCCCCCTCGGCGGTGATGTTGCAGTGCAACAGTGCCGGGGACTGGAATCACCGGGCGGTGTGGGGTGGAGATCAGATCGCCTACGGCAGATCGGCTGCCAGTTCACCGGCATACCAGCGGATGGGTGCCTTGCCCCCATCGGGCGAGTGGGTGCGACTGGAGGTTCCCCTCGAGAAACTCGGTCTGAAAGCGGGTCAGATCGTCACCGGCATCGCCTTCACCCAGTTCGGTGGCACCGTCTACTGGGATCTGTGTGGAGTGGAGGGAGGTAGCCTGGCGCCTTCTGCAGTGATCGATGCGCTGGCTCTGCCAGTGGAGCAACGCAGTGCTCAGCACCACGAGTTGTTGAGGGAACACCATGCAAGCGAGTCGCCGCAGGTGAACTCACTTCGCAAGCAGCTGGGGGCACTGAAGAAGCAAGCCTCTTCCATCGAATCCGGGTTGCCGCTGGCACTCTACACCCGCCGGTTGGAAACACCCCGAACGGTGCACATCTTGCCCCGTGGCAACTGGCTCGACGAGAGTGGAGAGGTGGTCGAAGCGGCGATCCCCAGCTTTCTCGGAAAACTGAGTGGGGCAGGTCGTCGCACTCGACTCGATCTTGCCCGCTGGCTCGTCACTCCGGAATCGGAGGGGGGGATCGCAGGTCTCACCGCCAGGGTCTTCGTCAATCGGGTGTGGGCGCAGCTGTTTGGCGAGGGATTGTGCCCGTCGGTGGAGGACTTCGGTGGACAGGGTCGCCCCGTCACCCATGCCCACCTCCTCGATCATCTGTCGCGGCAGTTCATCGCTTCGGGATGGGATATCCAGCAGTTGATTCGAACGATGGTGCTCTCGCGCAGTTATCGACTCTCGTCACGCCCTGGTTCGGTGGCGCAGAGAGTTGATCCGGAGAACCTGCTCTTCTCGCACCAATCTCGCCATCGAATGCCTGCGGAGATGGTTCGAGACACCGCGCTGAAGATCAGCGGATTGCTCGTCGACCAGCTGGGAGGGGCCAGCGTCAAGCCACCGCAGCCACCTCACTACTACCGGCACCTCAACTTCCCACCACGACGTTACAAGGCGGACGTCGGTGCCGAGCAGTGGCGCAGGGGTGTCTACGTGCACTGGCAGCGGCAGTACCTGCATCCGATGTTACTCGCCTTCGATGCTCCCACCCGGGAGGACTGCATCGCCAGGAGGAACCGATCGAACACGCCGCTGGCGGCACTGGTGCTGCTCAACGATCCCGTCTTCGTCGAGGCCGCCCGCGCCTTTGCCAGGAGGATCGTCCGCTGGCAAGCAAGCGACCAGCTGTCCGCCAGTGATGACGGGGACTCCCATCGTCAGGCGGTCGAGTTCGCCATGAAGGAAGCGATCTCTCGCACGCCGACAGAGCCGGAGATCGATGTGCTGATGACGCTGTTGACCTCGAGTCGAGATCACTACCGATCGAACCCGGATGCTGCCCTGGAACTGCTCGGTGGTCCGGGGATGGAGGATCGGTCCCTGTCCGAGGTGCCGGAGCTGGCGGCATGGACCGAGGTGGCCCGTGCCATCCTCAACCTGCATGAAACGATGACCCGTGAATGATCACAATCTGAACATCCTGAACCAGTTACACCGGTTGAACCGGCGCCAGTTCCTCGGATCGCTTTCGATGGGGATCGGTGCCGCCGCACTCGGCCAGTTCTGGCCCTCCGGATTGCTGTCGGCGATCCCCGAGGCGGCCCGGGCCAAGAGGGTCATCTTCCTGTGCATGGCGGGGGGCCCCAGTCACCTGGAGACCTTCGATGAGAAGCCACAACTCGCCGAGCTGGACGGTCAGCCGATGCCGGAATCGTTCACCCGCGGGATGCCCATCGCACAACTCCAGGGCAAGCCGCTGAAGTGTCTCGGTCCGAGGGCTGCATTCCAGCGATATGGGGAGAGCGGTCAGCTGATCAGCGATTATCTACCTCACATCGCCACCGTGGCGGATGACATCGCCATCGTCCGCTCGATGGTCACGGAGCAGATCAATCACGATCCCGCTCACACCTTCATGAACACCGGCACCATCGTTCCCAACCGACCGAGCATGGGATCGTGGATCAACTACGGACTGGGAAGTGAAGGGGAAGATCTCCCCGGTTTCGTGGTGCTGACCAGCGTCGGGGGGCGAAATCCACAACCGATCGCCGCTCGTCAGTGGTCGAGTGGCTTCCTGCCGAGCAATCTGGGTGGAGTCGAGTTTCATTCG
>CAYPPQ010000030.1:29626-31034 GCA_964412635.1 uncultured Planctomycetia bacterium | reverse complement strand
GCTGGAACAAGGGGCAGACCGCCACCATGATCGCGTTGCAGGGATGCCTGACCGAGGATTGTGGATATTGCTCCCAGGGATTGACGCAACTGTGTCCCGATCGACGAGTACAGGGCCTGCACCTCGATGGAGGAATGGCGGAGAAGGTGGTCGTCGATGATCACTACCTGTTGCCACTGCCTGAGGGTCTCGCCACCACGGCAGCTTCACTGACGGAACCCCTCTCGGTTGCGGATCATTGCATCCACGACTGCTCGGAGATCGAGAACGGTGACCGTGTGGTGGTCTGTGGTCCCGGAGTGATCGGCATCCTGTGTGCACTGATGGCCAGGCAACGGGGTGCAGATGTGGTTGTCACCGGACTGGAAGCGGATGAACCGGTGAGGCTCGCCATCGCAAACAAGATCGGATTCGAGACGATGACGGTGGGGGGGAATCATCGATCCCTCACCGAGCAGCTCGGCGACCAAAGAATCGATGTGATCGTCGATGCTTCCGGCTCCTCACGGGTACTGGAGGAAGCGACCGGTATCGTTCGGCCCGATGGAACGATCTGCGTCGTTGCTCTCTATCCACAGGAAGTGACGATCGATTTCAATGTCCTGGTCAGGAACCAGATCGACATCCGTACCAGTTACGCCTCGGCGAAGCCAAATTACCAGCGAGCCATCGATGCATTGCACGGAGGTGAGATTCCTGTCGATGACTTGATTCGCTCCTATCCTCTGGAAGCGGGGATCGCAGCATTCGAGGAGGCGGAGCGCCAGGAGGTTCTCAAGCCGGTCCTCGAGTGCTCCGGACAGGGATAGTCGAGGCCTGTTTCTCGAAGTAGGTCTCGCCGAGACTCGCTAGATGTGAAATAGTAACCGGTTGGGAGGTGTTGTCTTGATCGGTCGAATTTCGGGAATCGTGTTGAGTCTGCTTCTGTTGAGTGGCTGTGGCAGCAGTGGTTCCTCCTCCACGGCGGAAGCTCCATGTGATCTGCTGTATTCCTCCGCAGCCGTCGTTTTGACGGTAGGGGAGGTTCTGACCCCTCTGGTTCCCACCACCGGTTGCGGTGTGGTCAGCGACTGGGCCGTCGATCCAGCACTTCCGGCGGGGCTGTCGATTTCTCCGGCGGATGGCACCATCTCTGGAATCCCCACCACCTCCACCGGCGCTGCCGACTACATCATCACGGCCTCCAATGTCACCGGATCGACCACCTTCACCATCAACATCCTGGTCAACCCGGAGGGACCCTGTGATCTGCAGTACTCCTCCTCCGCCCTCGTCTTGATGGTAGGGGAGGTTCTGACTCCGCTGGTTCCCACCACCGGTTGCGGCGCGGTCAGCGACTGGGCCGTCGATCCGGCACTTCCGGCGGGGCTGTCGATTTCTCCGGCGGATGGCACCATTTCAGGCACAC
>CAYPPQ010000030.1:0-29526 GCA_964412635.1 uncultured Planctomycetia bacterium | reverse complement strand
GCACTTCCGGCGGGGCTGTCGATTTCTCCGGCGGATGGCACCATTTCAGGCACACCCACCACCGTCAATGCCGCCACCGACCATATCATCACGGCTTCCAGTGCTTTCGGCTCGACCACTTTCACCATCAACATCCTGATCAATCCACAGGCTCCCTGTGATCTGACATATCCGGTGGATTTCATCATCGTACCGGCGAATGTTGCTCTCACCCCGCTATCACCCTCGGTCAACTGTGGACCCGTTGCTCTGTGGCAGATCACTCCTCCACTGCCAACGGGAATACAGATCGATGCATCGAGCGGAGTCATCTCGGGGATCGCAACGGAGGAGGGTTACGATGTCACTCACACCATCACTGCCTCCAATGTCTCGGGATCTACAGCATTCGATCTGCGGATCCGTATCGATCCGATCTTTACCTACAACGTGAGTTCGGCAACGGGCACCTTCTCCGGAATCACAGGAATCGGGCAGGCGCAGGTAGAGCTCTCCCTGGAAGAGGATTCGGGAAACCCGACCTATCCCACCTGGCTGGCAGGATTCAACTTTGCAATGGCCCACGATCCGCTGCTTCTGCAGGCGTCTTCCGTCACTGCTGCACCCATCATCCAGGGACTCAATTCAGGAACCGGTCCGACATTCTGGACTACCCAGCTGGAGAACGATGAGATCATCGTGGGAGCGATCTTCTCCTTCACCGAGTTGACGATCTTGCAATTTCCGGTGGAGACGGTGCTGGTATCGGTGGATTACAACACCGTCGAGTCGGCATTCATCGGTGTCGCTGGACCGGTGGTGACTCCGTTGACATGGGTCGAGGACACTCCGGTCACCAACACTTCCAATGATCTGCTGGTGGTGGCGGATCCCGCCCAGGGAATCGTCCCGCTGGCGATCGATGGTCAACTGACTCTCCAGAGAGTCGACTGATCGATCAGACCGCGCGATTTCGCGGTCCATGTTTGGCGAGATAGTCGAGCATCCTGCCGCGAATTTCATCATCGATGACGATACGCCCATCGACTTCGCGAAGATGCAGGTACTCGATGACGTCGTGGACGGTCACCACCGCCAGGCAAGGCATCTCGAACTCCTCGGACAGTTGGTCGAGGGCAGCTTGATCGCCTGTTCCTCGTTCTCGCCGATCCACTGAGATCACCAGACCTGCAAGCTCGACGCTGGCAGTTGCCATCAGTTTTGGCACCGTCTCTCGGATGCTGGTACCAGCGGTGGTCACATCTTCGACGATGAGAACCCGGTCTCCGTCACCTGGAATCGATCCGACGAGGCTTCCGCCCTCGCCATGGTCCTTGACCTCCTTGCGATCGAAGCAGAATCCACGATCGATCTGGTGGTCCCTGGCGAGAGAGGTGGCAATTGCCGTGGCCAGTGGAATCCCCTTGTATGCGGGACCGAAGATCAGGTCGAAATCGGAACCGATCTTGTCGGTGATGGTGTGTGCATAGTAAGTAGCGAACTGATCGATCTGAGAACCGGTACGCACCTTGCCGGTATTGACGAAGTAGGGGGTTTTGCGACCACTCTTGGTGGTGAAGTCGCCAAAAGTCAGAACCTCGCAGCGCACCAGGAATTCGATGAACTGCTGCTGGAATTGATTCAAAGAGCTCATCGAAACCTCCCTGTCGGCTGAAGTGTCACCTTCGGTTGCCGATGGTACGGGCTTTCTGCACCGAAAGAAGCCAATCTCATCTCCTCAGCGGACGAATGGGGGACTACTCGATGTTGTAATCGTTGCGCTCTGAAGGACTGGTCGACAGGTACTCGACGAATTCATACTCGTTTCCGTCATCATCGAAGAAGTAGATCCGTCTGCGATGGGGGTGCTCCATGGCACTCATCCCCTCCCGGTATCCCGCATCTCGCAGACGTCCCGCCACACCGTCGAGATCTTCCGTGACGAATCCGATGTGGTTCATGCCGGGATGAACATATGGCTGGTGAGGCCCCGGTTCTTCTGCACCACGATCCTCGATGGCCAGGTAGGAATCTTCGGTGCCGATGTGGACCCATCGCTTGCACTTCTCCCCGGTTCCACCTCCTCTGATCTCGAACTCCGGCATCGCCGTCTTGAGGAACCGTATCGCTGCGTCAACATCGAGAACCGTGATGTTGAGGTGTTCGAGGTAGGGAGCGTTCATGGTGTCCTTTCTACTGCGATGTTTCCTTCGACGGAAATTCGACGGTGATCTCGGCATGGAAGATCCCGATCGGATCCCCCCGTTCCCCCATCGTCCGAGCAATCGTCGAGATGGTCCGATCGATCGATCCTTCAAAGAGCACACGGTCTCCATGCTCGACGATGATCAATTCATCGAGGTCGATCATCGAGTCGTCGAGACGAAGGGTGAGGCGAGTCCCGGCAGGAGCTTCGACGATCTTGATCTTCTGACCGTCGATCTCGGCGACGGTACGACTTCTGCCGACCGGTTCGTCATTTTGAAGCCAGTAGAAGCGTTTGGTGGTCACGTCGTCCTGCTGCCAGACGATGCGACTGGGCCGCAGATTGCGTGAGTTCTTCGCCATCCATGGAATGGCGGCTCGATCCTCGCGATCCATCCAGTGCCCCTTCTCGGGGTAGATCTTTACCCAGTGGGGGTAACCGGCCGGATCTTCTTCCTGCAACTTCTGGAGTTTCTCTTGCCAGATCACTGCCTGACCGTTGCGGTTGTAAGGTTCGTCCTTACCTCCCATGTGCAGGGTGAACGGAGTGTTGCGGAGACTGTCTGGGCGAGCATCGTTTGGATGCCCCGCCATCATCGCGACGGCACCCCAACGGTCCGCCATGCGTGGACCGATCTGATAGGTTCCATCTCCTCCAGCCGAGTAACCCAGGATGTAGACGCGATCAGGATCGACACCCTCGAAAACGATGAGGTTTTCGATCAGTCGGTCAAAGAACTGATCGATGTGCCCCTGGTGCCACATGTTCCAGCTGTTGGTCGGTGCCCGAGGAGCCAGGTAGACCCCCTCTTCCGGGCGATAGAGTCGTTTCTGGTTGTCCCACTGCTGATCGTTCACCTCGGCGGGAGCACCTCCTCCACCGTGCATCGAGATCCACAGGCTTCGTCCCTTCTGTGGAGCAGAACCCATCACCTCGTACCAGAATGGCATCTTCAGTTCGCCCAGGGAGAGTACACGACTGGTCATCTCCTCGATGCGACCGCTGGCGATGGCGCTGGCGTGGGAGTGCCAGACCATCGATGCCGCAACTTGAGCATCGATCTTCGTCAGCGGCACCGAACTGATGGGAAACTGCTCCAGATCGACCTCGGCACCACAGATGGAATAGATCGCCCCCAGCGAAGCGATCACTTCTGTGGAGTGATCTTCAGAAGAGCGAGGAGTCAGGTCGAGATCGACCAGTTGCTCACCCTTGTTCACCTGGATCGATACCACCAGGCTCGAGGTCTCGTTCTGAGCGACGACGATCACCTTCTGATCTGCCTTCAACTCGGCGGTGACATGGTCATTGGCATCGAAACTCTCATCACGGCTCTCACCCTCGAATAGAACCTCGCCGCCGCCACCGAGCACCCGGATCGTGGCGATACAACGAGCCCCTTTCTTTCCCTCGGTGATGCGGAAGCGAACCGATGCGCTGACTTCCTTCGCAGGCTCCGGGGGGGTGGCGTAGCGGTCCGTCACATCGGTGGCACCGACCGTTGAATTGTTCGGTGCCCATACCATCGGAAAGGTGAGGGGGGATTCGTTCCAGGTCACGGCATAGACGGCGTTTCGAGGATCTTCACGGGAAGCTCCCGACGCCCGGCCAGTGAACCATGCACGATCCAACTCGTCTCCGGTGGGCTCTGCAGCGCCGGTGAAGTGCCAGCCATCATCCCAGATCTCTACCCACGAATGGTTGCCCGAGCCATCGGACCACAGCGGAGTCCCGACGAATCGGGCCGGAATACCGACAGATCGACAGGCGTCGACGAGAATTACCGACAGACCGGTGCAGGATGCGAGACCTGATTCCATCGATTCGTAAGGGCTCTGATCCGCCTTGGGACGCTTCGTCGAGTACTTCACGCCGACCAGGCCAAACACCTTCTGATTCAACCTGGCTGCCGCCATCGAGGGGGAGTCGGTATCTTCCACCAGGGGTAGAAATCTCTTGCGGAAATCCGCTCTCCAGCGATCTCGCTTCTCGTTGATGCTGGCATAGGGAAGGACCGCATCGAGGAAGATCTCCTCGGGGATCTCGAGATCCCACGGCGATGCGTCTCTCGATTTCACCGCCAGATCCACGTTCTCGATGAGGAACTCGCTGTCGAGGAGCTGGAGGTCGGTGACCGGCATCCGTTCGACGAGCCATCGCATCGCCTTGCGCTGATTCGCCGATCCACTGCTGAGAGCCCTCTCGATTTGTGGTCGATTGGCTCCCGCCGCGACCAGTCGTTGCTCCGAAACCGTCGGACGCGCCTGGGAGCCCCTCCGCTGGGCGAGGAGCCACCTCCACAGTGCATCGGAGCTGTATGCGATGGGCCACGACTCGTGGGGGACCCCTGGATAAGAGGTGTGCTTGACCCGGGTCCCGCCGGCAGCGCGGATCGCCTCGACGATATCGAGAGACTTGTGCTCGGGTACGACCTCATCATCGCTACCGTGAAAGTTCCAGATGGGAAGGTCGACCAATCGTCCAGCAGTGGCTGGATCGCCTCCTCCGCAGATGGGGGCGATGGCTGCAAACCGCTCGGGATGCGCCGCCGCCAGGCTCCAGGCTCCGTAGCCACCCATGCTCAGTCCGGTCACCACGATAGCGTCGGGATCGATGGCGAAGGTACTCTCCAGCTTATCGAGCAGCGCGACGAGTACCTCGATATCCCACCATTGCCCTCGGGGGCACTGGGGTGAAACGACGATGAATGGAAAATCGGGGCGATCGGGGAGGAACCGAGGAGGGCCCCACTGCTTGACATCATCGAGATCCTTGCCGCGTTCGCCGGATCCGTGCAGGAACAGCATCAGGGGTAACGGTTCACCCTTCTCGAAGAAGGATGGAAGAAACATCTGGTAATGCACCGTCGTTTGCTGCTTCTCACCATCCTTCTGGTAGTGAAGGACATCCCACTGGGGGATCTGTTTTCCAGGAACGAGATCGGGTGGATCGAAATGCATCATGTGAGCGGAAAGGAGGATGGGGATCAGAAATGCAGGGGTCATCAGAACACCTCCAGCTACGTACCGGTGAGGGGAGATGATCTCTCCATGGCAAATTCACGGGAGATCATCTCCAACGGTCGAACTCGTAGTCTGCCAGAGAATCTCCAGCGTTGTCAGTCGATGAATCCGGTCTGGTTGTAGAGAACCACGATCTCGTAATCCCCGTCGAAATGGCGCAGGAATCCTGTCACCGACAGTGGCGCACCGATGGTGACTCCGATCGGATAAGTGATGAGGTCGGTGAGGAAATCCGCTCCTGAACCGAATGGATCGATCACCGCACCGGGCAGGAACACATTGACTCCCCCCGAGCCATCGTCGAGGCGAGCACGGAAGCCTCCCAGCACCGAAGTCCATCCATTCGTTCCACTGTTACCACCAGGGGGAGGAACATCCAGGATTCCTGAAACACTCACCAGTCGTCCGAACTCCGCCGGGGTCAAGGCGCCGGTGGCGTACGCTGCCGACGGAGGAAAGGCCAGCGGTAGGGAGACGAGGCGAACCTGGCCGTCCCCCGGCACGATCACGCGATCGCCACCGGTGGTCTCGGTGATCACACCCTCGACATGCACTCTCACCGGAGGATAGAGACCGATGGAGTGAAGGCTGACGATGTACCCCAGTTCCGCCGCAGTCATCTCGCCCCCCTCGAAATTCTTCATGCTGAGGTTGGGGTCGCTGATCTGGACAAAGATGCCGGTTCCATTTTCCTCGTGCAGGGAAAAACCATACTCTCCCGTGGGGTAGAGGGAATCGGCGGCGAGACCGACGACACCGCGCACGAACCCGGTTTGTCCTGCAGTCATCGCCCTCGCATCGGGAATCGAGATGGAGATGTCATAGTTTCCCCGGGGAAACACCTCGTAAGTGTCGACATTACGATTGAGAAATCCGCTCACCTCTAGATTTGTACCGGCACCCAGGAAGGTGAGTACTTCAGGGTCGAGATCGGAAGTAGGGTGCCAGTAGGTCTGAGCTTCGCCGCTGCTATCATCGAGCAAGACCTTCCAGCCGAAGAGATCTCCTCCCACCGACTCCTCCCTGACCACGGTGTCGACCCCTCCAACGGGATCCACCTGGATGAATCCACTCACCCGGACGATGCTGGCGATGTTTTGTGGGGTTGTTGCGGTGTTGTCGATGTCTCCGGTGTCCAGATCGATGGGGAAGAAGATGAATCCGCCACCTCCATTGAAGGTCAAATCGCCGATCTCATCGACGGCCAGCGTCACCATCTCGTTGAACTCGCTGACGATTCCTCGAACCCGAATCGAATTGCCCAGATTCAGAGAACTGAGGTCGAGTGCAAGGGCCGGATCGACCTGAACGAAGACCGCTCCCGATTCGTCCTGGATGGCGAACCCCGCATCTGCGGTACTGCTCTCGAAGGCTCCCGGGAGTACCGTGATCCAGCCATCGACGGTGGCCTCGTCTCCAGGGTTCAGGGTAAAGATGGAGCTGATGGGAGGCAGAGGATCTTCCCCCGCCCCACAGCCAAGCAGGCTCACGAGAAAAAGGACAAGTACTGAGCCACGGATATTGACCTTGTTGATCTGGATCACGGAGTTCCTAACTGAAAGAGTAGCGCAACTTACGGACACTTTGTGAAGTCGCTAGTGAGGGGTCAAGGGCGAAGTGACTTCCTTCCGACCTGACTTTCCTGTCATTCCTGTGGAGTGTAAACATAGTGACGCTTATCACAAAGTGTCGTCTTGAACAGGTAAGGACTGTAATTTTGGATCCAGTGATCATTAGGATCAATAGGGACACGTGTATCAGACCGTGACAGTTGACCTCTATAGGCTTGAGATATTGACACTATCATTTGTAGATCGTCTAGGAGCACAGAAGCTATGAGATCGTATTCGGACAACACCGTGAAGTTATCAAGCTCGCACCTTTGTTGGGTGGGAAAATCCTTGATATCGAGGACCTCTCACCTGGCCATGGTACTGCTCTTTGTTACTTCTTTTGTTTCCGTTGCCAGCTCCCAGATCCCGCAAGGGCAGGGTTCGGGTTTCTTCCTTCCGATTCAAAGCGTGCCCGTGGCTTCTGAACCGATGGAGATGTTGGTCTGCGATACCAACCTGGATGGAAATGAGGATCTGGTCGTCCTGTCCCTCGATCCGTATATCTTCGAGGTGTTTCTGGGAGTTCAGGGGGGGGCGTTTACTACGACCCCGGTAAGTTCGATAGCGCTGTCAACAGAGCCAGTGAGTGGGATGTTGATCAAGTACGATCAGGATGATGTGATCGATGTGATCGTGACAAACGTTGACGGTACGGTTGACTTGATGCAGGGACTTGGCGACGGCACCTTCGCTCCTCCAGAATCATTACTTCTCGGAGTGGGTTTCGTCACCGCAGTGGAATCGGCTGACCTCAACGGGGATCAGGTGATGGACCTGATCACCATGACCCTTCCAGGAATAGTGGGTGGCGGTGAGACGAGGGTGATGTTCTCGGATGGGCTGGGAAATTTCAATCTGAGTAGCACCTTGTTCCCACCAGCAAACGCAGTAGCTTTCGCTGATTTGAATGGCGATACAGACACAGATATGGTCCTGGCAGGAGGGAGCATGTGGGTTTATTCCAATGAGGCCTCTTCTGGCATGGTCCTGCTTCAGGAGATACCGATTTCCTACACGGTAGGGGAGGTGCTCCTGGTCGACGTCTTACAGGAAACGCCCGATGGAGTTGAGATCCCGGATATGATCTGTACTGATAGTTCTGGAGATTCGCTGATCTTGATGCAGGGGACAGATACCGGTTTATTCATGGACCCGGTGACAGGATACGAGGATGAGGTGGCGAGTGCCCAGGAACTGACCATCGCGAAGTTAGATGGCACAGGATCCGCCGACCTGCTCTTCCTCTCCAATAAGTCCAGTGCCTCCCTCAACGTGCTGAACGGGCACGGCCTCGACGGGATTCCCTTCATAGGAGTGAGTACCTATTCGGTGCCTGATGATCCCACTTGCTTGAAGGTGGCGGATATCAATAACGACGGTGTACTGGATGCAGTCATTTCCTGTCTGGGAAGTAACACCATCGAATACTTGCAGGGTGAGCCCTACCGGCCAGACTTTGAACGTGGAGATGCGAACGGCGACTTGATGATCAATCTTGCCGATGTGATCAAGATCCTCGGGGGGTTTTTCAATCCGGGTTCGCCTCTCCCCCCCTGCCTCGATACTGCAGATTGTAACGATGACTCGCTTCTGGATCTTTCCGATCCTATTTCACTGCTCGCCTTCCTCTTCGGTTCAGGCAGTCCATTACCACCCCCATTCGGGGGATGTGGCTACGACCAGACACCGGATTTCCTCGATTGCACCTTCACTAATCTAGACGATCCTTGTCCATGATCGGTTGCTAGCCGCTGCTGGGTCTGATCTTCCAGGACGAGATCTGGCACAGTGGTCGACCATCGTAGACACTGACCGCTGGTGGTCGTAGTGATCGCTTCAATTGCGGGGGATGTATGCTTCAGTACCAGGATCTCCTCATCGATGTCCTCGAGAACGGGATCCGAAAATCAGATCGTACCGGGACAGGAACGAGGGCTCTCTTCGGAAGACAGATCCGATTCGACCTCGCTTCGGGATTTCCTCTCCTGACCACCAAGAAGGTTCATCTCAAGTCGGTGATTCATGAATTGCTGTGGTTCATCTCCGGAGAGACCAATGTGAAGCCGTTGCAGGATGCAGGGGTCTCCATCTGGGACGAGTGGGCAGATCCCGAGACTGGAGATCTGGGGCCTGTGTACGGCGCACAGTGGAGACGCTGGCCCGGTCCTGAAGGAAGAGTTGTTGATCAACTTCGAGGTGTCGTCGATCAGATTCGAGAGAATCCAGACTCTCGCCGTCTGATTGTGTGCGCCTGGAATGCTGCGGTCATCGATGAGATGGCGCTGCCGCCATGCCACTGTCTCTTTCAATTTCAGGTGATGGGAGATCGGCTTCACTGCCAGTTGTATCAGCGTAGTGCCGACATCTTCCTCGGAGTTCCCTTCAACATCGCCAGCTACGCGCTGTTGACGCACATGATTGCACAGGTGACTGGTCTAAAGGTCGGAGAGTTCATCCACACCTTTGGAGATCTCCATCTGTACGACAATCATCTCCAGCAGGCGAAGAAACAACTGTCCCGACAGCCGGGCGATCTCCCAACGTTGTCTCTCAATCCCGACATCGCCGAGGTGGATCAATTCCGTTACGAAGACATCCAGGTGGTGGGATACGATCCGCAGCCAGGAATCCCTGCTCCCGTGGCGGTGTGATATGCGAGTAACGCTGATCGTTGCTGTGGGTACCGGAGGAGTCATCGGAAGGCAGGGAGCGATCCCCTGGCACCTTCCTGCGGACCTGATGCACTTCAAGAAAACAACGATGGGCTCGCCCATCGTCATGGGGCGACGCACATTTTATTCCATCGGAAAGCCACTGCCGGGGCGCCGTAATCTGGTACTGACACGCACACCTGAGATGTTGCCGGAGGGAGTGGAAGGATTCGGATCTTCCACTGATGTGCTGGAGGCTTGTGCCAACGAGGAGGAGATCTTCATCATCGGTGGTGCCGAGATCTATCTCCTCTTCCAGTCGGAAGCGACTCGTTGTCACCTCACCGAGGTGGATGGAGATTTTGAAGGCGATACCTTCTTTCCTCCCCTCGATCCTCTCGAGTGGCAGGTTATCTCCAGCGAGGAGAGAGCGCCGGACGATAAGAATCCCCACCGTTGCGTGTTCAAGGTGCTGGAGAGACGGGCTGGACACGATCGATGAGAAGTAGCCCGAGAGTATTCATCCTCAGCCTGTTGTTTCTCTGTGGCTGTACAGTCTCTCCTGCCACCCGCGCTGCGATCGATTCGATCATCGTCGATATCTCTGCCAGCAGTTGTGAACAGCAACTGAAATCATTGCTGGAACTGGGACCGAGATATGCCGGAGATCAGCAGCAAACGGTTCGGGCGATCAACTACCTCGAGGCACAACTGCAGGGGATGGGATACGAAGTGGTTCGCGAGCCGGTGGGACCGTGGCGTGGCGTGGAGCAGTTCAACCTGATCGTCGAGATCGAGGGACATCGGGACCGATCCACCGTGGTGGAGGTGGGGGCGCACTTCGATTCGGTCAAAAACTGTCCTGGGGCTGACGACAACGGATCGGGTGTGGTGGGATTGCTGGAGATCGCCAGGGTGATGCAGGATCAGCGCCCTGAACGGACCATCCGTTTGTGTTTTTTCGCTGCGGAAGAGGTTGGTCTCGTCGGCAGTGAGGCTCACGTTCAGCACATTCTTGCCGACCCCGACCGTAAGGTGGATGGAATTCTGGACCTGGAGATGATCGGGTACCGGAGTTTCGAGGAGGATAGCCAGGATGCTCCGATCCGGATTCCCATCCTGGTTGCGATCCCGCACGTGGGAGATTTCATCCTGGTCGCCGGGAATATGCGCTCCGGTGGACTCGGTAATCTCTTCGAGAGAAGCGTCGATCGACATGTCCCGGAACTGAAGTATTTCAGTGCCAACAGGATTGCTGGCTTCTTTGGCGATGCGGCCAGGAGCGATCACTACCCGTACTGGCAGGCGGGATTGAGAGGCATCATGCTGACTGACACCGCCAATTTTCGGAATCCTCATTACCATCGCAGCAGCGATACCATCGAGACCATCGACTTCGAGTTTCTCGCAGCGGTGACCCGGGCGACGACGGCGGCTCTCATCGAGTGGGCGGACTGTGAAGTGACGCCTGCAGAACCCCGTCCGTAACTACCGGTAAGGGTCCAGCCTGCTGAAATCCGCCGGTTTCGCGGGTTGCTTGCAACTACTAGGGAGGAGCGGGGTTGATCGTGTATAGTACTTTGTTGGCGGCATTTCTCTCCTCCGCTCTGATCACCGATCAGGTCTCGGGAGACTTTGATTGCCACTTCATTTGAAATTACTCCCCGATTTGTGGAGGTCACGATGCGTCTACTCTCTCTGTTCCTGGTGATTCTGATGCCAGCCATCGTCCTGGCACAGGACCCTCAACCCACTCCCTCACCTCGCCCTACTCCGGGTGAGGATCATCCTACCCCCCCGGATGTGACTCCAGGCGATGATCCTGCTCCTGCGCCGGCACCTCCTGCGCCACGGCGCCGTGGTCGTGGTGGTTCAGGTCTGATCGATCGCCTCGATCGCAACGGTGATGGAGTTCTCGACAAGGAAGAGCTGGAAGGACTCCCCGAGAGTATGCGCCGCCGACTGGGTGGTGCTGATACCAATGGGGATGGAATCATCTCTGGAGAAGAACTCGATGGCGTTCTCGGACGCGGTGGTAATCGGCCGCAACCCGGTGGAGAGGGTGGAGATAATCCTGCTCCCGACCGTCGTCGTGGAGGCGGATTGATCGATCGATTCGATCGCAATGGCGATGGAATCATCGACAAGGAAGAGATGGAGGGGATTCCGGAAGGGATGCGCCGTCGACTCGATCGCGATGGTGATGGAGTGATCTCTCCGGAAGAGCTCGAGGGACTGAATCGCCGTCGCCCGGCACCGGAAGGAGGACCTCCTCCCGGAGATGGAAATGGACCTCCCGAGCGTGGTCGTGGTGGACTCGGACGACTCGACCCGAACGGTGACGGAGTCATCGATCGTGAAGAGATGGAAGGGTTGCCGGAAGGGTTACGCCGTCGGCTTGGCCCACTCGATCGCAACGGAGATGGAATCATCGATCGTGAAGAGATGAGCCAGGGTCGAAGAGGTCGTGGTGGCCAGGATGGCGACCAGCCGCGTCGAAGACGAGGCGAAGGTCGTGGAGGCCGTGGTGGTGGAGAAGAGATCGGACCCCAGCCCGGTGGTGGCCAGGGTGGCGATCAACCCCGTCGTAGACGTGGCGGTGGCCGCGGAGGCAACGGTGGTGGAGAAGAGGTTGGACCTCAGCCCGGTGGTGGCCAGGGTGGTGGTCAGGGTGGTGATAGACCCCCTCGTCCCCGTCCCGATGGCCGTGGAGGACGTGGTGACACTCCACCTCGACCGGAGCCTCGCCCCGAGCCACAGCCGCTCTAAACCGCAGCCGCTCTAAACCGCAGTTGGCTTGATTCAATAACGCCCCCCCCGGAACGATCCGGAGGGGGCGTTATTTTTTTGCGAAGTCGTCAATCGTTGCTGCTGCCGTTGGGGACCGAGATCTATTGCAGATGCGGAGCCAGAGCAGTTGCCCACGCCTCGTATCCGGCGGCGGACAGGTGCAGGAAATCACCCCTGTAGAGGTCGGTGCGGGCACCGCCATCGGCGTCCAGGAAAATTGCCGTCATGTCGATGATCTCGACGTTGTCGAGCCGAGCCAGCTGCTGGATCCGTTTATTGGTCTCCTCGACATCCTGGCGGCCCCGATCCTCGGCGGTCTTTCCACGGGGCAAGATGGGGTGCAGGAGGATCTTCGCATCGGGTGCCGCTCGTCGGGTGGCGTGTAGCACTGCCTCGATGCCCTGGGCGATCTGCGTGGGCGGATCATGGGTGATGTTGTTGGTTCCGATCAGGATGACGATCACCGCAGGATCGGCTCCCTCGAGGGTGCCATTCTCGATGCGCCATAGCAGATGCTGGGTGCGATCTCCGGAGATTCCCAGGTTTCCTACCTTCAACTGTCCGAACCACTTCTCATGAACAGCAGCGGCTGCGGAGCCGACTTGCCGACCGGGTCCTCCCCACGACTGGGTGATGGAATCTCCCAGCAGCATCAGGTCGAGTGGACCTTCGGCGGCGATCTTCACGCCGTCGAGGTGCTGATCGATCCACGGACGACCTCCGTGCCAGCCCGCCGCTGCTGCCCGTGTCTCCTGACTCGGTTGAGCGATGGCGGTCCTCGGGATGGGACCGGAACAGCAGGTCAGAAGCAGCAGCGTTGAAGAGAGTAGAAGGGTGATATTCCTCGACATGGAGCCTCCGTTGATTTTCACCGGCCTGAAGGAAAGTCCCCTGATGACAGGAGCGAGTCAACGGGAGAGAATATCGCCATGGAGGTCCTGATGAAGATAGTCCTGATGTCGCTTCTTGTTACCACTCTTTCCCTGCACCCCTCTGAAGAGCCAACTCCCTCAGCTCCCGCCGCGGGAGCCCTCATCGTGGCAGGAGGCGGGTCGATTCCACCAGATCTACGTCCCCGAGCCCTGAAGATGGCGGGGGGAAGTGGCGCCGGAATCCTCATCGTTCCGTGGGCCTCAGCTCGAGAAAATGCCGGCTCTTCCACCAGAGATGCATGGATCGAATCGGGAGCAGAGCAGGTATCGATCATCCCAGAGGACGCAGATGCGGCACGAATTGCCGTGGAGCAGGCAGACCTGATCTGGCTGGTCGGTGGCGATCAGAGCCGATTGATGGAGGCGTTCCGTCAGCGAGGCCTCATCGAGGTGATGAGAAAAAGCCACGCAGGTGGGACCATCGTTGCCGGAACCAGTGCCGGCGCAGCGGTGATGTCGCGCCACATGTTGACGGGAAAGGCGGAACTGGAAGGTCTCATCGCAGGGAGTACGGAGTTGATCGAGGGCCTGGGGCTGTGGAAGGGGGTCATCGTCGATCAGCACTTCCTCGCCAGGAGACGTTGGTCGCGTCTCTTCACGGCGGTGGCATCTCACCCCGATGAGGTTGGAATCGGAATCGATGAGCGCACGGCGGTCATCGTCGTACCTGGTAGCCCCTGGGAGGTGATCGGAGCTGGTCCCGTGATCGTCATCGACGGACGGAAGTCGCAACACGTCGAGAAGGAACAGGGAGCGATGTTGAAGATGCAGGATCTACGAGTTCACATGATCGGATCGGGTCAGTCGTGGAATCTGCATGAAAAAGCAAGCTCGCACTAGGAACCAGGGACCGTGAGCATCTTGTCGTGGATGCCGATCTCGAAGCGGCCTTCAGAGTTTGCGGCGGCCCGGTACATTCCCTGGGTACTGTAAGAGAATGCGATGTTACCGCTGGCATCAACGGCGATGAGTCCACCGTCGTCGGGTTGTAGTACCTGATGAATCATCGCATCGCAGGCAGCTTGCAGATCCTGGCCCGCCAGCATCATGCGAGCGGCGACGGAATGAGCGACGGCGTGGCGAATGTACTCCTCGCCGGTGCCGGTGCAGGAGACTGCACAGGCTCGATCATCCGCATAGGTACCGGCTCCGACGATGGGGGAGTCGCCCACTCGTCCCCAGCGCTTGTCAGTCATGCCGCCGGTAGAGGTACCCGCAGCCAGGTGGCCATGGCGATCGAGCACTGCCACGCCGACCGTCCCCTTCTTCTGCTGGGTCTTCTTGATCCACTGCTGCCGGCGGCGATCGGTGGAGAAGAAGGAGTTCTCGACCAGTTCGACACCGCTCTGACTCGCGAAGGTCTCGGCTCCCTCTCCCGCAAAGAGCACGTGACGAGTGTCTGTCATCACCTTTCTGGCCAGGGTGATGGGGTGTCGCACCGTTCGAACTCCCGCCACAGCACCGCAGGAAAGATCGGATCCATCCATGATGGAAGCATCCAGTTCATGATTCCCCTTGGAATTGAAGACTGCTCCGTGCCCGGCATTGAAGAGCGGATCGTCCTCGAGGTAGCGAATCACCTGCTCCACGGCATCGAGGCCGGAGCCACCACTCTGCAAGATTCCGGAGCCGATGGTGAGAGCGGATCGCAGGGATTCGAGATATGCATTGCGGATCTCAGCGGGTGCGTCCTCGGAGATGGCACCGGCTCCACCATGGATGGCGATGGCCCAGGTGTCTCGGGTTGCGGTATCTCGTTCTTCAGTAGTCAAGCACCCGGGTATCAAGACCAGAATCGTTGCAAGAATGGCGATGCTACGCATCATGTGTCTCTTCCTCCAGATAAACAGGTTGTCAAAATCTCCAGGCATGGTGGTCGTATGGCGAGGAGTTGCTTAGAATCCGGGCAACGGACTCACTCACATTGCAGCCGAGTCAGCATAACCCAAGACCGTATCCAGGTGGAGTAGATGGCGTACCGACCTCAAGAGATTGAATCGAGATGGCAGCAACACTGGGAGCAGCACGGTTTGTTCCGTGCCGGAGACCGATCCGATAGGCCCAAGTATTACGTTCTCGACATGTTTCCCTACCCCTCTGGAAGTGGTCTTCATGTCGGACATACCGAGGGATATACCGCAACTGATATCGTCGCACGTCATCGCCGGATGAAGGGATTCGATGTTTTGCATCCGATGGGCTTCGATGCCTTCGGTTTGCCGGCGGAACAGTACGCCATCGAGCAGGGTGTGCATCCTGAAGTTTCGATCCGCCACAACATCGAGACCTTCAGCAAGCAGCTGCGCGCCATGGGATACTCCTACGACTGGGATCGTGAGTTTTCTACCTGTGAGCCATCATATTTCCGCTGGACCCAGTGGATCTTCTTGAAACTGCTGGAGAAGGATCTCGCCTACCAGGAAGAAGCGATGGTCAACTGGTGCCCCGAACTGGGGACGGTGCTCGCCAATGACGAGGTGATCGACGGAAAGAGCGAGCGGGGAGGCCATGAGGTGGTGCGTCAGCCGATGAAGCAGTGGATGCTCCGGATCACCGCTTACGCAGACCGGTTACTCGAAGGGCTCGACGAGGTCGATTTTCCCGAATCGATCAAGTCGATGCAGCGAGATCGTATCGGCCGATCGGAGGGAGCGGACGCAACCTTCGCTGTGGAGGGTTCCGATCACCAGATAGATATCTTCACGACCAGGCCGGACACGCTGTTCGGAGCGACCTTCTGTGTTCTGTCACCCGAGCATCCCCTGTGCATGGAACTGGTCGACGATGAACATCGCGATGCGGTCACCGAGTACTGCCAGGAGGCGGCGAGGAAGAGTGACATCGAGCGGTCCGGTTCCGATGCGGGGAAGACCGGCGTGTTCACCGGCGCTCATGCGAAAAATCCATGCAACGGAGAGTCGATGCCGATCTGGGTCGCCGACTACGTGCTGATGGGATACGGAACCGGAGCCATCATGTGCGTCCCTGGTCACGACCAGCGCGACTGGGACTTTGCCAGGCGATTCGATCTTCCCATCGTCGAGGTGGTTTCCGGGGGCGATGTCCAGCAGGAAGCGTGGGCCGGCGAGGGAGCACACGTCAACAGTGACTTTCTCGATGGCCTCGCCAAGGAAGAGGCGATCTCCACCATCATCGACTGGCTGGAGGAGCGAGAAATCGGCAAGAGAATCGTCAGGTATCGTCTTCGCGACTGGATCTTCGCCCGTCAACGATACTGGGGTGAACCGGTTCCGGTGGTGATCGACGAGAGTGGGGAGGCTCATCCTCTTCCCGAATCTGCGTTACCACTGGAGTTACCGCACCTGGAAAATTTTGCTCCGACCGGTAGCGGGAAATCACCACTGGAGCGAGCCACCGATTGGATCAAGGCGGAGGTTCCAGGAAGTGGAGCTCCGGCGACGCGGGAGATGGATACGATGCCGGGTAGTGCCGGATCGAGTGCATACTTCCTGCGCTTCATCGATCCGGCCAACGATAAGGAACTGGTCGACCCGCAACTGGCAGAGCGCTGGATGCCCGTCGATCTGTATCTGGGTGGTGCCGAACACGCAGTAGGACACCTGCTCTACTCTAGATTCTGGACCAAGTTTCTCTTCGATCTCGGAGTCTGCCCCGTCGAGGAGCCATACACGAAACTGGTCAACCAGGGGATGATCCTGGGTGAGGACCACCGCAAGATGGGCAAGCGATTCGGCAACGTGGTGGATCCCCTCGATGTCATCTCGGAGCAAGGGGCGGACGCTCTCCGCGTCTACGAGATGTTCATGGGTCCCATCGAGGCGGACAAGCCGTGGTCGACCGGTGGCCTCATGGGGGCGCGGCGTTTTCTCGATCGAGTCTGGCGACTTTACTTCGATAAAGAAGACCAACTCCACGATTCCCTCGACAGTGAACCGACGGAGGAGCAACTTCGTCTCCTTCACAAGACCATCGCAAAGGTCGACCTCGATACCGAATCGTTGCACTTCAATACGGCGATTTCGCAGATGATGACCTTCGTCAACGAGATGAATCCGATGGAGACGAGGCCGAGGGCAATCCTCGAGCCGTTCTGTCTGGTACTGGCACCCTATGCACCACACCTTGCGGAGCATCTGTGGCAAGCCCTCGGTCACCAGGAATCGTTGATGTGGGAGCCATTCCCGCAGGTCGACGAGAAGTGGCTTCAGGAGGATCTGATCGAAGTACCGGTGCAGATCAACGGCAAGGTACGGAGCAAGGCGAAGGTGCCTGCGGATATCAGCGAGGAGCAGATCCGCGAACAAGTGCTTGCTGACCCCCGTGTACAGGAGTACACCGAGGGCAAGGAGATCATCAAATTCGTCTGGGTACCGGGCAGAATGGTGAACTTCGTGGTGCGATAAAAATGAGTTCGATCGATCGGCAACGAGCCGGGTCTTCAGGAGCGACCGGGGCGTGCGAGTTGCGCCCCGGTCGATTTTTTGAAATGACAGTGAGATTCACACTCCATCGGAGAGTGGAATATCGGGTAGTGGAATTGGGGGAGTTTTGAACCAGCAATTGATCGCCGAATTGACTCGAGCCTACTGGATGGAACTGGAAGCGGTTCTCAACTTCATCTCCACTTCCACAAATCTGGTGGGAGCGCGAGCGGAACCGATCAAGCAGGCCCTCGCCGCTGACATCGCCGAGGAGACGCAACATGCCCAGGACCTTGCTCGCAGGATTCATATCCTCGGAGGAACGGTACCGGGAAGCCTGGACTTCACTCCTGTGATGGCGTCGTTACAACCTTCCAGCGATCCCACCGATGTTCTCAGTGCAATTCGCGGAGTTATCGAGACGGAAGAGACAGCGGTTGCACAGTACAAGAAGATCATCCAGATGTGCGATGATGATCCTGTCACCGAGGATATGTGTGTGACCTTGCTTGCGGATGAAGAAGAGCATCTACGGCTCTTCCAGGGGTATCTGATGGAGTACGAAAAGAACTAGTCAATTCGCATCCAGTCTCAGCTGGCAGGGCCAGTCATGTTGCCAGGGACCACCCATTCATCGAATTGCTCTGCACTGCAATAACCCTTCTCCACCGCCACCTCGCGTAGCGTCTTTCCCTGTGCGTGAGCGGTCTTGGCCACATCGGCGGCCTTGTCGTAGCCGATGTGGGGATTGAGCGCGGTTACCAGCATCAGGGAACTGTGCAGAAGATCATCGATGCGTTGCTGGACCGGCTCGATTCCGGCGACGCAGTTCTCACGGAACGAATCGGTGGCGGATGCGAGAAGATCGATCGATTGCAGGATACAATCACCGATCACCGGCATGTAAACATTCAGCTCAAAATTGCCGAGTGCTCCACTGAAGCCGATGGAGGCGTCGTTGCCGATGACGCGAGCACACGCCATCGTCATCGCCTCGGACTGGGTTGGATTGATCTTGCCCGGCATGATCGATGAACCAGGTTCGTTGGCGGGAATGGTGATCTCGCCGATACCACAACGAGGACCACTGGCTAGCCAGCGGACATCGTTGGCGATCTTGTGAAGGGCAGTGGCCAGGCTCTTGAGCGCGCCGGAGAGTCCGACGATCGCCTCCTTGCCTCCGAGTTGTGCAAATTTGTTGGGTGCCGAAACAAATGAGATGCCGGTTTTACTGGCCAGTGCACCCGGTACCTTCTCGGCATAACCGTGGCGAGTGTTGAGGCCGGTTCCGACTGCAGTACCTCCGATGGGCAACTCGTGAACCAGTGCCAGGGCATCGCGAATCTGTTGCCCGGTGATACGCAACTGGTCCGACCAACCAGAGATTTCCTGCCCGAGAGTCAGTGGAGTGGCATCTTGCAGATGCGTGCGGCCAATCTTGACCACGGTACTGAACTCAACCGACTTTTCATCGAAGCACTTCCTCAGCGCATCGATGGCGGGCAGTAATCGGTCATGGCACTCACAGGCACAGGCGACATGGATCGCCGTCGGAAAGGAATCGTTGGTACTCTGTGCATGATTGACATGGTCATTGGGGTGTACAGGGTCCTGGCTGCCCAGAGGATTCCCGAGCATCTGATTGGCTCGATTGGCGATCACCTCGTTGCAGTTCATGTTGGACTGGGTACCGGATCCGGTCTGGTAGACCACCAGCGGAAAGTGATCGTCCAGGTCGCCGGAAATCACCTCTTCTGCGGCAGAATCGATGGCGCTGGCGATCTCGGAGGTGATACCGCCCAGTTCTGCATTGACTGCAGCTGCAGCCTGCTTGACCAGGCCCATCGCTCGGATCAGCGGACGGCGCATCCGCTCCTGTCCGATGCAGAAGTTCTCGAGGGATCGCTGCGTCTGTGCACCCCACAGTCGATCCGCCTCGACCTCCACCTCACCCATCGTGTCCTTCTCGATGCGGTGTTCCATCGGCAATCTCCCCGCCGGGTCATCGCCCGGCTCTGCTCGACCTGTAGACAGGGTACCCCAAGAGCCATTCCCAGGGCCAGCGATGCGGGAAACTCTTCTTCATCAACGTGGAGTTTCATGGTCGGTTTCCCGGGAGAGTGCGGCTAGCATATGCAATTCGCGGTGCCAACAAGCCTCCCGATCGACCGCTGCATTGAATTATCGACTTTGGAAGGAACTGCACAGATGGGCGAGCCAGATCTGCAAGACGACCCCGATCCACGGATGTTGTTGCCGGTTCAATTTCGTGACAACTGGATCGCCATTCCGAAGGACTTTCCATATCAGGTTTTTCTGGTGGGAGTATTGCTGGGTGGCATGCTCAGTCTCATGACGGTTGCCTTGATGCTCGATAAAAGAGAATTCCACACGTGGGCTGGTCTGCTGCTGCTCTTGATCTGGTTGCAGTCGTTTCTTCCCTGGCCAGCCAAGAAGGCGGGGGTGGAACTCGAGGAGTATCTCTCCCGCAGCGGAGAAGAGAGGAAATCTGGTGAAGATAGTTGAACTGAGCTTCCTCGTTTCTCTGGCGGTGCCATTCATCCTTTCGGGAAATTGTAACGGACAGGATGAACCGTGGCAGGCGATGGACTACGGGCCGTTCCTGTCCGCTGCCATCGAAGTCACATCCGACAACATCGCCTGCAAGGGGATCGCCATCCCGCTCGATGAAGGTGGAGAGCACGCGATGCTCTTCGACACCGCAGAGTTGCGCTGGGCTGCGGCCTGGCGGGGGGAGTTCGTCGAATTGAGGGGCATCGTCTACGACGGACCCCACGGCATCTGGCCACGCATCGCAGGCACTCCCGACTGGATCAACCCCAGCGGTCCCGGCATCGCCGTCGGCAAGGGGGGCACCTTCAAGGAAACACGACAGGTTCCCTTCGGCCCGATCCAGACAGGCCGCTGGCAGGGGTTACAGCGAGATCGTGATGGCGTGTTGCTCCATTACACCGTTGGCAAGACGAAGATCTTCGAGAGAGCTGGTTTTACCAGGGGTGAAGAGATCCATTCGTGGAAGAGATCGCTCCAGTTCATCGGGCTGGATGATCTTCTGAAACTCTCCGTGATGACCCTTACAGATGGGATGGTGCTCTCTCCATCGCCGGGGGGGCCCAGAGGTGAATATCTACTGATCCGCGGCGGCAGACCGGTGATGGTACTTTACTTCCAGGGTGGTGGGCGTGACCGTCGCATCGCTTCTCAGGAGGGCCGGGTGATCGTCGAGGTGAAGCCGTCCGAAAAGGCCCCGGGCCCGCTCCACATCTACATCGCACCTATCACCGGCCGCGAGCAGCTGGTCTCATTTCGTGCCATCACCGAACGGGTATACCTTCGCGACCCTTCCCCCCTGGCAGCGGTCTGGGGAAAGGGATCCGGGGCCCGGTGGAATCAATCGATCACCCTTGCTGGCGAGCGAGATGCTCTGTTCGGGGAAGGGGAGGAGGCGCAATTGATCGTTCGAGGAAGTGGTGCGGGAGCAGAGATGATCGAACTTCCTCACCAACCGGGGGATATTCCAGAACTCTACGGGATGAACGGGGTCTCATCGGTGCAATCGTCAGCGTCGGCAACGGAGTCGGTGGTGGTGGTGCGTCGTGTCAACGAGGCGATTCCTTCACCGGTGGCGGGATGGAACTGCGATGAGAGTTCTGGAGAATTGATGACCAATCTGGTCGACGGAGAGAAGGACCTGAAGCTGGAAGGCGTGACGTGGCGAAGAGGGGTCAAGGGTAGATCTCTCGATTTCGATGGCACCGCCCGCGCCATCTGGACTCGACATGACAATTTCGAGTTCACTGACTCGCCGTTCACATTTGCAGCATGGGTTCACACCACCAAGGATGGAACGATCTTTTCCCAGACAGCGGAGCAGGGTCGCTGGATCCACGATGGAAAGACCTTTTTCATTCGTGATGGCCATCTGTGTTTTGACATCGGTTGGGTCGGTGTGATTTCAGGAGAGCAAGAGATCAGCGATGGAAGCTGGCATCATGTGGCTTTCACCTGGGACCCGTCGGGGTCGAGGGTAGAACTGTTCGTCGATGGAGAAGAGGACGGAGAAGGGGTCTTGACTCCTTCGGGACCGGTAGAGAACACCGTCATGCAGATCGGTTTCACCGCGGAGAACTTTCCCGAAGACTCGTGGTTCAGCGGCTACATCGATGGGATCCGCATCTACAAGGAGGTCTTCCAGTCGCAGCAGATCAAGGCGATTGCAGAGGTCTCGGGTGAGCCGATCATCGATGCCTATGGGCTTCGTGGTGATCTCGACGGACGGTTCATCGTCGTCGAATCGGCAGACATCAGTTCCGTGATTCCAGCCTGGCAACGGAAGGTAAACCTGCTGCTGTCCGCCACCGAGGAGGAAGCTCAAGGCGAGTTGCTGGAATGGCACGGCCCCCTTTCGAGAATCGGTGAGTTCACCTCATTATTGCAATCGAGGGACACCCCGACTGCCCAGCATCCATTTCAGATGGACAGGATTACATGGCCCGACGAAAACCCCTGGAACTCGTGGATGCGATTTGGTGATTTCGACTTCCTCGATGGAGGTGCTTCCGCCGCAATCTCGACATGGAATGGAGATGTGTGGCGTGTCGATGGGCTCGATGATTCCCTCGATGAACTGCGTTGGCAGCGAATCGCCAGTGGTCTGAGTCAGCCGCTGGGATTGCTGACTCGTGGTGAAGGGGATGAAGAAGAGATTCTGGTGCTGGGAAGAGATCAGATCACCAGACTGAACGATATCGATGGAGACGGCGAGACCGACCATTACGAAGCATTCAATGCCGATGCGATGAACTCCCCCCACTTTCATGAACCTGCAGGAGGGCTACAGGAGGGGTCGGACGGGAACATCTATTACCTGAAAGCAGCTCGCCACGCCAAGTTACCCGCACACCCCCGGCACGGAACGCTGATCCAGGTCTCCTCCGATGGCTCCACCTCGAAGATCGTCGCCTCTGGATTCCGTGCACCGAACGGAGTGGCCGTCGATTCCGATGGAATCGCCTGGGGTTCCGATCAGGAAGGGCACTGGATGCCCGCCAACCGGATCAATCGCATCGCGCCCGGTTCTTTCCATGGAAATAACTGGAGCGGCGTCATGCTGGGTATCGATGAGATGCGAACCGAGTACGACCCACCGCTGTGCTGGATCCACCCGACCGTCGACCGTTCTCCAGCGGCACAGGTACGAGTCCCCGAGGGTGTGTGGGGAGATCTGTCCGGAAAGTTACTGGGGGTCTCCTATGGCACGGGAGAGGTATACCTGCTCCTGGAAGATGAAGTCGATGGAGTTCACCAGGGTGGATTCGTGCCGCTACCCATCGAGACTCCAACGGGAACGATGCGAGGGCGATTCCATCCTGATGGGAGCCTCTATCTCTCCGGATTGTTCGGTTGGTCCTCGGACAAGACGGAACCCGGCGGTTTCTACAGGGTGCGAAAGACGCAAGCACGCTTACCGCTTCCCGTGCACCTTCGTGCGCTGCAAGACGGCCTGTTGATCACCTTCAACGAGAAGATCAGTACCGAGCCGGCTGCGCTGGCGAGTGCGTTCCAGCTGGAGGGGTGGAACTATCACTGGAGCAGCAACTACGGTTCGCCACGTCTCGATCTACGAGATGGCTCGGACGGTACAACTGAACTGGAAGTACTGTCAGCGAAACTCTCCGACGATGGCACGCAGGTACAACTGAAGATCTCCGACATGACCGTTGCCATGCAGATGCATCTGAAGTGGGATCTGGAGTTTGAAGAAGTCGGATCGGCAGAGTCCTTCATCCACTTCACCGTCCACAAATTGGCAACATCCGCGGATCAGCAGTAGCGCAGTACAGTAGAGACCACTGTTTCGATTCGGTAGAAGAAGAGTGCTCTACATCTCCGTTGCTCGCCAGCAGTACCAGCTGCCGATGCTGCGGTAGGGTTGCCACTTTCGAGTGGCTCTCTCCAGTTGCTTTGGTGTCGGGAGTTTCCTCTTGCCCTGCAACTTCGCAAAGCCCTTCTGCACTCCTAGATCACCGGCAGGCATGATATCGAGCCTTGCCAGTTGAAAGATCAGTAGCATCTCGACGGTCCAGCGGCCGATGCCATGAATGGTGGTGAGGGTGTCGATGATCTCCTCGTCTTCCAGTCGTGACAGAGCAGCGAAGCCGGGGACCAATCCATCTCTTGCATGGCGTGCAAGATCGCGGATCGCCTTCTCCTTTCCCCTTGAAACGCCGCACCGGCGCAACCGGGAGGCGCGTTGCGAGAGTACCGAGGTAGGTGTCGGACGTTTGCCGGGGAAGAGGGTCAGAAAGCGTCGATGGATCGTATCGGCGGCACTTCCCGACAGTTGCTGAAAAATGATTGAACGTAGCAGGAACTCGAAAGGGGATCGTCGCCTGCGGATTTCGAGCTTCATGCTTCCGCAGGTATCGATGACCTGTCCCAGTTTGCGGTCGACGCTTTTCAGGTGGTGGATCGAGGTGCGCCAGGTCGATGCAGAGATGTCAGAATTTCTTGTAGCCACTGTTTCGTCACTCCTTCGTGCTAGAATCAGCCTCCAGAGATGGTCAGGCGATACTCCCGGCTACAGGATGAACCAATAGTTGATATGGGGAAACCGATGGATCCGCAGCAATCCGAAGAGAAACCGTGGCCTGAAGATTCCCGAGATGCGATCGATCGCCTCGTCGATGAACAGGGTGGATTGCTTTACTCGCTCGGAATGCGCTTCTGTGGAAATGCAGAGGAAGCAGAAGATCTTGTCCAGGAATCATTCATACAGGCATTCCGTAACTGGAACTCCTTCGAGCACCGCTCAAAGGTAACGACATGGCTTTACACCATCGCAGCAAGGGTGTGCCAGCGAATGCATCGGAAGAAGGTAGGTGAACCTCAACAGATAGGATCCTTGCAAGATCTTCTTCCCTTCGGAGAACCGTTGATCGCCCAGATCGCCTCCGATCTCGATGAGGAGGTCGTATCGCAGATTCGTAAGGAGTCGCTCGAGGAGATGGAAGCGAGAATCGCAGAACTTCCGATGGAGTTCAGGATGCCCCTGGTGCTCAAGGACATCATCGGATTGACCGTTCCGGAGATTGCCGAGGCTACAGGGATGCCAGAAGGAACCATCAAGTCCAGGGTTCACAGGGCGAGACTGAAGCTGAGATTGCTCATCGATGGCAAGTTGCCAAGGACAGATGAGGAGGCACCAGCTGCAGCTTATCCGATTCAGGTTTGCCTCGACCTTCTCGATGCAAAGCAATCATCTCTCGATCTGGAAACAGAATTTCGATCGGATGTGATCTGTCAGCGCTGCCAGTCCGTCTTCGCATCGCTTGATCTGACTCAGGATGTGTGTGGAGAACTGGCCAGGGGTGAGATCCCTGAGGGGCTCAGGGATCGCCTGAAGGCCGCCATGGACGGACTGTAAGTGGTTTCAATATAGTGACTTAAGATTTCTTTCCAGGAGCGGGGAACGATGCCGGCATCTCGTGACTCTCAAGGAGTAGCAGAGAACTCCCGGAAGGAAGGAAGAAGTCATGTTTGTTCGACGAATCGAGGACGACCAACTCGCCCAGGTGAGTTACCTCATCGGCTGTCAGCGTAGTGGAGAAGCGATTGTCGTGGATCCAGAGCGTGATATTGATCGATACATCCAGATCGCAGATGAACAGGGTCTGAGAATAGTCGCTGCCACGGAGACCCACATTCACGCTGATTTCATCTCCGGACTGAGAGAGTTCGGTGAGCGCGAAGATACCAAGCTTCTGGTATCGGGCGAAGGTGGAGAAGATTGGACCCCTCGCTGGCTTGAACAGAACTCTTCCGGAAATCCATACGATTACAAGTTGCTCAAAGATGCAGAGAGTTTCTTCATTGGAAACATCGAATTCAAGGTAGTGCACACACCTGGGCATACTCCAGAGCATATCTCGTTCCTGGTCACCGATCATGGTGGTGGAGCAGATATGCCGATGGCTCTTCTGTCGGGAGACTTCTTGTTCGTCGGAGATCTGGGAAGGCCGGACCTTCTCGAGAGCGCCGCCGGTCAAGAAGGATCGATGGAGCCATCTGCCAGGAAGCTGTTCCAGAGCATCCAGTTGATCGATGGAATGAAGGATTACTTGCAGGTATGGCCTGGCCATGGTGCAGGAAGTGCTTGTGGTAAAGCCCTCGGTGCAGTGCCGACGAGCACAATCGGTTACGAACGACTTTTCAATCAAGCACTGCAGTTATCCGACGATGAGGTCGGTTTCGTCGACGAGATTCTCTCGGGTCAGCCCGAGCCTCCCCTGTACTTTTCCGAGATGAAGCGACTCAATCGTGATGGAGCAGCGGTGATCGGAGAGATCACGAATCCCACACAGCTGGATGCGGAGAGTTTTGTTGCCGCCTACGAGGGTGGTGCAAGGGTGATCGATACCAGGGACTGGGATCAGTTTCGCAAGGCTCATCTTCCCGGATCGTGGTCGATTCCCATGACCAGTCGTCTCGGTTCCTACGTGGGGAGTTTCGGTGATCCTGGCGACAGGTTCGTGATCGTCGGATCTGATTCTGAGATCTCCGAGGTGATCAGAAGGATGATCCGGATCGGATTCGACAAGACCATTGGCTGGTTCCCTTCCGATGAGTTACTGGCTCTCCCCGGTTTCGAGGGACGCTGGGATCAGATCGAAGAGGTATCGAGGGATGATGTTCATGGGGTACTTGAAAATGACAACCTGAATATTCTCGACGTCAGGCGCTCTACGGAGTTTGAGACGGACCACATCTCTGGTGCGGCCAATCTGTCTCACACGCGTCTGGCGAACCACCTCGACAAGATCAGTAAAGATACGACCTGGCATATCGTTTGTGAGTCTGGAGATCGTTCATCCAGAACCGCCAGTTTTCTGAAATCAGCAGGTTTCTCCGTCATCAACCTTGCCGGAGGAATGGAGAATGTCAGGAAAGGAAGCGTCACCCGATGAAGAGTATACCGACCACACTCAACTCGAATGCAGGAAAGATTGTTTTCGAATTGACTCCGATTGAAGCCCAACAGTTTAGCGAAGAGGACCAACATGTGCTGGTCGATGTTCGAGAAAACTTCGAACATCAAGTGGAGTCGGTCGCCGATGCCATCGTCCATCCCTTTTCTGGTTTTGATGCTCACGCACTGAACCAGGAACTCGATGGCCGGCGACCGATCTTCTACTGCCGGACGGGAGTCAGGTCTGAAAAGGCGTTGAAGAAGATGATCACCGCAGGATTTGATGCACAGCACATCGTCGGTGGGATTCAGGGCTGGAAGCAGGCAGGATTGCCGGTGGAAGCCTCGAGAACGGGAACTTCCATCGATGTGATGCGGCAGACCCAGATGGCTGCCGGTTCCCTTCTCCTGACACTCTCGGCACTTGCGTTTTTCTCCAGTCCGCTGTGGATCTTCGGGATCGCAGCGGTGGGGACGGGACTCTTCCATGCCGGTGCCAGCGGTAGCTGCGCACTGGCTTCGGCGATCTCCTGGTTACCGTGGAACCGCACCACGAGTTGCCAGTCATGATGATGTTGATTGGGGCCATCGGGGTCGGAACGGCACTTGGGTTGCTCGGATCCGGTGGCTCCATTCTTACAGTACCTATTCTGGTTCATGGTCTTGGTAGACCACTGGAAGTTGCGGTTACTGAATCGCTCTGGATCGTCGCCTTCATCGCCGGCATCGGCGCAGTGGGTGCGATTCGAACGGGCAGTTTCTCGCTGTCGACCGCTCTTGTTGCTGCTCCCACGGGGGTTCTGGGAGCTGTCTTCGGTGCTGTTCTCGGCGGCTGGCTGTCAGCGGAGATTCGGGAAGCTCTTCTGCTGCTGGTCGTGATGGCGGCAGCGGTAGCGATGCTGAGGGGACAACCACGGCGAGAAATTCAGCCGAAATCGGTTCAACCCCTGCAGCTGGGGATTGCGGCAACTGCCGTGGGAGCACTCACGGGAATCGTCGGAGTTGGCGGTGGATTTCTCATCGTTCCCGCTCTGGTGTTCTTCGGAGGGCTTTCATTCGACAGGGCCGCAGGCACCAGTCTCGCGCTGATTGCCCTGCAAGCGACTGCCGGAGCCATCGCCTCCCTGCAGCAGCTGGGATCGACAGGGCAAACCATCGACTTCTTGTTGGTCGGCGCATTCATCGCACTGGGACTCGGTGGAATCTTCGTCGGGTCGTACTACAGAACTCGTCTCGATGAGTTGCTGGTACGGCGGGTTTTCGCCGGTTGTCTGGTGATCTTGATCGGTACGGTTCTGATCAATTTCTCCTGATCGAGCCGTGCCTGAGATGGCTATTCAGGAAGAATCTCCCGCAAATGCTGCCGGTATCGCCAATGGTGGAGGATCTGTGTAGATCGCAGTGTGCTGACGCTATAGAGTTGATGTGGGCTGATGGTTTTCGTGTGAGTGACGGTATTCGATCCCATTCATGAAATTCCAGTCAAGAACTCTCCTCGCCGGCGAGATTGGAAGAGCCATGTTTCGACTCCTGATGATCATCTCGTGTATGTGGGTGACGACTGCATCCGGTCAGGTTCAACCACCGGACCCACAATTATCGACGGTGCCACCATGCGGAGCTGTCGATTCCGAGATTGGCGATCGTTTTTCATCATGTAGCCGCGGTCATTCTGTGGATCCACAACAAGCGATGACTGCATCTCCCCAGGGCCATCGCACTGACCTCCTGGCCGCCACGGCTGGAGCAGGGAACGGCTCCACTTCTGGACCGACGAGCTGGCCGATGGGCCCGTGTACTTCGGCAGATTTTGCAGCGGCCTCGGGTGCCGCTCTGGTCGAACTTGTTGCCACCAGTACCTATGATTGCCTCGATCAAATGTGGAGTTTCGATGGGGATGTGCAGATCGCGATCTCCAGTGCCAATGTCCAGACGATTGCATCGGCAATCGAGATCGAATCTCTCGATCTACTCGGCAACTCGGAGCGGTTGCGTCGTCTGTGCTACTTCTTCCAGATAGCCTTCTACCACGAGTTTTATCAGGCGAGTGTCGTCTACGACGATCTCATCTTCACCGCCGCACAGCAGTCGTTGGTCACGATGGGCCAACAACCGGATCTGATCACCATCAACCCGCCTCTCGACCTGCTTTCCCAGTGGTTGGTGAGTATCGATAGTACCAACGCCAGCATCTCGCTTCTCGGTCAGCTGGAGGCGGTACTGCAGAGATACAGTTCCGATGCTTCGAATGAGGGTGTGTATCAGGAAAGATTGATTGCCTATCGCTGCCTCTTCACGCTTGCGCGGCAGATCGGTAATGAAAACAACGCCGGTGGGAGTAATAGCCCCTGGTACTCGGCAGTTCCTGCAACTCTGGTGACGGAGATCGCAACGATCGCTCTCGATACCACCTACACCGGTGATAGCGAGTACGTCGTACTCAATGCCTTGTGGGTACTGAACCGATTGGCGTTCCTGGATCCGGCGACGAGGGATCTGGCGCATGACTACCTGACCCAGGCGTACAACCTGCACACACCCTACTCCGGTCCCTGGTTGCGAGCGGTGACCGATCTGGACTCACAGTTCGGTGGACTGCTGTACGGAGGGGGTGCGCTCGATCTCGACCAGATCCGAGCACAGGTGATGACGATTGCCCTGCCCAACGAGTTCATCTTCGATCAGGGTAGACTGAAATTCGTGACTGCCATCGATCTCGAAGTTGCTGAAGAACTTTACGATGCCATCCAGGAGGTGGAAGCACAGTTCTTCCGGAAGAGTGGGCACCTGCAGCCGGTTGTCGGCGATGACCATGAGGCTCTGACCCTGGTGATCTACGGAAGTCCACAGGACTATCAGACCTACCAGCCGTTTCTGTATGGACTGTCGACCAACAATGGAGGCATCTTCATCGAGAGCTGGGGAACACTCTTCACCTAC
>CAYPPQ010000029.1:1964-31213 GCA_964412635.1 uncultured Planctomycetia bacterium | reverse complement strand
AGTAACTCTACTCCATCGTCGGTGAACTGCGCTGTCGTGATCTCTCTGCCAACTCCTTAATTAGAAGTCGGGATCCCGCGAAGCGGGATCCCGACAGAGAAGGGGGATGACTCGTTTTGTTGCGCTTTACTTGCGCATCTGCTGCCAGTACTCCGCGGGCATCTCCTGAGCGAGCTTCAGAGCTCCTTGTGCTCCCGCGTACACGGCATCGTCGACGATGGTCACGCGACCTCCGCCCAGTTCCTGCAGTCCTCTCTCCAGAGCTTCCTGCAGTCCGAACACCTGAGAACCACCGCCACTGACGATGATCCTGTTACGGATCTTGTGCTGGAACTCGGGATCGAAGGTGGCAACCAGTGATTGAATTCCGGCGGTGATCGACGGAATCAACTCCTCGACCGCCTGGCGAATCTGATCGGTGATATCGATCTCGGTCGGCTTTCCGGATACGGGGAAGGTCACCAGAGCGCGCTTGTCGCTATCGACGACGCTGCTGAAGCGTTCCTTCGCCTTCTTGATCATGTTGTGAGTGAACTGCACGTTGGGGTGAGCCTCGTGGATCAATTTCATCAGCTGGCGATCCACGTAGTTGCCGGCACGGAACAGTGTCACCTGATCCTCTGCATCGGGCAGGCTACCCGCCATGCGGCACAGGTCGATGGTTCCTGCTCCGATGTCGATGACGATGGCGTTCTCCAGGGCGTCGAGGGCGTAGGCCACCGCAAACGGTTCCGATACGACCATCACTCCCTCGATTCCTGCTTCCCGTGCAAGATCGACGATCGCTTGCTTGTTTTCCCGGGTCGCTTCCGCCGGAGCACCGATGACGGCACACACCGCTTGATCGGGGCGCGGATTACACGACTGACGAAGTGCACGAAGGAGCGTGACTCCCGCCTTCCTCGACAGATCCTTGGCGGAACCGTCCATCTCCGTGTAGGCGAGGTTTCCATCCTTGAGGGGGAAGCAGCAGTTCAACGCCAGACGATTCTCGAGAACCGAATCGCCGACCAGGGTGGCCGCGCCGAGAACCTTTGCGGAGACGCTGTCCTTGGGCCAGCCGACCAGACTCGCCATCACATCTCTCGAACCGTTGGAACCGGCGATGGCGCTGCGGCTGGTTCCCAGGTCGATTCCCACGTGCAGGATGCTGTTCTTGACAGCGAGTCGCGGCGTGGAGACGTCCTTGGCGTCGTTTGCTTTCATCTTGTTTTCCGGGGTCATGACTACCTACCTTCTTCTTCCTGTGAATCAGCAGACAGGGCACGGAGTGCCACATTTGCCTGAAACAGTTGGTCCAGGAGTTCTGATTTCTTCGTATCAAACGGGGATTGCACCGCCAGCGCATCGATCCGTGGATCTCCGCTGCTGGTGATTGCGTTGTCGGTGGCCTGCAAGGCCAGGGTCAGTTCTTCTATTCTCATCTCGAGCCTTTCGACCTGGTTTCTCTGGGAATCTCTTACGGTGGCAAGCTCCGATCGCCAGTCCCGGGCGATCAACTTGGAGAGTTGCACCAGGAGTGCTTTTTCACGCTGGCCCAGAGCTGATTTCTGTGCGCCTGCGGTGGGGGCCACATCCACCTGCGGCGGCTTCGGTCCAGGAACCTGGATGCGTGGGGTCGATTCCGCTTCGACCTGTTTCGAGAGAGGCTCGACAGATGCTGTAGCCCCTTTCAAATCCTCTCCCAGGCAGGTATGAGCCCGCTTCAGGAGTCGCTGACGAGCTTCAGCGGAGATCTCCACATCCTTGAGGGTCTCGAGCAGGGCACGGGCCACCGCCTTGCGAGCGGCCTCCTGGAACTGACTCTGGGAGACGACTCGCATCTTGCGAATTCCCTTCTCCTGCAGCCGTTCGAGGTGCTGAACGGAACTCTCTGGGAGCGACAGGGGTCCCTCGCTGGGATCGGCTTGCTGCATGTCGTTCCTTTCCTGGGGCTGAAGGGTCTTCTTCCATGGCACTGCAGAGATAGGAGGCAAACCGCGTGCCCGGCGACAACATCACCTCAGCACTGCTGTGGAGGGCGCTTTCCAGTTGTCGGGGCGGTGGTGCCGTGCCGATGCGGGACCGACTGTCGAGATCGTTGACAATCCCGGATCAGGGAGATCGATATTTTTGGGGGGTGCCGTAAAGTGGCCTCAGGTGCTACAATATCTATGTCTGACCGTATTTCCGCCCGGAATTGTAGTCAGTATTGAGGAAGAAGAGCCCTGCTTTACGCAATACGTCCCCCGTAGAGGCCTATAATGCGTGTCGGCCGTGCGCACTGCTTTTGCCACGTGCAGCTGCTTTTTCCCGCCTAGAACCTCGAGCATCGACAGGAGAAATTGCCATGACATTACGTCTCCCCCTGCTGGTCGGCTGGATTACACTCCTCGCCCTGGTCTCCTCGACCACCCTGGCCCAGGATTACATCTTTCACTTCGACACCACCGCCAGCGGACCTACCGGCTCCGTCATCACCACCAGAGCGCTGATCGACAATCCCGGTGGCCCCCTCGCTGGCTGGTCCATCGGCATCTGTCACGAAGACACCATGGATTTCCTCGAAATCACCGACGGAAATGCCCCGATGACCGCCAACGCCGGCGGTCCTGCTGACTTCGTCCAGACCAATCACTACCCTGGATTCGGAGCCAATCAGGGTGTCGTGGTCAACTTCGTCGGACTCAACGAGCTTCCCATCGCCAGTGATCATGAAGCCATCACGATGCAGACGATGCTGCTTGGACCCGACGACACCACCTCGACGATGTCTTTCTGCAATGCTGTCTTCCCCGGAGAAACGAGCGAATTTGAAAACCTCGCAGTGGCTCCAGGAGGGATCGCCATCGTTCCCACCATGATGGACGGAATCGTTGAGATCGGCGGATTGCTCCCCTTCGAGCTGAGCGCTGTTCCTTCCGCTCCTTCCGTCGAGCAGGGCAACTCCATCGACGTCCAGATCATGCTCAATGCACCGGTAGAGAACTACGGTTTCTCGCTGGGATTTGCTCACTCTGACGCAGCCCTCACCCTCGTCGGCGCGGATACGGGCACCGCACTTGCGGTTCTCAACGGTGGCTCCGGTCCGGAGTACCTGACGCTGGACCTCGACCCCGAGGGCGCCAGCGGCCTGATTGTCGCCTGCCTCTACTCGGTCTCCTCGCTGCTCGCCCTTCCCGCTGGAAACGGTCAAGAACTGATCGTCGCCCACTACGATGCGCCCTCGACGGCTCCTCTGGGAATCACCGGCCTCAACTTCAGCGAGGATCTGGTACCGCAGTCCCCATCTCCACCGACCGCCATCGTCATCTCACTGGGCCAGACCTCCGGTCCCGTGGTGACCTCGGGAACCAGCATCGAGATCCTTGAAGGAGTGGTTGGAGTTCAATTCCAGCGTGGCGACTTCGATGGAAGCGGATCCCTCAACCTCGGGGATCCCGTCAACCTGCTCGGCTACATGTTCAACGGTGGGGCAGCGCCCCTGTGCGAGAAAATCGGCGACATCGACGACAGTGGCAGCATCGTGCTGGGTGATCCGGTACAGCTGTTGACCTACATGTTCTCCGGCGGATCTGCCCCGGCAGAGCCCTTTGATCAGTGCGGAATCGACCCCACCGAAGACGATCTGACCTGTGAGGAGTTTGACGCCTGTCCCTGATCCTCATGGAGGGACGGCAACAGGTTGCCATCGACGAGACTGCGGCTCACTTCCTTCCCCTGGCATCATCCGATACGATGTCGGAAGGAGGTCGAAGCCGTGGTCGAAACCGGTGCCATCGCAATTCGTTATCCGCTCGACAGCTCTGATTCATCCCATCCTCCAGAGCGCCAATCTGCATCTCATCAATCTGCATCTCATCAGTCTGCATCTCATCAGTCTGCATCGCCTGAATCTGCATCGCCTGAATCCCGGTCACACGCTCCGCTGACGCGACCCACAGGCCCCCAGCGACGCGACGATCGCCATTGCGATCCCGACGCCATCGTGTTGCGCTGGTCGCTCCAGCCTGGCGACCAGGTCGTGGTAGATCAGGAGTTGCTGGTGCTGGCGGTGGGGGACGAGGTGCAGTCGATCCGATCGCCGGTAGCGGGCGTACTCCTCAATCACTGGTCGGAAGAGGGGGACCGGCTCGGCAGCGGAGAAACCCTCGGCTGGATCCGCCCGACCGTTGGCGATGGTTCAGACGCCTCCAAACCGTAACGCCTGGTCAATTCCGGTCACTTTCCTACCACCTTTTCGCCCCCCTTTCTCAGGGTGGTCAGATTTATCCCGGTTTCCTAAGCGTAAACAAACCAGTACTTTAGGTAACCCCATCAGGACCTCACAAGATGACCGGATAGATTTCGACCACCAAACCGCTGGAGTGCTTCTCCAGCACCCTCAAGGTCGATTCATAAATCCTTCTGGAACAAGAACTTAGTTTGCTGAAGTGGAACCACCGTTGTTTGGCACGGCTGGTGCTTGGTGTCAGTGGGCTCTTTGGGACAGGGGAGCTAGAGAGATCACTTCTTCGGAAGTCCTCTCACGCAAGGTCATCGGGGCTGCAATAGCCTGGTGAATCTCCCCGGGGCAGTGTAACTGCCCTCCTTGCTTCATTTCTTTCCGAGGAGGCGCCATTTCCCCGATGGCGCCTCTTTTTTTGTCCCCACGACTTCACCCGTCATTCAGGTACGAACCACCTTGGCCCGGATCGGCCGATGGGTCACTTCCGAACTGCCGCGACCCAGTCCATCCGGATGGATCACCTCGACCGGATTGCGCGCGATGGAGACGACGATTCCCAGCGCAGCCAGCGACACGACGATGGAGGTTCCCCCGTAGGAGACGAAGGGGAGCGGCAACCCCGTCACGGGAATCAAACCCACCGTCATCGACAGGTTGATGGCGGCCTGAAATCCGATCTGACTCGCCAACCCGACGGCGACCAATCGTCCAAATGGTTCTCGACAGTTCCACGCCACTCCTAGCATCGTCCACACAAGGATCAGGTAACCAACCACCACCGAAAGGGTGCCGATCAGGCCCAGCTCCTCGCCGATGACGGAGAAGATGAAATCGTTGTGATCCTCGGGAACGTATCCCAGATCATGGTGGCTTCCCATGTGCAGTCCCTTACCGGTGGGGCCACCGCTGCCGATGGCGATGATCGATTGCGCCACCTGGTAGCCGCCCTCCGATTCCCCGGAAACTTCACCGAATCCGACATAGGAAAGGATTCGATCCTTCTGATAATCTCTCAGCAACGGCCAGCTGGCCGGTCCCCCGATCACCACCGCCAGCACCATCAGCAGCACGAACCTCCGCACCGAAACACCTGCCACCCACAACATCATCGCTGCGGTGGGGATCAGGATCAGAGCGGTACCCAGGTCAGGTTGGGCGGCAATCAGCAGGAACGGGATCGAGGCAAATCCCACCCAGCGAGCGATGGGTCGCCACCCGCCTACACCCTCTCCAGGTCGGATCAGGTCGGCGAGGATCAACACCATGGAGATCTTTGCGAGTTCCGATGGCTGCAAGCCGATTCCACCGAAGCGGATCCAGCGCACAACTCCCGCTCCAGTCGCCCATTTCCACAGCAACAACAGGGCAAGCAGCGCCACGGAAGCGGCGAAGAACAGCTGTGCGACCTGGCGGAAACGACGGGGATGGACGAGGGAAACCGCCAGCATGGCGACCACTCCCACGATGATCTTCTTGAGGTGGCTGGAGGCGTAAGGACCGGGAAACCCCGTCTCGGGACCATCCGCAGCACTGTGCACGAAAATGGTACCCATCATCAGCAACCAGAATCCGGACAGCACCAGCAGGATGGCGGGCCCGGCCCAACCCTTCCTCCAGTCATCGATCCAGCGATTCCATTGCAGGGTGATCATCGGCGTAACTCCATCCCTCGATGCTGTTCGAGCCATTCGAGGATTGAAGCGAGCAGGGGAGCACAGGCTTCGCCGCCATGCTGGGGAACATCCTGCAAGGAGATGGCAAATGCGAATTGTGGTTCAACAACCGGGGTGAAACCGATCAACCAGGCGTGGTAACTGGGATCGGATGAGATCTGTGCGGAACCAGATTTCACAGCCACGTCGAAAACAGAAAGGCCGTACGAGGAACGCGATGCGGTACCTCCACGATCTCGAACTGCTGACACCATGCCATCGATCACGCTTTCAAAGTGTCGTAATTCGATCTCTGGCTGCGCCGCCTCTCCGTCGATGGTCGTCACGACCTTGACCCCGGGAGACTTCCCACGACAGGCGATGCTCAACGCCACCCTCGCCATCTGTAGTGGCGTCACGGTGAATCCACGGCCGATGGCGGTGCCCACCGGATTGGCTCGTGGCTTGAGGCCGACCGCCTCCGAGGCGATGCCGCTCCTGCTCAGTTGCCACAGCCCCAGCGACTCGCCTGTCGCGATCATCTTGTCGATTCCCAGCCTCTGTCCAAGCTTGTAAAAGTAGACGTTGCACGAGCGTGCAAGCGCATCCGAAAGGTCGACCGTGATGCCAACGGGATGGTTACTGCAGCGGCTACGATCGGGGCGACCGGGGTCGAGAACACCGTTACATACGATCTTTTCGTCGGCGGTGACCAGTCCTTCCTGCAACGCAGCGAGTCCGACCACCGTCTTGAAGGTGGAACCAGGATCGACCGGCCAGGCACTGACACGATCGTGAAACCAACCGTCGCGAGGTTGGCTACGAGACCTGTACAGATCGCGATCCCGGTACACCTCCATCCCCTGCTGGGGGAGGGATGCCCAGCAAAACGCTGCACCGGACCTCACGTCGAGCATCACGACAGCACCGGTTTGCACCCCCTGCTCCTGCATCTGATCGATACAAAATCGACTCAGCTGCGAATCGATGGTCAACCGGGTATCGGAACCCTTGATCGCATTGGCCACATCGAGAGCGGAGCCGACCGATCGACGGCGCTGATCGAGGATGCGCACCTCGGCACCCGGAACTCCTCGAAGACTCTCCTCGAGAGCAGATTCCAGCCCCGACCTTCCGACCCGATCGGCGCTGTGATGGGAGTACATTCGAACCGCCTCGAAGACTCGCAGGTCACGTAGCACCAGTCGATCGATGATCGGTTCCTGTCGTGATTCCCAGGCATCGACGATTGCCTGACTGGGCAACCCGGTATGCCCCAGCAGTTGCCCGAGAAAGGGGTCGAGGGGGTGAACCCGGTCGTGCACCTCTTCCAGATGTATTCCCGGCCACTTCTCCGGTTCGGTGCTGATGGCGACGACCAGGGAAGGAGGAACATCTTCATGGAGGGGGTGTCGCTGGCGTCGGAATACCCATTCCCGCTCCTGCAGTTTCACATCAGGATCCTGAACTCGATCGTATGCCAGCTCGACCTTGCTCCACAGTTCACCCGGCTCCAGCGCCAGCACCTTTTCCATCTTCCGGATGCCGATCTCTCCAGCGAACAATCCATCCGGGTCGATGGAGATGGTGTAACTGTCTCCAGCCTTGACGGCGTGGATACCGGGGAAATCCTCCGGTCGCCTGGCAATGGCGCGGGCCACGGCTCTTCCACATTGTGGATCAACACGAGTCAGCCACGGATGCTCCTGATGATCGATATCCCTGGCGAACTGCTCCCTGATCTGCTCACGAGCTCCCTGAATCGATCTCCACAACACATCTTCATTCCAGGGGAAGGTGTCGTCATTGCTTCGCAAGATCTTGGTCAATCGCCTGGCGACCCACCGCACAGGTTCCAGCTCCGAGAGAAGGAACGTGGCCCTCACCGCCGGTTCATCCCTGGCCAGGATGACTCCACGGGAATCAACGATCTGTCCTCGGGGTGCGGGGGTGTAACGGATTGAGCGGTGGATATTGGAAGCACGCAGGGCGTGATCGCGCCAGTCCATCCCCTGCAGTTGCACGAGTCGAGCTGCAATTCCCACGGACATCAGCAGGAACAGCAAGGCGATGGGAATGATCCGGTTCCGCTGCATCAGATCGCCTCCGCCGGTTTCGGGGTGGATCGATTCACAGCGGATACCTCGCGCTCTTCAGGAGCGGCCTCACGACATCGAGTACAGGCAACAGGATCGCAACCACCACGGCACTCAGGATGATCGCGGGAAACAACATGTGAAAGGTGGGGAACACTCCCGACAGCAACGATTCCTGAACGCTGATGGCGATCAGCAACGACGGCAAGATGATCTGAAGACGACGATAGGGGTGGTAGGGATCGAAAACAGTCTTGAGAACTCGAACGGCAATCACGGTGCACAGCAACGGTAGCATCGCGTCGACCGGTGAGGTGATTCCGACAAGGCACCTGTGAGCCGCCACCGCCACGACAATCAACAACAGGCGCGGCCAGCGATCGACCAGCGCCATCCAGCATACGAAGATCAGTAGCGGATCGGCCATCCCGAGGGCTGGCTGTAACAGTGGTTTGAAAGCAACGCCGGTGAAGGTCGCCAGGATCATGATGAGGATCACCCATGAGAGTCTCACTGCGATCCTCCTCTCGTCTACGGCACCAGTACCAGAACTTCCTGTACTTGCTTCAATCCCTGGCTGAGAAGAATTTGCGATTCGCGGTGGGGGATCTTGACCTGCGCAACGACACCGATCACCAGCCCCTCGGGAAAGACTGCACCGCCACCATGAGTGCGAATCACCTCGCCGACGGTCAGTTCGATGTACTCCATCCGCAGTCGCGGATGTCCCTGACCCTGGGGAGGGCCACCCGCGAAGATCCCGGCTCCTCCATCTTCGTCGAGAAAGGGAATGACGAATGCGGGATCATCCGCCAGCTGAATCGTCGACCAGCCCTCTTCCGAGCGGACCACCTTGCCGATCACCCCGGACGCACCGATCACTCCCATCCCGGGGGAGATTTCCACCTCCGAGCCACGATCGATGCGGGCGGAGGATCTCCTCGGATTGGGATCGAAGAGGGGGGTCAGTCGTGCTGGTACCAGTTGATACAGCGTCCCGGCAAAGTCTGATGACAGGTAACGATCGATCAGGTCCTGGCGTTCGATGAGAGCATCTTGCGAATCGCTGGTCAGCTGGGTTCGCTGGAGTGCCTGTTCCAGTAACCGGATGCGAACCTGATCGGAGCCAGATGAGGACACGAGGGGCTGAAGCCCGTAGCCGATCAGGGCCAGGACCAACCAGCAACCGATAGCCCAGTAAGCGCGTTCGATGCGCTTCAAGTGACTCCCGTTCGGACCTGTCTATACGGTTCCTAGAAATCGTCGTCGACGGAGTCGAGGACGGAGGAATACTGATCCAGATTTTCGAGGAATATTGCGGTTCCACGTGCCACACAGGTGAGTGGGTCATCTGCCACCCGCACCGGCAATCCAGTCACCTTGCGAATCGTCTCATCGAGACCACGAAGCAACACACCACCACCACAGAGGACGATCGCGCTCCACCAGATCAGCACACAATTCAGGGTCAGTCGTTTCAAGCGTCGCCTTGATTCCCTCGATGATCTTGTCGACCGGAGGCTGCAGCGCTTCGCGGATCTCTTCACTGGTGATTCGTGCACTGCGCGGAAGATTGCCGATGAGGTCGCGCCCCTTCACCTCCATCTCGAGTTCTTCTTCGAGTGGGTAGGCAGATCCGATCTTGATCTTGATCTGTTCCGCAGTCTGCGGACCGACCAAGATGTTGTAGGTGTCCTTCACGTACTTGACGATCGCTTCGTCCATGTCATCTCCGGCGACGCGCAAGGAAATGCTGGTCACCACATCAGCCAGGGACAGCACTGCGACTTCGGTGGTTCCACCGCCGACATCCACGACCATGCTGGCAATCGGCTCCTCGATGGGCAATCCCGCACCGAGACCAGCAGCACGCGGCTCTTCGACCAGATAAACCTTGCGAGCTCCAGCTCGTTCCGCGGAGTTGTAGACGGCACGTTTTTCCACTGCGGTGATTCCGCTGGGAACAGCGATCACAACGCGGGGACTGAAAAATCTGGAGCGATCTTGCACCCTGGTGATGAAGTACTTGAGCATCGCCTCTGTGATCTCAAAATCTGCGATGACCCCATCCCGAAGTGGACGGACCGCTTCGATGGAGGTGGGGGTTCTTCCCATCATCTCCTTGGCGACACTTCCGACCGCCCGACCATCGAGGAGCACCAGATTGGTGCCCGACTTGACCGCCACAACGGAAGGTTCACTGATGACGATTCCGCGACCACTTACGCAAACCAGGGTATTGGCGGTTCCAAGATCGATACCGAGGTCGGTAGAGAATTTCCCCACCAGCGCCTGTGTAAAATTCTGTGCGATACGGAAAACCAAGATATGATCTCCTCGTCCAATCCCTGCCTGGCACCGTGATGCCGGCGTCGAGATCGGCTTCCCCTTGAGGACCGTTGTCCTCTTTCCCACTTCGAACTCCCGCAAACTTCTGACAGGTGTTATCGCCTGCTTGCCGTGATATTGCATCACGGACGGGATTCCCTCGCTGCTGCGCCCCGTATCATAAGCAGGAAATCGGTTGGAGGCGAGGGGCTATCGCAGATCCTTGCCACCAGTGGTGAACGACGCCAGCGCCGATCCACCGCACTACACGGACACAAAAAAGGCCTGCTTTCCCGGGGGAAAGCAGGCCTTCATCGACGAGTCGAGAGGTCAGGGATTAGCCCTCGTCAGCCTCCACGTCGCCGAACACCTTTTCCGCTTCACGATTGACCGATTTCCACTGGGAACTTTCCCAGGAACTGGCACTTGTGGTGGGGGTTTTCCCCGGCAAGGTCAGTTCCTTCAGTTTCATCGACAACAACGTCGAGGCGGCAATCAGACAAACCACCGAGATGGCCAGAAGACTGGTTGCCAGTGGACTCGAATCCTTGCGCTCAACAATGGGTTGATCGTACATATTGGCTCCCCCTAGCTGGACAGACGGGTCGAGGCCTTGTGTCCCTCACGAATGCCAGCGCCCTCCTGGAAGAGGATGGTGCAGCCGGACATGTCGTCGAGAACCTTGGTGACCTGAACTTTGCCAATGAAGACACTTCCATCGTAGATGGTGAACTCGTAGCCCACCTCAACATCGTCATCTCTGCCGACAGACAGAACCACGACACCTTCCTGAACTCCAACGACCATTCCGTCGATGGGAGGGGCGGTGGTGACTCCGATGTCGGGCAAGCGCACCCCGGAATCGACGATTCTGCCGATGAGGAGCTCCTGATCATCGAAATCTGCCTTGAGTGCAGTCAGCTCCTTGTTGAGAGCTTCGTTCTGCTGAGACAGCGTCTCCTTGTCGAGGATGGCGCGATTTCTGAGCCTTTCGGCGTCCTTCTTCGCATCCCCTGCAGAGGCGATCTCGCTATTGAGACGGGAGACTTCCTCCTCGAGTCGAGCGATATTGGAATCCTTGTCCTGGATATGCTCATCCTTCTGGGCAAGACGGGTCTCATTGGCCTCGATCTTGGCCTCCAGACTGGCGACGTCCTTACGCAGATCTCCGTTGGTATTCTGCAGATCGTTGACCTTGGCACTGAGTTGCACGTTCTCGCGATCGACGGACTCATTTTCTCTCTCCGTCTGATCGATCTTCCCCTGCAGCGTTGCCTTCATCTCTCTCGCCCGATCGACCGTCATCTCCTCACTCTCGAGTGCCTTTTCTGCAGCACTTTTCCAGTCCTTTTGGGCCTGGAAAAGGGTTGCACTGACACCGAGGAAGAAGAGGGCCAGGACGAGATTGAGCACCACGAAAAACTTGGCGAGCCCACTCATCTCCAGTTCCTTCCGTTCGGGTTCATCGTATTCGGCTTGAAACAGTTTCGTGCCGAACAGGACTTCAGCGGGGTCACCGCCACCCGTATTTTCATCTCCTCGACCGTAACACCCGTCTCCCCGGGGTGTTCAGTGATCACCGGATCACCATCACGATCGATTCGAGTATTCCTTTGATTCTTGCGATCCCGGCGGTACGCCACCGGCGATTTCATGTACCTGTGCCAGGTATAAAACCTGGACCTGAATGCACTCTCTCTGCTGGACAGTCACCTCCTCCAGATACCGATCGCTTCGCCGATGGTGAAGATCGGATTGCGCTCCAGCGACCGATTCCGGTGAGGTCTCAAGGGAGGAATGATATCTGGCCCCCTGGAAGGGGTCAAGTTCCCCTGCATCGTCGATCCAAGGTAGTTTCTGGCCAAGATTGTGCCCCTGGTCACGCCCCCTCCAGCCCCCATCGAGGAGCCTTCCCTGGCGGTTCGGTGGCGATTCCATCGCACCTCCCGTAGCATTTCATCGTGTCAGGAGGCCCCTTGTTCACCGGAATCGTCGAACGCCGTGCTGCCATCGAGGAGATCGCTCCCGGCCCAGGAGGGGTTCGGCTGGTCATTTCAGGCCAGGCGGACCGCTGTAGCGCCGGCGATCCCGGAGTGTGGGGGGATCTACAGGTGGGGGAGAGCATCAGCGTCGATGGCTGCTGCCTGACTCTGATCTCGGCAGACGATCGTCTCCATTTCGACGTCGTCGAGGAGACCCTTCGGCGCACCTCTCTGGGGCGACGAGAGGTCGGTTCGCTGGTCAATCTCGAACGGGCCCTGCGGGTCGGAGACCGGCTCGGAGGTCACTACGTCACCGGTCACATCGACAGCCAGGGGCGAATTGCCTCGATCCAGGAAGATGGCGAGGTGCTGTGGCACATCGAACACGAGGTCGATGACTCCTTTCGAACCGTCGAGAAGGGCTCCGTCACCGTCGATGGAGTCAGCTTGACGGTGGTCTCCAGCAGCCCCGGTGCTTTCTCGGTGGCCTTGATTCCCCACACCCTTGAGGTCACTTCTCTCGGCGTGCGCGCCGAAGGGGATCCCCTCAACCTGGAGATGGACCACTTCGGTCGCTGGGTCTCGGAGTTACTCAAAGATCGCCAGGGAGGAGCCTGATGAGCGAAGATCGAGCGCGGGTACGCATCGCCCCCAGTCCCACCGGAGATCCCCACGTTGGCACCGCCTACGTGGCACTCTTCAACCGCACTCACGCCCGCCACAACGGTGGCGAGTTTCTGCTGCGCATCGATGACACCGATCGAACCCGCTACCAGGCGACCAGCGAGGAGCAGGTCTTTGCCGCCCTTCGCTGGCTCGGGCTCGACTGGGACGAGGGACCCGATGTGGGGGGACCCTGTTCTCCCTACCGCCAGAGTGAACGAAACGAAATCTATCGGCGCTACACCGACAAGTTACTGCAATCGAATTCTGCCTATCGGTGCTTCTGTAGCGCCGAGCGGATGGCGGAGGTCCGCGAGGGCCAGAAGCAACGCAAGGAACGACTCGGTTACGACGGTCACTGCCGCGAAATCTCCCCGCAGGATTCGCAGGATCGAGCCGCCGCCGGTGAATCCCATGTGATACGACTGCGCGTGCCCGATGCGGGAGAAACCACCTTCGTCGATGAGATTCGCGGTGAGATCCGTGTCGAGAACTGCGAGATCGACGACCAGATCCTCATCAAGACGGACGGATTCCCCACCTACCATCTCGCCAATGTCGTCGACGACATCGAATTCAAGATCACCGAGGTGGTGCGGGCGGAGGAGTGGCTCGTCTCGACACCAAAACATGTCCTGATCTACCAGGCACTGGAAGAAACGCTGCCTCGCTTCTTCCACGTTCCGCTGCTCAGAAACTCCGACCAGTCGAAGATCTCCAAGAGAAAGAACCCTGTTAGCCTCGACTGGTTCCGTCAGCAAGGGTACCTGAAGGAAGCTCTTCTCAATTTCCTGGCACTGATGGGCTGGTCGCCTCCCGACGAGGAGGAGGTGTTCGATCTGCAACGATTCGAGAAGGAGTTCCGCCTCGATGACATCTCCACGGGTGCTCCCGTTTTCGACATGGTCAAACTCGACTGGCTCAACGGAGTACACATTCGTAATCTCGGTCTCGATCAACTCCTGGAGAGGATCGAGGAGGAAGGCTTCTTGCCCTCCGGCGCATCGATCGAAGATGCCCGCAGGATCCTGCCGCTGGTGACCGAACGGATGGTGCTTCTCTCCGAGTTCGCGGATCGAACCGACTGGTTTTTCCAGACACCACCTGCGCCAACCAGTGAGCAACTGATCCCCAAGAAGAGCAGTGCCGAGATCTCCCACAGGGCCTTACAGGGGGCAGCGAAGGTTCTCCAGGACACTCCCGGAGAAGACACCGAATCCATCTCGGCCGCTCTCGATGCGCTGCTCGAGGATCTCGACATCAAGAAACCGCTGTTGTTCATGCCGCTGCGTTTTGCGCTGACCTCTCGCAAGGACTCACCGGACCTGATCGAGGTGATTGCGGTGCTCGGCAAGGACGCGGTTCAGGCACGATTACAGCAGTCGGTACAGATCCTGGAATCGTTACTTTGAGCTCACCTCGGCGGGTAGACCTGCACCTCCATACGACATGCAGTGATGGGGGAATTTCCCCGCAGCAACTGGTCGCCAGTGCCGATGGGGTACTGTCGTGTATCTCCATCTGTGATCATGACACCCTTGGCGCCTACCAGCAGATTGAGATCCCGCCAACACTTCAGCTCCTTCCCGGTGTCGAGATGAGTTGCCAGCTCGAACAACACGATGTCCATCTCCTCGCTTACTTTCCGGATGGTCTCAGCACCTCGATATACCAGTGGGTGCAGTTGCTAGAAGATGATCGGCGCCAGCGGGTGATGACCGGAGTCGAACGACTCCGAAATTCGGGCATACCTCTGCGAATCAAGACCCTCGAAGATGAGCTTGCTGGGGGAGTCCCGTGTCGTTCCCACGTGGCTCGCGCCCTGGTCCGCCAGGGGCTGGCACCGAGCACACGCCCCCTGTACCGGCGCTGGCTCTCGGGAGATCGCTTCGATCGTCCCCGGCTCGATTACCGGCAGGCACTGGAAATGGTTCACTCTCTTGGCGGGCTGGTTTTCTGGGCACATCCGGCGCCGGTCCACATCAAACAGGTGGGGCGGGCGATCGTCGCAGCGGGACTCGATGGTGTTGAGACGTTATCGCGTAACGCATCGCCGGCGGCACGAAAAACAATCCGAGAATTCCAGCAAGAACACCAGCTCGGCTGCAGTGGGGGATCCGATCTTCACTTCGAGACTGCCAGGCGAAGGGTCGGCAGTTATGGTGTTGATGAGGATCGAATCGACTCTCGCCTGTTACGGATAGCGTGCCGATCCTGACAAGAAATGAGCAGCGACCGATCAACCGCCCAGCGACAGCAAGAACTCTTGATTGTCCTCAAAGGCTCCCACTCGCTGACTGAGCAGTTCCATCCCCTCGATGGGATTGACGCTGGTCAAGACCCTGCGCAGCTTCCAGATCTGGTCGATCTCATCCGGTGAGTAGAGTTTCTCTTCCTTGCGTGTCCCGGAAAGAGTGACATCGATGGCGGGGAACACACGCTGGTCTGCGAGTTTCCGTGACAGCACCAGTTCCATGTTTCCGGTTCCCTTGAACTCCTCGAAGATCACCTCGTCCATGCGGCTACCGGTCTCGATCAAGGCGGTCGCGATGATGGTGAGGCTGCCGCCTCCTTCGACATTCCGCGCCGACCCGAAGATCGCCTTCGGCTTTTCCAGCGTCTTTGCATCGACTCCACCGGAAAGGGTTCGGCCACTGTGTGCAGTCTCCAGGTTGTAGGCGCGTCCCAATCGTGTCAGTGAATCGAGTAGCAGCACCACGTCACATTTGGCCTCGAGCAGCCGGTGGCAGCGCTGTAATGCCATCTCGGAGACACGGACGTGACTCTTGGAGGTCTCGTCACTGGAGGATGCGTACACCTCCGCCTTCACCGACCGCTTCCAATCGGTCACCTCTTCCGGACGTTCGTCGACGAGCAGTGCCAGCACCATCGAATCGGGATGAACCTCGGTGATCGCCTGGGCCATCTGCTGCAGCAGAACCGTCTTTCCGGTACGAGGAGGGGCCACGATCAGCGCCCTCTGTCCCTTGCCGACGGGAGAGATGAGATCGACCAGGCGCATCGAAATGTTGCCGGTCCCCCCGAGCAGGAATCGCTCGGTGGGATCGATGCTGGTCATCTCCTTGTAGAAGGTGCGATTCTTCACATCGTCCGGCGAATCGCCATCGACGGAATCGATTCTCGCCAGGCTCGGACCTCGTCCCTTGGGAGCACGACCGCCGACCTTGCCGACGATGTAATGCCCCGTTTGCAACCGGTACTTCTGGATCAGATTCTTGCCGACGTGAATATCGTCTTGCTGGATCCGGAACGACTTGTCGGTCGCCCGTATGAATCCGAAGCCCTGATTGCCCACCTCGAGGATTCCGCGAATCGTCGCACCCTCTGCCAGCTGCGGACCACTGGAGGAGGGGCCGCCACGAGGGTCCAGGTGGTTCATCGAGCGGGAATCGTCGCGACGACCGCCGCGTCGCTGGCCTCCCGATTTACGATTCGAACCGCGTCCCGAACCCGCTCTGGATCGGCCGCTTCGACTGCTTCGTCGGCGCCGGCTTGAGCCTCCGCCGCTGGAAGAGTTTTCCTGATTCACATGCACTCCTTGTGGTGAAGCCGTCGACCAGATTCGAGTGGGGGAGTTCCCATCCTCGGCGGTCGTGGCATCGATATTCTGATCCTGAACAACGGATCGCATCCGTCGTGAGCGAGATTCCCTCGAACGAATTCTGACCCACCTCTTGGTGTTTTTGGCACTCCACATGAGAGTTCGCTGCACCCGCAGAAGCGGACTCCAATTGACCTGACCTCATGCAGATCAACGGGTAGATATCGAGGGAAAGAGTTCGGAGTAGAACCAGTAACCTGAAATCAAGAGGAGCATCAGCCACGAAGACCGGATTGTGGAATTCTGTGGGAGATCTCAACGAGACGAGGACTTGTGCCCTCCGAACGATTCAGATGATACCCTCCCTGCACTTCGGTTCCAGTGCTTGTCGGAGACCTTTTGGAGGCGATCTTGACCGCATTACCTCGAGGCTGGCTTCTGGTGGTCGATGGCGCCGGTAGTTGGCAGTCAATCGAGGCATTACTGACCGATCACGCCGATCTGGCCGGAGTCGAACTGCGTCTCGATCTCTGTGACGGGCCAGACTGGCTACCCACACTTCCTGACAATTTATCGGTCCTGGTCACTGACCGAGGAAATCTCGACTGTCCCCGGCGAATCGCCAGGCGCGATCAGATCTGTCGCCAGCTGCAGGGAATCCTCGACATCGATCTGACCACCGATGCTCCGCCACCCGACGATCTCCAGTGGATCTACAGTAGCCACCGCCATGCCGCCACCGGCGATTCACCGCAGCAACAGATCGATCGAGCACGGCAGCTCGGTGCCGTCGCTGCCAAGATCGTATTCCCGGAGGGGGACCTCGATGCGCGCCGCAGTGCCGTGGCATTCGGTGACCACAGCGACGATTTCCCGGTGGTCAGTTTTTGCGCAGGAAACCAGTCCCGGGTCGACCGCCTGCTCGCTGTCGATCGTCATCAGCGGTGGGGATACGCCACCGCCACCGACCTCCTGCGTGACACCGGAGTCCCCGAAATCAGCCGCATCCTCCACGATGACCGCTTCCAACCCCATTGTCGGAATCGACCGCTGCTCGCCATCATCGGAGCCGATGTCGGGGCGAGCCTATCGCCAGGCTGGCACAATCGCTGCCTCCAGCAGCTTCAGGAGGAAACACGCCTCATCTCCTTCAGCTGTAGCGATCCGCAGCCGTTCCTGCAACTCGACCCGGCGATCCAGTTCGACGGGATGGCGGTGACCGCCCCGCACAAGCTGTGGGCGCGCAACGTCGCACAGCCCCTCGACGAGCTGGCCCGACGACAGCCTTCATGGAACACCCTGATCCGCACCGAATCGAATCGCTGGGTCGGCACCAGCACCGATGCCATCGCCCTGCAGCAACTGATTCCCGCTGCCCGATCCGAGAACTCCACCGCATTGATCGTCGGAACAGGTGGCGCTGGCCAGGTCGCTCGCCAGGTGGTCGAGGAGCTCGGCTATGAGGTCCAGATGTGGGGCCGAAATCACCACGATTCCAGCGATATCGAGGTGATCGAGGCGGCCCAGCTGCTGATCAATGCCACCGGAGCCGCTCGCCACTCCCTGGCGGAACTGCCGTGGCCGCTGGAACGGTTCCGTGGTGGGGTGCTGATGGAGATGGGATACCACCCGCCGACCACCTCCTTCCTCGAGCAACTGGCGAGACCCGGCATGGAGGTGATCGATGGCATCCAGTTCTTCACCGAGCAGGCACGGCATCAGGCGCGCCTCCTGTACGGCGCCCACCTCGATCGGGAGGAGGCGCAGCAGTTGACGCTGGCAACGAGACAGAAGCTTCACTTCAACGGTTGATCACGGCAACGAAACCGCTTTCCGGCGCAGCCCCCGGCAGCAGGGCACACCGATACACAGGTCCGATAAGGTACATTATGGGAGATAAGCATCGGTGCGATGTGGCTCTGCTCGGAGAAATACGTCATTTGGTAATTCGAGGTCGTTCCGCTCGGCTGCAACATCCCCAACTGCCCCTGAAATCCGCCGCCTTCGAACAGTTCACTTCGAGGTCAGCCAGTCGATTCCCTTTTTGATGTTGCCGTAGACGTTGCCTCGCCAGCCATGACCCCCTTCATATTCGAGAATCTCAAGCCGAGCACCTGCCGCTCTCAGGTCCTTTCCGGCACGCTCGGCATCGGCAAACGGGCACACCTGATCCTCACGAGAGTGATAGAGAAAGAAGGACTTCCCCCTCGCCAGCTGAATTGGTGGGAGGTACTTGGGACGGAAGACCGACATCGCAACCAGGTAGCGGGAAACGACACTCTTCTTTCGTAGTGCATGGGCATAGAGCGCCGGGCCGCTGGAAGACCAACCCAGCAGCACCACCCTGTGCCGATCTATTTTGTTTTTTCTCGCCACGTCGGCGATCACCTGATCGATGAATTGCTCGGTGGTGAACCGTTGTTTTTTGACCCGATTTGTCTCGGTCGGCCAGATAATCTTCTGCTCCGGGGTCCACATCTTCGAGACCAGCTGAACAGTGAGCCAGTCGGGACCGGTGCTGTTCTTGCCGATACTCTCGACGAAATTGCGGAAATCTGCACCTCCACCGCCCCCGGGTAACACCACCAGCAAGCCGAAGCCCTTCTCGGGAGTCTTTCCGGTGGTCGAGGAGCCATGAACAATGTAGCGCTTGTCCCTGTCGTCTCCGGCAAATCGTTCCTCGCTGGTACTGGCCAAGGTCTCCGCAGGATCGGTTGCGATCACGACAGGCGTCACCAGTAGAAGGATTGCCGCCAGGAGAGATTTCAACATCGGAAAAGTCCAATCATGGGCGGGATGACGAGGATAAACAGTAAGGACTCGTTGATCAACCACCTGCCTGGCAGTTCGTCGATACCGTTGCGTGGACCGGGCAAGGATTCTAGCCGCGGCTACCCACTCCTGCCGCTGCTGCCCGTCCGCCGTAGGAATCGCGACGTTTACCCCGATGCGGTGCTGGACGTCGCGAAGGATCGCTCTTTGATCCGCCCCGACTGCGTCGAATATTGAGATTCGGGTCGCGTCCATCGGGCCGACGTGCCGCCTTCTCGAAACCTTCCGAGGCTGTCTTTGAGATCTCGAAGGTACTGAAAACTGGTCCGAGGCGAATCGCACCGACCTCGGAACTGCTGACATTTCCCCTCCGGCATAGATGCGACAGGATGCGACTCGCGTTCGCCCCCTTGGAGGTTCCCCAGTTGATTTCAAAACTGTGGTAGGCACCAAACGCTGGTTTTTTTCGAGGTCTCGAATTGCGTGGATGGCTCGCTCTTCGAGAATCTCGCCGCTGCCCTGACCCCTCCGGGACTTCCGCAATCGAATAGCCCTGGAGTGCCGGTTTGGGTTCGGCCATCTGCAACAGCGCGGCAACGATCTCCTGTGGATCTCGTTGCTCCGGTTGTTCCAGCAGGAACTTCGCGTACGAACTTTGTTTTTTGGAAACCAACGAGGGGTCCGAAAGGATGGCATGCAGTTCACGACGGAAGGTCTTGGTGTAACGCTTATCGATCTGGGCAGGGCTCGGAACCGGCTGCCACTGCGCATCGACACCTGCCGCTGAAAGGATGCGTCGCACGCGGCCCTGGGAACTTTCCGGCACCATCAGTACGCTTCGCCCCTTGCGACCCGCTCTTCCGGTACGCCCACTCCGATGAGTGTAATTTTCAACATCGGCCGGGACGTCTGCGTGAATCACCGTGTCAATTTCAGGAACGTCGATCCCGCGAGCGGCGACATCCGTGGCGATCAGGATATCCTGATCGCCATTCTTGAAGGCATTCAGGGTACGGGTACGCTGCGCTTGATTGAGTTCGCCACTGAACGGTGCGGCAGCGATTCCATTGGCGGACAGTCTTTCGGCGAGTTCAGTGGCATCCACCCGACGCCGGACAAAAACCAGCACACGCTCGCCACGTGCATGAAGCAGGACATTGATGATGGCCGCATTCATTTCACGACGACGGATGCGATGGGCGACATGCTGGATATCAGCATTGGCCACGCCGAGGCGGGTTCCCTCGACATGGAGAGGGTTTTCCTGAAACCGATCGGCCAATCGTTTGACGAGCGCCGGAAAGGTCGCAGAAACAAGATGGCTGCAACGATCCTCGGGTAGGAACTCAAGGATCGCCTCCAGTTCATCCCGGAAGCCCATGTCGAGCATCTGGTCTGCTTCATCCAGTACTACCTGACGAAAAGATGAGCAGTTGAGCCTGCGTGATTTCATGTGATCCAGCAATCGACCGGGTGTTCCCACCAGAACTGCCGGTGACTTGCTGAGGGCACGGCTCTCACGACCGATATCCGATCCGCCGGTGACCACTTCAACAGCAACGCCCTTGATCCTGGCAAAGAGCCAGCGTAGTTCAGCCGCAACCTGTACAGCCAGTTCACGAGTCGGTGTGATCAATAGAACGCGAGGCCCTTCGGCACCGTGGGCGACCGTCGAATCATCGTCAGCAGCGATCAGATCACTGGCCAGGCGAATCCCGAGGGCCAGCGTCTTGCCGGATCCGGTCTGTGAGGAGATGCGGAGGTTACGTCCCGACCCCTCGGAGGAAACGATCGCCTCCTGTACCGAAGTCAGTTTTTCGAAACCACGTGCGACGATGGCCTCACGTAGCGGAGCCGGTACACCGGCAAAAGGGTCTGTAGTTGACATTTTTGTCTCTCAAAATCCGGGGAATCGTAGGTCTTGCCACCGGACTCCAAGTGAGCAACGAGGCAGGCTGAGGCCGTTGTCGGCTCCCAGTGTCAGTCATCATAATGGACTTTACCGTTTTCGGACTGAATTGTCCCAATTGAGCACAAAAAGGCCAAAATACTGCCCCTCGATCGCCTCAATCGGCAGCCGGCGGCGACGGTTCCTCATCACTCCTGCGCTGCTTTAGCAATTCGTCGAACGATTCGCCATGAGGACAGGCGACACGGTGTCTTTCACCCACTTGCACCATGTGCGGTAGCGAGTCGGCGCAGCTCTCCTGAGCGATGGGACAGCGGGTGCGGAATCCACAACCGGACGGTTTTGCCATCGGCGATGGCACATCGCCCTCCAGCATCAGGCGACCTGCGCGGGAGCGATCGGGATCGGGTCTTGGAACCGCACTGAGTAGCGCTCTGGTGTAGGGATGTTTCGGATCGCGGAAGATCTCCCGGGTTCTTCCCAGTTCCACCAGGTTCCCGAGGTACATCACGGCAACCCGATCGGAGACGTGCTCGACCACCGAAATATCGTGGGCGATGAAGATCACCGTGAGTCCAAGATCTCTCTGTAGTTCCCGCATCAGATTGATCACCTGGGCCTGGATCGAAACGTCCAGGGCACTGACCGGTTCATCGGCGATGATGACGCGTGGATTGGTGGCGAGCGCCCTGGCGATACCGATGCGCTGACGCTGACCGCCAGAAAACTCGTGCGGATATCGCTCCGACTGCTCCCGGCGTAATCCGACCCGCTCCATCAACTCCTCGACTCGGAGACGACGCTGCTCGCGGGTCATCGATGGATGATGCACGCGCAGTGGTTCGTCGACGATCTCCTCGACGGAGAGTCGCGGATTGAGGGATGAATACGGATCCTGATAGACCATCTGGATCTCGCTTCGGTAGGGCCGATATTGCCTCCGGGAAAGGGAGGTCAGGTCGACTGCCGGTCCCTCTTGCGGGTGGAAATGGATCGATCCGGAAGTCACCGGAACCAGCCCCATCACCGCCTTCCCCAGGGTGCTCTTGCCGCACCCCGATTCGCCGACCACCCCGAGAGTTTCGCCCTGCTCGACACGCAGGGAGATTCCATCAACCGCCTTCACGTCGGCGATGCGCCGCGACAGGATGCCCCCGTGAACCGGGAACCACACCTTCAAGTCGACCAGTTCCACCACTGGCGATCCCGCCCTGGAGGGATTGGCTTCCGAACTCATCGTTGCCCTCCCTTCTCCTCGACCAGGTGACAGCGGACCTGATGTCCCCCACCCACGTCCTTCAGGTCCGGTTGCTCGCTGCGACAACGATCCTCGACCAGTGGACAGCGAGTACAGAAACGACAGCCTTTCGGCCAGTCGAAGATGTTGGGAACCATGCCGGGAATCGTCTCCAGTTCTGCCTGTTCCCCGTCCAGTTCGGGACGCGGCAAGCTCTTCAGCAATCCCTGCGTGTAGGGGTGTTGCGGATTCTTGAACAGTTCACTGACCCCGGCGACCTCCTGGATCTTGCCACCGTACATGACGACGACACGATCACATGTCTCCGCCACCACCGCCAGATCGTGGGTGATGAGGAGGATCGAAGCCCCCTTCTGCTGCGCTTTCATCTCCAGCATCAGCTCGAGGATCTGCGCCTGGATCGTCACGTCCAGCGCCGTCGTCGGTTCATCTGCGATGAGCAAGGCGGGTTCCATCGATAGCGCCATGGCGATCATGACGCGCTGCCTCATGCCGCCAGAAAACTGATGCGGGTACGCATTCAGTCTCGTCTCTGCATCGGAGATGCCGACCTTTTCCAGCATCTCTACCGCGCGTCGGGTCGCCTCTTCCTTGGATACGCCGGCGTGCCGGATGATGCCCTCGCGCATCTGGAAACCGATGGTGAAGACGGGATTGAGAGCAGTCATCGGCTCCTGGAAGATCATGGCGATCTCCTTGCCGCGAATCTCTCGCATCTCATCGTAGGAGAGACTGAGCAGGTCCTTGCCACGGAAGGTGGCGGTGCCGCCATCGATGTGTCCGGGCGGATCGGGAACAAGTTTCATCAGACTCAACGATGTCACCGATTTACCACAGCCCGATTCACCCACAAGTCCCAGCACCTCGCCGGCGAGGACATCGAAGCTGACGCCGTCCACGGCGACCGCCTTCTGTCCCTCCACCTCGAAGGAGGTCTGCAGATCTCTCACCTCGAGCAGTACCTCGGGACCATCACTGGACTGTGGTTCTTGTTGCTGCATCGAACTCATCTCAACCTCGAGAAGACCTTGGGGTCGAAGGCTTCGCGAACCGCTTCACCGATCAACACCACCAGGAACAGGGTCACAGCCAGCGCGATCACCGGGAACAGCACCAGGTGGGGATAGATGAGGATGAACTGGAATCCCTGATTGAGCAGCCTTCCCCACGACGGATCGGTCGGCGGCAATCCGAATCCGAGGAAATCGAGGGACACCAGGGCGCTGATGTAACTGACGAAGGAGAAGGGAGCTCGAGAGATCACCGGAATCATCGAGTTGGGCAGGATGTGTTTGATCATCACCTTGAAATCACTGACACCGGTGCCGATCGCTGCCTGCACGTAATCGCGTGCCTTTTCCCGGTAGAACTCGCCTCGAATCTGATAGGTGATCGCCATCCAGGAGCGAAGTACAACCAGGAAGATGACCAGCATCCAGAAGCTGGGATCGACGATGCTGGCGATGATCATGATCAGGAACAGGAACGGTACCGATCCCCAGATCTCGATGAATCTTTGCAACAGGATGTCGGTCCAGCCGCCGTAGTACCCCATCGCCGCACCGGCGAGGATGCCGAGGATGTATCCGACAACCAGTACCATGATGGCAAAGCCGACGCTGACTCGAAAACCGTAAAGGAGCAAGGGAAGCACATCGATGCCGGAATCACTGGTTCCTAGAGGGGCTTCCCACGGATCGAGAAAACGAGTGACCAGCAGTGCTCCCGGCGGAAAGAGGCGACCTTCCCTCCGAGCCAACTCCTCGGCAGTGGCTCTCATCTCTTCCGGGACCACCGAGTTGATCAGCACGATGCCCAGAACGTCGGAGATCTTCTCATCTCCGCCGCCCTCGACCACGTAGTACTTCTGTCCCTTGGCGAGGGGATATCCAGTCACCTCCTCGATGACGTAACTGGCTCGACCCGATCCATCTTGCTCACTCCGTTTGACCAGATTCGCTTCCGAATACGCCGGGCTGAGACCGGGAATAGGCAGCGATGGTCCGTGCGGGGCAGTGCCGGGAAGGTCGAGTCGATTCTTGCGAGGACCATGTCGATAGAGGGGCCACACGACACTGGCTCGCCCCTCCAGGAAGACCTGCTGGATGCTGTCCAGGTTGTCGATCTGTGACTGCAACAGAACCCGGTCCTGCCTGGCCGCTTCGAGATCCTCGACGAGCCACTCGTCCGGCTCCTCACCATCTTCCTGCAGCTCCTCGATCTCCAGGACAGTTTCTGCGATCTCCTGATCGAGCCCATCCAGGTCAGTTCTCCTCGACTCGACGAGGGGACCGAACGCCACCTGCGGTTGATCGACGATCTGTCCGAACTCCTTGTAATCGAGGGGTCCATCACCGGGGATGCCGAAATCTCCCGATCGATCGAAGGTAGAGAAGGGCCCGTCCTGGAAGAACCACCAGGTGTTGGCAAGATCACGCACCGCCGGGAAAGAGGTCTTCTCGTCGTAACGGATCATGATGGGCTTGTCGTTGACCAGAACTTCCAGGAATAGCGACGTGGTGAAGAGACTCGTGATGATGACGAAGGAGACGTAACCGCGTCGGATCGAGCGGAAACGACGCAGCCTCTTGGCGGCCAGCGGACTGGTGCGGAGACCGATTCCAACCAGCCGAAGCAGTGCCCGGAACAGCCACGGGATCCCCTTCTGGGTCGCCAGTACCCCGCAGATCAGCACCAGTAGTGTGAGGATGAAGGTCATCATGGCATCCCCTACTTGAACCGGATCCGTGGATCGATGATGGCCCAGATGAAGTCACTGAGGATGTTGCCGGTGAGTCGAATCAAGACTCCGAACACCAGCGTGGCGAGGATGATCGGATAGTCGCGCCGGATGATCGATTCGTATCCGAGCAATCCCATGCCAGGGATGTCGCAGATCTTCTCGATCAGGAAGGAGCCAGCGAAGAGCAGTCCCAGGAAGTGCCCGATACCCGCAGTGATGGGGATCAGCGAGTTTCGGAGTGCATGGATGTAGATCACACGACCCTCTGTGAGTCCCTTGGCAAAAGCGGTCCTGACGTAATCGGCACCGAAGTTCTCCAGCAGTGAGTTCTTCATCAGAACCGTCATGCTGGCAAAGGAACCGACCAGGTATCCGAACATCGGCACCAGCGTGTGGTGAATCTGATCGACGATGCATCGCCAGTATTGACCTTGCTGCCACCACTCATCCCAACCCTCCGAGCGGAATCCACCGAGAGGGACCAGGTCCCAGTAAGAGCCACCCCCCATCAGGACCAGCAGCAGCAAGCAGGCAACAAATCCGGGAGTGGCATAGCCGAGGAACACCAGAACGCTGGTGGCGGTATCGAAGGTTCCCCTGTGGCGGATCGCCTTCGATATCCCCAGCGGAATACACACGAGCCAGGTGGCGATGTAACCGATCAGTCCGAAGTAGATGGAGATGGGGAAGCGGCCGATGATCACCGTCAGAGCGTCCTCGTTGTATGCGAAGGATTTCCCGAAGTCTCCCTGGATGATTCCGCTGAACTGCACCGAAACGTGATAGTAGGATCCATTGCTGTTCGCCTCGATCTCCTTGGCGGCGAGATGATCCTGTAGCGCCTGAAAGGTGCTCTTCTGAATCTGGAACAGTTTCCACACCTGCCCGGCAGCCCCGCCCTCCTGTAGTTCTTCATCGGTGCATGCCCGCACGTAAGTAGAGCCGGAGAGGGACCAGCCGATGTCACCGATCAGCAATTCAAGTTCGGGGCGACTCGACAACCCTTGCGCCAGTAACTGATTCGCCTCCTCCAGGAGGACAGCATGCTGCAGACGGTCATCGGCATCGATCTCGATGAGCAGGGTATCTCCACTGCTCTGAAAGTTACCCGCCAGCAGTTGATCCCGGAATAGATCGTCGCTATCACGGAAAACGTTCCACAACTGCTGGGTCCGTTGCCAGAAAGTTGGATCTTCTCGTCGATAGTCGAGAGAGACGGGATCCCGGGTCTTCTTGGGGTACACCCCCAGCCATTGCAGGTAGGCGATGGGGATCGGCTGGTCGAGGTTATAGTAGACCTTCAGCTCTTCCCGTGCTTTCTCGTCGAGACCCTCACTCTCTCCGCCGACACCCCCTCCACCACCGCCCGCCTCACCGGCAGCAGCTGCACGCATCTGGTTTTCCAGCTGTTCGATGGGACCACCCGGGGTCAACCGGAGGATGGCGTATACCATGAAGGTGATGACGAGAAAGGTCACCGGAACCAACAACAAGCGCCGGGCGAAGTAGGTGGACATTCCACTCATCGGCTTGGCCTTCCCCAGGCCAGCGGGTAGTTCGGCAAGGTACTTACTCCTTGGATTCCTTGTTGGAATCCATCCGCGCCTTCAATCCCCACGGGTCGACCACCTCGGGGCCCACCGGTAGTGTCGTTCCCTCTTTCTTCGCCCTGGCCAGACGCTCCTTCAGGGCAGGAGTGGTCCACCAGTAGCTCCAGATCGCGTTGGAATCCCCGGTCCTGGAGAGCACCGTGCCTGGCTGCCCGAAGTGGTTCCAGGAAAGAATCCTCTCAAAAGGTCCATACCAGGTCAGAGCCACCGGGTGCTCCTTGAAGATGAGGGAATCGATCTTTTGCATGATCTCGGTCTGCTCATCGATGTCGAAGGTGCGATCGTACTCCTCCATCAACTGGTCCACTTCCTCGATGGCGATGCCGCTGATGTTGTTGTTGTAGGGCTCATTGGCCAGATCGCTGTGCCAGGAGGTGATCGGATTGGGAAAGAGAATCCCTCTCCACGCCTGCATGTGAAGGGTGAACTGTCGCTCACTCACCTTCTTCATCAGGGCGTTGTAGTCGACCAGCTTCAATTCCATCTCGATCCCGAGCTTGCGCAACCCCTCGGCGATCACCTGATGGATCCGCGTCGAAGAAGAAAATCCGTACTCGATGGTGAACTTCAGTGCTTTGCCAGTGGTCTCGTGAACACGAATCCCGTCTTCATTACGCTTGGTGTATCCAGCTCGCTCGAGAAATCGTTCGGCTCTGCGCGGATTGTAGCGAATCTTGCGATTGTCAGGATTGCCCCAGCGACCTCCGGGGTAGTAACTATCGATGTATTCGTACTGGTTGAAAAATAGTTTATCGAAGAGTGTTTTACGGTCGACCCCATAACAAAATGCCAGCCGAACATTCTTGTCGTCAAAGGGCCACTGTCTCATGTTGAGCATGTAGCCGGAGAAGGATTGAGCTTGCTCGTTGTAGACCTTCTGCTTGCGCATCCAACCGTCTCGAACCGCATCGAAACCGGTCTCTTCGGCCCAGCGCTGTGCCCTCAGCACCCTGTAGTAGTCGAGTTCCCCCGCCTTGAACTTTTCGAAGGCGAGTTCTCGATCCCTCACCACGACCAGCTGGATCTCATCGAAATTGTAGAGCCCCTGTGCAGATCGAGTCTCCCATCCCCACCAATCGGGATTGCGATAGAGGGTCACAGAGGATTCCCTGTTCTTGAGGCTCTCCTCCCGAAGCACGTAGGGGCCTGAGCCAGGGATCATCTTCCAGTTGTACTCATCGAGGTAGACATCGCCGGGAATCCTGATCTTGTCGGCGGGATAGATGGCCAGGCTCTGGGACAGGTACAGGAAAAGACGCCAGTTCAGTTTCTTGGTCTTGATCGAGATGGTTCTCTCATCGTGAACCACCGGAAGCTCGTACATGTCAGTGAAGAGCTTGGTACTGGCGGGATCCTTGATGTCCGGATCGATGATGTGTTCGAAGGAAGCCAGCACATCATCGGCAGTCACCTTGGAACCATCGGAGAAACGGGCACGGTCATCGAGGCGGAACCAGAAGACCTGGTGGTCCTCCTTCTTGTCGATGATCCAGTGAGAGGCGAGTCCAGGTAACCAGCGCATCGTCTCCGGGTGAAAACCGAGCAGCCGGTCATGAGTGAGTGCGTAGATGTCAGTGATGGTGGTCAGGTTCGAGTTGGGACCGTCCATGCGGATCGTCGGAAGCGGATTGGGGATATTGGTCCGCAGTTTTCCGCCCTTTTTCGCGTCAGCACTGCCGAGCAACTCGAAGTTGGTGTTGGTGGTCCACACCTTGCCGTCGATCTCCACCTCTTCGTAATCTGCAAGGAGCAGCACGGGAAATGCGAGATTCACCACGGCAAGAAGAGCGAGGCACAAGAACATGGTCTGGCGATGCATCATCGAATCTCCCAACAAACAGGTTATTCCACGAGTAAGGCCCGGGCGTGATACGACCGGCCGCCGGAATGCAGGAATAAACAGGACGAGCCACGGGGCCGACTATTCAACCAACCTTACGCTCGAATCGCTGCCGATCATTCGGCAGCGGCTTCTTCTGCACCTTCCGTCGCCGTATCGTCCTTCTCCTTCTTGGCCTTGGCCCGCTTCTTCACCTTCAGAACGCGCGTTTTCGGCAGGCCGATGGGCGCATCCTCTCCCTCGACAAAGCGGCCTTGCTCCTCCAGCTGGAGAATTCTTTCGTAACGGGTCAGCACATTTCGGGTTCCCTTGAGGCCGTCTCCGGTTTTCAGGGTCCTGTGAATCGACATCTTCTACTGCTTCCCACCGGCATCGAGACCGGCATCGATACTCATCCAGCAACGGAACCGCTGCAGCGACGAAAAGTGGTCGCTTCGGTCCCCGGTGCGATATTTCTTCCCTGAAGCGTGCCGCATCGGTTGGTGATGCCGCTCCGTCTCCAGGAAGAGGTCAGGATACCGACCTCATGCTCCAACGGCAAGTAAAGCCGGACATCCAGGGGGGTTGCCGGACACCCCGGTGAAGCCCATGATTCCCCACGGGAAGTGGGGATCGATGGGTAGGCGG
>CAYPPQ010000029.1:0-1954 GCA_964412635.1 uncultured Planctomycetia bacterium | reverse complement strand
GGAATCGCCTTTTTGCTGGTTTCAGCCCTCCTGGGGGGAATGTTGCTGCTGGGGAGGGATTCTCCGCTGCCGGGCAGGGCAGATCTGGTCATCGGCAATGGCACCGACCCCGGCACCCTGCATCCCCATCGGGCGACGGGAATCGCCGAGGGGCGCGTCATCCGGGCGATCCATGAGGGGCTGGTGCTGCTCGACCCCGCCACCTTGCAAGCGCAGCCCGGGTGTGCGCAGCGGTGGGAAATCCTCGACGGAGGTACCCACTACCGTTTCCACCTGCAGCCGGGGCTGCGCTGGTCTGACGGCACTCCTCTCGATGCGGGTGATTTCCTGCGTTCGTGGCTGCAACTGATCGATCCGCAACAGGGTGCCCCCTACGGCGACCTGCTCGAGGCGGTGGTCGGCGCACGGCGCTGGAGAGATGGAAGCGGATCGGCAGCCGAGGTCGCCATCCGCAGCGACGGGCCGCTGCTTCTCGACATTCACTTCGAAAATCCGGTTCCCTGGTTCCTGTACCTGTGCGCTCAGACACCGTTGCAGCCGGTGCACCCCGAAGCGAAGGGGCGTGCGGGACCCGGCGTTGCCACCAACGGCCCGTGGATCGTCGACAGCTGGCGACTGCGAGATCGAATCCGACTGGTCACCAACCCGCACTACCGGGGACCGGCTCGTCCGCAGCTGAAAACCATCGACTTCCTGGCAGTGGAATCGGGCAACACCCAGCTCAACATCTTTGCCTCCGGTATGTCGGACTGGACGGTGAGAGTTCCCGCCCCTGCCATCCCGGTACTGCGCTCCGCCCCCCGGTGGAAACCATTGTGGCGCGCCGATCCGTACCTGGCCGTCGCCTTCTACCGACTCAACCTGAAACGTCCTCCCCTCGACGACCCCGCCATCCGGCGGGCGCTGTCCTTATCCATCGATCGACGGCAACTGTGCCAGGATGTCCTCGGCGGCGACCCGGAGCCGGCCCACGGATTTGTCCCCTGGCCCGCCCCCGCCATCGAACTGCAGAGGAGAAAGTTACGAGAACGTGGCATCGATGTGGCGATCAACCCTCCGCTGCCCGAATACCGGGGGATGGCGCTGACCACCACCGAGGCAGGGCAATCGACCGTCAAGATGGCGTCGACCATCGACCCTTCGCAGTGGCGAGAGATCGGCTTCGATCCGCAGCAGGCGCGACGCATCCTCCAGGAAGCGGGGTGGCAGGTGCCGGGATCAACAGAGGGGCGGCCGATCCCCCCCGTCGAATTGCTGCACTCCACCGGTGGCACCAACAACATCGTCGCCGAGTGGCTCCAGCAGTCGTGGCGTAAGGAACTGGGACTGCAGACTCGTGTACGATCGATGGAGTGGCGCAGTTTTCTCGATGTACAGCGCGCCGTCGATTACGACCTTTCGCGTAGCAGCTGGATCGCCGACTACCCCGACCCCGCCACCTTTCTGACCCTCTTTACCAGTAACTCTCCCAACAGTCGCACGGACTGGAGCGACCCGGAGTACGATCGTTGCGTCGCCGATGCACTGGCACAAACGGAGAGCAGCAAGAGAGAAGAGGCGTGGCAACGGGCGGAACGGATCCTGCTGGAACGGGGTCCCATCTTGCCACTGTGGTCGATGACTTCCGGCAACCTGGTGGCCAGCGAGATCAGCGGTTTCTTCCCCAACCCTCTCGACCAGCACGACCTTCGAGGTATCGGCAGGAGCACCCCGTGAGTTCCTTCCTCACCCGACGCCTGGTCGCTGCATGCATCACCATCTGGGCGGTGTTCACCATCTCCTTCATCATCGTGCGGGCTGCACCGGGGGGACCCTTCGACGAGGAGCGCGATCCGCCTCCCGACATCAAGCAGGCGATCGAAGCTCGATACCATCTCGACGAACCGCTGTGGAAACAGTACCAGCGACAGATGGTCGGCTCGCTGTTCCACGACCCCGGTCCGTCGCTACGGCA
>CAYPPQ010000028.1:0-31266 GCA_964412635.1 uncultured Planctomycetia bacterium | reverse complement strand
CACTGCGATCTTGTCGGCGTTATCGGATTGAGTGACCTCTGTGACCGCTCGCTTCAACTGATCGATCAACTGTTCTAGACTGGCGGCGGAAAATGTCATCAGCAACGGACAGTCACCCCAGTCCGTCTCGGTGCGACCGGAAGAGTTCTCCTCCAGCACGGCGTGGAAATTACTGCCACCGAAGCCGAAGGAAGATACTGCCGCCCGACGAGGATGATCTCCATGACGGACCCACGGGCGAGCTTGCTCCTCGACATGGAAGGGTGTACTCACCTCTTCCAGCAACGGCAGCGGTTTTCGTATCTTGATGCGTGGTGGCTGGACCTTGTGGTGAAGTGCGAGGACTGCCTTGATGATTCCGGCAGCTCCAGCAGCGGCCTTGGTGTGGCCGATCTGCGACTTGACCGATCCCAGTGCGCACTGCATCTGACCCGAAGCATCCCTGCCGAAGACATCTTGAAGTGCATTCAGCTCGGTAGCATCTCCGACCGAGGTCCCTGTGCCGTGTGCCTCGACGATGCCGACCGTAGTGGGGGAGACGTTTGCCTGCGTGTACGCGTCCTCCAGTGCTCGTTTCTGGCCCGAAGCGGTCGGCGCATAGATGGCGGAGCCCTTGCCATCGCTTGAGGTTCCGATCGAGAGGAGGCGGGCGTAGATGCGGTCGCCAGTCTCTACTGCATCGGAGAGTCGTTTCAGTACGACCAGTCCGATCCCTTCGCCGAGAATCGTTCCATCTCCCTCGGCATCGAAGGGGCGGGCATCGCCTGTGGGGGACAGTGCCGGCGTCTTGGAGAAGCACATGTACATGAAGATGTCGTTGAAGGTGTCGACTCCTCCTGTGACCACCATGTCACTGCGGCCGCTATGAAGTTCCAGAGCGGCGAGGTGCATCGCTGCAAGAGATGAGGCACACGCTGCGTCGGTGACGCAGTTGGTACCGTGCAGATCGAGACGATTGGCGATGCGCCCCGCCACCACATTGCCGAGCAAACCAGGGAATGAGTTCTCCTGCCACGATACGTAGGAATCGGAAATTCGTCGCACCACCTCCGCTGCGGTGCCTTCGTCGACACCGGAGTCTCTCAAAGCCCTCCACCAGTGCGGATGTCCGAGCCTGGCACCGAGAGGAATCACCAGTTCGAGTGCACCGGTGACACCGAGAATCACGGATGTCCGCGAGCGATCGAACTCGGTGCTGGGGTCGTATCCGGCGTCCTGCAACGCCTGACGGGCGGCGATCAGAGCGAGCAGCTGGGATGTGTCCGTGGCCTCGAGATCCCTGGGGGCGATGCCGAAGTCGAGAGGGTTGAACGGTACCGGCGTGAGGAAACCACCCCGACGACCGTAGGTTCGATCGGGGGAGGAAGGGTCCTGGTCGTGATAGTCGTCGGGATTCCAGTAGCCATCGGGAACATCCCCGATCTGATCCTTGCCACCACGGATTCCTGCCCAGTAGCCGTGTCGATCGCTGGAACCGGGAAACAGGCACCCGAGGCCGACGACGGCGAGAGGTTCGAAGGGCTGACCAGCGGGTGGATTGTGCGGGCGACTCATGTGGTGGTCCTCATCCGGCTGAAATGGGTGTCAGGAATTGGTCGTGGAGATGGGTCGAGGGTCTCCGGCGAGAGGGTGATCCCCTGTCTGCGAAGATCTTCTCTCCTGGTTGCCAGTGCCGCTCCGTGCATCAGGGTGCGCGAAACATCGGCGACCCTGCGGTTCTCGGTCGCTTCGAGCCAGCTGCCCCGAGTCCACTCGTTGAAGGCTCCCATGGCAGGTCCGCACCAGATCTGGTAGTCGAGCTTGCGACCGGGGATTCCCTGGTTGGCCCACTCCGACGAGAGCCCGAGGTACCAGCGAAAGACCAGGGCCATCTTGTGGTGAGGATCCTGGCGAGCACGATCGATCTGGGCTGGTTCTCGCTCGAGGAAGAAAGCTCGTGTCTGATTCCACACCTCGTCGATCGGCATCTGAAACAACTCTCTCTCGAGTCGTTGCAGATCGGCGGTGGGGATCTCATCGATGGAGGAGTGGGCTCGATAGAGTTCCAGCAACTTCCTGGCCCTGGGACCGAACAGGGTCCCGCTGCGCAGTACTTGCAGATGAACTCCCATCTCGAACATATCCGAGGCGGGTGCCATGATGACATCGGCGGGTCCTGCGGCGGCGAGCATCTCTCTCACCGCATCGCTCGATCCCGATTCCACGCACGCCTGATGGACCGATCCGATGACCAGATAATCGGCTCCGAGGGCGAGAGCAGCACAGATCGAATCAGGGGTTCCGAGGCCTCCTGCAGCTCCGATGCGGATGTTGGCTGCAGCAGGGAACTGGCTGGCGACCTCATCCCGTAATCGACGGAACGCCGGCACCAAGGTCGTCATCGGGCGATTATCGGTGTGTCCACCGGAGTCCGCCTCGGCGGTGATCTCGTCGCAGAGGGGAGTCTCCCGTGCCCAGCGTGCCTGCTGTGGGGTGATCTCTCCCCGTTCGAGGAGCGAATCGATCATGGTAGCGGGAGCAGGGGAGAGAAACTTTCTGGCGACCTCGAGTCGCGATGCTTTCGCCATCACTCGCACGGTCGGGCGGTAAGATCCATCAGGGGTCGGGTGCAAGCCCTGTATTCGCATTCGAACCAGGGGTTCGGTGAGGTCGAGGTATGCGCTCGCCTCGACGCAAGGAACCTGATTCTTGACGAGAAGACGAGCGGTTTCATCTTCAATACTGGGTTCTGCGGGACTGTGGATCAGGTTGCATCCCCACGGCAATCCAGCCAGTTCACCGCGAAGTTTTTGCAGTGCTTCTCCGACGATGGATGGCGTCTGGCCTGCCGCGCCGTAGAAGGACAGGTACCCAGCCTTCGACATCTCCCGGACCAGATCGACGGACGCGATGCCGTTGGCCATCGATCCGGCGACATAACAGGAGTTGGTCCGATGATCGTTCTGAAAGCTCGCCGAGCCGAGGGAGGAGGGAGGTAACGGAGGAATCCAGCCGAGTACTGGAACACCTGTTCCCGATCGATCAGTGGTGGAGTCTCCGTGCAGTTCGATCGATCCTCCGCGGATCGCTTCGACGCTGCCGGAGTCGAGTCCGACGATGGCCCAGGCCTCTTCCAGTTGATCCACAGCTTCGCCCAGGGGCACTCGCAAGGCATCGGATGTGGGAATCCAGGTGCCCACCGACGCCCCGGTGTGATCCGGTCCAGGATAGTGTCCCATTGGCTCTCCCCGGGGGATCCCCCTGGATCCTCTTTCAGCTGCTCGACTCACCTACGTAGCGGCTCAAAGATAACTCCGATAACGGTGCAACGCACCCAATACAGGGTGCCAGACCCACTTCTTACCGATGAGTCGGAGGGAGCCAGGTCGCGGTCACGGAAGGGGCGGGGGCCGGGCCAGTGAGGGCGTCAGGAGCCGGATCTATGCAGGACCAGCCGATACGGGGCATCCGGGGTGGTTGGAAGGGTGGTTCCGCTCACCTTGAGCAGGATCGACTGCCCCTCTTCCACCTCGACATCGTCGAGGAATGGATCGAAGTAGAAGGGCGCTGTCGCCTGGGAGGTGCCGATCAGGGTGTTCCCGTCCCCGGAGTAGATCTCGATGCGGCCGACCAGGGGCGACTCTTCGCGGCGAGCCAGCAGCTCGATCTGATAGGGGCCGGAGCCGGGTGGAGTCCACAGCAGCCAGTCCTCATCGGAACTCGACGAGATGGTGCCCCTCAGTAGCACCGGTTCCTCGATGATCTCCGGGGCGGTGGAAGGGGAATCGTTGAGGTCATCGGTATCGATCTCATCGACAACCAGGGCGACTCGCTGGCGAAAGATCAATCGGCGCAGCAAACGGTTCCCGGGTAGATCCCCGGCAAAGGGAAGGATCTCCAGGTGTACCTGATCGCCGGGTGTCATGGCGTCATCGAATTGAAGGTGTAGATCGGTGCCGTCGATGGCGCCGATCAGATCGGAAGTTCTGTCGATACCTGCGACCTCGATGGAGACGGCATCGAGGATCGAGCGGGGCAGATCACGGGTGAAGGAAAGGGTCCACTGGCCCGAGATGGAAGGCATCGAAGGAGCTGGAGAGATCCATCGCAGTTGAGTCCGATCGGGAGGATCGGCAAGGGCTGGATCGGGACCGATGAATTGCAGGGGATTGGCACCGAGTGGTCCCAGATCGTGGGGTGTGCCATCCTCATCGAGCTGGGCCGGATCCGATCCGTCGATGAGCAGCGACCCACTCAGCGGTGTGGGGTCTTCGATGGGTCCGCTTCCCGAGGGCCACAGGAAGATTGCGGTGGTGGGCGAGGGGTTCGTGGGAGCTGGATCGACGGTGATCATCGCACCGGAAGAGCTGATGACATGGCGAAGGATGCCATCGTCGGTGATCTCGATGGTATCCCCGGTGATGATGGAACCGGAATCCACCAGCAAGATGGAGCCATCCAGTTGTACCGATCCGCGTGTGAACTGGATCGGTCTACTGACCACCTCAAGCGCTCCCGACGACAGATGATCGAGGGTATCCGCTGCCAACCACTCCCCGTCGAGGAGGCAGTAGTGGAAGTCGTCGGGCTCGACAGCAGTGCCGTCGGAGGAAAGGATGCTGTCCTGGATCTGGATCGATCCTCGGGGCGATCGGCTGATCCCTTGCCCATTTCCCTCGATCCAGCAGTGCCAGGCGGAGATGGAACCCAGGTCAAAGGTGGCCAGACCTGCTCCACCGTTTCCGAGTAAATTGCAATGTTCGATCAGGTGAATCGGCCCATTCGCTCGCCCCGTGGTGAGAATCCCGTCGCCACCGTTTGCCGTGACCTGGCATCGTGCCACCCGCAGAGCCGCACTTGAATCTCCATCGAGGAAAACACCAGCCATGCCGTTGTCTCGAATCCTGCAATCGTCGATCCGGACCCGGATGTCCATCTGCTGGCTGTCGAGGGTGTCGAGATCGATGACGATCCCCTCGAGAGCATTCTCCTCGATGAGGCAGTTCCTGATCTTGACCCGAACCCTGGCCCCCTCCTGAGCGATCGAATCGAGGGATTCGATACCTGCGATGTCGAGATCGATTCCCTCATCGCCGTTGTTGAGAATCTTGCATCGTGTGATGTCGATTCGAGCTTCCTTGTCGGCACTGGCGTGAATCCACTGGCTCTCGATTCCCTCGTTGAGGTTGTTGCGGATCTCGCAGTTGTCGATACGGATCTGAGGGATGCCCTGGATACGAATACCCTCGCCATTGCAGTCGGAGACGACGCAGTCGGCGATGAGGATCCGGATCTCTTCTCCCTCGAGATAGTCACTTCGTAGATCCATACCCTGGGTGTTCGCGCCGCTCATCCGGCAGCGAGTAACCCTGGCGACGCAGTCGTCGGCGAAGACGCAGGTTTCGGCGATCCCGTTTCCGGACAGGCTCACTCCATCGATACCGGTGAGCAGGTCTCCAGGTCGAAGGGTCACGAGATCATTGGGGAATGCGATGCCAAACTGGGTGAGAAATGCATCCGGGTCCCGTTCTTCCAGCGAGAAATCGTCCCCGAAGCCGCCGAACAGCATCATGCCGGAGAAGAGGAATACATTCTCGGGATAGAGTCCCTCGGTCACGTACAGGTTGACCCCTCCCAGGGGAATACTGGAGGCAACCGCCTGAGCAAGGCTCGGGAATGCAGTATCGGCAGTCAAGCCGTCGGCACCGGCGGCAGTCGCACCGGAGCGCACCAGCCGTACCGGATTGGGCGTGACAAGCCACTCGTTCTTGTTGGGATCGATCTCCTGGTCGACGTTTCTGGCGCGCACGAGAACACGCAGCAACTCGCCATTGGTCAGTCCATCCACCTGTAGCGAGGTGGATCCTTCGATGACGAAGGTTGGGTTGTCGAGATCGATGGGGATCGAATCGGGTGAGATGTAGACCAGGTACTCGAACTGCGCAGTGTCGGAGTTGTCGTCGACCGCTGCCGACCAACCGATCCTGATCGAGCCGTCGCCGGCGACCAGATCCTCGACACCACCAAATCTTGGATGTGAGATCTGAGCGAGTCCGCTACTTCCTAGACCGCCGCCGTCAGGAACGGAACCGACATCGACGACAGGGATGCTGGGAGGTTCGAATCGACTGCAACCGGTCGGCGCAAGCAGCAGCTGGAGCAATACCAGACCCAGGAAAGATGGGAACTTCTCAGAAGTTGTATTCCAGCTGGATCGAGGTGAACCAGGCACCTTCCGCCGTGGATCCAAAAGCCGAACCAGGCTGGAAGTAACCCACTTCAAGATCGAGGTCATAGTATTCCCACAATTCCGTGACCCCCAGGACCAGGTCGAGTTCAGTTCCGAGATCCCGCTGAATTCCATCTGGTGAACTCCTCAGTCGTGATCTCCGGATATCGGTGGAGGCTTCCACCTGATTGTATCTGTGCACGATCAGATCAAGAGATGTGTCTGATCCTGGACGGATGCCAGCCCCGAGTGTCAACACTGACAGGTTCGAGAGTTCCGGTCTCATCAGCACTCCGAGGTAGCGATAGGAAGAGACTCCGAAGTAGCGCTGGTTGTTGTCCTGGTAGCCGGTCTGACGAAAATTTTCATCGGTGCCGTCACTCGGATCATCATCTCCAGAGCCCCACGCCCATCCTCCGAAGATATAGGGTTTCATCGGGAGCGATTTGAACTGTCTCGCGACCGAAGCATCAATTCCATAGCCAGAGATCTTGTCAAAACCGCTGACGCCGTCGACGAAAGCACCATCGATCCACCAGCGAAGATCTCCATCCATCTTGCGCCCATGAGATTGGAATCCGATGAAGAAGGGTGAATCATTGAGCAGGGCATCGGGGTCCGAATAATCGATGTCGGGTCGATCCTGAACGATATCGATGATGTAGATCGAAGCATGAGTTCGACTCTCGGGGCGATAGGTACCGACCAGCATGCGGTTCTGTCGATCTTCGACCTCTACCGGAGGAGTTCCGAGAAGTGTCGACCAGGATCCTTCCAGGGAGTAGGGGCCCTCTTGCCATTCGATTCGGATGGCATCGAGAGATGTGTCGTAGAACCACTCCCGCCCCTCGTCGAAGTCCATCCGTCCAAGTTGCAGGGTCACGGGCAGATCCTGAAGTCCCTGCCGGTAGTAGTAGGCTTCTTCCAGTGCGAATTCCTGGAGAGGTGCTACATCGAGTTCGTCCTCTTCGAAGACATCGGTGGATTTCCAGCGTCCCTTGGCGAAGAAGAAGTCATTGCGACTGTTACTGTAGGTGGCCTCGAGGCTGGCACTCCACTCGTGATCGGTTCGATTGGCCAGCACGGTGTCATCCAGATCATGATTGTCACGCTCTTCCAGGGTGTACTTGATTCGCCCTCCCAGCGAGAGCCGACCATCGAGCAAGTTGATGGTTCCGATGGGGCGCTCGTCATCCCACTGGATCTTCCTCTGAGCCGACTTCCTGAAGATCCCTCCAGGAATTTCCGTCATCGGGCCGATGCGACAGCGGACACCGTGGATCACGAGAATTGGAACTCCGTCCTCATCTCGCTCCTCGGTTTCGACGAAGCCTTCCAGTTCCAGGATGCCCGCCTTCTTGCTCGGAGGAGAGGTGCTTACCTCGATCTCGATGGCATGAAACCTCAATGGGTCGACGAAACTGCCCTCGACCTGGAGGCGCCAACCCACTTTCAGGTCGACGAGCTCGTGGGATTTTTCATCGTCTTCTTCGTCATCAAAATCGGTTATATCATCGACCAGGATGGTGAATGGACCGATCTGGATGGTGCTCTTCTCGAGGTCGACGGATCCGATGTCGCCCTTGATTTCGAGATACTCATCTGCTTCTTCTCTGACCAGTTTGATTCCTTCGAGAAATTCGCCGTCCCACCGTCCATCGATTTCAACCCTGGTCCCTGTGGGAAAGTCGCCACCAACCTGTCCGTAAAGAGGTATGCAGATGGTAACGAGCAGCAATGAGAAGATGATACGTAGTAACATCACTCCAGTACTCCATCCCATTCTCCTCGATCATCGAGGAGTGAGGTCAAACTATCCAGGATGCTATCGATGAATCCATCGTAGCGTTCCCGGCGACAATAGATGAGAGCGAGGCGACACAGAGTCGAAGCAGTCCAGGCGATCATTCGATCCCTGGAGACTCCACGTTTCTTTGTTCCCTTGGAGATCTCGGAAGCCAGTTCCTGCCAAGGTATCGGAAGTCCCTGTAGTACGCGAAGTCGGCTGTGTGCAATGATGTTTCCAGGGTCGAGAGCAGGATCTGCAACGGCCAGGAGATCCAGATCGAGCAGAGTCGTTCCGGTAGAGGATGTCAGGATCTGTTTGTCGTGGAGATCTCTGTGTGAGAGAACCAGTTCGGTTTCGCCGAGATTTTCCAGCGACGAAATCGTACGTTTCACCAGTTCCTTGGCCTTCGGATGTGGATTCTTGAGGATCCTGTGGAAGACCTCCGATCGAGTCTTGAGGATCTTGATTTCGTCCGCGATGGTGTGCTGTGGAATCGCTTCGGTGGGGGGCGTTCCAGCGATCCACTGGATCATGTCCTGTAACGAAGTCAGATGATGGTCTAACCAGACACCATTCTTCCACTGCTGATTCAAACTGGCTCCCGGACGGTCCTCGATGATGAGCGTTTTCTCATCTGCTCGCCACTCGATGATTTCAGGAGTTTCTAACGTCGTCGTAGGAGAACTGTTGTGGAGTAGTTGCCATCGCTGCAGGAGATTTCGATCTTTTCTGTAGATCTTCGAATAGCAACTTACATGGTTCTTTTTCAACTTGAAGATGGCGCGGCTTCCGATCCTCCAGGCAATCAGTTGCAACTGGTATCCACGGGAGATCCAGTCGGAGCATGCGCGGGCAATGGCTGGAATTCGTTTATCATCGAATGCTGACAGTCGTTCCAGGTTTCCCTGTTCGTCGAGGTGATGCCAGTCGACTGCATACTCTGACTTCTTGCCGGCGAGACAGTACCAGCCTCCTGTGCGCGCTTCTTCCACTCGAGCCCATGGGCCGGTGGAAGAGAGTGTCGAGGCGATCGGGTTGATCAATTTTCGTGACCAGCTCATTCTGAATCTCCTTCAAAAATGCGTTCGCACTCTTCCAGCGATTCGTTCATCTTTTCCCGCCAGCTGAAATCGAGTGACCTGAGTGGCTCTACCGCCCTCCTGAGGACAGCCAGTGACCTGGCGATGCCAAGATTCCTCGGATGTAACTCCGAGCTGGCGGCGGATCGATACCCTTCAAGGAAGTGGTTAGCCACATCTTCCTCAACACCTCTGATTCGAAGATCTTCCAGCATCGAACCGATGTCGAGACAGCCGTACCCGCGTCCTGAACGATCGAAGTCAACGATCACCGGTTTGGAATCCTGAATCAGGAACTGTCCCAGGTGTAGATCACCGTGAAGAAGACTCGAGGGCAGGATCGACAGATCCGGAACACGCCTGGCCAGTTCTGTGGTGACAAAGTCGATCTGTTTTGCCTGTTCCGGATATAGCCGCGTCAGGTCATTTCGAATGGCGTTGATCTCATCGATGATCATCGGCGGAGGAAGGAGACTCGGCAGATCCAGTGGGATCGAATGGAATTCGCCCATCGCCTTCCCCAGCGAGGTGAGGGTGTCGGATAGGTCCTTTGAATTCACATCGACCGAGGATCCCTGTACCCACTCATGTGCATACAGCGACCTGTTTGAAGCGCAGCCCAGAAACTTTGGCGTCAGAAATCCCTGACACCCGGTGGTGGCAGCATCGATCAACTCCGCCTGGGATGACGAGAGAAGGGCTGTCCTCTTGTTTTCGATCTTGAGGTGCAGTCGTACCCGGACCTTGAGGTTTTCCGTCAGGTGACGAAATTTCAACTTCGCTTTCAGGACTGCGCGGCGCCCTGGTTTGTATGCGAGTAACTGAAATCGGGTCAAGGATCTCTGCAGTCGCCATTGATCGCGAGGGCGATCGGCCAGGAAATCCAGTGCCAGGCGGCGGAAACGATCGGGTTCGTAGATCCGTCTCAGTTCCGGAATTTCAGGATCATTAGGGAAGGGCAAGCCGACCACTCCCGAACCGGGGTCGAGGAAGGTGTGCCAGCCGTCGGGGGAAGGGAGAGGTCTCCTCGTTTTCTCCTTCTCATAGGTCATGCGCGAACGTTCTGGATCGTCATGAATCTTGAGCAGGATTCCCTCGGGAGGAGTCGAGGCACCATCTCGCATCTCCCCGAGCATGAACACCCGAGCGGAGTTCGGTTTCAATCGCAGGTACTTGATGGCAAGTCGTGGAGAGGCGAGCGGGAATACCTTTTCCTCAGCGACAAGCCGATTCCACAGGTCACCGGAGAGGAGTTGAGCGAGACCCTGCGGAGCGTCAGGGGGAAGCGGAAACTCAGACATCGAAGACCTCCCCTGCCTTCATGGTTACTTTCCTGTCGAAGCAGTTGGCAAGCACTTCATCATGTGTGATGAGGATGAGGGTTTTCCCTTCGAGAAATTTCGGAAGTAACTTCCGCAGTTCTGCGCTCGTTTCGGGATCGATACCGGTGGTGGGTTCATCGAGGATGACTATCGGAGTATTTCTGAGCATTGCGCTGGCAAGGGCCAGGCGCCTCCTTTCTCCACCGGATAGATCATTGCCTCCTTCTGCGAGAATGCGATCGAGACCATCGGGATGATTCAGCAGGAACTCACATCCTGTTTCCTTCAATGCGGCGAGCATCTCCTCGTCATTCGACTCCGGGTTGTGGAATAGAAGGTTGTCTCGGACCGATCCGGAGAGCACGAGGCTATCCTGAAGAACGATGGCGATCTGGTCGCGAAGGCTTCGAATCGTCCAGTTCGTGACAGGAGTTTCATCGATGAGAATCGAACCCCGGGTAGGTTCGTAGAATCGAAGAAGCAGGGCACACAGCGTGCTTTTTCCGGCCCCATTGTGTCCCAGGATGACGAGGTGTTGACCGGCAGGCACTTCCAGGTTCACGCCCTGGAGGGCTGGGGGTGGACTCTCGGGTGCACTCTCCTCGACCTGATCTCCAGTCTGCAACTTGTAGTCGAAGTGAACATCCTGAAACGAGATGGCTCCTCGTATTGGAGGTGCTGCGACAGATTGCGGGGAGTCTTTCTCCTCCGGTTCAATCTCGAGTACTTCTGCGATTCGTTCGGCACACGCTGCCGCTTTTCCTACCTTTGCTGCCAGGCGAGAGGCCTTTCGCAACGGTTTCTGGAGCGACCGAACGTAGGAGATGAAGACCAGAAGGAAACCGGGGGTCATTCCGGAGTTTTCATGGACTCGCCAGGCACCTGCCAGGAGTACTACCGACAGTCCCCCGGCGAAGATCAGTTCAGTCCACCTGGATAGTGAAGCCTGTAATCGAGTGCCCCGTACTCCCTGGCGAAGAGATGATCTGTTTTTCCTGGCGAATCTGCGAGTCATCTCCTGTTCTCTCCCGAGTGACTTCACCAGTTGCAGGGAGGTGAGGCCTTCACCGGTAGTGAAGGCGATCTCACCCTCGAATTCGCGCTGCTTCTTGGCAACCTTGGTGATGCGACGACTGAAGAACTGGGAGAGAAAACTGACCAGGAAAAGCACGATAAGGGAAATCACAGCAAGCTCTGGGTCGATCCAGAACATCATGCCGAGAGTTGCCATCGCCTGAAAGGTACGACCCGAGAAGTCGACCAGTTCGGTGGAGAGTACGTCTCTGAGCATCGGAACATCCCCGGTGATTCTGACCAGAAGATCTCCAAGTTTCTGATCGCGATGGAATCTCAGGGAGAGATGAAGCAACTGCGAATAAAATCGCTTTCGCAACTTCATCACCATTCGTTGTCCCGCCATGGCACTGGTAATGGTCCGGAAGTATCCGAAAATTCCCTGACCGACAGCGATCAACAGAACCGCAGCACTGACCACCCCGAGGAACTGGAGTGGAGCCTGTTGCGGCCAACCTGGAGGGACAAAAAGAAGGGGGGATCCTTCCTGAGGAATCAGTAGTCCATCGAAGACATAGCGCACCGGCCAGGGTGCGATCAGTGCAAACAGGATCTCCATCAGCAAGGCCCCACCGGAGAGTGCCAGCAACGGCGACTGAGTGCGAATCAGGTCGCCGTGCTTGCCGGTGATAACCCTCCAGTCGTGGAGGCCCTTCTTGATGGTTGTTCCTGCTTTCACCGGACTTCCTCCACCAGTTGCAAGATCTCCTGTGCCCTGATCTTCCAGGTGGCATTTTTCAACACCCAGCTCCTGCACTTCTGTCCGACATCTTCCGCTTGAGCGGGATTTTTCAGGTACCTGTCCATGCTGTGGGCCATCGCCGCATTGTCTCCATGTGGGATCAGGTCACCTCGATCGCTGCCGAGCAGGTCTCGTATCTGACCCACATCCGTTGCTACCACCGGAAGCGCGCAGCAGAAGTACTCGAAGATCTTCAGGGGTGAGTACCAGAACTCCTCGAGTTGTGGATAGGGTGCCACCGCCAGGTTGCAGGAAGCGAGCCAGTCGCCGACCTGGTCGTGAGGCAATTTTCCGGGTGCGTGAATCCGGTCTGCCAATCCGGCTTCACTTGCGGCCTCGAGGAAGTTTCCACGATCAGGACCATCACCGAGGCACACGAGATGAGCCGGAGACTTCAAACTCTCGACGAGAATTCGAAAGGTAGCCAGTAACTCCTCGGTGCCGTGCCACGGTCGAAAGGTGCTGGTGAAGCCGATCAGTGGAACTCCTGGAGGAGGCAGGCTTGCAGGTCTATTGGGAGTGTCGGGATGAAACAGATTTTCATCGACTCCATTGGGGATCACCTTCACACCGTTGGAGTGAAGCCGTTCGGAGACGACCCATTCCGCGATCTCGTCAGAGACGCAGACGATGGCATCTGCTTCCCTGAGGAGGAGCCTGGAGAGACCATCCGCCAGCGGTTCGTTGGCAAGCTTGCGAAATCGTTTCGTTTCCAGCGGCAAGGGGCTGTTGACCTCCAGGATCAGCGGCACTCCCAGCTTCCGGGCCAGATAGAGGCCACCTGGATGCCACAGGCTGTAGCGTTCGTAGATGAATTCAGGAGTTTGCTGGGGAGGATCAAGGCGAGCGAGAAAGAGACGGTTCTCCCGGTCTTCGAGGGACTTGTGTTTACGACGCGGGGGGATCTCGATCGGTACCAGTGGTAATCCATCGAGTACTTCACGCTCAGGTCGCACCGTGTGAACCTCGCCGGTCAGACCCAGGTCGACCAGTGCCCGGCACAGCGAAGCAACATGGACCGATGCTCCCTTCGTACCAGGAAGAGGAATTCCAGGATCGGCACAGACATATGTGAAGCGCTCCATCAGATCACCCCTACTGATTTGACGAGATGCTGTGTTCGAAGTGGCTCCGCAAGGTGGCAACATTCGTGGTCAGATTGAACAGATCCTGGGCACGACTCCTCGCGGTTCCGGGCGACAGTTCGCCTCCTTTGATCTTTTCAGTGACCGAGGCGATTGCATCCGCCAGTTGCTGGGGATTTGCCGGATCCACCAGCATTCCCGCGTCGTCCCCGACGATTTCCGGGCATCCGGTGAGGGTGGTGGTGACTATCGGCAGGTCCAGGGCCAGTGCCTCGAGAAGTACGGTTGGAAGTGCGTCCATGTTTCCGTCATCGTCAGGTACACACGCCAGGACCATCATCGAAGAATCGGAACAACGCTTGTTGACCTCCTCTATCGAGAGTCCGCCGGTGAAGTGGACTTCGGAATCCAGCTGAAGAGTACTCGTCATCTGGTGGAGTCGAGCTTCTTCCTCCCCATCTCCGACGATGGTGGCCCTGAAGTTCACCCCGTCCTTCTTGAGGATGGCGAGTGCGGTGAGGAGATGATCGAAGCCCTTCTTGGGAACCAAGCGCCCGACACTGATGATTTCGATCGGGTCGGTCTTGGGTGGTTCCGGCGACGGTTCAAAGAAGTCGAGATTGATGCCGTTGTAGAGCCGGATCATCTTGCTGGCGTCCATCCCGGGAGTTTGTTCCAGGATGTAGTTTCGATTGAAGTCGCTGACCGTGATGGCAAAAGCTGAGAGGTCGACCAGTTCCTTGAAGAGTACCCGGTTGACCGTTTCGCGGAAGATATCCTTGGCATGGCAGGTGAAGGAGAATGGAATTCCGTAGAGCAGGTTGACGAGGGCGGCCATGCGCGTCGAGATCGTCGCGAAGTGAGCATGGAAGTGCTGTACGCCGAGACTTCGAGCTTCCGCTCCGATGAGCACAGCTCGCAACAACATGTCCAGATCCTTGGGAATGTGATGCCTGTGGAGGAAGTCGATCGCCTCGTCCCACCGGGCCAGCGGGGGGGCCAGATCGGGGGCTAGCTTCCAGATCTTGGCCCATGAACTCTCTGGTTTTTCTCGTGTGAGGTAGCGGACGGCGAGATTCAGCTGGCTGAGGTTCCCGTGGAAACGACCATCTCCAGGTGCCATCAAACTGAACACATCTACATCGACGCCCTGGCGTTCCAACTCGAGGACTTCATTGAGAATGAAGGTCTCGGAAAGACGTGGAAACATCTTCAGGAGATAGGCAACATGAACTCTCGGTTCATGCTCCGATGAGGTCGGATTTTCCAATGGGATGAACCTTTCTTGACATGATGATTTCGCGGCGAATCTTGTCTACGCGAGCAAGGAAGTTACCTACGCCGTCCATCGTGATGCCACATTCCTCAGGGGAAGGAACGGGTGGGGAGGCGAGCGCGTCTTGGATTTCAGAGGATAGAGACTCGATGTTCAGAAGATCCGGATGCAGGCAGCGCAGCAGTCCCTTCTCCGCGAACAGTGAAGAGCGAAGCAATTGCTCCTTACGCGGGAAGATTCTTGGAATGACGATGACTGGTTTGCGCGAGGAGATCGCCTCCATGGTGGCGTTGTAGCCACCCATCGTGACGATCAAATCGGCGGAGTTCAGATGCTGCTCCAGATGGGTGGTGAATCGAAGGACCTGGAGGTTCTTGATGGCCCCGAAACGGCTGGCGAGCGCCTGTGAGTCGGCCCTGGACAGGAATGGGCCGGTGATCAGCGTTCCCTCAAGTTCCTTGGCGTTCTTCTCCAGTGTGTGTAGAAAGGTCGAGCCAAGAGGTAGTCCGTCTTCTCCACCCCCTGATACACAGACGATCTTCTTTCTCGAACTGAGTTTGAAGTTCTGAGGGATCTCGGCCGAGGTGGAGTGTACCGATCGACGCAGGTAGCCGAGGTATTCGAGACGATTCTGTGTGCTCACGGTGAGATTATAGAGCTTTCCAAGATCGAAAACGCTCTGGTTCCCGTACACCCAGATGTAATCGTAGAGGGAATCGAGAACCTGCGAAGTGCCGTCCTGTGCCCATGCTTTTTTGACCCTGTCGCCTTCGTCGATGATGTCCCTCAACCCGAGGGCCAGCTTGGTGCCTTTTCTCTTGAGATCCGCGATGAGGGGGAGTAACTCACCCCGCAGGCCGGTGGGGACATGGTCCACCACGAGCAGGTCAGGATTGAACTCACTCATCGCACGACTGAGGATCTTGCGGCGCCGTGCGAGGGTGGAAAGAAGACTCACCTGTGGATTCCGGGGAACGTAGTTACCGCTGTTGTCCTTGGTCACGGTATCGAGGGTGACGATCTTGGTATTCGGTGGCAGTTCGTAGAAGAATGCACGGGAGGATCCGGTCACGATCATCACCTCGATGCCCTGAAGGTGCGCCTGGATCTTCTGTGCCAGGAGCAGGCACCGTCGGAAATGGCCGAGCCCGTAGCCGTCATGGCTGTAAAAGGCGATGCGGAATCGATCCGCCTCGACCTTTTCGGGGGTTTTCTTCGGCACTTTCATGGCATACCCGTTCACGACTGGTTGAGACCCCAGGGCTTGTCGAACCGTTCCCCGGGTAAAGCATTCAATAGGATTTGTTAGCAAATGCCTGACCATGGGATCAGATTCTAGCCAATTAGTCAGGATGTGACGAGGTCGATTTATAAGTCTATATTATATAGCATCTTAAGGTGGCGGAGAAGGTCGGAAATTGTGGCGTATGAGAGCCATGCTGGTTCCATGGAGCCAGAGGCAGGTGGCTCCATCTTGGCCCGGCCATATCCGGCCAAGATGGGTGGCGGAAAATGGCCACCAAATCAGGTGTGGGATGTATGGAAGATTACAGTCCGCGCTTCTCCAGCTTGTGGCGCAGTGCACCTCTCGTCATTCCGAGCAATCGTGCCACCTTGGAGATGTTTCCGCTGGAATGATCGAGTGCCTGTTGCAGCAGTTCGCGCTCCACTCTTTCGATGGTGCACTCCCCGTCGTTGAAGTCGAACTGGATCTGCTCGATGGGTGTCGGACCGCTCGAATGAGGCCCCTTTGTCGACAACGACTTCTGAAAGTTGGGAGAATTGATCTCGTCACCTTGAGAGATCAGGACAAGACGTTCCATCGTGTGGGCAAGTTCGCGGATGTTGCCAGGCCAGCTGTACTGGTTCAAATCCACTCTTACTTCAGGCGTGATTTTCAGGTTTGGTTTCTTGTACTTCAGCTGATAGCGACCCAAGAAGTGGTCGATGAGGAGATCCAGGTCATCACCTCGATCTCTGAGAGGAGGAAGTAGCAGAGAAACGACCTTGAGCCGGTAGAAGAGGTCTGATCGGAAGTTTCCTTCCTCCGACCGTTTTTCGAGGTCCTGATTGGTCGCTGCGATGATTCGAACATCTGCCGGATGCTCTCTCGTTCCGCCCACCCGACGTACCTTTTTCGATTCCAGGACGTTGAGGAGCTTCGCCTGCATATCCATCGGCATGTCGCCGATCTCGTCGAGGAAGATCGATCCGCCAGCTGCAACCTCAAAAAGACCCTGCTTGGTCTTCGTTGCTCCGGTGAAGGCACCCTTCTCGTGGCCGAAGAGTTCACTCTCGATCAGCGGGATTGGAAGTCCGCTCATGTTGATCTGCAGAAATGGAGATCCCGAGATGTGCCCCGATTCATGGATGAAACGAGCCAGAAGATCCTTACCTACTCCGGTTTCACCTCCGATCAGTATCGTTGGTAACTCCGCAGCACTCTCGACATTGATATTGGAGATCTGTTCGATCACATTCAAAGTCTCTTGCAACTGGGGACAGTTTCCGATGATCTTGTTGTTCTCGGAGAGCGCAGCCGCTCGTTCGTTGAACTGAGCGAGTCTACGCATCTCGGCGTTTCCGAGTTCTCGCTCGACGACCAGATGAAGTTCCTCGAGGTCGAGCGGCTTTTCCAGGTAATCGAGTGCACCCTCCTTCATCGCTTCGACCGCACTATCGACAGATGCATATGCCGTGATCATCAAAACCGGAACTTCTGGCATCTCTTCCCTGATCTTACGCAACACCTCCAGACCCGAGATATCGGGTAACTGGACATCGAGGATCGCCATATCCACCGATTGAGATTCAAGGATGCGCAGCGCCTCTGCACCGGTTTCAGCGGGAAGGCAAACGTGCCCGCCACGACCCAGTTCAAGGGTCAATGACTGCAGCAGAGGCTGTTCGTCGTCGAGGATCAGGATCTGTGCCATGAATAACCTTTCACGGGCTCTTGCCAGGCTCCGGATTCAACGGGATGTGGATGGTCAGTGTGCTTCCAGTTCCCTCAGAAGATACCACATCGATTCGACCACCGTGGCCGTGGATGATTCTTTGTGTCAGGGAGAGCCCCAGTCCCAGGCCACCTTTCTTGGTGGTGAAATAGGGACTGAACAGTCTGGATTGCACTTCTTCCGACATTCCACACCCTTCATCTTTGACCTCCAGAAGAAGTTCATCTTCCGAAAAATCGACAGTCATGTGAACCGAATCCCCTGCGGAGGAGGCTTCAACCGCATTGTTGAGAAGCACGATTAACGATTGCTCGATCCGACGGATATCGATCTCGATGGGGGGGAGATCGGTGGCAATCTCGGTGACCAGTTCTACCTCCACTTTGCTGGAAAAAACGCGCACCGCCTCGACGATCCGATGTAACTGGGAATCCAAACCCTTGACCGGTTGACGATCGAGGCGGATCGGCTTGAGCCCCTGTAGAAGATCTCGAAGCCAGCGATCGGCCCTGTCGACAGTCTCCATGACGGTCTTCAACGATGGAGCGATGTCATCGGGGTTGCCGCTGCGAAGGCAGCCCTGGGCGAGGGCTCGAATCGATCCCAGTGGATTGCGGAGGTTGTGCGCAACGGATGCGGTCATCTCGCCGACTGCAGCAAGCCGCTCTCGATCGACCAGTTGTTCCTGGAACTTGGCGATGTCACTCGACATCGATTCCACTTCTCTGGCCAGATCACCCAGTTCGTCACCGGATGCGACCGGTATCGGTTCCCCGTATTCTCCCTGAGAGATTTTCTTGGCCGCCAAGGATAGGCGCTCGATGGGAGAGATGATCCAGCTGCGCAGGAGCAGGAAAAAAGAACCGCTGAGGATCAACATGGTGACACCGAGCAGCCACAGCCAGCGAGTCACCAGTTGCGAGGCTCGTTTCGAACTGGCCTCGTTGTCGCTGAGTCTCTCCTGCTGAAGTGCCTCCAGCGATTGAACTGCCGTGGAGATTTCGGGGATGAGATGGTCCTTCAACCACTTTCTGGTCCGGTCGACACCCTTCTGTTCGATCCCTTCCTCCTGGTATCGGAGCGAGCGGGACACGGCTCTCTCAAAGTTTCTCACCGGGGTGGCCAGGGCGTCGATGGCTGCTTTTTCAGCCGAGGTGATCTGGTGACTCTTCTGTTGAAGAGTGGAGATCGCCAGCTGACTGCTCTTCATCCGCTGGCGGAAGTTTGTTCGGTCCGCAGATTCCCAGCTCTCCATGTCGTCGATTTCACCCGTTGCAGAGAGGAGGAGGTCTCTGATCTCTCCGATGGAGACGAGAGTCTGGCGACTCTTTCCACCCTCCTCGATGGCGAGTTGAAGATCCTTGATGACCAGCATGGCAGCGATTCCACCGCCGATGGAAACGGTCAGGAGCGTCAGTACCAGTAACTGGATTCGGTTTCGAATCAGCATCGCTAATCCTCCGCCGCAATCACGAACCACTCGTGTGAGTTGCTGCTGGGGCGCAGAGATGAATCAGATGAATCGGTCCATTCAATTCGGATGCGGTTTCCAGGAGCGAGTTTCTCGGCGATCCGTATCTTCAATTCGTCGCCAGTCATCGTGCCAGAGGAGGCGATCATCTGTCCATCGATGAAAACTCTCGCCGACGGATCTGCGACCGGTTGTTCACTCAGTTGAATCACCCAGACCGGGGCAACTCCCGCCATCAGCGCTCCCGAAACCGGTACCACCGAGATCGCTGCCAGTGGTCGTTTCGGTGTATGACCGACACGGTTGATTCCCGGCCTCACCTCATCTGCGTGGGAGTCGAGAAGAGAAGGGGAGCCTTCTCCGCCGGTCAGATTCGCCACCACTTGCTTCCAGGTTGGTTCTTCTGCAGCGGGTGCTCGCAGCCAGATACTTCCCTTCTGCGGCGGAGGAGAACTCTCCTCCCGAAGATCGATCCAGCCGTTGGGCTGCTGGTCGCCCACTGCGATGGCAGCCTTCCCGAGCAGGTCGTGGAGAAAACCACCTTTCAGTGGGGCTGAGTTGGCGCCGACCAGATGTAGAGAGTTCGATGTGGATTGCTCGACGGTGACGAAGTGCCAGCGATCATCGCCGGGGGTGATGTGCACTCTCTCGGTACGAACACCCGGGGAATCAGGCCCGATCACGACGGAGTCACTGACAAGGGCCCGTACCTGATGTTTGTCTCGTACAATCAGTGCAGGCCCGAGGTTGTCGACGAGCAGGCAGCGGTGGATAAGAAGGCAACCCTGGCCTTGCAACCGAACCGCACTGATCGGCTGTGCAGCGAAGAAACAGGAGTGGACACGAATCAGTGCGTCTCTCGCATCACCGGAGATCCTCAACCCCGACTCTCCCTGGTTCCCAAGGAACTCGGATTCTCCAACGGAGAGGTCGCCTGGGGCATCCGCATCGATGTGCAGTCCTGACTTATGGTTGCTGCGGAAGGAGCATTGCTCCACCCGGATGCGAAGATCGGCGGTCGCTTCCTCAGCGTACTGAACATCGATACTGACTCCGTGGTCATGATTTCCCTCGACCAGGACTCCGCGTAACGCGATACGGATGCGTGCATCTTGCGGATCGTCTTCTTCTCGCTTCCGCTGCGAGGGTGGGTCGATCTTGATGCTGATTCCGATGTCCTGATTTCGAGATACCCGGCAACGCTCCATTTCGATGCGTGTCTTCTCTCCATGGCGAGGAAGCAGTGGCAATACCGACACGCCACTCTGCCGGTTGTCGATGACAGTGCAATCGCGGATTGCCAGGTCGACATGCCCCTCGATTCGAATCCCGTCGCCCCCGTTGCTGGAGATGACGCACGATTGAATGACGCCGCTGGCGGCTCCTTCAAGGTCGAGATCGGTCTCGATCTGTATCCCCTTGTCACGAAAACCATCGATCTTGCAGCGCGACAGGCGGATCTGGCAATCGTCTGCAATCACGGCGCGACGCACCTCCTGGCGGCCGTGGAACACCATTCCATCGATGACGACCAGTTGATCGCCGGGTGGGACGATGATCGTATCCTTGTCGAGGACTCCAACGATCTCGGTGACATGTACTTGAGGATCGGCTGGTCCCGTGAAGTTGCTGGGGAATCCGCCGTAGATCGACATCCCCTCGAAGAGAAGGAACTGCTCCGGGTATCGACCCTCGGCGATGTGGATGTTGACCCCGGAGTAGCCGATCGCTGCACCGATGGCATCGTCGATCTTCTTCAGTGCTTTTGCAGGAGTGGAGCCGTCCCCACCGGTAGCGGCGCTGGCATCGACATAGATGACCGGGTTGGGAAGCGCTGCCCATTCCAACTTGTTTCCATCGGAGAGTCCCTGCTCGTCGATGGCCTGGACCACCAGATAGACCGCTTCGCCGGCGGGCAAGCCTTGCAACTGGTAGGAGGAGGAACCCGCTTCGGTGATGACCAGTGGATCGGTCAGGTCCTGTTTCCCCGACCGCCCAGCGGTGTGGATGGTGTAGCGCAGCCGATCTGCAGTCGTTTGGTCATCCAGTGCAGGCTTCCAGTGGATGTCGATGATCCCATCTCCGGCGATCACCGCGGAGGGGCCGGGAAAGACGGGAGGCTGATTCGTTCCTTCGACGATCTGAGGAGCTTGCTGTGAGATGTTCGGGGGGGCGACCTCCATCGGGTTCGCTGGTGGTTCGTTGGCTTGTGGATCTTCAGGAGGCGAATTGCTGAGACATCCACACAGTAGCCCCAGCCACGGAAGCCCCATCCACAGAAGCCCCATCCACAGAAGCCACGGTGGGCAACTGCGACGTGGTTCTTCCGGATCGTATCCGGGGGGATGGTCGATGCGCTCGATCGCCAACTTCTTCCTCCATGGAACAGGGTTCATCAGGGGCTGAACTCCTGGCCTATTACGAGTTTACCGCAATTGGCCGCATCGTGCTGGAGGTTGCGTGGACTCCTTTACCCTCCCGTGGCCAGGCCTATGCGATTGACCGAGGGGGAACCCTCATTATCTCCCGTGTAGTACAACCAGAATCGGGGTATCGGTGTCAACACCCCGGTGACCGGATCGAGGTCGAAGCCAGGGTAGTTATCGGGTTGAATCACCGCTGGATGCTTCAGATCGTCGGAATCGAAGAGGGGTGGCGGGGGCACCAGATCGGAAGACGGTTCCAGCACTGCCAGGTTGAAACCGCTCCAGCTGTAGCCATCGAGGCTGGTGGCAAAGCCGATGACGGTGTCATTGAGACCAGCGACGCCGTCCGCCTCGTAAAAGAGAACCCATTCCGAAACCGCTCCACCGCTCGCAAATTCCACCAGCAGACTGGGGGCCTGAATCGAATAGTCGTCGAAGGAACCGGGACCGCCGGTGAAGATGGGGGTAGCGGGATCGCCACTGAGGACTCCATCACGGATGGTCCAGGCGATTCCATCGTCGGAGATTGCTGCTCCCAGTAATGAAAAGGGAACACTCCCGGGACTTCTCTCCACTTCGAAGACCATCCGATAGGAATCGGAGACCTCGTTGGTGCGAACCACGCTTGGATCTGCGACTCTCGCCACGGTGCCAAAGGCGGCTCCCGGTTCGAGTCCCGTGCAGAAGACCGGTGCATCCCAGGTGACGCCGTCGGAAGATGAACAGGTCAGGATGGCGCTGATCAACCCGAGTGTCCCGTAACGTCCCTCGAACCACATCTGGTATCGTCCCGGGGATCCGATCGGAATCGCCGAGTTGTAGAGGACGGAAGGATCTGCAGCTCCGTAGGGGCTGAACAGGCTTCCATTGTCGTCGAGGTCCGGCATCTGTGCCGGACTCATCACCACCGTGCGAGGAAGCACGATGGGATCGAAGGTCGGCTCATCGGAGGTGATCAATCCGATCACCGTCAAGTTCAAGCCATCGGTGGCCTCGTAGTAGAGGAGATTGGGATCTCCCGTCACCGAGAATCGCGAAGGATCCTCCACCGAGCAGGGGCTATCCACTTCCATCCAATCGAAATCGGTTGGCACGCTGCTGGGGTCTGCGGTGGCACGATCGGAGAGGACCGGTGCCACTCGTCCCAGGACATCACGGTTCTTGTGGAAATCGATCACCGGTTGCGGAGCTGGCGGCGTACCACTCCCTCCGCAACTGACCAGGAACAGCGGAAGTGTCATGAGGACAACCAGCAGGGGGAGTCGGTGACGCATCTCTCTGGAATTCATCTGGCAAACCCCTCTCAGTCAGGAGAATCGGTCTCTTCTGAAAACCGTACGCGGTGAAAAGTTGTGACGGTGGTGAGACCGTTGTGAACTGTTGTCTCCTCTGAAGATCTACTTTGTATCGGAAAGTAATACCGATGCCACGATTGTCATGATTGGTCCAAGACAAATTTGGAGGATATGGGTACTGCGAGGTATCGAAGGTCGGTTCCCGGTCCTACCATGGAGGAAGTGCATTATTTGCAGGGCAAGACACCCCTTGGACAGAACCGGGCTTTGCCGCCCTGGCATCTCCAAGGTAACAAATTATCGAGATCTTGGCTCAAGACTGACACGTTTGGCTGACGGATCCTGGTACAGAATGGAAATGAGAGATCGAATGAGGCTTCGCGAGTCTTCATTGAACTGGTCTGCGCATCTGATTGTGATCTTCGCATTCTGCATCTTGCCCGTGATGGTAGCTGAATCACAGCAATCAAGCGTCACCCTTGATCCCTCCACATTCGCCTATAACTGGGGAGAAAATCGAGTCAAACTCGAGGTCGAAGATGACCGATTGGCCGTCTATTTCCCGCAAGTTGAAACTCCGGTCGATCATCTCCTTCAGGTCATGAAGGATTATCATCTGGATCTGGGGTCGGATTCGATCGAGGAGACCCCTTATCAGGGATTGCTCCTGCTCAAGACAGGCCGCGGCAATTCTCAACAACTGCTCGAAATGTTCGATTCTCTGGCCGATGGCTGGGCGGCACCGTGTCTCGACTTTCGCGGTCGCCTTCACATTCCAACGCCCGAGATCCTGGTCACCCTCGATCCCGACGATCCAGCGGCGTACGACCGAATTTTGTCCCGCCCAGATCTTCATTTGATCCGTGAGTTCCCGTCGATCACGCCGTTGTTGCACCTCTCCTTCTCGGGTTTCCCTCGTCAGATCGAGGAGACCCTCGAGGAGTTGAAGAACTTCAGTGGAGTCACTTCAGCGAGTCCCAATTTCATCATGCATCTTGCTCCGATGGCGGTCCCCAATGATCCATTCTTCGGATCGCAGTGGTTTCTGGAGAATACAGGGCAGGCGGGCAACGTCGGTGTCGACATCAGTGCTGCTGCGGCATGGGGAATCCAGACCGGATCACTCTCGGTTCGTGTCTCCATCATCGATGAGGGTGTCGATGTGTTTCATGAAGATCTCGCTGCCCACATCGTGGCAGGTCACGACTCGACTAACCAGGCAAGTCCAGCCGGGGTAGCAGGAAACTGCGCAAGTACCGATGGTCACGGAACAGCGTGTGCCGGCCTGGCAGCGGGGATCGGCGACAATGGCATCGGAATCGCCGGTGTTGCCTGGGCAGCCGAGATTCAACCTGTGAGGCTTGGATTTGGTAACCACTGGACCGAAAACTCCTGGATCATCGATGCGTTGACCTGGGCCTCCGATAACGGCGGCGACATCCTCTCCAACTCATGGGGAGGCGGCTCTCCCACCACGGCGGAGCAGAATACACTTCAGTACGCCCTCGATACCGGACGGGGGGGACTCGGTTGCATCCTCGTCTTCGCCAGCGGAAATGACAATCTTGGCGTCTCCTTTCCAGCGGCCTACACCCAGGCCATCGCAGTGGGAGCGAGTAGCCCTTGCGATGAAAGAAAGAGTCCATCGTCTTGCGATGGTGAAACCTGGTGGGGGAGCAACTTCGGAACGGAACAGAGCGTGGTTGCCCCGGGAGTTCTGATGGCGACCACAGATATCTCCGGTGCCGGAGGATATGTCACCGGCGGAGCAACCGCCGACTACGTGGGAAACTTCAATGGAACTTCCTCGGCGACACCGGTCACTGCGGGTGCGCTGGCGGTAATCCTGGCCCAGGATGCAACCCTCACAGCTGCAGAGGCTCGTACCATTCTCGAGTCCGGTGCCGATGACCAGGTCGGTCCTCCTGGCGAGGACACCCCTGGATTTGACAACAGCTTCGGGCATGGCCGCATCAACCTGGCCAACATGCTCGCGCTGATGGGAGGGCCGGCGGGTCCTGACAATTTCACCTGCGTCGAGGAACCGCTGGGAGTTCAACTCTCCTGGACCAATGGAGAGGCCTACGACGAGATCCGGGTGATGCGCGATGGAATCCTGCTGGCCACAGTCCCCGGTTCAACCACGGGATATCTGGATGTGTCGGTTCCCATCGGCCAGCGTACCTGGGAATTGCAGGGCTTCTCCGGGGGAGTTGCAAGCCTCAGTGCAACATGTTCTACCTTCCTTCTCGGTGACATCCGTGACCTCGTGTGGGCTCCAGAGACGGGGACCACCGATTCAGGGGTAGCACTGACCAATGCCCTGGTCGCTTCCGGTCGAAGTGTCGTTACCGCCGGTTCGATCTTTGCACTTCCCGATCTCGATCGACTCGATCGCATCTGGGTGCAACTTGGAATGTTCCCGAACAACCATCAACTCACGACTCTGGAAGCGGAAGAACTGGATCTTTTCCTGACCAACGGTGTTGGCGGAAAGGCTGTCTTCATGGAAGGCGGGGATACCTGGTTCTTCGATACCCAGACCATCGTCCATAGCCGATTCGGAATCACCGCACTCTCCGATGGAGCGTCGACGGACAATCTTGGTACCGTGGATGGAGTGTTCTCTCCCGGATGTGATCTCTCGAGCCTCTCCTTCGACTATGCGGGAGAGAACACCTGGGTCGATCGGATCTCCGCTGCTGCGGGATCGGGAGTGGTCCAGTCGAATCAGGCTCCGGCGTACGACGTGGCAGTCTTCCGCGACTCGGGCACATTCTACACCTTTGGATCTTCCTACGAGATCGGTGGCCTCACCGAGACCACTGCCACCCGTCAGCAACTGGTCGAGGCGATCATCGACTGCATGACCGATGGTGTCGATCCTCCGACCAATCTCGGATGTAGTACCGGCGGCTCCACCGTGACTGTCACCTGGACCAACCCCGGCGGGTGGGATTCGGTTGAGGTCACTCTCGATGGGGGGACTCCCCAGGCACTGGCGGGAGGCGCCACTTCCACGTCAATCTCGGCCCTGGCCAGTGGATCGCACTCCGTCTCGGTGGTTTCGGTGGTGGGGGCAGTCGCTTCGGTGCCTGTGACCTGCAACTTTGGAATCGATCCGCAAACACCCAGTTCTGTCGCCTGCCAGGTTCAGGGATCGGATGTGTCCGTCTCCTGGGTCAACTCGGAAGTCTATGACAGTATCGATGTGATCCGGGATGGTCAGACGGTGGCGACCCTGGCGGGGACTGCCACCTCGCACCTCGATGTCGCCCCAGGAGGTGGAATTCACCAGTACCTGATCCAGGGTGTGGTCGGTGGATTCAACAGTGCGCCCTCTGGCTGTGGAGCGAGCATCAATCCTATACCGGTAACCTCTTTCACCTGTTTGAGAACCGGCAACCTGGTCGATCTCCAGTGGGTGAACGGGGACACTTACGATTCCATCACGGTGTTTCGCAATGGAACCATCTTGCAGACGCTCGGTGGCGGAGTGACCTCTCTCGCCGATGCTCCCGGTTCTGGAAGCCACCTTTACACCATACGAGGGACGATTTCCGGTCTGAATAGTACCGATTCATCCTGCTCCGCGGAGGTTGCGCCAGCGGCACCCACAGCATTCAGTTGTGCAGTCGCTTCGGGACAGGTGACGTTGCAGTGGACCAATCCAGAGACATACACCCAGATCAGTGTGACGAGGGACGGGGTGCAGATCGCACTTCTCGCGGGCACTGCTGTGACCCACCTCGATGTTTCCCCTGGAGCGGGCCAGTTCCAGTACGGAGTCAGCGGTGTCACTGAATCGGTCCCCAGTACCGAGTCCCTTTGCACCGCATCGATTCCTCCTCAACCCATCACCAACCTCGATTGTTCCCAGAATAGTGGAACCGTTTCGATCTTCTGGTCGGAGGGCACTGGATTGGATGGGATCGAAGTACGCAGGGATGGCACCCTGATCGCCACCGTCGCTCCCGCGGTCGGTTTCTACCAGGAAACGGGAGTCGCTGCTGGAACTCACCTCTATTCCCTTCGAGCCGTGAGTGGAGTTCTCAGTTCGACCGATACCGATTGTACGCTGGTTCTTCCACCTGCAGCGGTCTCCGGTCTCACATGCATCAGTAACTCACCCCTGACCGCCCAGCTCGATTGGGTGTCTCCGGTGGGTGCGACCTCCATCACCATCCTGAAGGATGGCGTTCTGCTCGACACGGTGAGCGCAGATATCACTTCATATCTCGATTCGTCCGCTGCTGCAGGAATCCGCATCTACGCACTGTTCGCAGAGGTGGGTGCGATATCTGGCCCATCGACAAGTTGTGGCGTCTCGGTGGATTCACCGACACCACCGCCCGTTTCCAGTTTCACTGCCTCCGTCTCGACGGGAGTGGCACCCCTCGGTGTCACCTTCACCGATACCAGCAGTGGTAGCATCGATAGCTGGCAGTGGACCTTCGGCGATGGTGGATCCTCTTCCCTTCAAAATCCGACGCACCAGTATTCGAGTGACGGTAGCTTCACCGCGATATTGCTGGTGACAGGACCCGGTGGATCCGATTCCAGCAGCATCGTGATCACCGTCGATCCTGCTGCACCGGTCGCCGACTTCAGCGGTACACCGACCAGTGGAACCCATCCGTTGACGGTGGCCTTCAGCGACCTGTCCAGTGGCGGGCCGACCAGCGGCTGGAGCTGGACCTTCGGAGATGGCGCCACCTCGACGCTGCAGAATCCGAGCCACACCTACAGCGCCGCCGGCAGTTACACCGTGTCGATGACGACCAGTGGTCCCGGGGGCAGCGATACCCTGACGCGGACCGCCTACATCACGGTGGCAGAGCCGGCACCCATCGCCGACTTCAGCGGCACACCGACCAGTGGTACCCATCCGTTGACGGTGGTCTTCAGCGACCTGTCCAGCGGCGGGCCGACCAGTGGCTGGAGCTGGACCTTCGGAGATGGTGCCACCTCGACACTGCAGAATCCGAGCCACACCTATACCGTTGCCGGGACCTATGATGTCCAGTTGACGGTGTCGGGACCGGGTGGAAGCGATACCCTGTCGCGGCTGGCGTACGTCGCCGTGGTGGATCTCCCTCAGTTCATCCGAGGCGATGGAAACGGGGACGGTCAACTCGATGTATCGGATGCGGTTCAGGGGCTCGATTTCCTGTTTGGCAGTGGAGCGATCGATTGCCATTCTGCGCTCGATTGTAATGACGATTCGACGATCAATCTGGCAGATGTGGTGTTTGTGTTGGGATCGGTATTTGGTTCCAATTCGCTGCCATCTGCCCCGTATCCGGCTTGTGGGCCTGACCCCACGGCGGATGCCCTCGACTGCGTGAGCTCCGCCAGCTGTCCCTGATGGGAGAGCAAGGTAGTGGATCTGGGCCGTCTATTGTAAACTTACAATAGATTACAACGGGTCCCCATACCGGAGGAAAATCATGTCAGGCGAGTTGAGTTCAGTCCGCCAGGATTCGTTCCTGCGGATTTGTCGCCAGCGGTGGATCTGCTGGATCTGGATGGGGGTCATGCTGCTCTGCAGCGGGCCATCCCTCGAGGCTCAGGACGAGCCTCGCCCCACCCCATCTCTTTCCCAGCAAAAGGTAGTCGAGGGACTCCGCATCACCCTGCAGATCGATCCATTCGACGGCCAAGAAACCCTGATCGACGGCACCGACGCTCGGGTCACTTTCACCATCGAAGATGCCAATTCGGGAGAGCCACTTGTCGGGCTTCATCCGCTGGCATGGATGCACCGTCGAGAAGGCAAGGAAGCTCCCTCGGAAAACAGGCTCAAGGAGATGATCGCAGAGTTTCTCGGTGGCCTTCTCAGCGTCACCGCGGATCACGATCTGAATCAATACTTCCTGCTGGTCCTCAACGGCGATCGTTCCATCTCCATCATCGATCCCTTGATCTCCTTCAGCATCACAAAGTTACGGAGCTTGATCGGTCTACCCGGTGAACCTGTCGACTGGGTATTGAACAGCGATAAGGAACAACTCCTCGTCACTCTTCCCGATGAAAACAAGGTGGTCGTGATCGATGCGAATCGGGCACGGATTGCCAGCGAGATCGAATTTGGCGAGGGATCGGAGCCGGTCCGTCTTCTTCTGGAGCCAACCGGTGAGGCGGCCTGGGTATCACTCGATGGCACTGATCAACTTGCCAGGGTGGACCTTCGGACGCTGGAGGTGGGCCCAGTTCTCGATCTCGGAAGTGGGCGTCACACCACGGCGATTGATTCCGATTCTCGATGGCTCGCTGCGACCAGTACCGCCGATGGAATCATCACGATCATCGATCTGCATGACGACTTCAGTACCCGTACTGTGAAGGTCGGAGAGACTCCCATCGCCATCGCATATGCACCGCTGTCTGCGAGATTTCTGGTGGCCAGTGCCAATGGCGATACCCTCCACGTCATCGATCCACAGACCTCCGAAAAGAGCGCTGGGGTGAAGATCCCCAGGGGTGTGATCGATATCGAACTCGAGCCATCAGGTAGATTCGCATTTCTGGCGAGCCCCAGTGCAGGAGTGGTGGTGATCGTGGATACCGCCCGCGGAGAGATCACTGGTTCCGTAACCACGGCTCTGGCTCCTGATGAGGTGGTCTGTTCCAACTCCTTCGCCTACATCCACGACGCAGAACGTGCAAATATCATCCTGGTCGATCTCAATCGTCTCTCTCGGGATGAACTGGTCGTGACCGAACTCGGAATCGGCAGAAAGTCGATGTCAGATGTTTCGGTGGGCAGACAGATCACATCCTTGCTTGCTCCTCCGCCAGAGGGAAGTTCGATGTTCGTGGCGAATCCCGGCGACAAATTGGTCTACTACTACGTCGAAGGAATGATGGCTTCGATGGGCAACTTCCAGACATACAGTCGAATCCCCAGGGGGATCCTGGTGCTGGATCGATCGCTTCAGGAGACCGGCCCGGGTGAGTACTCCACCGTGGTACGTTTCGACAAGGTCGGGGTACTGGATGTCCCTTTCCTCATCGACCAGCCCCGTACCGTCACCAACTTTCAACTGGAGGTGAAACCGATCGACTCCTCAATTGTAGAACTGGAATTGGTTCCTGTGAATGTCACCTACCTGGAACCGAAAGAGGTGATCAGAGCAGGCACGAGCGTGGATCTGCAACTGAAGGTTACCGATTCCGTCTCGGGAGAACCGGTCGATGGTCTCAAGGATGTAAAGGTGATGCTCTTTGCCCTCGACGGCTCCCATCAGGATCGCCTCATCGCCGAAGGGTTGGGAGAAGGGGTGTACCAGTTCAAGGGCACCTTCAGGGAACAGGTTCGTTTCGGCATGATGATCGAGGTTCCCAGCCGTGGACTCACCTTCAAGTCGAGCGTGATCCAGCAGATCGCCGTGTATCCCGCCGAGGCGAGGAAATGAGACACTGCCTGTTGCTCCTGCTGTTGCTGTGTAATCCCGCCGCTGTCGTCGGCGGAGAGGACCAGACCAATGTTGCTCGGGGGCGAGAGATCTACCTGGCAGGGACCTCCAAGGGACCCGACATCAAACTGGTACTTGCTAACGCAGACCTGGAGATGCCTGCGACCTCCTTTCCGTGTGCTTCTTGCCACGGAGAAGACGGAAGAGGTATGCGAGAAGGAGGACTCGTTCCTCCGCCTATCCGCTGGCAGGACCTGAGTCGACCTGCTGAGGTTGAACTGACAGGAAGAAAGCGATCTGCCTTCACGCCGGAAACGATTCGAAAAGCGATCCGTGATGGGATTGATCCTGACGGAGTCCCTCTTCACCCCGGGATGCCCCGATACAAGATGACCTCGGAACAGTTCGATGACCTGGAGGCATACCTCAAGGTTCTCGGTAAGGAAGAGGTTCTCGATGCCGGCGTGAAACCCGATCGATTGAGGTTGGGAACGGTGATCCCGATGACGGGTGCGCTCGCTTCCACGGGGGAGAGTATCCGCGAAGCGTTACAAGCCTGGAGTCAACAGGTGTCGACACGTGGAATCTACGGTCGATCGATCGAGTGGGTATTCGAGGATACGGAGTCGACCGCTGCGGGAACCCTGGCTGCCCTCGAGCGTGTCACCGATCAGGACGTATTTGCACTGGTAAGCTGTCACATCGCCCCCGATACCAGTGGGGTGGAGGAGTTGCTGGCCAGGAAGCAGATACCGATGGTGGGTCCAGTGATGGCGACACCTCGCCCGTCCGATCCGCCCTTCCCCTGGATCTACTACTTACTGCCGAGTACCTACCACCAGGCCAGAGCGATGGTCGAATACATCTGCGCAAAAGATCTCTCAAGCAGCCCAAAGATTGCATTGGTATCACAGGGGGGACCACGCTTCGAAGATGCCCATGCGGGTATCATCGAGCAACTCGGGATTTTCGGTGTCAAACCAGTCGTGGAAATCGCCCCAGCGGTGGACCATTTCGACCCCATCCGGATTTCAGACGCACTGCAGGATTCAATTGCTGACCATGTAGTGGTACTTGCAAGTGGATCGAAAACTGTGCAGTTGTGCCAGCGACTCGATGCCCTC
>CAYPPQ010000027.1:23602-33718 GCA_964412635.1 uncultured Planctomycetia bacterium | reverse complement strand
ATTTCCGTCAGATCCAGTGCTGCTTTCCAGCGTTCGATGTCGGCTCCTATCAGGATCAGATCCCGGCCCTGCCAGTCAGCGGGATCAAATCTGGTTGCAGGAATATCATCGTATGCGGAGGGGCGAGCTCCAAGTAGTGTTGAGGCGCAATAAACGGTTGGTCTACCCGGCGAATAAAATGCCATCAACGCAGTTCGGTCGTAGTAATCGCAGACCATCGGGATCGTGGTCTGGAAATTCTCCTGGAACTCTACTCGCAGTCGATTGATCTCGTCGGCGAAATACTTGTGCCCCTGAATCCTGTGCAGAGGTGGTGCCGTTTCGATCCCCATGTTTTTGAACTGTTGTGAGATCAGTGGTATTGACCACGGGAGTGTCAAGAAAAGAGACCAGGTGATGACACTGCGCAGTCCGATGATCATTCCCAGATATCGGATCGCTGGGCGATTCCAGTGAGCATCAAACCAGCTGGCTGCAAATGGGATGAGGGGAGCGGCTGCTGCCGCAGTCCAGTTTGCCTCTGTGGAAGCCTTGAGTGACACGAGGCTGTAGAAGAAGAGCAGAGGTAGGGCACTCCACGCTGCGACTCTCCACGGTTGTTTACTCGTCGATTTCCGTTCTTTTCTCGTTGCCAGGATCCCAAGGAGCATCGCCAGGGAGATGAGGGGGCCGGGCAGAGAGAACACCTGGAGGATGAAGGTCAGCGGCCAGCTGAACTGGAATTCACTCCACGATAGGGTGCCGCTATCGCCGCCAGGTAAGGCGAGGTGTCCGAGCAGGTGTTCGATGGTGGGCCAGCCACGAAGGGCGTTCCACACGACCATTGGAGCGATCGATCCGAGACACAGCAAGGATCCGTAGAGGAGGCCCTTGTTAGCGCCGGGAGATCGGATGATCTCCCTTCTCCAGCGCCACATTCCAATCAAGACACCGAGGATCCCCAGCAGTGCCGTGTACTTCGCCAGCGCGCTGAAACCGAATGCTGCTCCGAGCAATGCCATGGGGGCGGTGACGCAGGCTCCCGTTGTGGTTCGCTGAACGATTGCGACTGCCGCCGAGGTGCCGACGGTCCAGCCAGCGATCATCGGCATATCCACCGTCATCAGGGATCCTCCCAGTTGATATCCGAGAATACACTGGAAGCCGATGGAGCAGAACCAGACCACCCGTTTCGAGCCTTCCGAGAGCTGGTATCCGAGGTATCCCACGGCAATCGCAGAGATGGCATGGCAGATGTAACTGCCCATCCTGACCGCCAGTTCATCGACACCAAACCAGGAGGTGAAGAAGGCGATGATGAGAGAGACTCCCGGACCCTTGGTGTAGTAGGAGAGTTGCAGGTTCCGTGACCAATCCCAGTATTGCGCTTCATCGCCGCTCAACTCGGTGGGAAAGAGAAGTCCTTGAAGCAATATCCTGATGAGAAGAACCAGCAGAGGCGGACACAGGATGGCAGCGGCAGCGGACCTGTGGAGTGATGTCAATCCCATGGAATCACCTCGGACAGATCCGGTATTCCTCCTGGCCACAGGTCCGGCTGCTGGAACAAAGATCTGAGAAAGACGAGAAGGTCTGCAGGTAGGGGGTCCGTGACCTGAACATCACCTTCACCGAAAGGATCGGGGATCGAGAGCAACCAGCTGTGCAGGAAGAGTCTGGGCAAGCCGTGATCGTCTCGAAGCCAGCGATTGATCTTGCCCTTGCCGTATGTCGTATCTCCCACGATCTGGTGGCCAAGGCGTGCCAGATGACGACGGATCTGGTGTCTTCGTCCCGTCTCGATCCTGGCGATGAGGAGGGTGAATCCGTCTCCCTGTAAGACGCTGCGGAAGTGAGTACTGGCTTGCTTGGGCTCCTTCGTTGCCCCGGACTTCAGTGTGAAATCGCAGTGGAATCGTGTTGGTGGAGTTCCACGGACCAGCGTCAGGTATTCCTTTCGGGCAGTTGGTTGCCGAAGTGCAGCCTGCAATTCCCGAGCGCATCCCGAATTTAGAGCAAAGCAGATGGCGCCGGATGATGCTCTATCGAGACGGTGGACCGGGTAAATCAACTGGTCGAGACGATCTCTCAACCAGGTCAGTAGTGTTCTCCCCCGGCGACGGTCCTCGTCGGATGGGTGAACGAGCATCCCGGATGGCTTGGAAACCACTGCGACCTTCTGATCAAGGTGAAGGATACGAGGTTCCATCAGTGATCACCGTCGAACTCGATACAGGGTGTGATGAAATGAGGAGTGGCCTTGCTGACGATGGAATCGATGGAAGGTAGCAAGGAGTTCAGATCAATTCCGAACTGTTGAGGTGCCTGCACCTGCTCGATGACCACTTCCAGTCGCCGCCGACCGCGCTGCCAGATGGTTCGGGCAGGTCTAGGCTGTTCCTGCCGGATCTTCAGCAAGGCGGCACTCGCCTGGATCAATCCCTGCAGATGGGTTCTGTAGAGTTCGGTGGATATCAGCGACAGCCAGCGACTTTCCCAGGCTTCATGGGCTTCCCAGTGGCAGCCATGATTGAAGAGGTCGATGCCGTAGTGGTACTGGGGGTCGACTGCCCAGCCCCCTGCAGGAATGGTCTTGCACAGAAGGGGGATCGAATTCCTGGCAGTGATTCCCGGCAGGTAGGGTATCTCAGGGATGGGGGAGTCTGGAGAGTATCGAGTTGTGGACAACGGACACCTTCCAGCCAGCAGTTCCACGTCGAGTCGAATCAACCGGAATCCCTGCGGTAGAGTCGCGGAGGGAGTTCCATGATGAGTTCGGTGAGACCGATCCCAGGTGACTCTCTCGGTTGTTTCGACATCTTGTCCCTAGATTACGGGCGTGACAAGACGATCCTCTCGGTTAGCATCCAGCTGGGAGGTGACGATGAAGACACTTGAGCAACTCGAATCGAAAAAGGTCGTGTTACAGGCGATTTTATTGTCCCTGATGGGGCTACTCCTGACGCTCCCTGAAGTGGTACTCGTTGCGGGGGATCCAGTTCACACCGATCGCGATCCCGTCCGCCAACTTGAATCTCCAGATGCCGACTCCGCATGGAGTTTCGCCATCATGGGCGATCGAACAGGGGGACCGGCAGAGGGAATTCGGGTGCTCGCCAGAGCAGTCAAGGATGTCAACCTCATCGATCCGGATCTGACGATGACGGTAGGAGATCTGATCCAGGGATATAACGGCAGGGTCGAGTGGCTGATTCAGGCGAAGCAATTCAAGGACACCATGAATCGGCTTCAGCGCCCCTGGTATCCGGTGGCGGGGAATCATGACATCTACTGGCGTGGAGAAGACCGCCCCGAGGGAGAGCATGAATCCGATTACGAGCAGCACTTCGGACCACTGTGGTACTGGTTCGATCACAAGAATTGCGGATTCATCGTCCTCTATTCAGACGAAGGAGATCCAGCCACAGGAGAAAAGAACTTCAGCAAGAATGAGTGTCAGAAGTTTTCACCTCGCCAACTGGCGTGGCGCGAAGAGGTTCTGAAAAGTACGGAGAAGGTCGAGCAGGTATTCGTCTTCGTCCATCATCCCAGATGGCGGAAGGAGAAATACAACGGAACGAACTGGCAAGAGGTTCACAAGAGATTGGCTCGCCCTGGAAATGTTGCGGCGGTCTTCGGTGGTCATCACCACCAGGTGCACTTTGACGGGGTCAAGGATGGAATCGAGTACCACACTCTTGCAGCGACCGGGGCGCATCTTCGGCAGGAATACCCTGGAGCAGGGTGGATGCACCACTGGAATCTGGTGACGGTTCGTCCCCAGGGGTTCGAGATGGGGGTCGTGCCAGTTGGAAGTATTCTCGACCCGAAACAGTACACGACGAAGAGGCATATCCTCGCATCGAGACTACTCTCTGCAGATCTCGCGAGTTTTCGAGGAGAGATTCCTGCTCCAGCGCAGTCGGTGAAGACGATGAGCACGACACTGGAACTGAAGAATCCGGTCGACACCGTTTTGAGATTCAAACTGCGGAATCCAGATGGAGCGTTGAAAGTGGAAACTGGGGAGGTGGTTGTGCTTCCCGGTACAACTCGTCAGATCGGAGTGGAACTGTTCACTGATCGTTTGATTCTCGACGATGAAACTCCATTACCACATCTCGAGGTGATCTTGCATTTTGATGATGAACAGGGACAACCGATTGCTGTTCCGACACGGAAAGTGACCATTCAGCTGGATGCAGCATCCTGGCGTGAGAGATCTTCCCGGGAGGGCTCTTCAGAATCGAGATAGATGGTGATCGGTCTGGCCCTCTGGAGCGAAGCCAGTACTTCCTGTGATTCCGTGAAATGAACAAGATCCGTACGATTTGATCAAATCGTACGGATCTTCAATTCTTGAATGTGAAGGGTGCTCAGGGGCAGGCGAGGTGGTCGTTGCAATCCAGATTGCCTTCGACTCCCGGGTCCGGTCCACAGACTCCGCTGGGAGCCGGTATCGAAGGTCCACCCACGAACATGTACTGGAACAGGTAGACAGCATCGCTGATGGTGAGCAACTCATCGTCATTGATATCGTCTGCGTCACGGCAATCTCCAGGTGGCTGTAATCCTGAAACCCTGTAGCAGAGGAGGACTCCATCGATCAGCGAGACGGATCCGCTCTGATCCACATCTCCGCGAAGAAATGTAGGTTCAGTAACCGTGATGGTGCCTGGCGTGGTGCTGGGAACGACCTCGATGAGATCGAACACCATCACCGTCTGAACCGGGGGGGAACCGAGCAGGTTGCTGAATTCGATCGGAATCGTGCTACCTACCGGTGCAGTCTGGTTGATCAGATACTCGATCTGAAGGATCGGGTCATCTACAGCTATTGGAATCGTATCGAATGGTGCGAAAAGATCCGTAACGCAAGCGATGGTGAAACCCGATCCACCTGCTGGAGCAATATTCACGCTGAAGAAGGCCGGGCCAGCGCCAAGGTTCAAGGATTCAAGGCTGGGTCCCTGCGAGATGCTGGGAGTTGTCGGGATCGAGATGAGCAGTGGGTCATGAGAAACACCGAAACTGAATCCATGTAACTCGGTATCGGTACTCATCGTGATGGTGCTGATGATGGTATTCCCTGCGAATCCTTCTCCACTGGAGAGCGTAAGGCTACCGACCTGACCTTGAAGGGAAAGTGGCACCATGATGAGGATCAGACAGGCACAATGGTAAAATATTCTCATGAACTCCTCCAACGTGTAGAAGGGATTGCCGAATCACGAGGTGCCGATGTGGATCGGCTACTAGCCGGGTCAATCCGTACTTCTGAATACTCAGGATACCACTTACAGCAATAGCTGTTGCTGGATCACGAATTGCGGCAACTGATTGTTCCGATTGACAGGTATCGTTCAGTTTTTGGAGGGGGTGTAGTTCTGGTCGACTTTTGATGGCTTGAAGGTGAGTGGGGGATTTGAATCCTTCAGAACAGATATTTCTGGAGGTGAGTCGTCGTCGCCAAGTCCGAAGGTGACCCCCTTGGCGCAGTGAGAGAGGTACGATCGACTCGATCCAACAACCTTCCTCTGAATTCGATCACCCTGCCTGCATTCGATCCATGAACCGGAGGGAATGCTGGAGGCATCGATGTGTATCCAGTGATTTCCAGTCGCCTGGTCATTTCGTAAGAGCCTGACCTTGCCTCCAGCTTGTGTCATGAGGAGGTCGAGATCTCCATCGCCATCGATGTCTGCGCTGGCCAGTCCACGACCCACCGAGGGAACTCCGAGATCTTTTGTCTGCTCTCCAGGGATCTCCTCGAAACAGCAATCAGAACCGCCGCTGCTCGTTGTATCTCCGCTGCCCCTGTTCCAGAACAACTGCGCGCCCTGTCTGTAATGCTGCCCCGGTTGGACCAGCGCAATCTCTTCCTCGAGGTGCCCGTTGGCCTGGATAAGATCCTGGCGGCCATCGAGATCGACATCGATGAAGAGTAGTCCAAAAGAGAGGGATTTTCTCGATGGCGGCCCAATCCCTTCATTGATCGATTCGTCCAGGAACAACTGGCCGTTTCTCAGAGATCGGTACAGCCCAGTCATCTCTGCGGAAAAATTGGCAACCGCGATGCCGAAACTGCCGTCGTTACGATAATCGGTGACGTCAAGTCCCATGGCTCCGGTGGTCGACCCGTTCCCGTCATAAGCGAGGCCTATCGATTCTCCGATCTCTTCGAATGTTCCATCTCCTAGATTCCGGAACAAGAAGTTTCGGGTTGTATCGTTGGCAACCATGACGTCGATATTGCCATCCATGTCCACGTCCAGTGGCAGCATTGCCAGTGCCTTGGCTACCGCTTTTCCACCGTCACTGACTTCGAGGCCAGCATCGCGAGAGACATCGGTGAACTTTCCAGTTCCATCATTGAGAAGTAATCGGCAGTGTGTGCCCTCGAAATTCGTTGGTGGGCCGTAGGCTCTACCCACTCCTGTCAGTCGGTAATCGACTTCGATGTCCTTCTTGCGTGACCACTGAACGTATTCGCAGATGAAGAGATCCTGGTCTCCGTCGTTATCTGCATCGAAGAATCCCGCACTGGAAGACCAGGATTCAGTGGAACCCTCTACCGTGGTGCCGTTGGCAACTCTCCTGAAGGACTGGCCTTCATTGATGAAGAGGCGATTGCTACCCACTGCTGCGACGAAGAGATCCAGATCGTCATCTCCGTCGATGTCGCCGAGGGCAAGTCCGGTGGCATAGCAATCGGATTCAAGATTCCACTGCTCGGTCGCTTCGGAAAAGGAGCCCACTCCATCGTTGAGCCACAACCGTACCGTAGATGATTGGAGTGTTTCGTCAGTCCAGGGCCAGGGGCGACCACTTGCCAGTAGCAGGTCAATATCCCCGTCCCCGTCGATATCGCAGAACGCAGCACCGCTTCCCATCGTTTCGGGAAGCAACTTCTCTCCGCGGGCACCGCTGTCATGAATGAAGTCGATCCCCGCTTCACTGGTGATGTCTGTGAAAGGCAATGGCGGCGCTGTTCCTCCGGCATCTCGTAACTGTACCGGAATCTGAGTGACCTCTTCGATCTCGGTGGATATCTCTTTCGGTCGAGTCAGCCACCATAAGAAAAGGATGACCAGAGCCAGGCTGAAGATGAAGACAAGACTTCCACGAAAAGCCTTGCCGATGATCTCGTCATCCTGCTCGATCAGTTCCTCTTCATCGGGGGATAGGTCCTCTTGATGTTCGTTCACTTGTTCCCCTGTGGGTTGGTTTCCTTGTTTCTCTGGAGGTCGTAGATGACGATCGCTGCCGCTGCATGATCCGCGGCATCGTCAGCGGCGCGAATCTTCGATATGGCGGCGTCCCTGGAAGAATCGTCTTTCTTGTACTTACGGTGCAGCGCACGGTGCTTGGAGACAATCTCCTGGTTTCCGAGAAGTCCGTGGATCTGAGCGAGATTCCAGTGGGCTGTGACATTTTCAACGTCGACAGCAAGTGCCTTCGAGAACCACTCGAGAGCCTCCTGGAGTCCCTTTTCCCGAGCACCCTGCTGGAGTCTACGAGCCTGTGCAAAGACCACCGTACCCAGTTCGTTGAGCAGCCTCACATCTCTCGAAAAATCGAAGCCGCGGCTACTGGCGTCGGGATAGCCTGTTTCGACCAGTCTGGTGAGAGCTTTCAGTGCTTCATCGTAATGGCCGTTTTCGCGATTCACCCTGGCTCCGAACCAGTCCAGTGTCCATGGATTTGCAGGAGGGGTGTGATTCTCAGCACTCGATAGCGCAGTTGTCGCCTCGTCGAGACGACCTGCGCGGATCAATGCCCTGGCCCTGTTGACATGACCATCTGCGCGGCCCAGCTGGGCGACCTGCTCGAATGCATGACTGGCAGAGACCAGTTCACCCCGCACTGCGCCGCTACCACCTTTTCTGAACAGGCCGATCCCGTAGTCGTTCCAGCGCATCCACTCGGGTGTATTGACCTCTGCACGGCGCCCTTCACCGGATCCGATGGCAAAGGTGACTTCATCCTCGCCCAGTACCGTGATGGGTAGATCGTTGACCGGTTGTTCACGCACGATTTCAAGAAAGTGCTGGTCAAACTTCCGGTACAGAGCCTTGACCCTCACCGTCAACTCTCCACTGGCATCATCGGGAACACGGAAGGAGTAGTGAAGGGAATCTGCTGCTCCTGGGGGGATCTGGTGGTTGTAGAGGGGGACGAAGATGTCCTCAACATTGCGACGATCGATCCGTCGACCTTCTCGATCGAGGACGAATGCGTTGAGGAAATGGGCCCAGCGATCGACGGCCCCATTTTCGTCGGTGTGGCCACTACTGGCGATGACCTTGCCCTGGTTCTCGACCTCGACCTGGACCCACACCTCGTTGGAATCTGCGGTGCCCTCGGTGAAGTGGTGGCCCATTCGCATCGTTCTGAGGACCGTTTCCAGTAGCACTGTTTCGCCAGGCTGTAGAACCGGAATGGTCGGGCCTATCGGTGCCTCGAGTGCGCCATCGACATCTTCTCCCCGGCGCAGACCAAAGATGTCGACTCGAATGGTCCCCTGCAGGAATTGGATCTGATCTTCCAGGGATTCCTTGCTGGTTCCGACGAGGGAATGAAGAGCAGTGTTGGCTCCGGGGAAGAGGTGATCATGGAGCTGCAGTTTGCCTTCTCCGGAAAAGTCCTGTGCTCCGAAGTCATCTCCGTCGTGAAGAGGCATATGACAACCGTTGCAGTTGGACTGCGCCTGGTCAGGGTAATAGAAGGAGGCTACACCGTGGCCACTGACTCCACTGAGAAGCCATGAATCGTAGTGGTTCTGTCCACGTAGCCAACGGTATTGGTTCAGTTCCTCCGGAATATGAACCTTGTGGCAGGTACCACAGAACTCAGCACTCTTGTGAATCGGTTTCAGGTATGTCTTCTTGTGGAAGGAAGGCTTCGCCTTGATCATTTGCCGGTTGATCCAGGTCAGCAGCGGTGATTCGGAGAGGGCGAAGGGGTACAGATCAGGTTGCCCGATGATGTACTCGGCATTGCCACGATTGGCCGGGATCGATTCGATGGCATGACAGACGGTGCAGGTGATGCCGGCGTTTGCCGTCGGATCGTTGACGTCATCGTATTGCGGATTGTCGAAGGCCCCGCTGAAGAAGGGCACTGGATCGTGGCAACCTGCACAGAATCGTGACGCGTGAACATCTCCATCCCGGTCGAGAAGCACGTCCCTCGTTTGCCTGACACTCGCGAGGTATGCGGGATTGTTGAAGGAACTGAAGTGGTGTGCGGAATCCGCCCAGCGGGCGTGAGTTTGTGGGTGGCATTCGAGGCAGGTTGCATCTCGCATCAGGCGTTCTTTTGAGATGAACTTGCCGTCATCGGTGCGAGCCAGAGATGGCTGAAAGTAGCGATCTCCAGATGCCGGGGCGATTCCCTCCTGCCCCGCTTGTTGATGCCACAAGAGCATCCCGGCAACGATGACGACTCCGACCAGCGACAGTTGCATTCCCGCTTTCCAGTGGATACGGGGACCGGCCAGCCTGTGCAGAACGAAGAGCCATCCTGCGATGATCGGTGTTGCGACATGAGCGATGTAGAGGACCGATCTCCAGGTTGCGGATCGGATCTCGATGATCCCTTCGATTCGAGTCAGCAGGACTCCGGAAATCAGCAGGATGAGACTGACGATGAAGAGGGCCATTCCGGCGCGGACAGCCCTTCGATTGGGGTGCCACCAGGAATTTCTCAGGTGCCAGACCCCGAACACCACCAGCGGAGCGATGAAGAGGATTCCCAGGATGAGATGGCCGAGGAACATCCACTGGTAAAAGGAATCTTGAAGTAGTTTGCCGCTCCACGATTCCGCCACGGTGATGGAGGCGAGATAGAAGGAGTTGAGTCCGAGAATCGAGAAGAGGGCGAGCACCACCAGCAACCAGGGTCGGAGAGCGTTGGTGATCGGTTTGGTACGTCTGGCAGCGGGTCGCCTGGGAGTGTTCTTCCCTGTACTGTCAGGATCGTTATTGACGGACATAGGTGAATCCCTCTCAACCATGAAGGTCATCATGTAGTTTCTAGTCTTCAACGGCAATAGTTTCTGACCCGCATCGGAAAGATCGTGGGGGCGACATCCGCGAACGCAGTGCTAAAAGATCGAGGAGTACTCGAGATTGA
>CAYPPQ010000027.1:0-23592 GCA_964412635.1 uncultured Planctomycetia bacterium | reverse complement strand
TACCATCCGGATCGAGGGCTCCAAGTGACCGCCCGCTTACATCACATCACCCGTACTTCTCACGTTTCCGCAGGGCGTTGTATCCTGGTCTTGCATGGAATCCTCGGCTCAGGGGCGAACTGGGCCGGTTTCGCTCGAGACCTCGTCGCTATTCCTGGCGACCATTCGGTGGTGGCGGTCGACCTCCGCCATCATGGTCGGTCGGAGAGCGGTGATCCTCCCGACACCGTCGGTGCGTGCGTCGAGGACCTGCTCGCCTGGGTGGCCGAGAATGGGATCGAGCCGTCAGTCGTGATCGGTCACTCCTTCGGTTCGAAGATCGCGCTGTCCCTCTCCTCGAAACTCGAATCGGTGGAGCAGGTGATCATCCTCGACGCAGATCCAGGCCCGATGATGCTGGACGGAATCCCCCGCCACCAGATTCCGGTCCTGAAACTGATCGACCTGTTGCGTGAAGCACCACACTTCTATCGGAGTCGCGAACAGTTTGCAGAGGTGCTGGCCAGGGGAGGATTTCGCCACGGAGTTGCCGGTTGGGTGGGGAAAAACCTGCACAGAAGCGGAGATCAACTGGCCCTCTCCCTCGATCTCGATCGGATCGAAGCGATGCTCCAGGATCACCACCGGTTCGACAGCTGGGATCTGATCGAGTCGACGAGTTGTCAGCGGGTCTCACTCGTCGTGGGGGGGCGATCCACCGTCGTCTCTCGGCGATCGCAACAGCGGTTCAAGGGTCTGCATCTTCGCAATCCTGACAGGTATCGTTTCGAGGTGATCGAAGATGCCGGTCACTGGCTCCACGTCGATGCTCCAGAGCGGCTTCTGGAACTGATCGGTACCGATCTGCTGCGCTGAAGTCAGCGCGTATCGGGGAAATCACCACTTCCCGATGGTCTGGCCATATCTCCTCCGGGACCAAACTTTTCGATCTGCGCCTTCAGGTCGGGGAGCGAGGTGGTACCAGCATGGAACGGATTCTCCGGTGTTGATTCGACGTAGAGACTGGTAGAGGGGAATGCGAAGCCCACTTCCATCAGTTCTGCCAGTCGAATCACTTCCAGCAGGAAGGCTTGTTTGGTGCGTAGCTCCTCGAAGTAGTCCGCAACTATCAAGCGAATGTTGACCTGGATATCGAGGCTAGAAGCACCGAAGTTGACGAGACTGGCCTTGGCGGATGCGTATTCGATGTGAGGATTCGCTTCGACAATCTTGAGGATACCTGCGCAAAAGGCTTCGATGGTGTCGGCGGGAGTTTCGTATCGAACGCCGATCAGCGTTTTGAAGCGCCGGAAACTTCTCTGTCCCATGTTGTCGATGATGCCACTGACCAGTTCCTGGTTGGGAACGCTGACCAGTGAACTCTCGAATGTGCGAATTCGGGTACAACGAAAACCGATCTCCTCGACGGTTCCTTCGACTCCTCCGATCTTCACCCAATCACCGAGCTGGAATGGCCGGTCGGCGAACACGGTGAGGGAGCCAAACAGGTTCGCGAAGGTATCCTTGGCCGCGAAACTGACACCGATGCCGAGCACGCTGAGTCCAGTCACCAGCGGCATGATGTCCTTGCCCGAACTCTGAATCAGGAACAGGATCGCCGCCACGGTGACCAGTCCCTTGAGGCTCTTTCGGATCATCGGAGCCAGTTGGTCATCGAGTTTGCTGTCGGTTTTTTCTGCAGAATCCTGCAGGCGTGCGCCTACCAGATCCGCAAGTCGATAGGAGAGCAGCAGGCCACCGATGGTGGCGAGGGCCCGGGCACAGATGGCGATGATGTTGTCGCCCAGCTCCCCGAGATCGAGCGATGGACCGGCCCCGGCGATGGCGGCAGCCGATGCAAACCAGCCGATGGAGAGGCCGATCGATTGGACCACCTTTGCGGTCTGTTCACTGTCGACCCGGCGGAAGATGATTTTTTTCAGGAACGAGCCGGCCAGGTGAGAGACGATTTTTTGAAAGATCCAGGCGGCGAGGACCAGGAATGCGATGGCGAGCCATTGCCAGTGTTCCAGTCCGAGAAATTCTGTGCGTAGTGATTGGGGGATCAGATCTGTGAGCCACGACTCATTGGAGTCATTCATCTTCGGTCTCCTCTCCGCATGTTGGCATGATAACGGCGTAGAACTTGATCAGGGAAGAAACTTGCCCGGGTTGGCCAGTTTCGCCGGAAGATACTCCTCGATGACATAGTTGAGGCCCCACATCGCGAGGGACTGCTGTTCCGCACGAACTCCCATCTTGAGCAGTTGCTCGATCGCTGCCTTCCATTGCTTTTTGCTCTGGAAGAAGGGGTCGTTCTTGAGTGCGTCCTTGGCTCGCTTGATATCGACATCTTTGAGGGGATGTGTCGGTAGTTCGTAGTCGATGATGTCCTGAGGGGTGACACCAAGGTATGAGGCTCCCGGTACGCAGAAGAAGCGATTGATGTGGGCAGCGTTGCCGGAGCCAACCTTCAGCGTCCGGTAGATATTGGAAATCCCGTACGGATCGCAATCGACGAAGGCGTAGACCGGGATCTTCTTCTGGTCGCTGAGTCGACGGATGAAACGGCGAGTCGAACGGGTAGGAACGCCTGCCATGCTCACCAGGATGCAGTCTGCGGATTTCCAGAACTTGTGGCTCTGGAGGCGCTGGAAGATACCGCCAGTCTCGATGGCCAGGACGAACTTGGCATCGGTTTCGAAACTGAGATGTTCGACAGAAGATGGGATCGAATAGGCGCCGCTTCCGAAACGAGTGCAGTCGATTCGCTCGACTTCACCACTATCCAGATCGGGGTCTAGAACGACCAGCTCTCCAGCAACTGCACCGCCGTGTTCATCGGGGACGAAACGCAACTGTTCTCGGCTGACATCGTCAACGGAAAAGAGTGCCTCGATGTCGTCCATCACCGTGTCAGATTCGGACTGGTCGAGGAACTTTGCTTCGGCCCAGTTCTTCGACTGGTAGTAGACGTCTCGCTTGGTCGCGAAATCGTTTGATTGAACCAGTTCCCGGGAGAGTCCCATCATGCGAAGGGTTTGTGCGAACCCTTTCACCGTATTGACGGTCAGCGTCCGTTCCTTGCGAGCCCTTCCGATCTCGAGGTATCCCTTACGCTTGTCGTAGGTCACGTTGGAGAGTGACCGTACAGGGAATCTCAGCATCGGTTTCCCTCGCCGCATGATCTTCTTGTAGATCTCGCTGGCGGCGTTCTCGATGCTGGCGATCGTCTTCTTGTCTCGCTTTTCGTTCTCGCGCTTGACGCGATCGATGTATGACCTGGCGACCTTTTTAGCCATCTTGATCTACCTCACATCTTCCGACTGCGCTCGAGAACGTCGGCCAGTTTTCCTTCAGCCTTGGTTCTCTGCGGGTCAGATAATTCCAGGATCTCCTGGAGGGCGATGCCGATCTGGGGAATGTAAGTCTTGATGTAGTCCTTCTTGCGCTCGGCATCGGCAAGACGGCGTTTCTTTCTCAGGTGAGTGGCGAGTTTTCTTCCCGCTTCCATGATTGCCAGTCGCATCTCCTTGAGGATCTCGTCGTAACTGGCCACCGCCTTCTTGCTCTCGGAGGTGAAGGGGACCCAGACGCTGGCGATGTGCACGAGAATCGCAATGGGGCCGGTCGGCAATGCGCCTCGCGCTTGCAAGACCTCGTACTTCTTCCAGGGAGAACTGACGATCGACTGGGTGATGGCGCAGGCTCCCTGTTCATACTGGAGGGGAACCCGATTGGCGAAGCGGTAGATGGAGGCGAGTTCATCTCCGGGTAGTTCACCGCCCCAGGCGATACCCGCTTCGACCTGGAATGGGTTTCCACGATAGACTGTCGGTTGACGTGTCACCGTGATGACCAGTTCAGGATCGAAGTTTCGACGAAGCGTTTTCCCCATCAGATCCTCGCCGATGGGTGACAGGCAGTTGGTGGGCGGAGCCATCATCTTGGTGGCCTCGATCCCCTTGTGGAGGACCTTCACATCCTTGGCGGAAAGACGCCGTGGGTGTCGATCGGTGTCGATTCGCTTGCCGAGTCCCTCCGTCGTATCGCTGATCTTCCTGACCACATTGGGGGTGACTCTGCAGAACTCGGTGCACAGAAAGCCGCTGATGGTGCGAGAGGGAGTTTCCTTCATCATCTGCATCAGGATGCCCAGTTCGACTCCGTGTGGGTGGGGCAGGATCTCTCGTGGGGCTTCCGGCAATACCTTTGTAACCCGTTCCCAGATGGTGGGTTCTTCGTCCACTGGATTCCAGTACTCGATGCGGACGTGAGGATTGGCCAGAGAGACCTGATCGAGGAAGGAGTCGATGGAGTGTTTCCCCTTCTTGTAGGTCCCTTCCAGTTCGATCTCGATCTGGGTGCCGTGGGCCCACTCGACCTCGACCTCGAGCTCCTTCTTGACTACTGGCAGGTTCTTGGCCATGTCGATGGCGAGGGTGATTTCAACAGCAGGTTTTCTGCGCGAGGTACGGCTCACCACGCGCATCGGTTTTCCGGTGGTCAGAGTGCCGTACATGCCCGCAGCACTGATGCCGATTCCCTGCTGCCCGCGAGTCTGCTTACGAGCATGGAACTTCGATCCGTACAGAAGTCTTGCAAAGATCCTGGGGAGCTGTTCACGGACGATTCCTGGACCGTTGTCCCTGACGAGTACGACATGTTGATCGGCACTGCTCGCCTTGACCTCGATGAAGAGATCGGGAATTACCGCCGCTTCCTCGCAGGCGTCGAGGGAGTTGTCTACCGCCTCCCGAACCGTCGTCAGGAGCGCGCGGGCGGGGCTATCGAATCCGAGCAGGTGACGGTTCTTGGCAAAGAACTCACTGACCGAGATATCTTTCTGTTTCCCTGCGAGTTTCTCCGCCACGTCCGATTCGACAGGGGCGGACCTCTTCGTGCTCTTCTTCTTGCTGGAGACCTTCTTGCTGGCCGTCTTCTTGCTACCTTTCGACTTCCCGGATCCACTGTCAAAAAGGCTCGCCTGTTTCCTGCTGGACTTCTTGGTGGCGGTTTTCCTGGAGGAAGATTTCTTGCTGGCCGTTTTCTTTGGTGCGGTCTTCTTGCCGGCGGATTTCTTGCTGGCTGGTTTCTTGCTGGCCTTGCTTCGAGAGGCCTTTGCTTTTTTTCGAGTCAACCTCGCTCCTTCATGCTGTCGTTGCGACCTGGATCGTGCGGCACGAAGATCCTATCGTTTTCATCGGCAACATCCTACTCCTCTGGCCATAGCGTCATCGACTGCGCCGGAGAGGTCGCATCGGCCAGCGCAGCGACCAGATGGGGAGGTCGAATATCGAGACGGGACAGCTGGTCCCGGTCGAGCCAGCTCCACCCCTCGACCACCTCGGTGCCGTCGATGGGGCCGCTCGGGGACGGCTCTTGCTCCGGCGCTGCCTGGCAGCGGTAGATGAGGGCGATGACGTGGTGATCGGGGGGCATCTCGGGAGATAGATTGCGGTGCTTCTCGGCGATGAACTCGCGCAGGAAGGCGGGCTCGATCGCTTCCACCTCCATTCCCACTTCTTCGCGAATCTCCCTTCGCAGTGCTGCTTCCAGCGTTTCGCCGTGATCGACGTGGCCACCGGGGAGGAAGTACCAGTAACCGTCCTCGCTGCGAGCGCTGCTGTCACGAGCACGCAAGAACAGGATTCTCCCGTCTCGTTCGATGGCAGCACGAACCGTCAACGCCGGGCGGCGCCTGCGGGGACGAGGGGAAGGGGGTGAATTCGAATCAGGAAGGGTGTTCACCGGTGAACTCCTCTCGATCGGTGCAGGGGAAGTGGTAAAGGTATGTTATCCTGAGCCCGGGGAAGATCGAGGGCTGCGACAGCCAGTCGGGGATTTCCCGCCTCCATCTGGACCCCACCAACAGGGAAGGAGTTCCCCTTGCGATTTCGACCGGTTTTGCTGGCGATCCTGCTACTGATCTGTGGCTCGGCGATGCTCGAGGCACAGGTGAAGAAGAGTGATCTGGAGAGCCGCTGGAACAAGAAACAGGCGGAGCCGTTTCTCAAGCACGTCAACTGGGAAAGATCCCTGAAATCGGCAAAGGAACGAGCCAGTCGAGCGAACCGGCCCATCGTTGCCTACTTCACACGCTCCTACGCTCCATGACCGCCTTGCAAAGTGCTGGAGGGGGGACCTCTCCAGTCCGATTGGTGGAAAAAGAACGCCGATTCGTTTGTTCCCTACGTGAACATCAGTGCGCAACTCGCCGATAAACCTGACCAGGGACTGCTGCGGGAGATCGGCGCGAGGTCGTATCCTACCTGCGTCATCATGGACACGGAGGGCAAGGTGATCCTGCGAAACGATACCGCAGGGGCTTTCCGCCCGACCACCGAGGCTCGTCTGATGACTGCCGTAGGAGTCGTTCAGGAACTCCTCGACGCCCGCGCTGCAGTGAAAGCAGATGGGGAAGACGCCGTCGCACGGGCTTCTCGGGCGATTCTCGAGGCGATCCTGGGACTGCGTTCGACGGAACTGAAAGAACTCGACAAGATGGCGGATCTTGCCGGCATCGACTCCGATCTGAAGGCTCGATTCCGCCGCTGGCGTGCGATCGAGCCGATCTCCAAGGTACTCAAGGATTACGTGGCAAAGGTGAAGAGCATCGATCGCTCCGATACCGCTGCCCGGACCAGAGAGTTTCACCAGGCGAGCAAGAACATGCTGGAGATCTACCGCAGGGGGCAACGTCTCGACGACCCACGGGCGGGCATCTTCTCTGATTACTGGCGACTCGTCTTCGAGGGAGCGATCCTGGAACAGGATGTCGAGGTGGCCACCAAGGCACTTTCGGTCTATCGAAGGGCCTTTGGATCTCGAGCAGATCTGAAGAACCGGATCGACCGGATGGCCAAGAGACTGGGAGAATTGCGTACCGATGCCGAGGGAGAGGGACGATGAGCGCAACCGATCGCAAGGTCGAGATCATCGGAGTTCCCCTCGACCACGGTGCCGGTCGAAGAGGGGTCTCGATGGGACCCTCGGCATTGCGAATCGCAGGCCTTCAGGAATCTCTCGAGCGTCTCGAGATTACCTCTTTCGACGGTGGAGATATCGCCCTGCCGATTCCCGAGGAGAGCCAGTCAGGGGATCCTTCCCTTCGCTATCTCGAGGTGGTGGAGTCTGCCTGTACTCGCCTCTCCAGCCGTGTTTGCGATGCTCTCGACAGGGGACAGTTTCCGCTGGTGCTGGGAGGCGATCACTCGGTCGCCATCGGCACCATCTCCGGAATCTCGTCTCACCTGCGAGGCAACGGGGATGCCGATCCGCCAAAGGTCGGAGTCCTGTGGATGGATGCTCATGCCGACCTCAACACCCCGGATACTTCGCCGACCGGTAACATTCACGGTATGCCGCTGGCATGCTTGCTGGGGAAAGGCCCCGATTCCCTGGTCCAGATCGGCTATCCAGGGATCAAGGTGGCTCCTCACCGGGTCGCTCAGATCGGTCTTCGCGATCTCGATCCGGACGAGAAGAGACGCATCCTGGAATCGGACATCTCGGCGTATTCGATGGAAGATGTCGATCGGAGAGGACTCCCCGAAGTGGTGGAGGAAGCTCTCGAGAAGATCATGGCCGATTGCGATCACCTCCACGTGAGCTTTGACATCGATGTCATCGATCCAAGGTTTGCCCCGGGAACCGGCACGGCAAGGCCTGGCGGGTTGACCTACCGAGAGGCTCATCTGGCGATGGAGATGGTGGCGCGGACCGGGGCCATCGCATCGATGGAACTGGTCGAGGTGAATCCGGTGCTCGACGAGAAGAATAAAACAGCTGAGATCGGGGTCGGCATCGTTGCCAGTGCCCTGGGACAGTCGATACTCCCCTGATCACCGATTCGATAGGAATCGACAGTTCAGGGTAGAGATCGAAGGAAGAAGACAGGAAGGGAGTTGCGATCATGGTGGCGGATGACAATGTTCCGGAGGGGTGGCCTCCCAGGCCCAAAAAAGGCAAGGGATCGGGAGGAGGATCGATGCCATCCTTCAGTCCTCGAAAACTGATCTTGCCACTGATCTTCTTGATCCTGCTCGTCGGCGGAGTCGCCGCCTTCGTGACGGGGCAGGGTGGTGTTGTCGATGTGGCAGACACCGAGGTGGCGGTGGTGATCAACTACCTGACCGGCAACGAGGAACTGATCACGACCCCAGGGCTGGTCATCTTCATCCCCTGGCTTCAGCAGGCGTATCTGTTCGACAAGTCCCCCAACGAGTTCGTCATGGAAGGGCAGCAGGACAACAACTTCAATCACGTCAGGGAATTGACGGTTCGAGCCAAGGATGGATCGAGTTTTCGTTTCGAGACTCTCAAGATCCAGTACCAGTTGATCCCCGGGCGAACTGCAGACGTCCTCAACGACTCCGGTGACGGAGAATCGTTCAAGAGGAACTGGATCCGCGCCTCGGCGCGATCGATCCTCCGGGATGAGTTCGGAAAATACAGCAGTGAAGAAATCGCCGATCCGAGTAGTTATGAACTCGCCGTAGCTGCAGCGACTACCCGTCTTGATACGGTGCTGGAAGCTCACGGAATCGATGTGACTCAGGTCATCATCCCCCGTCCAAAATTCGACGAGGTGGTGGAGCAAGCCATCGAGAAGCGCAAGAACGCAAACCAGGAAGTACAACGGCTAGGGATCGAACTGGAGAAGTTGACCAACGTTCGAGAACGCACCCTCGCCCAGGTGGAGAGGGACAAGGCAGAGATATACGAGTCCGTTCTCGGAATCCTCGAAGGGGAGAGGATCACTGCGGAGAAGGAAAAGATCAAACTGATGAAGAATGCCGACGCCATGAAGATCGAGCAGGCCAACAAGGGAGCGGCGATCGAGGCGTCTAGCATCCAGGAGGCGAGAGCACTGGAAGAGAAGGCTCGAAAGGATGCAGAGGGCCTGGTCGCCAGGGTTGCTGCACTGGAGCAGCGTGGCGATATTCTGGTTCGAGAAAAGCTGGCCGAAAAGTACGCTACAATTCGGTTCAACATCGTCCCGTATCGGCGAGATCCCGCACCGGTCCGCATCGAACATCTGGGAGCGGTTCCTCAGGTGCAACCCGCAAGACAAACACCGCGTAGGGGGGGAGGTCAGCAATGAAGTTCATGATCATCATCCTGGCCCTGTTCCTGGTGACGATTCTGTCAATATCGTTCCTCACCGAGAAAATTCCGCCGGCGAAGATCGGTGTCAAGCAGGTTGTGCTGGGCCCCTCGAAGGGGATCGTCGAGGAGGACCACTTCACCGGCCTGGTACTCGGCATCAGTGGTTATCATCGCTGGAACCTGCTACCTCGTCAGACCCACTTCTTGCACTTCACAGGTGCCAAGGGGTGGCGGGAGTCGGGGCTCGCTCGGGGCATCGAGGACTGGCAGCAGGCGGTGCAATTGAGGACCAAGGATGGAAACACCATCGGTCTCGATGTGACCGTGACGTACAAGATCAAGGAGGGTGAAGCCTACAAGATCATCAAGGACGGTCTCAAGAATTCTTACCGTGAGCGGGTGAGAGCCAGGGTCAAGGGAACTCTCAGGGAAGAACTGGCAGAATTGACCTCCGAAGATCTTCAGATTACCGACATGCGTCTTGTTCGGGCGCAACAGACACTGGAGGTGTTGACCAGGGAACTCGCAATTTTCCACGTGGTTCCAGAAAACCTCTTCATCCGCAGGGTGAAGTTCCCGGAGCAGTACGAGACGAAACTGCAGGAGAAGCAACTGCTGCGTCAAGAATCGCAACTGGAGGTGGCTCTCACCGAACAGGCGGGAGTCGAACAGGAGGTCAAGACGCAGACACGAAGGATCGCTGCGGAGGCCCTTGCCGCAGAGAAGGAGTGGGATCGCAAGATTCAGGAGAAGCGATCGGAGTATCAGGTCACGATTGCGCAGATCAACGCAGATGCCCTGCTCTACTCCGAGACCACCATTGCCGAAGGAGATGCGGAACGCGAGATCTCCAAGGCACGGGGTAATCTAGCCCTGGAAAAGGCGGGCGCATTACGGGATGAACTGAGAAATCAGGCGCTCGATTCCCTCGGAGGACGGATTCTCCTCGCGCTCGAAGCGGTGGACAACTTGCAGATCCCGGAGGTCACCCTCAACAGCGATGATCCGGCGGTGCCGATGCTGTTGAATCTTTCGCAGATGACAGAACTTCTGATCGGGGATGCGATTCCGCTTCCGACTGGAAACTGAGTGACGATATCGATCGGCTAGCCGGGAGTGATCTCGGCTAGCCGAACAAGATCTGACACTGCTGAGCGAGCGATGCGGATCGTCGAGGTTCGCGGCCAGTGGCCCATCTGCCTGGCGCGTTGTAGCCACTCCTCGGTCGATTCGTCACTGTCTGCGGGATCGTGACAGTCAGCATCGTGGAGAATCACCTCTACAGCGTCCTCGCTATGACAGCGACCGATCCAGGTACAACCATCGTGCTGGGAAACCACCACGGTGATCCCGTGCAACTCACCCATGTCGTCGTGAAAGGTGCCCACTGCTCTGCGGTTCCTGGTGCCTACGTGTCTGAAGACACGCAGTGCTCCTCGAAGGCGTTGATCAGATCGAGGGCAATCGTCTGGGGATTCCTTCCCTCGATCATGTGGCGCGGCAGGAACCAGACCAGTTCCCCATCCTGGAAGAGCGCCATCGAAGGGCTACTGGGGGGAACCTGGCTGCACAGATCGCGGGTACGTTGTACCGCCTCGGCGTCCTGACCGGCAAAGACGGTCGCGGCCCTGGAAGGGGCGTGCTCCGATTGCAGTGCCAGCAGTGCACCTGGACGGGCACCACCGGCAGCACATCCACAAACGCTATTGATGACGACGAATGCCGACCCGGTTCCTGGCGACAGGAATTCGTCCACCTCGGCGGCAGTTTTCAGTTCGGTGACTCCGTGGTCGGTCAGTTCACGCCGCATCGGCGTGACAATTTCCTCTGGATAGGGCACTTCGGCTTCCCTTCTTGAAGGTGTCGAATTTCAGTTCTTTTCGGATGTTAGAGGGGACAGGGGGCACAATCAACCGGACCCGGACCGGGTCTCACTTGCCGGAACATCAACCACCGCCGGGGGCGGGTTCCTGATCGGGTTGCTCCGACGAGCAGCAACTGTCCACTTCATCGCTGGTTGTGTCGGTGGGAATGCCGAATACCTGTGTGAGGAAGCGGCGCGGCCCCTTGCGGAAGATGCTCAGCAGGAACAGCAGGGCGAGCAGGCCGAGGAACAGGTCATCGACGCCGATCGACTCACTTGCCGCCGTCGCATGGTCGTGGCTGAGGTGCGACGCCACGCCAACTTCCACCGAGGGAAGTGCTGCGTCCACTGCATATCCACAGCCGATCGCTCCGAAGCCAACGCAGACGGCGAATAGCACAGCAGCGCGCTTGCCGTGCAGGTCTCCAAGGATACCGAAGGTGGTGGCGTTGGTAGCGGGTCCGGTGAGCAGGAATGCCAGCGCGGCACCCGGGGAAGCACCACCGGCGATCAGCACTGCTGCCAGCGGGGTTGCACCGCTGGCGCACACGTAGACCGGGAGACCCAGCAGCGCGAAGACAGGGACCTCGAGCCAGTCGGGGATCTTGTTGAGGTAGGTGCCGTCCTCGACGAGGGGAGAGAGTGCCGCCGCCAGTGACAGTCCGAGGACGATCCAGGGGGCAGTACTGTCGACAAGATCTCCCAGGCCCACTTTCAGTCCCTGGAGTACCCTGCGCGACAGGGACACGGTGGCATCGGTCTGCTCTTCCTTCGTCTTGTTCGAGACGAGGGGCGAGATGAACTTCACCGCCAGCAGACCCACCGTGATGGCGAGTACTGCTGCGGTCACCACTCGAGCCACTGCAAACGGCCCATCGATCATGGTGAAGGAGAGGAATACCGCATCGATGCCGAGTTCAGGGGTCGCCACCAGCAGCGTCACTGCAGCTGCGGTGGGGACGCCTCGCTCGACGAGGCTTCTGTACAGGGGAAGAACCCCGCAGGAGCAGATGGGCAATGGCAGCGCGAAGAGCATTCCCCGTAGGGACTGTTGCAGATTGCTACCTCTTGCCATCCAATCGATGGTGGTCTTGGGGAGCAGGGCGTGGATCAAACCCGCCACGGTGTAGGCGAGGATCAGTGCGGGTGCGCTTTCCTTTGCCAGGGCCAGGAAGCGTTCCAGGAATTCCTCCACCCCCGAATGGCTCCCTGCCGAATCGACATGAACGTCTCCCTGGATGACGAACTGATAGAGGAACAGCAGCCCGATCACGGCGCCAGCGGCGGAGAGACGAGAGACCGGTTGTTTCTCCTCGGAGGTCTGTTCCGGTGCATGAACCACCACGTGAAGCAGGGCACCGCCAAGGAGAGCCATCAATGCTGCGGTGGGAAAGCTGGAAACCATGTTCTGGAGTTGCTGTCCGCCAAACCAGCCGCCGACATTGAACAGTATTCCGATGAAGATGGCGGCAACTGCCATTCGCTTCCCATGACTCTTTCTCAGCAACCACCACAGTGCCATCCCCTCCAGCAGTCGATGCAGGATGACGGCAACTCCGAAGGAGCCAGTCTCGTCGTTGGCGACGCTGATGGAGAGGGCGAGGCCATCGACCATCGAGTGGAGCAAGATGGCGACGACTCCGAAGATGAGGGCAAGACGATGCGCTTGATGGGCAACTCTGGTGCGAGATTTCTCGAAGATGCTGGGGATCAGTAGGCCAGCAAGGGCCAGCAGCAACGCCCAGCCACCGATTCCCCCATGATCCCTGTCCATGGCGTGAGGAATCACCTCGAGCACAACCAGCCCCGAGATCGACACCAGGATGAAACCATCGAGAACCGGCAACATCCGGGGCACTCGTCCCCCGAGGATGGCAACGATGGGTCCCAGCAGGAACGAGATGATGCTCTGGATCAAGACGGTCAATGAAGTGTCCTCCAGCGGGGCAGGATATCGAAATCCTCCAGCGAAAATACATCAATCTGGATTTGCACAGGGGAACAGGTCGTGGACTTCACCAGCGGTCAGTTCACCGGATGAGCATTACAGCGATTGGTCGCGAAGAACCGGCAGCGGAGCAACTCCTCGGGCAACGAGAGGGTTCGCCTGGAGGCGGAACCACTGCTGCTCGATGGTGGCGTAGAGGCGCCGATACTCGGTGGTGAAGATCAGATCGTTCTTCTCCAGCTTGCCGAGATCGGGCTGGGCTCCGGCAAAACCACCCTTCACCTGCCCTCCCAGCAGCAAGTGGGGGGCTGCGGTTCCATGGTCGGTCCCTTGATTGCCATTTTCCTTGGCTCTACGTCCGAACTCGGAATAGGTGGAGATCAGTACACGATCCCAGTCGCCGCTGCGGATCAGAGTTTCCCGCAGGCTGGCGAGCCCCTGGGCAAGTTCCCTGAGCAGGCGTGGATGTCGTTGCGGCTGATCGGTGTGAGTGTCGAATCCATTGTGAGAGATCTTGATGACGGGGCAGGGAACTCCGGATGTGACGAGAGTTGCAGCGATCTGGCAGCGCTTCCCGAACTTGGTGTCGGCGAACTTGACTCCCAGGTCGGGTGCACTGGCACGTCTCTTTTCGATGACCTGAGCTGCTCTCTTCACATCTTTCTGCACGTCGAGGAGGTGATCGAGGGCTTTACGAGCATCCTTGCCCCGTGCGATATCGGGAACGGCTCGCGCCTGTCGTGCGAACTCGACCGGGTCATCGAGGTGAATGATGCTGCTGGAACTGCCGTACATCGGTCCCGAATCACCGCCACCCAGGATGATTCCATCGGCAGCCCGCTGCGGGTCAGGGGTCGTGTCCTCAAGTAATCGAGACAACCAACCGTCCCTCAGTTCTTCATCGCTATCGGAGCCGGTCTCCCAGATTTCGATGCTACGGAAGTGAGATCGGTTCGGTTTCGGATAGCCGAGACCGAGCATCCAGCACGAGTCTCCCGCTTCCCACGAGTCACCGAGGGCCGACATCGCATCATTCATCCCGAGGTGGTTGCCGAGATCCATCACATTCGAGTTGGCCACGGCGATACGAGGGCGCAGCGAACGATAGCGCTCATCGCGGAAGGGGATGACGGTGTTGAGGCCATCATTGCCACCCTGCAATTCGACGAGAATCAAGATGCGATCACCGAGTGCTCCACGAGTGGCGGCTTCCTCGTCCATTGCCCAGGTGCGGACTCCGGGGAACAGCAGTGGTATGCAGGCGGTGCCCCCGACACGTAGAAATGTTCTTCGATCAAATTTCATCCGGAACTCATTTCAACTGGTATGTCGGGTCGAGAAGGTAGTCACTGAACTGACTGAGGGCGGTCTTCCTGTTCCTGATCTCTCCGACCGGTTCGAAGGGGAGCAGCCACCGTGTCACCAGTTCTTTCCTGTCGGAGGCATCGGTACCGAGTTGCATCCACAGTGCCGAGTACTTCCCCGTGACCTTTGGCATCATTCGCCGACGTTCGCGAGCCTTGATTCGCCGCGGCATCTCCCGGGAAACGATCATCTTCTCCGCTGCTTGCGGCGTCATCTCCGGATCCATCTCCGGATCCATCCCTGGATCCATCTCTGGATCGATGGGAGAGGTCGGTTTCTCTTCTTTGCCGACAGACTTTCCTGGGGGCGCCATCAGGCTCAACATCGAGAGATTCATCAGCTCCGCCGACAGGAATCGACGGCGTCCGAGAAGGGTAGTGGCATCGATCCACTCCTCACCTCCGGGCCAGCCAGCGACATTGGGTGGATTGAACAGTTCCTGCCCGAGCCTGTCGATGGTGCGCATCACCTGTGCTGCCGGGACTTCTTCCAGCTGGAAGCTGCGAATCGTCCCGATCACCAGATCCACCGGGCTCTTGACCAGAGCACCTCGATGTTCCGGGTTCCAGAAGGAGTCACTGAGGAGAACGATTTGCAGGAGGTTTTCGAGGGACCAGTGTTGCTCCTTCAACTGGGCAGCCCAGCGGCTGACAACCTGATCATCCGGGGTGGGAGACACGAATTCGATCCAGAAGCGACGGCTGATCCAGCGGGCACAGGCTGGCTGCTCCAGCACCGCATCGACGACCGCTGCCGCATCCAGTTTTCCCTCGACGCCGAGCACCGTCTTGTTGCCCGCATCGTGCTGGCGTTTGACCTTGTGGACCCGCCCATTCTTGCGGTCGATGCGGTAGCCGGTAAAGGCGCGGGCGGCTTCCTTGATGTCCTGTTCGCTGTAGTTGCCCTCGCCGAGGGCGTACAGCTCGAGGAGTTCTCTTGCGAAGTTCTCGTTGGGTTTGTTGCGGGTGCTGCGCCGGGTGTCGAGGTAGATCGACATCGCCGGATCGACGGCGACCTGGTGGAGTAATTTGCGGAAATCGCCACTGCCGAGAGCTCGGAACATCTGGTTCTGGCGATACATCGCCTGTGCCGATCTCACCTTGTTGATTTCCGAGGTGAAGTGGCCGTGCCACAGCAACACCAGTCTCTCGGTGAGTGGGGAGGGGGTGGAGATCAGTTCCCGTGTCCACCAGGTGCGCAGTTCCCCTCGCCAGCGACGACTCGCCTTCTGGAATGCCTTCTTGCTCTTGTCGGTCTTGCCGCGCTGCTCCTGGATCTGAGCGGGGAGGTAGGTGGCCCACGCTGGCAGAGGAGTGACCGGTTCGGTGTCGAGTGTTGCGATCAACTTGTCGACCGCTTGTTCACGGGTCAGCAGGGAAAACTGCTTCAGTTGACTCGCCGTGGCTCCGAAACAACTTCGGGTCAGCAGGTGACGGGCACCCTCCAGCCCGATGGGCTGCTCTACTTCTACGGTGGGGTCCCCGGAAGTTCCCGGACCGTCATCGCCGCCAAGCACAAGCGGGGAGCCCGCCAGTAGCAGGCCGATCAGGAGGATTTGTAACGAGTGGATCGCTACTGTTGTATCCCGTCGTGAATGATTGCCATGCTGGAACTGGTACAAGGGTGCATCCTCTCAGCGCTGCTGGAGTCACGGCGGGTTACCGTTTGATAACCCCGCAAATGGTGTCCAGTTGCAGTCGATTTGCATCCCACCGATTCAAGCCTGGCTACGGATCAAGCGATGGCTTGCTCCATCGACTGCTCCCAGGTTCCGCAGGTTGCCGCCGAATTGCAACGGGCTCGCTTGAGGAACGCCTGGGAAGCCGCTTCGATGCGCTCGGGATCACCCGCCCATGTCTTCATCGCCGTGGCTTGCAGCGCTCTTCCGTAGGAGAAGGTCAACTTCCACGGATGAGGCCCCCTGCGATTCATGGCGTCGAGATGGGCCGTGGCATCTTCATCACTTTGCCCACCCGACAGGAAGGCGATGCCGGGTACCGCAGAGGGGACGGTTCTGCTGAGGCAGCGAATCGTACGCTCGGCGACCTCCTCGGTGGAGGCTGTAGATCCTTCGGTGCCATGGATCACCATCGACGGCTTCAGCACGATGCCTTCCAGCATCACGCCTTGATGTTGCAACTGGGCAAAAGTGGCTTGCAGCACATCGGTAGTGACCTGCTCGCAGGTGTCGATTCCATGAGATCCGTCCATCAACACCTCGGGCTCGACGATGGGGACGATGGACGCTTCCTGGCACAGTGCCGCGTAGCGAGCCAGTCCATGAGCATTCGCCTCGACACAGGCACGACTCGGTCTTCCATTGCCGATGGAGATCACCGCTCGCCACTTGGCAAATCTTGCACCGAGTTCGAAGTACTCCTTCAATCGATCACGGAGTCCGTCGAGACCCTCGGTCACAGTTTCCCCATCATGTCCGGGAAGAGGCTTGGCTCCACTATCGACCTTGATCCCGGGCACGATGTCTTTTGCCACCAGTAGATCGGCGAATGGGGTGCCGCTGTCGTCAGCCTGTCGGATCGTTTCGTCGAAGAGAATCACTCCCGAGACGAACTCCTCGATGCCAGGACTGTGGAAGAACATCTGCCGGTAGAGTCGACGATTTTCCTCGGAGGTTTCGATGCCGAGTGCGGCGAATCTCTTGCCGATGGTCGGATGAGATTCGTCAGCGGCGAGTACACCCCGCCCTGGCGCAACCATCCGTTGTGCGGTTTGCTGCAGTAGTGCGATATCCATGTCAGGGTCCTCCCCATGTCGGTGTTGTGGATCGGTCTCCGAACCGTGATCCAGGACTCATCTTGTAACGGATGGACACCGCCGGTGCTAGCAGAGCACGGTGGGGAAGTGGGGTTCAGAGGGGGGTTGTCGCGGTCAGGGGCGGTGGCGGTGAAGTAGCAGTCGTCGGAACCGGTCCAGTGGACTAGTTCTTGAACTTGGCAGACTTCGCAGCGCGGCGGTTACGATTCGCCGGACGCTTGCCGTGGTTGGCCTTCTTGACCTTGCGATTATTTCGATTACTCATGCCCTGATCCTACCGATGAGCTCCCCCCGAGGTCAACCGGACCCGGGAGGATCTGGCGATGTTGTCCTCAAAAGGCCATTTTACGCCGCTCGGGGAGATCCTCGAGGAGGCGCAGGATGGTCGCTTCCAGCTGCCGATCGAGACGTCGCTCCTCGTCCTCGGGCAGCGACCTCACCAGCAGATCGGGGATGGCCCCGTTCAGTTCCATGTCGACCCCGCCGGGAATGGTGTACCAGCCGCGGAAGGGAACCCGGATACGGCTGCCATCGAGCAGCGTCTGGCTGCCGGTACTGATGACTCCCCCTGCGGTGGGGACACCGACCAGGGCACCTCTGCCGAGATTGCGGATGGCGTGGGAAAAGATCTCTGCGTTGGAGAAGGAGTTCTGGTTGCAGATCACCGCGATGGGGCGAGTCCAGGATGGGGCGACCAGTCGATCGTTGGGGTATCCCTTACCTCCCGCCCTGGGAATGGTGTAGGCGTGCGGAGTCCTGGTCAGAGCAGCCAGCAGCAAATCGGTGGTCCAGCCGCCGCCATTCTCTCGCACATCGATGATCAAGCCCTCCTTGCCGTGGCCCGCCTCGTACAGCTGGACCGAGAAGCGATCGAGGCTGCTCTGGTTCATCCCCTGAATGTGCAGGTAGCCGAGACGGTTGCCACTCAGTTTGCCGACCATCTCGCGGCGCTGCTGTTGCCAGTGGCTGTAGAGGAGTGAGCGATAACTGTTGTTGGAGATGGGGCGCAGGATCACCCGTCGATGCGGCTCATCCCCTCTCGCCATGGTGAAGACGATCCGTGATCCAACCTTGCCCTCGAGAAGGTAGGAGAGGTTGCTTCCGGCAGCTACCGCTTCGCCGTCGATGGTGACCAGCTGGTCGCCGACCTGGAGGTCCACTTCCTCCGCAGCAGCAGGAGTTCCGGGGAGGATCGAACGGATGCGATAGCGGCCACTCTCGTCATCCGCTTCCAGAGACCAGCCGGGAACCCCGGTGGCACGGATCCGCTTCGACCAGCGACTGGCGGGGCTGAACCGCTGGTGAGAAGCATTCAACTCGCCGATCATGCGATTGATGATGGTCGCAAATTCGATGTCGTCTCGCCTCGACACCGCTACCTGCCGATATCGATCTCCCTGGGCATCCCAGTCGAGTCCCTTGAGGTTGGGGTCGTAGAAGCGATCTCGCATCGTCGCCCACGCCTCGTTGAATACCTCGAGGCGTCTCTGCTTCAGATCCACCGGGAACTCGGTGGCGAAGGTCAGGGAAGTGCTCGTACCGCTGGAGGTCAGCGTGGCAGGAACCCCCGAGACGACGCGAAGCATCTTCTTGCTCTTTCGATTCCACTCCAGCACGGCGGAGGAACCGGAAGCGATCTTCTTGACCGATCCTCCATCGGGGATGCCGATGGAATAGAGCGCTGCAGATCCTTCGTGGGAAGAGTTGAAATAGACCTGCTTCGAGTCGAGGCTCCAGATGGGAGATCGAACCGACTTCTGCGAGGCGTAGGCCCTGTGGAAACGGTCTCGAATCCCCACCAGATCGATCTCGACCTCGACCTTTTCCTTTTTCTTCTTTTGATCCTTCTTCTGCTCCTCTTCGTCTTTCTCTTCTTTCTCCTCCTGTTTCTCTTCCTTCAGCGGAGGGGGAGGGTCATCCCGGAGAATCCGATCCTCCGCGGTTTGGTCTGCGTCCTCGGCACGAAGCCACACCCACCACAGATCTCCTCCCTCCTCATCGCGCTGGGAAACGAAACACAACTTGCGGCCGTCGGGGCTCCAGGCGGGGGAGAGGTCGGGACGAGGATTTGCACTGAGATTGAAGGGGAACATCGATCCGTCGCGGCGAACCAGGAACACATCCCTGTTGAAATCGTTATCGAGCGACGAAAATGCCAGCCACTGACCATCGGGGGACCAGCTGAACTCCACCGGAGACCAGCCGGTGTGGAGGATTCGAAAGTTCTCCCCGTCGAGGTCCTGTACCGCCAGGTCACCATCTCCGTGAAGGAAGGCGAGCCACTTGCCATCGGGGGAGAGTTGCGGCGAACGACGCCGCGTCTGCGGTCCCGGGAAACGGGTGACCTCGGTGGTGAGGCAGCGGTCGAGGCGTGGCTCCCCCGGTTCGCTACTGGTGACTCGATAGAAGTCATCGATTCCACTCCTGCGGCTGACGAAGAGTAGATCCTCGCCCCCGGGAAGCCACACCGGGTCGTCATCTCGAGCCGGATGGTCGACGATGCGATTGGCGGGCAATCCCTTTTCGGTGCGCCGCACCAGCACATCTCCCTGGCATCCGAAGGCGACCTGCTTGCCGTCTGGGGAGAGTGACGCGGAGGTGGCGCTGGAGTACTTGAGTGGTTCGATGCCGAGGGTGGGAAGGACTTCCGCTGCGGTCAGTTCGAAGGCAATCACCTGGCCACTGCAGCGTCGAAGTATCCAGAAGGAGAAGCCCTCTTCGAAGATGACGATGTCGCCATCGGCGCTGACGCTGGGGAAGCGCACCGAGTCCTCCTTGAAGTCGGTCCATACCCTGCGGTGGCGATTCTCGAGATCTCGTTCCACCAGTTGACCACGACCGTCGATATTCTCGACCATGAGGAAACGCTCGTCGTCGATCCATACCGGGGAGGTGTGGGAGATTCCTTCGGGGGTGAGGCGTTTCCAGCTGTGGTCGACGAGGTGGTGGAGCCAGATCTGCCCCGCCTGGGAGCCGGTGTACCCCTGGCGAGTCCACGAAACTCCCTCACGCATCACGAGCATGCGAGTTCCATCGGGGGAGATCCTGCCCGCCGATGCGGCGGCAAGGGTGACTCGAACCGGTTCATCCGGAATCGTCTTGCCGTCCGACAGGTCGAGGCGATAGAGCCTGTCCCCGCGCTTCCAGCCGTCGAGACGGTCACTGCTGAACAGGATCTGCTTGCCGTCGGGATACCAGGCGCAGGGGAGATCTGTACCGCTCCACCACGTCAATCGACGTGGGGTTCCTCCTGCAGCCGCGATCAGCCACAGGTCAGAACTGCCCTCTCTCGACGAGGCGAAGAGGATCGATTGACCGTCGGGGTGCCAGCGTGGTCTCGACTCCCATGACGGGTGGTCGGTGAGACGGCGGGCAGAGCCCCCGTCGCTGGAAGCGGTCCAGATCGCACCTTCCCAGGTGAAGGCGATGGTCTCGCCGTCGGGAGAAATCTCGGGGCGAAAGGGCCACACGATCGGTTCCGCTGCCTCACCGGCAACGGGGAGTGTGATCGAGAGCGCGGGCAGGAGTAGCAGTATGAGGATTGCGGATCGCCGGAGAGTCTTCATCGTCGTGCCCCTTATGCAGTTTGTGTGGAAGAAGTTTGCGGTCCCGGTGGCATCGGAGCAACCCCGACCTTGATGTGGAAGCGGAGGCAGGGCAATCTCGGCGGCAGGAAGTGAGGGGAATCGGCGATGAACCCAGCGGATGACGACCTCGATGCGGATGATCTGTCGCAGGACAGCACCCTCCTCAAGAGATTTCCTGCCGGCAACCTGCAGGTTCTCGCCCACTTCTACCGTGGTGAGTTGTCGCGAGCCAATGTCTGGCGCCAGCGGATGGACGCCACCTCCCACTGGGCGGTGGTCTCGACGATGGCAGTGGTCTCGCTGGCGTACTCCACCAAGGACTCTTCCATCCTGCTGATGCCGTTCTGCCTGGTTCTGCTCTACCTGCTCCTGCACATCGAAGCGCGTCGCTATCGCTACTTCGATGTGTGGCGTATGAGGGTTCGGATGCTCGAGGTCCACCTGATGGTTCCGGCGCTGTTACAGGGGCAGGATCTGGCGGAGGGGGACTGGCGAGAGATCATCTGCAACGACCTGCTCGCTCCCACTTACAAGATGTCCCGGGTCGAGGCTCTGGGACGGCGCTTGCAACGCACCTACATCTGGCTCTTCCTCATCGTCCTCGGTACCTGGGGGATGCTGGCGTGGGAGAGGGCCCCGGACGGGGCATCGTTCAGCGATGTACTGTACGTCGCGTGTGATTCAGGCGGAGTTCCGCCGGGGGTGGTGCTGGGGGCGACGTCGCTCTTCTACCTGTACCTCTTCTCGATCATGCTGCTGAGCGGACCGTCACGAAACACCGAGATCCGACGCAAGGAACCTTCCCGTAAGAACTGGCCCATCTAGGTCGTATTCACGCTTTAGAAATCATGAGCAGAAAAATACGGTTCAGAAATTACGGTTCAGAAATTACGGTTCAGATTTCTCGCTGGCATCGAATCGTCGTAGAGCCTCCAGTGCCTTTTCACCGGCACCGCTCCCTCGCAGCTGCTCGGCGAGTTTTCCCGCCTCCTCACGAAGCCCTGCCGCCAGCATCGTTTCCACCGCTTCCAGGGCGGGACGGGGATCGTCGGGGGCGAGACGTCCTCCTCGCGAGCACCACATCAACGCCTCGTCGGTGACCCCGAACTGTCGGTACAGTCGAGCCAGTTCCAGAACCAGTTCGAGGTCGGTGGGCTTCGAGGCCCATCTCTCCTTGACAAGGGCGATGCGACTGCGGCCATCGAGAACGGTTCGATATCGTTTCATCGCTTCCCGGGCGTCATCGCCACGACCGAGATTGCGCAGGGCCAGCGCTCGGTTGTAGGAGGCACCGTGGTGGAGAGGATCGCGTAGTAGCAGTTCATCGAGCATGGCGAGAGCTTGCTCGGGACTGGCTTCCAGATCGAGCAGGGCGAGCCTGTAGCGGGCACGATCGAAGGTCGGTTCCAGTTGCAGCGCTTGCTGGTATAGAAGTCGAGCCTTCGAGTCATCCCCGAGGTGTTGCCACGAGAGTCCTGCTCCGAACAATCCCCGGGTTCGGTGCGAGGGTTCTGGGCGTGATTGCATCCGCTGGAACACCTGCAATGCCTCCCGGTCATCTCCCAGTTCCTGCAGTGCTCTGCCCAGATTGAACAGCTTGCCCTGCATCGTTGGATCCAGTTGAAGACCACGGCGAAAGGTGGCAACCGCCTGGTCGAGGAGTCCCAGTGCATAGAGGGCTTCTCCCTCGAGCAGGGCGAGTCCCGCATCGGTTTGGTGCTGCTGGCGCAGCGCAACGATCCGTTCCAGTGCAGATTTTGCCCGGCCGTCGAGGATCAGATCACGGATGGCGCTTCGCTGGCGCGGCAACGGGTCCGCCGGTTGCTGCTGGACGAAGGCGCTGGTGGGCACGGCGCACCACAAGCACAGTGCGCACATCAGGAGCAGCGATCTGCGGCGGTGGGTTCGGGAGCAGGATGCCATGGCGACATTGTAGCAAGAGGGGACGAGGAGAGGCGAGATTCTACCCGGGCCAATTCGCCCTGACAGGGTCTGGAGATGGCGAGGGAATCCAGTACCTTGTGGCCATGCCTGGACTGATGACGATCCTCTCTCCCGCCAAGACCCTCGACATGGAGGGGGCCCATCGCTCTCGTTCCACCGAGACGAGTCGGCCACGTCTGTCGGCGCAAACGAGGCAACTCGCAGGGGAGTTGCAGACCTACTCTCCGGCGCGACTGACGACGCTGATGAAGATCTCAGCGACCCTCGCCGAGGAAAATGCAGGTCGCTGGCACGAGTTCGGGCGACGGGGAAACCCGCGGGGATCTGCAGCACTCTGTTTCCGTGGCGATGTGTACCAGGGACTGGAAGCGTGGACGATGAAGGCGGCTTCCCTCAAGTGGGCACAGCAGCGGATTCGCATCCTCAGTGGTCTGTATGGAATGCTGCGTCCCCTTGACACCATCCAGCCGTATCGCCTGGAGATGGGAACCCGATTGAAAACCGAGCAGGGGCAGGATCTCTACAGTTTCTGGGGCGACCGCATCCACAAGTTGTTGCAGGCGGACCTCGCCGAGTGCAAGGCAACCGCTCTGGTCAACCTGGCCAGTGATGAATACTCGAAGGCGGCGCAACTGAAACGCCTCGAGGTGCCGGTGATCGGCGTCAAGTTCCTGCAGGTCAGTGGAGGGAAGGCGAAGTTCATCACCTTCTACGGCAAGCGGGCACGAGGATTGATGGCGCGCTGGATGGCAGACCACCGACCGAAGAGCGTCGCCGACCTGACCGATTTCGACAGCGAGGGCTATCGCTTCCACAGTAGCGAGAGCAGCGACTCGACCCTCGTCTTCACCCGCCCCAAACCGGCCCCGGTATCGGCGAAGCGCAGGTAAGCAGCGCATCTTGCCGAAGCCCATCTTGCCGAAGTGCATCTTGCAGAAGCACAGTCGACCGCGGTGGCAGTAGAAAAAAATGGTGGGCGATGAGGGACTCGAACCCCCGACCCCCTCGGTGTAAACGAG
>CAYPPQ010000026.1:0-34903 GCA_964412635.1 uncultured Planctomycetia bacterium | reverse complement strand
CGACCAGAAGCCCTTCGATGCGCAACAACGACGCGATCGCTGGCAACTACTCGTCTCTTCCGATGGGGAAGACGATTCCCTGACCATCTGCCAGAACGCCAGGTTGTCTCGCCGACTGCAACGGGGAGGATCCACCATCGAGAACTCCATCGGTGAGACGGAGGGCCACTGGATCCAGGTGATCTCCGGGTCGGTACAACTGGAAGGCACGACGATGGCCGCTGGAGATGGTCTCGGAATCGATTCCGTTTCTGGATCCCAGCTGGATGTGATCGACGAAGCGGATCTGCTGCTGTTCGAACTTGGCTGAATCAGCGGCGCCAGGTCATCGGCAGGAAGATCAGCAGAACGGCATAGATTTCCAGCCTGCCGATCAGCATCAGCAAGATCATCAGCACCTTCCCCGCCGTGGGAATATCCGCATAGTTCTCCAGGGGGCCAACTCCGGCGATACCGGGACCGATGTTTCCCAGAGCTGCGAGAGATGCGCCCACCGCTGTCAAAAGATGATCATCTTCCAGCGAACCTGGAACCTGCGACGATTCCACCACCTCGAGGCTTCCCGCTCCATGTGACCAACCCGGATCAAGGATGAAGGAGAAGGACAGAATCGAGATGAAGAACAGCAGGAACCACAGCGCCAGGATCCCCACGACCCTCGATATCACTTCCCGCTCGACCGATTCTCCACCGATCTTGATGGGCAGTACTGCGTTAGGATGGATCAGAAGTGCAATTTCCCGCATTCCAAACTTGATCAACGTGAGCACCCGGAAGATCTTCACTCCTCCGACGGTGCTTCCAGCACAGCCTCCAACCACCATCAATACCATCATCACAACTCTACAGGCATTGGGCCAGTGATCGTAATCTGCTGTCACGAACCCTGAAGTGGTTCCGATCGATGCCACCTGAAAACTGGCGTATCGAAAGCACTCTCCGAGTGTGTCGTACTTCTCGGGATGGATCACTCGATCGGGATAGGAACCGAGGTGCAGCATGAAGGTCATGAAGAGGATCACGCTGATCATCATGACCGCAAAGAACTTGAACTCGCTGTCCTTGAAGTACAGATTTCTTCCCTGAAACAACGCCCGGTAGTGCAACACGAAGTTGATTCCTGCCAGGAGCATGAAGACGGTGATCACCGAGTCGACATACCAGCTGTCAAAAGAAGCGATACTTTCATTGCGGGTGGAGAATCCTGCTGTCGCCATGGTGCAGAAGGCATGGTTCACTGCATCGAACCAACCCATCACAGGGAGTAGCAGCAGGAACTCGAGAAGGGTGAGGAGCGTGTACAATCCCCACAGCATCAGGGCTGTTTGCGCCATCCTCGGGGCGAGTTTCTCGGTCGTTGGACCGGGAAGTTCTGCTCGCATCATCTGGATGCTGCCGGAACCGAGCAGCGGCAATACAGCCACCGTCAACACGACGATTCCCATGCCACCGAGCCACTGTGTCAGTGATCTCCAGAAGAGCAGGCCCGCCGGTAGCGCCTCAATATCTCCCAGGATGGTTGCTCCGGTTGTGGTGAATCCACTCATCGTCTCGAAGTACGCATCGAGAAGACTGGGGATTCCTCCCGGCGCCAACCAGAAGGGTAACGATCCAAAGAAGCTGAGAACTCCCCAGCCGAGAGCGACCACTGCAAATGCTTCGCGTGAACGAAGTTCCTTCTGATGGCCCCGATTGAATCCCCACAGGAACACTCCGCAGGCGACGCAAATTCCTATCGTTTTGAAAAACGCTGGAACCTCGAGGTTGGAATCACATCCGAGCGCAACCAGAGTCGGAATCAGCAGGATCGCTGCCAGCGTCAAGATCAGGAGGCCGAGTACCGCCAGTAACGGACGGTATCTCACTTCAGAAGACCCTTCTTGCGAGTGAACAGGTTTTCCATCTTTGCAACAGCTTCGGGCAAGGCGAAGACGATGATGTGATCCCCCGCCTGAATCATTGACACTCCGGTAGCGATGGAGACATCGTCGCCCCGCTGGATCGCTCCGATGATGCTGCCACTTGGCACCTTCAGATCCTTGACCTGCTTCCCGCAGACCCACATCGCTTCATCGATTTCGTACTCCCTGGCTTCGGCACCGGAATCTCCCACCTGGGAAACATTGACCACTCTTCCCCGGCGCAAGGCCCGCAAGATGACGCTGACGGTGATCCTGCGCGGATTGATCGCCTCTCCCACTGCTGCCTGCTTGAGAATCGGCAAGAACTGACTCTGCTCGGTTCGGATCATGACCCGTTTGACGCCAAGCTTGTTGACCAGCAATGCGTTGGTCAGGTTTTCTGCATCTTCTTTTTCCAGCGAGAGGAAGAAGGCGGCTTCTCCGATTCGATTTTCCTCTGCAAAAGCTGGATCGGTGATGTTGCCGTGCAGAACCAGGGTTTTTCCAAGTTTTTCGGAAGCGACTTCTGCTGCATTTCTATCTTTTTCCACCATCACGATCGAACGGACCATCCCCTCCAACCGACTGGCAGTCTCGATACCAAGGGGAGTTGCTCCAGCGATGATCACCTGATCGACCAGTTCCAGTTCTGGATGAACCAGTTTCCTGAAGTCGTCCATCAACGCCTTCTGGAGGAGAACATAGATCTGATCTCCCGCTCGAAGTTGATCGTCTCCCCTCGGGATGACCAGACCCTCTTCGCGAGAGATCGCCACGATCAATCCCGGGATTCTTTCGTACTTCTGCTGTAGATCTTTCAGCACCAGACCGTCAAGAGTCGATCCCTTCGAAACTCCGTATCCCCACAGTTCGATTTCTCCGTGAGCAAACTCGAATACATCAAACGATCCAGGGTTCTTGACGAGCCGGACTAGTTTCTCCGACGCAGCAAGAACCGGATTCACGGTGAGATCTGCTCCGTAATCTTCCTTCTGCAGGGGAGAAGCATCGGAGGAGAGTTCGGCATTACGAAGTCTCACGACGATCTTCTTGGCACCGAGACTCTTGGCGAGATGGCTGACCACGATGTTGGTTTCATCACGATCGGTCACCGCGATGACGAGATTTGCGCTATCCGCTTTTGCTTTTCTCAGAATTCTAGGACTGGCCGCATTCCCCTGGATGGCCTGTACGTTGAGACGCTCATCGATTCGATGAACCAGATCGGAGTTCGAATCGATGATGGTGATCTGATGTCCTTCGGCAGAAAGCCGCTCAGCCAGGTGAAACCCGACTACACCTGCACCCACGATAACGATACGCATTACTTCTCCTGGCCGTTGTACTTGTCAATTCGAGGTCGACTGTGTTCGCCACGGGCCACTCCTGCTAGATGATAGTCCTGTCGCAATTATTCGCCACCATTGCTAACTGACTGGACCCCACGACCAGAACGGATATCCTGCTCTGGAGCGACCCTGTACGTCCCTGACGGCATTTTCGAGGAAAGGAAACAGACTGATGTTTCTGGCGATGAAGCCACCTGTTATCGGGGTCGATGAGCAACCTTCCCGTAATTTGTCGATGAAATCACCGGCTCTTCTCGGCCTCCTCTGGCTCACCTCTCTGTGGTTGACCTGCTCGCTGGCGACTGCTCAGGAACTACCCCTGGTGAATGGATTTGCTGCTCGCATCAACGGCAAGGTGATCACTCTCGCCGAACTTGACCTGGCAGTGAATCGACAGCTATCCGCAAGAAGGGATCAGATTCCGCCAGAGGATATGCAGGCGGCCAAGAATCAACTTCGCCCACTGATGCTGAAGAGTCTGATCGAACGAGAACTACTCCTTGGCCGCGCTCTCCAGGATGAAATCCAGTTGCCGCCAGGAGCTGTCGATCAGTACCTTGAAAAAACCGTCGACAATCTGAGCAGGGTCGAGGGAACTCGCTACTCCGTAGATGATTATCTTGCCATCTGGGAGAGACAATTTGGCGAGGGGGAAGCCGATCTTCGCAAGCGCCTGTCGGAAGAACTCAGGATCGATGCCCTACGCCATGCCAACATTCGCGTCACCAGGACCATCTCCCCGAAAGCACTCCGGGAGTACTATCTTTCCAACCAGGAACAATTCACCGGCGAAAGCCACCTGTCGTTCCGGCAGATACTGATCGCCTCGGATGATCCTGACTCGAACAAGTTGATGAAGGAGATCAATCGCTCGATAGAAACAGATGCTTCCTTCGAGGAACTCGTCAAGGAATGGTCGATGGGGCCTCGCAAGGATATCGGTGGACTCTATTCGGTAACCGAGGAGGAACTCGATCAGAGATTTCCACCGGTCCCCGAAGTTGTCAGAGAACTGAAACCAAACGAGATCTCCGATTGGTTCATGTGCCGCGGCTATAACCACAAGATCATGCTGATCGAAAAGAAGCCGGGGATCCCCCTCGAGTTTTCCAAGGCTCAGGGTCAGATCCGCATGATCCTTATCGGGAAACTCGAGTCGAAGCGGAAAGTCGCCTTCGAGAGGGAACTGTGGGAGGAAGCGACCATCGAGGTCTTCATCCCTGGTGTTCAGTTACCGAAAAAGCTCGAGCAATAACGAAGTAACGTGGCCCTATCCCTTTTCGGGCTCGGAAACTTCTTTGGCTTCCTTCTCGTCGCTCGCTTCCTTCTCCTTGGCTTTCTTGCGATCGATCAACTTCTGGACTGGATCCGGAATGGTGGTCTCGATCTCCTGTGGTTCGACGTCATGCTCGATCTTCTCGACAGTCATTTCCATCTTCTGGATACCCTGTTTGATGTTCATCTGATACGGGTACCAGACTCCATCGACCTGCTTGAAGTCACTCATCTTCAGGTTCATGGGAATCTTTCCCATCGGTGAATCCACCACCAGGCTGATCTGGATCAAGCGATGACTCTCGCTGGAGATCCACCACTTTTCCTCGGTATCGGTCTGCGTGGTGAAGAGATAAAGGGTGCACTCTTCATCATCAATTTTCTCTTCAGAAACGAGGGTTGCAGATTTGTAATCGGTCTCGAAGAACAGTTCAGGAAAGACTCGAGAACTTCGTCGAATCTGATCCGCCATCGGTCCCGTGAGGAGAGACGGACCATTGATGGGATCATTGGACCAGGCGATGTCGTCGTGAAAGCCCTGGACAAAATCTCCATAATCATCGATCGATAACGATTCGAACATGACTCTCTTCTGAGAGATGTATCCCTGGTTGCTTGCCTCGATACCTGCATCGGGAATCTTGACGGTGGAGATGATTCGACGATTCTTGATCTTTTCGAGGACAGCCTTGTCACCACGTCCTTCGATCATCTTCGTCTGAATCTCACGGAGCAAATTCTCACTGGTCTCGACATCGGTCTTCTCCGATGCCTCCTGGGCCTCCAGTACTCCGGCACCCAGAACAGCAATCAGAACGATGGCCAACCAGCTGGTGATTCGTTTCATTTGATACTCCATGTCAATTGTCCTCTCCAATGGACTCACATCTGTTCATTTCATCGAACTGCGATGGCACCCGATCATTACCCATGTCATCACTGTTCCACACCTAGCTCGTCACTCGCAGCAGTTCGTATCCAGCGAAGTGCTGCTTGCAGGGCTGGGTCGCCCTCCTCGCGAATTCGATCCGGATCGACCAGGATGATCTCGTCAGGCACCACACCATCGCCCTCGAGTACCCTCCCTGACATCGAACGGTATCCAGCGATGGCATACTGCAGCAGATCCCCACAGGGTAGGCTCTCTATCATCGATGGCAATGCTGCTCCGGCGGTTGTTCTTCCGAATAATCGTGCCCTCTGCAGGTCCTGGAGCCCCTGGGCGAAGATCTCCGCCGTCGATGCGCTACCTTCGTCGATCAGTACCGCAACAGGCTTCTTCCACGGGTCGAGTCGCGGATTCACCACGAAGTGCATGTCATGATCACGCATCTTCATCACACCAAGTTCCAGATTTTCTGTTTCCAGGAGCCAACCGGCGATCCCGCAAGCCATCAGTCCCAGGCCACCTGGGTTGCCCCGGAGGTCGATGATCAAACCGCGGGCATCTCGGTTCTTCTGGATGGCTTTCTGAAACCAGGGCATCAGGTATTGAGGACCGAGAAAGATATTGAAGTGCATGTACAGCACCTCGTCATCGATCAATCGATCCTCCAGTACCAGGGGAACTGGCCCGAGATGGCCAAGCTTGACTGGCTGCCCTTTTCCTACGGGTACCACCAGGGGGATCTCTAGCTGGCGAACTTCTCCATGCTCATCTTCCACCGAGTAGGTTCGAGTCTCGCCGGCACTTCCCAGCATCGCCGAGGCAAGACCTTGTACAGGAAGGTAACGGTTTCCCACTTCTAACCATGTCTCGATGAGAGAACCCAGTTGCCTTTCTCCCACCGAATGAACGATTTCTCCCGGAAGTAATCCCGCCTCCTGTGCGGGGCTACCTTCCTTCACCTTGACCACCACGGCACGGCCGTCACCGACTCGCAGGATTGCACCGGTCTCCGCATCTCCCCCATCACCGACACCAGCCGCTGCATTGCGCGGGAAGATCCCGAAGTGAGAGAGTTCCAGACCTTTCAAGAGGCCACGCATCGCCTTGCGCGCATCTCGCACCGTAGAGGCCGCCTCCAGTGTCTGTCTCCAGTGGATTTTCGCTTCTTCCCACTCTTCCCCGAGTTCCTCTGGCTCCCAGTAGGTGCTGTCAATTTTCTCACAGACCTGGTCGAAGGACTGGAGGTACAGATCCATCTGATCCTGGCTGAGAAGCGGGGAACGCTTCTCCATTCCTCCACAGCCGCCGATGAAGATGACGACGAGCAAGAGTAGCAGCCGAGCCTCGAGTTTGGTGTGTAACAAGTGTTCCGCTCCTTCCGGGAACTCAATTTGCGGGTCTGGATTGTAGGCTGTCCGATAGACAAATCCCATCGATCTCCCGGCACCCACATGACAGATCTCAATGCGCCTGTGATTGCAAACCAGTGAAGTTGGCTCCATCATTCGATTTTGGAGACCCGATGTCGGGGACAACGACCAGAAAGTCGAGACAGCATGGCCAGTGAGATCTCCATCGAAGTCTGCATCGACGATCCAGACTTCGCCGTCGAGATTGCGGAAGCAGGGGCGCAACGCATCGAGATGTGTAGTGCACTCGATGTCGGCGGACTGACCCCGACACGATCGGCCCTCCAACGATGCCAACGCTCCGGGATTCCCGTCACTGCCATGACACGGATCCGGCCTGGTGATTTCATCCTCGACGAAAACGATATCGCCTGGATGCGCGATGAAATCGCCTCCCATGTCGAAGCGGGTGCGCAGGGGATCGTTGTCGGCGCGCTGACTGCAGAGGGAGAGATCGATACCGGCGCACTACGCTGGCTGATGGATGGCTGCAATGGACTCCCCGTGACCTTCCATCGCGCTTTCGATCACTGCAATGATCTGCAGCGGGGACTGGAGCAGATCATCGATAGCGGCTGCCAGCGATTGCTCACCTCCGGGGGTGCCCCCACCGTCCACGATGGCATCGAGGAACTGGTTCGCCTCAACGAGGCTGCGGGAGATCGAATCGAGATCATCGCAGGGGGAGGCGTGAAAGTGGATCAGGTGAGAAATCTGGTATCCCGCAGTGGGATCAACTGGATTCATCTGAGCGGGCGAAGCAGCACCAGTTGCGGGGAAGACTCCACAGCCACCTCCCCGAAGGGGGGTAAGATCCCTCTGGGCCGCCTCGATTCAGGGGGCTCTACAGCGAGATTCAGCACCGATCCCTCCATCATTCGACGGCTCAGATCAATTCTCGACGGTGAGGAATGATGACCTTTTTTCGCTCCTCGTGGTAATCTGCCCTCCTGTGCGAAAGGACAGTGAATCACCTTGGAAAAGGTCGAACCAGACAACTTCAACGTGAAGTACGGTGGATTCGGACGCGTCTCCTGGCAGGTTCGCTGGGAGGGTGGCCAGCTGGTCTGGCGTCGCTTCGATCCCGAGTGGACCGAGGTCGCCAGCGCCGAGATCCAGCCGGAGCCACAGCAGTGGATCGACTTCTGGAAAGCCCTCGACACCAGCCGTATCTGGGACTGGAACGAGGTCTACTACCGTTCAGCACAGAGGATCCAGGTTCCTGATGATTCGCACAAACTGGAATCTCCGGAAGAGACCGATGAGGTGACTTCCTGGGCGGTGGAAATCCTCCTCAAGGATGGCCGCCTCATCGACTCCAGCGGATCCAATGCAGTCCCGGGTGAAACCCGTCGCGCCAGAAGAGGGCGAGGTCGCCGCAGAGGTGGCCGAAACCAGGGCCCCCAGAGCAATCGAAAGCCGCAGGAACAACCGCAGGCTCCCCCCGCAGACGCGGAAGAGGTCTCCACACAGGTCCAGGAAGAGGGAGACAATCTGGGGATCCCTTCAGACACCTTTGATCAATTCATCGCTGCCGTGCAAATCTTGATCGGTGGAAAAGAGTTTGCAGAGGAGCAGCCCCCCGAGGCGTTGTTCACGCAATTTCGAACCCGAACTGTCGAGCGCACCGATCGTCCTGACCCCTTTGCAGAGGAAGAGAAAAGTTCCTCTGGAAGATCTAAACGTCGAAAGCGAGTGCGGAAGCCGGGAGGTCGTTCCAGTTCCTCCACATCACGTACCGAGGGTTCATCCACCCGCAAGAAGCGATCGCGACGAGGCAAGAGACGAACAGAGGGGACCGCGGAAGCAGCTGCGGGAGAAACGGGACAGCCGAAGAAGCGTCGACGTCGTCGCCGCAAGAAGGCGGGCAGTGGTGCCGGTGCTGCGGGGCAGGCTCCTACCGACAAGAATCGTTCCACCCAGGGTGAGGCCACCTCGGGACAGGGGGCGGGACAGGGGGATGGCACCCAGCGAAAGAAACGAAGGAGAAGGCGCCGCAGGAGAAAACCGGGCGGAGGCGGCGATTCCGGTGGAGCATCTCCAGCACCATCCGGAGGCTAGAGCCTGCCAAACTTGGCAGCCATCTGCAGCGTCCGCTGCGGAAGTCGTGCATCGTTGGTCTTGATGATCAACTGACCGCGAAGAAGAGCTTCCTTCCGGTACTCCAGTAATGTCACACCGATCCTGAACTGTCTTCCTGCCACGAGGTGCTCGACCTCCACCTCGAACAGTTCTTCAGGGAATCCCTCGAGGCGAACCTCCTCGATGCTGAGTGGCTTCTCATCATCGAGATTCTGAACCTGGATGTACTTGGTCACGACCGGGTCTCCATCGCCCAGAAGCCGATCGGTATCCCTGTTCCCGAACTGAAACACTCTCGATGGATTGATCTGAATCGGATCGAGGTGTTCGATCTCGACGTATCGACCGACCACGACCTCTCGCCCGTCCTTGACCCTGATCAAGAGATCGAGTGGATCCTTGACATTGCGCGGCGCAGGGGACGATGCCACGGTGACCTCGATCTCGTACAACCTATCCTTCTCGATCTCGTTGAAATCGGTGATCTCGAACTCACCATTTCGCGATCTGGCACCCGCCACCTCGAAGCCGAGGTCGGTTGTGGCCAGAAGCTGGATTGTGGTCGATTTCGATCTTCCCATCAGACCTGACACCTTGATCGGATCAGGGGATGTTCTGAAAAGAGCGATCACATCAACGGTGAAGATGAATCGTAGTCTTGGTTGCTCCGGATCATCGGTCTCGAAGGACACTCCCTTGCGGGTGTCTCCTGGCTTGATCTTCTTTGAATCCACACTCACCCGGACAGCCGCCGTTTCGCCGGCAGCGATCGCGGAAGGTTTTGAGATCACCTTGGTGCAACCACACGATGGAATTGCCCTCCACAGGTTGAGAGGTGCATCACCATCATTTCTGATCAAGATGTCTCTCTCGATCACCTCACCCTGCAGTAGCGTTCCGTAATCGGTTTCCGTCTCGACCAGGACGATTCTTGGAGTCCCCGTTTCGCCGGTTGTAGCCGATCCAACCACAGACCAACCCACAAGGGTCGCCAGAGTTAATGTCATCATCAAGATTCCTCGGCCAGTCTTGTAGAGATCCATCATCGCAATGCACCCGGTCTTCTTTTAGAGTGTTCAAGAGTTCATCATCCAGGACGAAGCGGAGGCATATCATGCAACATCCTGCGGCAACCAGGATCTTACTGCTAATTCTCCCGTGGCTACTGTTAGTTTCCTGTGGAGCCACCGCTTCGGAACAGTTTCCCCTCGGAATTCTCGGTGGGCAAGGGAAGGTGGAGGCAGGAAGCAACCTGTTGACCATCGTCAAAGTTCATCAGGGTTCCCCGGCACAATCTGGTGGATTGCTGGCAGGAGATCAGCTCCAGGGGATCGGCTCCGCCACCTTCAGCAAGCACTCCGGGAAGGTCGATTTGGGAGGCACGGGGCCGCAGCGGTCACTGGGAGAAGCTCTCGACCAGATCGCTGCTCGCACCGATGAAGAGCACAGAAAGATCACCCTCACCCTGCTCAGAGGAGAGGAAACGAGGACGATCGACGTCTCTCTTCCTCACAGGCCCACCGTCCTGTCTGCGGAGGGGCGGGCTCTCCTCGTCAAGAATTGCGCACAGCAACTACTCTCCACCCAGACCAAGGGAGGACTTTGGAATGCTCCCGTAGGCTTGACCGGTGATCGCGTACTGACCGCCTGGGCATTGGTCGCACTGATGTCCACCGGGAACGAGGAGTACCGAGAGGCCATCGATCGTGGGGTCGAGTGGCTCCGTGGACCCGAGGGGAATTGCTGGATCCTCGACGACCCGCTGGCCAAGGGACCGGACAACCTGGGAAACTGGGCGATCACTGCCTCAGTGATGGCCCTCACCGAACACCATCTCCTCAGCGGGGATTCTCTCGACCTGAGCGTTATCGAGAGGTGCTGCAAGGCGTTGAGTGCGCGCATCACCGACGACGGTTTGTTCGGCCACGATGTTGTGCCCGGCTACAGCCGGAAGGGATTCAATGTCATCAACACCCTGTCTCATATGGCCTGGGCAGCCGCTTCACAGGTGGGCATCACACTCGATGAGAAGTCCTGGAACAGCAGTCTCGAACAGATTCGCAACTCCCTCGACAGCAATGGCGGCATCCGTTACTGGACGATGAAGGGAACCGGAACCCAGGATGCATCACTGCGAACATCCTCCATGGCACTCGCCCTCTCCATCGCGAGCAGGGAGCAGGAGCTCGCCAAAACACTCGCAAAGTACCTCGCCACTCACCCGCAACGGACCAGGGAAGCTCACGCTGTAGGATCGATGGGGATGATCCTGACACCTTCTGCATTGTGGCGACTCGATCGAGAAGGTTATCAGACATTTCTCGATGAATGGCGCTGGTACCTGGCCCTCACCCAGCAGCACGATGGGTCGATCCGCTACATCGGTGGCAAGAAGAACAACGGTGGAGATTCCTACCTGGGAGTTCACAGGATCGGATGCATCATCGCGACGATGATCGTCACACCGCAACGACAGTTCCTGCTGATGAATGGAAAAGCCCTGAAATCCAGCGGGAATCGCGACTAATCAGCCGATCCTGCCGAGCGGAATCGCTCCTTGGAATCGACACCCCGACCCCTATGATGGAGTGTAATTGCCTCGATGTGTGAAGCCAAGATTCGAGGCCTGAGAAGAGACTGATCATGAAATCATGGTTGATCCTGATCGCCATCTTCGCCACCTCACTCCCCGGTTCAGCACAGGATCCAATCTTCCTGGAGCTGGGAACGATCGAGTTCGATGAGGTCACCGGTGAAGGTTCGGTAGAGATGATGATGACGAGCACCGTTCCCATCGCCGGATTCCAGTTTGATCTGACCTTTGACCCTACCTCGGTACAGCTGACCAACGCTGTCGGTGGACTTGCAGATACCTACGGATACACCGTCGGCTGGGGCCCCACCACCGGGACCGTTCTTGGATACTCCCTGACACTGGTAGAGATCCCGGCCACCCTGGTTCCTGCACAACTGCTCACCGTCACCTTTGCCTGCTCTTCCTGCTCTGGAACCGCTCCCGAGATCTGCATCGAAGGCCCGGTCTTTGCGGATGTGAATGCCAATGGCATCCCCACATCGGTTGGTCCCTGCGATACGGCGAGTGCCCTACCTCTGTTCCTGCGAGGCGATTGCAACACCGACAGCAATGCGAACCTTGCAGATGCGATCTTCTTGCTGGCAAATCTCTTCTCTGGAGGCCCAGACAGTGACTGCGTGGATGGGTGTGACTGTAATGACGACAACTCGCTGAATATCGCGGATGCCGTCTACTTCCTCAGTTACCTCTTCAATGGAGGGGCGCCGCCTGCACCGCCAGGAATCATCGAATGTGGACTCGATCCGACCGATGATTCCCTCGATTGTTTGCTACCTGCGGCGTGCCCCTGATCTCGAGCTGATCATCTCGGAATCATCGGGGACGAGGATTGGCCTTGTAGGCCTCTTCCATTCCATCCGCCCACCGAAACACCGGCAATGTCGTGCGATCCAGCCGCTTCAGGTGCGGCTCACCGCTTCTCAGCGTCGGATGGATGTACTTCCAGTCTCCATCTCCGAACACCTCCTGGCACAGTGCTGCCACCGGCGCATCGTATTCCAGTAGTTCGGCACGGGTGTCGACATGATTGTGCTGATTATCATTTTCCCGGTTGGTATCGAACCAGCACTGCACCGCTTCTGCCCAGTACTCCATCCGATTGGTGGAAGCGTAAGCATCCTTCCACAACCCCTTGTCGATGGCGGATTGATAACTGGTCTTCAGCCGATCGTCAAAGGTCGGGTCTGTGTAGCGAAGTCCCATCTCGTGGATGGCATGGGCAAACTCGTGGATGAGGATGTTCTCGGTAGAGTATGGATCCCCCTCCATCGCCAGCAGGTTTTCCTCCCCACAGGAAACCGATGGGCGAGCGGAGGTTGCCCCCAGCCCCCTCGCTCGACGATCCCAGTACTCCGGTGGTGTCAGATCGGAATGCTCCGGAACATCGGTGGTCCACTCATCATGGGCCATGACAGTGAATCGGGTCTTGCTGTCCGCCATCGCCTGCAAGATCTCTGGACGGTGTCCGACCATCTTGAGGATCAGGTATCTCGCCTCCACCAGCGACACCGGATTCACCTTTTCACTGGCAAGCACCGGAAACCCCTGTGCATCCGCGTGCTGCTGGTAATAGGTGGGCAGGTTCAACTCGGCGCGCAGACCATCTGGAACCGGGCGAACCACCTCTGCCACTTCATCTCGCGAATGGAAGGGCAAGCAGCCGCTCACGATCAAACCGATCCACAGGAATCTCTTCACAGCGTCTCCTCCTTGGGAGTATCTCCCGAGTCCTCCTCGATAAAGGCATCCGCATCTTCAAACTCGATCGCATCCTGTATCTCATCGGAATCGACGTCAGGGACCACTGCCTCGCGGACCTCCGTCTCCACCCTCTTGAGATCTGGCAGACTGTCGTTGACGGTGAGTTGTTCGATCACCCTGGTCTTGGGTAACACACGACCCTCGAAAGATGCCACGGAACTGTTGTATGCCTTTACTGCCGTGTTGAGCCCTCTACCCACCCCGGAAAGGTGATTGTGAAAGGTCGTCAGCCGCTTGTGCAGTTGCACCGTTTCATCCCAGATTTTTTGGGCATTTTCCGCCAGCTTTTCCTGTTGCCAGTAGAGGCCGACCGTCTTCAGAAGTGCGATCAATGTCACTGGTGTCGTGATCAGAATCTTGTTCTTGATCGCTTCCTCTTGGAGATCTGGTTGAGCCGCAAATGCGGCGGCAGCGACGCTTTCAATCGGGATGAACATCACGGTGAAGTCGACACGTCCTCCTACCTGACCGGGATAGTCCCTCTTTGCGAGGTCGAGCATCGTCTTTCGAACTGTCTTTCCATGAGCGTCAAACCAGCGATCTCTTTCTTCCGGATCATTACTCTCGATGGCTCTCTCGTAGTCAGAGTAAGGAACCTTTGCATCGACGGGGATTTTTCCTTCGCCAGGAACCCGAACGACAAGGTCCGGTCGCTTATCACCGGAATCCTGATCCTGACGGGCAAAGTCACAGTGCTCCGTCATTCCCGCCATCTCACAGATGTTCTCGAGGGCCATCTCCCCCCACTTGCCCCTCTTCTGACTGGAACCCTTGAGTGCGGTGGAGAGGGACCGAGCTTCTTCTCCTACCTTCACAGTTTGATCTGATAATTGCTTCACGTGCTCATCGAGAGATGTAAATGCCTCTGTCCGGGATTTCTCTATCTTCTGATGCTGATCCTGGAATCTCTCCATCTGATCCTTGAATGCCAGAAATTGCTTCTCGATCGACTCATGTCGCTTTTCCAGCTCTGAAGCATGCTTCTCTTCAGAAACTCCCAATCTTTGCTCTGCATGATCGAGAAATTGTTTTCGATTCTTCTCCATCTGCTCCGCTGAAAAGGCCTGAAGGCTCTCCTTCATCGACTCTCGGTCTTCTTGAACCTGGCGCAGTTGATCCGTGGCAGCGTCCCTTTCCGCCTCGGTCCGAACGAGACTTTCTCTGGCTCGTTGCGATTCGGCAAGGTGGTCTTCTGACGTCGCCTTTTGCTGATCCAGATCCTTCTGTAGATCACGGATGTTTCGACGAGAGAAGACGATCCCTGATACGAAACCGATGACGCCCGCCAGCAATGTGAAGAATGGCCAGTACTGTTCCATATTCATACTCTTCCATATTCAATTCTTGAACTTACCGTTCATTCACAGGATAAGTGGAGAAAGCAACCGGAGCCACACCGTGATGAAAGAACTTCATTACCAGACCAGGTCTCAGCGGATCGAGACGAAAAAGAAAACCATTTCAGTTCAAGAATCCACGCCTCGTCTTGTTCTCTTTTTCGACGCATCTTGAAAAGCGGCGATCAGGGCACCGGTTGAAATTCCTATCATCAAGGCACCATTTACCGCTTCCAGTGGCCCCAGAAGCTTGTGCTTTGCCGACATCACCATATCTCCGTACCCCAGAGTGGCGAAGTTGACCGCAGAGTGATAGAAGGCCGCCTCGAACTTCTGGAACTCACCGAGAACGACGAAGAGTTGCGCCCACACGGCAATCTGCAGGATGTTCCCCACCAGTAACAGGGTCATGACTCCCTGCATGATGGCAATTCCTGACCAGTTGGACGGGTTCCCCAGCTTGCTAATCCTGTTGCGATAAAAGCGCAACACCCAGATCAGTACACTGAGCTGAAGAAACAGACACACCAATATGGTGCAGAATCCCAGGGCCAGGTTGCTTAGCATGGCATCGATTCCATTTCCTTCTCATCCGGAGTTCTCTTGGCATGAATAAAATCCAGCAAGCGGACCGATAGCCACGCGTAAAGAGTCACTACCACGAACAAGCTGATCCTGGTGACAAAGGCCTGATAAACGTCTTTCCCATTTTCGCTGTCGATGACAGCGGCCCCCAGCAACAGGATGAGCGTCATCGTCACAGCTTGCCAAAATGAGGGCGGAAAACGGCTCTCGAGAATCCCGTAGACCTTGCCAGCAATGTAGGTGACGAAAATCAATGTCCACAGAAAAAACATCCACAGATTCACCGAGAGGCCCAGTAGCCACCAGAAGAAAACAGCAAAGCCTCCTCCCAGCACGGTAGCCCCCAGCATTTCACGACCCGCTGTCTTGATGTCGATGAGCGAACTTTGCTGCCCCAGAGCGATCGACTTCAACACCAGGGGCAAGTAAAGCCCCGGGTTTGTCAGAACCACCAAGTAAGCGGGCATGACAATCAGTGTCGCTTTGAGAGCCTTCCAGTTCGATACCGAAAGAGCCTTCTTCGGATCTTTTTCTTTCCTGGTGATCACCGGGTCTTCTGGAAAAAAGGGATGAACCAACCACTGGCAAACAACGGCGACAGCGATTCCGACCACCATTGACTCGATGACCAGGGTTGCAAGAACCGAACTGACGGACCCTGCGATGGTAACCAAGGCGATTCCTGTGGCCATGAAGTGTCCCAGGATCTCTTTTCCGCGAATCACCGACAGACAAAAACTCATGTACATGACAAGCCCAACCACCAGTATTGCGGCGATTGGATAGAACTCCAGCCATGGAATGAGTAACAGGCCACTGGCCAGGGTCAGGGTGATCGCAATCAACAAGGCGATCAACTTCAGGGGACCAGGTGGTGGAGCAGGATTGATCGTCAACAAGACGCCAAAGAAGGGAACGATGTAAGGCAATTGAAGTTGAAGTGCATAACCACAGGCCAGCGACAGAGCAGTCGTCAAACTCAATCTAAAAACACGCCGAGCCTGAACTCCCATATCACCCGATCTCCCCGATGGCTTCATGCTCAATAGGCATAACTGATCCAGCTCTGGAAACGGATGTAGATCTCACCCAGCATCTTCAATAGAGGACTCCCTTGAGTATAGGCGATCACATCTGCCTGCCCGCCGATTCGCAACTGGGGGTATATTTTTGTGATCTGATCCGCTTCAAAGCTGATCACCACCGGAAACCTCTGCGTCTGACGCAACCAATCACGGTTGTTCTGGATGCTCGGTAGACTCCCCGCTGGAGGTGGCTTGGTTGCGGTCACTCCCAGCCCGATACTCCGAACCTTTCCTCGAAAAACCTGGCCAGGAAGAGAGTCCAGAACGATCTCAACCGGGCAGCCCACTTCAAGATGTCCAAGGTTGTTTTCTGTAAACTCCGCACTGATCCAGACCTCATGCATTGCTATGAGCGTCATCACGGGCGCACCCGTTCCCGCAAACTGCCCCACGTCAGCTCGCAAATCGGTGATCATCCCTCTCGAGGAAGCGCGAACCACGGTGCTTTCGAGGTCCAGTTGTGCCTTCTCCACTGCACTGACAGCAGCCTTTACCTGAGCATTGTCAGTCTCTTCTCCACCTCTCTGGCCAATCGCACGTTCAATCTCAGCTTCTGCGCCTGTAACCATCGCTCGAGCTTGCTCCAGAGTGGCGCGAGCAATCTCAAGTCGGCGAACAGAAATGGTGCCTGAATCCTGTTGATACAAACGCTCCTGACGGTTTGCGTCCTGCTCCGCCTTGAGTTCATTTGCCTGTGCAGCTCTGAGGTTGGCGCGAGCGGATTCGATTCCTGCACTGCCTGCTCCCAGCTGACTATTGGCTTTTTGTAGATCCGAATTCGCCTTGCGTAGTGCGATTTCATATTTTGATTTGTCGATCTCGAACAAGGGTTGGCCCTCAACCACCTCCTGGTTGTTCTCTACGAACACATTTGTCACAACTCCCGCAACCTTTGGGGAAACCCCGACAACAAATCCCTGTACGCGGGCCTGACTCGTATAGGGGGTGAAACGGTCTGCCAGTAGATTCCACAGCAAACTGACCAGAATCACCGCACCAATCAACTTCATACCCTTGCCAAGGGTTGCCCTCGACTTCGTCACCGTTTCATCGGCAGCATCTGCTACATCTTCTTCGCCTTGTTGCTCCACTGGGGAAGGATCAACTTGAGGTTCATCCCCGTGCTCTGATGAAGCCTCAACGACAGGTGCATCCTCTTGAGTTTCTTCGCTCGTCTTGTTGTCTTCACTCATTTTGCGAATCCTTGTTACCTGTTTGCGGCCTGTCGATTAGAGGAGCCTTGAATAGATCTCCCCAGTCCGTTCTCTCACCCATCTGATTGCGGGTTTCCTCGCCAATCATTTCATCAAGACCTGAAGGATTCCAACCTCCGCCGAGACTTTTGTACAGGCTGACAACTGCATCGAGATGACCTCCTCGATTGAGTATCTGCCTTTCAACCTGGCTAAAGAAAGCCCGCTGCGCTGAAAGAACTCTCTGGAAATCGCAGTAACCCTCTCGATAACGGGTATTTGCAATCTCAAGAGCACGCCTTGCTGCGTCGACCGATTCGTCGAGAATTAACTGCTGTTCAGCAGTCTTCAGAAGATCGAATGTCGCATTATCGACCTCTCTTGCTGCCTCAAGAACTGCTGCCTGAAACCCCTCGATCAACTGCTGTAGTCTGGCATCTTGAATTCTAACATTGTTGGCGATTGCACCATGATCAAACAGGTTCCAGCGAAATGCCGGTCCGGCAGAAAGACTGCTCGCATCCGGGATGCTGTTCAAACTACTACTGGACCACCCCAGGGACCCGAGCAATGAAATCGCCGGATAGTAATCCGCCTGCGCGATTCCAATTCGTGCCGATTGAGCGGCCACATGCCACGCTGCGACTCGAACGTCCGGCCGTCGTGCCAGTAACCGAGCGGGAAAATTACCGATCATCTCCGGTTTCACTGACGGTAACCCAAATTCAATACCCGACAGTTCTGGTATCGAACCGGGCGGTCTTCCTAACACGATACAAATCGCATTCCGGATGTTCCGAAGAGAGAGTTCCAGTTGAGGTATTGCCGACAACGTCGCCAGGTACTGAGTTCTGGCCTGCTGGAAATCCAGTTCTGATTCATCGCCCTCGGTGAATCTCTCTTCAGTGATATCAAAACTACGTTTCTGAATTCTTGCGTTGTTTCGGGTTATCGCGATGCGAGCCCCGGTAACCCTGTAGGAGAAGTACAAACTCGCCACTTGCGAAGCGATCAACACCTGCAAATCACGCTGCTGAGAAACAGACGCGAAAAAACCTGCATCTGCGGATTCAACTGCTCGCTGAAATCGCCCCCAAAAATCCAGTTCCCAGCCCACAACGCCCTGCGCTTGCGTTACGACCTGATCGGTATTTCCGCCCACATCTCGGTGGCTAGAGACCGCCTCCGTCGCACCGCTCACTTGTTGGACCTGTGGATGGAGGGAACTTCCTGCAAGACCCTGAACCGCACGGCTTTCCAGAATCCGCAGTCCTGCAATACGCAGTGATAGATTGTCTTCATGAGCAGTTTCGATCAGTGATACGAGGACAGGGTCTTCAAACTGTAACCACCATGACTGGATACGAGTGGGATCCAGACTGGACGAGTTGACCTCCGAAAATGATTCGGGTTGCCATTCTTCAAGCCAGCTGACTTCAGGTTCCTGAAACTCCGGACCGAGTGTGGTGCACGCACTGAGTGTCACTGCCAGAAGGAGCAAGGCAGTGCTCTTGACCCGTCGCTTGAGTTGCACCTCCTTGGTCATCAACTTACTCACTAACCGCCAGGCTGTCCCCCTGCTCATCGGGGTTTCCATTATCGACCCAGTCCATGAAAAGCTGATATCCCAGGGCCAGCAGGACCGCTCCCAGAAACAATCCGATCAATCCGTAGGAAAACATTCCACCCAACGCCCCCAGCAAGATGATGGGCATGGGTACCTCGACACCCCGACCCAGAAGGAGGGGTTTGAGGAATCCATCTGACATACCAGCAACCACCAGATAAACCGTCACCATGATATTGTGCGTGGTAGAAGTATCTCCGCTCATCCAGATGTAAATGATGACCGGCAGTGTGAGCACCAACGCAGGTAGTTGAGCGATTCCTATCAACAAGACCAGCAGTGCCAGGATTCCGGCGGCGGGTATGCCAGCCCAGACGAAGCCAACACCCAGAAGTAGTGACTGGAGAAAGGCAACTCCCACGACTCCCATCGCCACGGAACGAATCGTCATCGTCGATAAATTATGCAGACCCGGTCCTTTTTCCACTGAAGTCAATCGACTCAAGATTTTCAACATGGCTTCGCTACCTGACTTACCGTAAGCCATCATGATTCCTGCGATGATCAACGAACCCAGAAATTGAAGGAGTGAACTGGCGGTAGTGGCAATGGTGCCCAGCACAGTTTTCGCCATCTGTTCCAGTTGCGGCTTCATGCTGATCATGAGCGCAGGCAGATCTTCTGAAGCCTGGGTCCATAGCGACGACAAGGTCTTTCCTATCAAAGGCCACTGGGCGACTGAATCCGGTGGAGGACCGATCGCCAAGGATTCGGAAGAAAATGCCTCGTACTTTTCGTGCAGGAACTCTGAAAATGACGTTCCCAGCAGAATTGTCGGGAGTCCAACCAGCAACAAACCAGACAGCACCAGTATCGTTGCTGCTCTCCCCTGTTTGTCATTCAGTTTCCTGGCAAGGATTTGATGGAGCGGATACAGGACCACTGCCAGGATCAATCCCCACAGCATCAATCCCATAAAAGGTGAGAAAATTCGTAGGCAGATAACCACCAGTAATCCGATGAGACCCACATGGACAAATGCATCGTTCAGATCACTGAACAACCTCTTTCGGATCGAACTATATTCTGATTGCATGGCAACGCCTCCCCCTCCTTTTTCACTATAATCGATGAGGCCGGGTAAGGTATCCCGAAATGGTATCGTCGCCTCGTTAGCGCAAGGATTCTGATTCAGACTTCATCATCGATATAGATGAGCAGGTCGTGAATTCAGGTGGTGATGATGTCGAGGAAACCCTGCCCCCACTTTTCCAGTTTCTTCTGACCCACGCCGGAAATCGTCGACATCTGCCCCATCGTCTGGGGCATCAACTGGGACATTTCTACAAGAGTGGAATCGTGGAAGATGGTGTAGGGCGGTACTTCCAGCTGGCGGGAGATTTCCAGTCGATGCTGTCTCAACTTCTCGAACAGGCTCGACTCGACTGCATCGAGCCCAGCCAGTTTCTTCTTCTTCCTGCGGGTGCTTGCCTTCTTTGTGATGGCGTCCTTGCGGAACTGGATCTGTTCCGTTCCTTGCAGGACTCCGCGACTCGACTGGGTCACGGAGATCCCTCCATGCCCCTCGAGGTCGATCTGGATCATGCCGCGCGAGGCCAGTTGCCTGAAGATGGAGTGCCACCCCGGCCCGTCCAGCTCCTCGCCGATTCCGTAGACGCTGAGACGGTCATGCCCGAATCGAGCGATCTTTTGCGAGGCCGATCCTCGAAGAACATCGATGACATGCCCCTTGCCGAATCGCTGTCCCGTCTTGACCACGGCAGAGAGTGCCTTCTGTGCCATCACCGTTCCATCCATCACTTCCGGTGATCGGCGACAGTTGTCGCAGGAATTGTCATCTCCGTTACAGGAGAGCTCTTCCTCACCGAAAAATCTCAGCAGGGTACTCCTTCTGCATCCGGACGCTTCGCAGTAGGCGAGCATCGCCTCGATCTGATGATGGCAGATCCTGCGCTGGGTTTGATCGAGATCGGAATCTGCCAGTCTTCGCTGAGCGAGTACCACATCGCTCCAGCCGTAACAGAGCCACGCCTCGGCGGGCAATCCATCTCTTCCTGCTCTTCCCGATTCCTGACTGTAGTGCTGGGGGCTGGCGGGCATGTCCAGGTGCGCCACGAAACGAACGTTGGGCTTGTCGATTCCCATACCGAAGGCGACCGTCGCCACCACCACCATCCCTTCCTCTCTCAGGAACAGCTGCTGGTTGACGGAGCGTTGCTGAGATGACATCCCCGCATGATAGGGAACCGCGCGGATCCCTTCTCCCCTGAGCCACTGTGCCGTGTCATCGACCTTCTTGCGACTGGCGCAGTAGACGATCCCGGCACCTCCGGAGTGGCGATCACGGATAAACTTGAGGAGTTGCCGCCTCGGTTGATCCTTCGCTTCCACGCTGTACCGGATGTTGGGTCGATCGAAGGATGAGATGAAGAGATCCTCATCGGAGAGTCCCAGTCCCCGGATGATGTCCTTGCGAGTAGGTCCGTCTGCGGTGGCGGTCAATGCGATGATCGGCACCTCGGGGTAGACCTTGCGCAGGATGCCCAGCTTCTGGTACTCGGGACGAAAGTCGTGCCCCCACTGGCTGATGCAGTGGGCCTCATCGATGGCGAAGAGTGACGGATTGAACGCATCGAGTTCCTCGAGGAATCCATCGAGGAGGAGCCTCTCCGGTGCCAGGTAGAGCAACTTGATCTGACCCGATCGCAGTCCTTGCCACACTTCACTGCGTTGCTTCGAATCCATCGAGGAGTTCAGGGCTGCCGCCCCCACTCCCGCCTGGGTCAACGCTTCCACCTGATCCTGCATCAGAGCGATCAACGGAGAGATCACCACCGTGATTCCATCGCCGAGGATCGCTGGAATCTGATAGCAGAGCGATTTCCCTCCGCCGGTGGGCATCAGAACGAGCGCATCATCGCCGGCGAGAATGCGGTGGATGATCTGTTCCTGATCAGTGCGAAATTGATCGAATCCGAATACATCGCTGAGGACCTGATTGGCCCTGGCATGAACGGCTTCTCCTCCACGCGTCGACAATAGTGCTCCTGTCTGGCGAATCCTGCAGCAACGATCCAGACCCGGAGATATCCGACACCCCGTGCATCATCAAGGGAGCAGGCCAGAAGCGGTTCAGGAAGCCGGTGCTTTCCTAGCAGGCGGGAACCAGGCCACCCGGCATGAAGGGGGGACGGGCGGGAAGAGGTGCATGGAGCCAGCCGAAGCGAGTCTCTCTGGAGCCGTCAGATTCCAGGATGACGAGGTTGTCACGATTCCATTCCCAGATCGAATCCTGCCCCCAGCGACGACCCACATCGAGTGCCTGCTGGCGGGAGAGACCTACCAGGGCGAATCCCTCCTGTCGCCACGATCCATCGCTGGCAAAACCGGTACCCTCCCAGATCGGCAGATCGTGATCATGGATCCAGTCGTCCAGTTGCTGGTGGAGAGTCCAGTTGGCGAGAGGATGTAACTGCTGATTACGTGGATTCCAGGCAGAGATGAAATGGATCGGATCATTGCCGAGAAATTGACCCTCTGTCATACCATCCCGGGTCGGTTCCACCGAAGAAGCCTGGTGACGATCGGTGACGATTCTCAACCAGGTATTTTGCCACGATTCTCGACCCAACCGGAGGTCTCGGATTCCCAGATGATGGGTCATCGCTTCTCCTACATGCAACTCCCCTGTGTCGTTTCGCAGGAGAGCGGATCGTCGGTCGGGTCCGAACCACAGTCGAAAGGTTCCGGTGGTGCAGCCCCCGATTGAAACAAGTAATCGAGGAGCGAAACCACATCCGAAATATCGTTCGTACCGTCGTCGTTACAATCCACGGAATCGAGACAGCCAGGTGCGGTGCCCCCTCCGAACAAGTAGAGGAGCGCCCCCACCGCATCTGCAACATCTCTATTGCCATCGTCATTGACATCACCGCGTCGAAAGTTTGATTGCGGAGTGCCGACAACATAGGAACGCTCGGAGGTGGTCATGGAGTTCCCGGCGAAATCAGTAACTCGAATTCTGTAGATAACCGTTGTGGATAACCCGGGATCAGGAACAAGGCCTCGGTATAAATCGTGTCCGGACCAAGACATCGGAACGGGAGCGAACTGAGCTCCCGTCGACCACTCCAGGATGACGGACTGAAAAAACGCGCCGTGATCGGAAGTCATGTCATCTCGGACCACGGCTCTGACGATGCTGGGGCCGCTTCCAACGAGGGTATCAGGGAGTTCTTCCCAGAACGGAACGGTCGGTGGCAGGGTATCGGCGGGTCCCTGGTTGAGGTAGAGGCGGTTCCTGAAGGCTCCGCTCTCCCCCTGGGCGGTCACCATGTCGAGGTCACCATCCGCATCGAGATCCCCCACCTCGACATCGAGTGAACTGTCAGATACCGAGGAGATGACCCCACCAGTCAGTGTCAGGAATCCACTGCCGTTGTTAGTCAGCATCCTCTCCGGCCCGCCGATGGCACAGATCACCACATCGAGGTCTCCATCGTTGTCATAATCGAGAAACTTGCTGTCGTTGTCATCGATGTTCGGATTCGAGGAGTTTGGAAGTACCGTCGAGGTCACGTTGGTGAAGGAGGCGGATCCGTCATTCTGGAAGATGGCCTCCCTCGACCCCACCCCCGAGTTGGCTCCCACCACATCCAGATCTCCATCTCCGTCGAGATCTCCAAGATCATAGGAATAGGTGTTGGAATCTGGCGGCAGGTTTCCGGAGGTCTCATCGGTGAAGATTCCACCCTGGTTGATGTAGAGCTTTGAATTTCCATCTCGATGTCCCTCGATCATGTCGAGATCAAGATCTCCGTCGAGGTCTCCAAAGATGCAATCCATGGGTGCGGAAACATTCTGCAGTGGCAACCGTTGATTGGTTCCGTTGCTGTAAACACCGCTGCCATCATTGATCCACAGCTGCGCCTGCCCCGATCCGAACCGGGTCGATCCTCCACGTGTATACCAGAGGTCAAGATCACCATCGTTGTCGATGTCTCCAAAGACACAATGTGAACTCGACATGTTGAACTGGGGAATGCGTGTCGCAGACTCATCGGTGAAGAAACCGCTGCCATTATTGATGAGCAGTTTTTGCGGAGTGAGAAAATCATTCGCCACGGCCATGTCGAGGTCTCCATCGCCGTCGACATCACCCAGCTCTACATCTCTTCCGTATCCGATCAGGTTTCCCAGACGATTCACCGACTCGTCGGTGAATACCGCATTACCATCGTTGATGTACAGGCGAACTTGCTGCGCCTGACCGGGGGAGGCGAATCCACTGCCGTTGGCAAAGCACAGGTCGAGATCTCCATCTCCATCCACATCACCGATGGCTACCTGGCTGGAATATTCGTTAAAGACCGGTAATCGGCCGGTACTCGATTCCAGGAATTGCTGCGCCTCGACGCCGCTGGATGCGCTGAATCCGATCAATACCGTCAAGAAACATGCTGGCAGGCGATACCTCACCACACTCTCCTCCCCGATACTCCGCGCCATTCTGGACCGGATGTATCAGAATATAGACCCCTCAAGTGTACCGCCTCGTTGGCCGCCCGTGAACCGAGGTCGGCTCATCGGGTCTGCTATCGTGGCCACGGCTCAAGCGTTATCCTCGTCTCCTCTTCGATCAAATGACACGTGATTAGATGTTATGGAGGACGCCGATGGCAGACAGCAAGCACCCCTGGGAAACCCCGATGCCCGAAGATCAGTTCTCCCGCATGCAAGAGATCCTCTCCGCGCCCAGTCCCATCGGACTGGAGGCTGCGATGACCGAGGGTGTTCTGGCTCCGATGCTGGAAGAGTTCATCCCGGATGGATGGAAGATTCATCGCTTCCGGGGAAATGCCGGAATCGTGCTCGATACGATGCCGGATGCTCCTGAAGGAACTCTCACCGTCATGGCCATCGGACACGCAGACAAGATCCGCATGCAGGTAAGAAGCATCGGCGACGATGGCAAGATCTGGATCAATAGCGATTCCTTCCTCCCCACGACATTGATCGGCCACGAGGTCACCCTCTTCTCCGAGAATCCTGAGAAACCGGGTGAGTACCGAAGTATCTCCGGTGGAACTGTGGAAGCTCTTGGCGCGATTCACTTTGCCGAGCCTCCGCTTCGAGACGGTTCCAAGGGCATCAAGCCAAACCAGCTCTACCTCGAGTTGCAACTGAGTGGAGACGAGCGAAAGAAACAGGTAGAGGCGCTGGGAATCCGCGCAGGAGATCCCTTGCTGCTCGATCGCCCCATCCGTAAAGGATTCGGTCCCGATAGTTTTGTCGGTGCCTATCTCGACAACGGACTGGGTTGCTTCGTGGTCGAGGAAGCCGCACGCATCATCGCTGACGGAGATTCGCTGAAGAATGTCCGCTACCTCGGTGCATTTGCTGCATACGAGGAGATCGGTCGATTTGGAAGCCGGGTGATGGCGGGAGTGATGAAACCTGATGTCATCATCGGCGTCGATGTAAACCACGACTACGAAGCGGCACCGGGGATCGGAGACCGCCGATATGCTCCCCTCAAGATGGGACAGGGGATGACGCTGGCTGTCGGTGCCATCGTCACTGCCGGCCTCAATGTGATCATCCAGGACTCATGCCAGGCCAATAACATCCCTTATCAGGTCGATGTCTGTGGCCGTGACACCGGTACCGATGCGATGGCAGGAGTACTTGCCAGCGTTGACTCTGCAGCGACCAGCATCGGGTTCCCGATACGTAACATGCATACAATTTCAGAGAGTGCGCACACCGGAGATGTCATCGCCGCAATTCATGCGCTGGTCGCAACCTTGAGACGAATGGATGAACAGGGAACCACTGCTGCAGATCTGTGTGGCGCCCATCCACGTCTGGATGAAATTGAGTCTCTCTCTCACGGAGAGTGATCTGGAATCGGAGTTCGATGTCGTCCACCTGGATCTTGCTGGCGGTGATTTCGGTCTTTCCGTCAGTTCAACAGGCGGATGTCCCCGACCAGGACCGGCCCCTGGAACTCCTTGCTGATCTGAAGTATCCCGATCACTGGCGATGGATCCCAGAGGACCGGATGCCGCAAGGCAACCTGCTCGACAGGGTGATGATCTCTTCCTTCATCACCCCCATGGTCTTCTTCGAGGGCGATGTCGGTGCCGGCGGTGGAATCGGCATCACTGACATCGATTTCATGAACAAGCGTCGATCTCAGTTTGCAAATCTGTGGGCGACCTACACCACCGAAGGACAGACTCAATTTTCCTTCTACTGGAGAAAGTGGCTGTCTCATCGGGATTACCCCACTCGCGGTGTGCTACAGGGAGACAGGGATTTCATGGGAGTATTCGTGAATCACTCCCACACCCTGACTTCCCGTTTCTTCGGGCTGGGAGCAGACACGACTCTTCTCGATGAGGGTTCCTACAGTCGAGCATCAAACTCCATCGGAGCTGGAATCCAGCGCTCATTTACCAAGGAGAGCGATAACTGGATCTGGAATCTGGACGCAACGATACAGTCCGATGAACTGGGCACCGGAAAGGTATCCGGAGCCTTCGATGTGGAAACGACTCATCCGCTGCTATTTGCACAGGGAGATGACCACGAAGCGCTGTGGATTCGCGCGGGCATTCGTCACGACACGCGGGACGCCCAGCATCTTCCCTACAGGGGTCACTCGGTGGGACTCTCTGTCAATACGATGCCGCTGGTTCGCGATGGAGAAGCGGGTGCAATCGCATCCTTCATGGCCAGCTGGGTCAGTCCGGTAACTCCCCTGTTCCATTCGGGAGGAGATCCTTCGCACGAGCACCCACCCATCGATTCGTTTGCGACTTACTTTTCTCTCTCGAGTTCAGTCGGAGATGTACCCTTCTGGGCTCTTCCATCGCTGGGTGGAGACAACTCTCTTCGCGGAACAATACGTGGGCGCCTTCGTGATCGTTGTGCCTGGGCCTCCGGCATCGAGTGGCGACCATGGGTTCTCGCAGAGGGGATACCACTGACTGGAGACATCCGCATCGAAAGAGCAGGGCTTGCCTTATTCGCCGACGCCGGATCAGTTGCAGAAAATCTGGGAAGTCTGAACAGCTCGGAAGTATATTCTTCGATGGGAATAGGGCTACGATTCACATTCGAAAGGCAGGCGCTCTTTCGTACCGACATCGGATGGTCCAACGAAGGAGATTCGAACCTGTCCATCTCCTATGGACTACCGTTCTGACTTCTCGCTTCAGCCTTGCACGGGAAACGGAAGATCAAGCCAACCGGCAGGCGGGGTACTACTAGCCATCATCATGGCATACACATCATCTCGAATCACATGAGCACCGAACATCTCCATATGTGGAGTCTGCTGCTGACAATCGAGAGCGCTGTATCCAAGGCTTTGCAGGTGCTCGATGAGAGAAACAACGCACATCTTTCCTGCGCCGGTCTTCAGGTGAAACATACTCTCACCTGCAAAAATTCCCCCGACCGCAAGTCCGTAGATCCCTCCGACCAGCTTGCCTTCCTCATCCCAGGCTTCCACTGAATGAGCGATCCCCAGTGAGTGCAACTGGATGAACAATTCCTCGATATCGCGGGAAATCCACGTCTCATGGCGAGATGCACACGCTTCCATCACTGCACCAAATGCCACATCGGTGGTGAAACGGAGATTCGATTTCTTCATCAATCTGCGTAGTGATCGTGGAATTCGATAGGTATCCCACGAGATGATCGCTCGCTCCGATGGTCGGACCCAGAAGATCTTACCATCCCGATGATCCGCCATCGGGAAACACCGTTCCATGTAGGCTCGGATCACCCTTGCAGGGCTTACCGGGATACCATCTTCATCTCGTATTCTCTCGATCGGGCGCAAGATACCCTCCTCTTGCCCCGATTGTACCTCATCCACTGAACCACTTCTCGTTGGTTTTATCTGTTTGGTTTTCTCTCTTCGAGTTCAACTGGATGAGTCAAGAAAAAAAAGATGAGTCGATTCCTGACCAACTTGTCACTCACTGCTGTCAGGTCAAATCATAATACAACGCGATGTGTTCCGAACAACGAAACCGCTTATCCCTGAATCTCCTTGAGATGAAGAGCCGCCATCAACAACAAGGTTGCAACGGAGCAGATGAGAACTCCGAACCACCAACGGATCTTTCCATAGATTTTTTTTCTTACGTTGAAAACTCTTGCAGGCCACCAGCAAAGAAATACGCACTTGATCAGGGTTCCCCACACCAGAAAGCCAACGAGTCCTTCGACATCGGTCCCCACCGAGGGGTTCTTCACGAGAACCAGCACTGCGATCATGCTCCAGAAATATCCAACTACCCTGAGTACTTCCGTCTCTTCTTGAATCTTCTCTAGCCACTGCTCCACCGACGACGGTCTGAACAGTGCAGGAATCCCGATGAGCAGTGCATGGGGCACAACGATCATGCAGAAGATCCACGAATCCATCTTTCAACTCCACTTCACGGGCAATCGATGAACGGTAGAGGGAATCCAGCTGGTAGTCGCCAATCCTCGCCGTTCAGGCACGGACAAGATGCACCTGATCGGCATTCGTTTCAGTAGATTTCCACCACTTCCCTGTCACGATACGACCGTCATGAGCAAAATCGACCCCTCACAGCCTACCAACCAGGCCACCGTCGGCGTGATCGAAGGTGTTGTCGCATACCTCTGGTGGGGGCTGGTCACGACCCTCTACTTCCGATGGATGAGCGACACCGACCACCTCGAACTTCTGGCGTGGAGGGTGCTCGGTGGATTGCCGGTGATGATCATCGTCCTGGCAATCCGAGGAGATTTATCAGCACTACTTTCAGTATTTCGAGATGTACGCTCTGTAATTGCGTTACTCGCATCCGCAATTCTCATCATGCTCAACTGGCTCACCTTCATCTATTCGGTACTGGAAGAACGAATCACCGAAGCAAGTCTCGGTTACTACATCAATCCACTGGTCTCTGTTGCACTCGGATTCATCTTTCTCGGTGAGCGGCTTCGACCTCTGCAATGGGTTTCCGTAGCACTCGCTTCGATGGCAGTGGTTCAACTGACCATCGCAGGAGGAAGCTTGCCATGGATCAGTCTGGTTCTGGCCGTTTCTTTCGGTGCATATGGTTTGATCCGAAAACAGGTCAAGGCATCATCAGAGGTCGGATTGTGTATCGAGATGATACTCCTGCTGATCCCGATGCTGATCGTTGAAGCGTGGTTGTTCTCCAGCGATAGAACGATTTTTCTCTCCGACGCTCGGCTGACGTGGGGACTTCTTATCGGCGGAGTTGTGACGGTGATCCCGCTCATGCTCTTCTCGCGATCTGCAAGAAAGATACGACTCTCGACGGTCGGATTACTGCAGTACATCGCGCCCACCACCCAAATTCTGGTGGCACTTCTGCTGGTCGGCGAAGAGATCGGCAACCGCTGGCCGGCACTGACCCTGATCGGAGTCGCTGTAACCCTCTACAGCGTCGATTCGATCGGGGCACGACGGGATCGGACCTTGCCCTCCTGAGGGGAGAGTGCATCATGTCCTATCTGCAAGATCCACGGGACGAGGACTGCACCCAGAGATGACCCTTCCCCGAGATTGCTAAATACAAGGAGGCTTTGATGAGCGAGGGATCATCCGTACGTGGAACTCCCGTTACCGGTGTGTCTGCTTTCGCAGACTCCGTTCGCACCCACGTGGAAAAGACAGTTGTAGGTCAGGAACAGGTCCTGGAGAGAACTCTCATTTCGCTGCTGACCGGCGGTCACCTGCTCCTCGAGGGGGTTCCCGGCACCGCCAAAACTCTGATGGTGCAATCGGTGGCTCACGCCATCGAACTGGCATTCGGACGGGTACAGTTCACCATCGACCTGCTTCCTTCCGACATCGTCGGTTCCGAGATTCTCGACAAGGACAGCGGTGAATTCCGTGTCCACAAGGGACCGATATTCGCCAACTTGATGCTCGCTGACGAGATCAACCGTGCATCTCCCAAGGTGCAGTCCGCTCTCCTGGAAGCGATGCAGGAGAGAAAGGTCACCATCGGTGATCACACCTTCTCACTCCCCTCACCGTTCCTCGTCATCGCGACACAGAATCCGGTTGAACAGGCGGGTACCTTCGAACTCCCAGAAGCTCAGCTCGACCGTTTCCTGATGCGACATCGACTCACCTACCTGGATCCGGATGATGAAACTGAAGTCCTGCAAAGGGCTCTCAGGTTGAAGCTCAAGCGCGGTAAAGATGGCGGCGCGATGCCGATGACCGCTTTCGATGCCATCGAAAAAACCGCTCCGCTTTCCGTTTCAGATCTCACCGCTGCCATGGAACAGGTTCTTGAAGTCCACGTCAGCGAGGTATTCACCCGCCACTGCGTAGACCTGGTCAATCGCACTCGTAACCATCCAGACATCGAACTGGGCGGTTCACCTCGAGCCGGCATTGCACTGGTCACGGCTTCTCGAGCGCGTGCTTATCTACACGGACGAGATTTCGTGGTTCCCGAGGACATCTTTGCGCTGGCGGAAGACATCGTGCTGCACAGGATTCGACTCTCGTACGAAGCAGTCGCCAGGGGTCGAACCGGTGAGCAGGTCCTGGCAGAGATTCTCGATCAACTGGCCTGATGGGATCTGAAGTGGATGTGACTCACCCATCGTTACCACCTCCGGAAGCACTGATTCATCACGACTTCGAGATGGTGGTCCGGCGACTTGCCGATGATCTCGCCCACGGTATGGATACCAGCGTTTTCGTCGGTAGTGGTCTCGAATACGCACAGTCGAGACCATACAGCGCTGGAGATCCGATCCAGCAGATGGACTGGAAGGTCTCCGCACGCACCGGGGAACCCTTCATCAAGGAGTACGAAACGCTCAAGAGAGTTCCTGTGCAGATCATCGTCGACACATCCGCATCGATGGCGGTCTCCTCCCGAACACTGTCGAAGTATCATCTCGGCGTGTGGCTCGCTGCGGCACTGGGCACCGTTGCCCAGAGGCGGATGAGCCCTGTGAAGATCTTTTCCGCCGGCAGTCGATCTGTACATTCGACTGCGAGCCTCTCGAGAAGTGTATTGAGACAGTCGATGGAGTCGTTGAGACATCCCGATCCTCAGGAACAGACACACCTGGGCGAATCGCTCGATCGGATGCGAGCGACTTGTAACCAACGAAGCGTTGTCTTCGTCATCAGCGACCTCCATGACCCCGAGTCCATCGATGCCATCTTACGTACTGCTCCTCTCCATGATGTGGCAGTCATCGAGTTACAAGATCCTGCCGAGGGTGGCGCACTCGATGCCGGATTCTTGCGGGGCACCGAGGCGGAAACCGGCACTCGATTCCTTGCCGGTGGAAAACAGCGCTGGGGAATCGATCGAGAAGAAGGAAGAAGGTCGGAACTCTCCCAGGGAGGCGTCGATCACCTGTTGCTTCTCACCGACCAGAACTTCATCCCCGAGGTTCGACGATTCATCAGTGACCGGGGTAGCCGGGGGCAAAGATGAGAATCACCCTGATACTACTTCTGATCGGCTCAACACTCTTCGCACGGACACAGGAGCCGGATCTACCGAAAATCCAGGGGACCGTTGGCATCGAAGGGCAAACGATCCTGACCTGGGCGGGAAAACCGCTGCAGATTGCTCCGATCCCCGACGATTCTCCCGTTCTCATTCGCATCGCTTCCATCACTCCCGCTGAAGAAGATCAGATCACCTACGATCTGCGCTGGATCGCGATGCTGCCCGGGGATCATGACCTGCGACCGTTGCTCCACTTCGGAGTCGACGACCCTGCACAGGGTCTTCCTCCGTTGATCATCTCGGTCGGTTCTCTCCTCGACTCCGACCATGAAGGAGCACTGACGAGAATTCCCGGACCTCTCTCCCCCATCCTGGGATTTCCCTGGTGGGTGCCATGGGTAGTTGCAGTCAGCTGGCTTCTTCTTCCCCTGTTCCTTCTCACCCTGATTCGCTGGTTAAAAAAGCCACCAGAACCGGAACCGGAGCCACAGCCGAAACCGACCCTGGCCCAGTTGCTCAGGCCGCTGGTAGTGGCTGCTCTTGCAGGAGAACTCGATGTCGATCGCAAGGCGCACCTTGAACGGATCCTGCTGGCCCACTGGAGAGAAGATCTCGATCTCGGGAGCTTTCGCCACGCCGAGGGAATCCAGAAGTTGAGAGCACACCCCGATGCGGGAATCTTACTGGTGACGGTAGAAGAGTGGCTCCACTCCGGGCGCACCGAAGCAGTCAGCCAGGAACAGCTGGAACAACTTCTCGCTCCCTATGCCACCGTCGTCAGTGATCCGGTGGAGGAGGGGTCATGAGTTTTGCTCACCCGTGGGTGATTGCACTGTGGTTGATCCCCCTGTTCCTGTTGCTGTGGGAAGCGTTTCGTGTCGGTCCGACCATTCCGATGCCATTTGATCATCGGCCCCATCGAGCTCGTCCGTGGTTACGACGGTCGTTGTGGGTTTCGGCCGCCATTCCCCCTCTGATCCTGGCAATTTCCATCGCCGTCGTCGCTGGTCCCCAGGTGATGGGCGAACCAGAGAAGCGCAGGGAGATCACCAACATCGAGATCGCACTCGATGTATCAGGATCGATGGGTGTCGCCATGTCGGATGGAACTCCTCGAAGCGAAACCGCGGTCAAGTCGATCCAGAACTTCTGCAAGATGCGAGAGGGCGATGCGTGCGGGCTCACCATCTTCGGCGGAGAGACGATTCGCTGGACTCCCTTGACCCTCGACCTCGACGCCATCGCTCTGGCTGCACCCTTCATCGATGCCCGCAGGATGCCCCCCCACATGAATTCCACTGCCATCGGTAGGGCTTTGCGTTCATGCATGGGTAGTCTTTCCCAGCAGGAGGAGGGAGATCGTCTGATCGTGCTCGTCTCCGATGGCTTCTCCTCCGATCTCGGCGGCGGTGCTGCCCGCCAGATCGGACAGGAGCTGATGAGTCTCAACATCGCACTGTACGCGATCTTCATCGGTGACGGCTCGGCACCTGGTCAACTCTACGAGGTGGTCGGGCAGACCCAGGGAGAGGTCTTTGCTGCCCACGATGCCGAGGCGTTGCAGCGTGTCTTTGACCATATCGATGAGATGAAACCCGCCAAGTTGAAACCTGCCGGAGCCAGACCCATCGAAGATTTCTCGCTGCTTGCCTGGATCGGGCTCTCGCTGCTTGGCGTTCACCTGCTCACCTCCTTTGGCTGGAGGATGACCCCTTGGTAGAAACCGATCAGTTGCTCTACTCCACGGCGGTCATCGCATTGCTGGCACTGCTCCTGGTAGCAGCAGGCGAATGGATTCATGCCGCCAGGATTCACCGAATCGAGAAACTCGCCTTCGGTGAGGAAGGACCACATCTCTGGACGAAACTGGCACCGCTTGTGCGCTGCATGGCAGTTTCGATGCTGGCGGCAGGATTATGGGTTCTTGCCCATCTTGAGAGCAAACCGCCGGAGATCGATCCCGACAAGGAGCCTTCCCAGCACCTGCTCGTGGCACTCGATGTATCCCCCAGCATGTACCTGGAAGATGCAGGCGAGAAACGAAATCAGCGACGGGGAGAACGCGCCTCCGACATCCTTGAAGCTCTCTTCCAGAGACTCGACATGACTCGCACCCGGGTTTCTGTCGTGGCGTTCTACACCGAGGCGATGCCGGTGGTCCTCGAGTCCTTCGATATCAATGTCGTTCGCAATGTGTTGAATGCGCTACCGATGGAGCATGCCTTTGCGCCGGGCCAGACGAGATTGCAGTTCGGGGTTGAGGAGGCTCTGAAGTTCGCGAAGCCGTGGCCCAAGGGGTGTGCCACCCTGGTGGTGGTTTCCGATGGAGATTCCGTCGACGGCGCCCTACCTCGCCAGATTCCCATCTCCATCGCAGATGTACTGGTAGTGGGTGTTGGAGATCCCTACAAGGGCTCCCCGGTGGCGGGTAGATCCTCGCGTCAGAACAAGCAAGCTCTGGAGCGACTGGCGGTACGCCTCAAGGGGCGCTACCACGACGGCAACAGCAAGCACCTTCCATCGGACCTGGTTCGAGCCCTCGCCATGGCGGTTCCGTCGATCCAGGACCAGACCTTTCTGCGTGATCTGGCAGTGGCAGCCACCGGCATCGGCGGCGCCATCCTCGGCCTGCTACCGCTCTTCCTCGCCCAATTCGGCAGCCGCCGCAAGATGGCGGCGATCACTCCCTGACAGCAGTTTTCGATCCTGGATGGTATCCGTGCCAGAGGATGCATGACCAGGAAGCCTGTCCGCTACATCCCCGATCGCCCTGTCGATGTGGTGCCGGTGGTCCGGTTGAAGATCGAAGATGCGCCCTGTGACCCCCGCAAAAATATTGTGTGCAGCATCTGGGAGAGTCAGGGGCAGAGCATCGAGTTCTCGCACACCAGCCCGTCGTCGGTCGGATCGAAACCGCAATCTACTGCCGGCGGTAGAGGCGCGGGGCCTTGTAGGAACAAGTGCATCAACATGTACACCGAGTCGGCGAGGTTCAGAGCTCCATCGTCGTCGGCGTCAGCAGCGACGTGGCAATCGATATCGGGGTAGTCAAGGAAGGTCCAGTACAGGAAGTACACCGGATCCTCCAGGCTGAAGGAGCCGTTATTGGTGACATCTCCGCGCATGTAGGTTTCAGTCAGCGGCACGAAGCATTCCACCATGCTGGTCGCATTTCCGCAGCCGTTGAACGCAAGCACACCCACCGTGATCGATTCAAGCGCTGGATCGTAGGCGAGATATGACTCTTCGGTCTCTGCATCCACTTCTGTCACTAGCATTCCATCGACGAAGATCTGAATGGTGGAATACTGATCTTCCTCCCCCTCCAGGTCCCACTC
>CAYPPQ010000025.1:7626-36349 GCA_964412635.1 uncultured Planctomycetia bacterium | reverse complement strand
AACCTCAGTACCGGAACACCGGACTGCAACATCAACGGTGTTCCCGACTCCTGTTATATCTCTCAGGGGACCAGCCTGGACTGCAATGGCGACTCGATTCCCGATGATTGCCAGCAGGACTGCAACGAGAACGGTGTGCCCGATGATTGCGATCTCACGAACGGTACCGCCGACTGCAACGGGAACCTGATTCCCGATAGTTGCGATATCGCCGTGGGCTTCAGTCAAGACTGCGACGGAAACACGATTCCAGATAGTTGCGACCTCTCCAGCGGTGCTGCTGACTGCGATGGAGACGGATTGCAGGATGTTTGTGCAATCAGCCAGGGAGCAGATGACTGTGACCTCGATGGAGTTCCAGACTCCTGTGAGCTGGACGCTTCGCCTTCTCTCGATTGCAACTCGAATGCAGTTCTGGACTCCTGTGACATCGATCAGACCTTCTCTCAGGACTGTGACGGAAACAGCATTCCTGACGAGTGCCAGGTCTCTTCCGGATTCTCAGAAGATTGCAATACCAACGGTATTCCAGATGAATGTGAACAGCCAAATCTGGTTGATACCACTCCTCCGCAAATCGTCGGTACTCCTGATAACATGATCGCTTCTGCAGATTCTGGATCGTGCAGTACTGCCATGTCATGGATTGCACCGGCAGCGACGGATAACTGTGGGCCGGCTCCACTCGTCGTGCCATCGCATACCAGCGGTGCACAGTTCGAGGTGGGAACGACCACGGTCACCTTCGATGCAGTGGACCAGCACGGTAACCCGGCATCGACATCCTTCACGATAACGATCACTGACGATGAACTGCCGACGCTGACAGGAACACCTGCTAGCATGTCGGTAACTGCAGATCTCGGCCTCTGTTCGGCAATGCCTGCCTGGACTCCTCCGACGTCCGCAGACAACTGCCCGGGGCAGACGGTTGAGGCAAGCCATGCACCAGGATTCGCATTCCCGGTCGGAACGACGGAAGTTTCGTACACCGTGACCGATGCCAGTTCCAACACGGCGTCGACGTCATTCTCCGTGACAGTGACCGATGATCAGGCTCCCGTTTACACAGACGCACCGCAATCGCAGGATCTCTCCAGCGATCCGGGTTCCTGTGGGGCAGTAGCCACATGGGGTGCTCACACCACCTCCGATAACTGTGCAGTAACTACAGACATTTCTACCGCTTCTTCCGGCGATTTCTTCGAGCTCGGCACCACGACCGTGACGATGACCTTGACCGATGAGAACAACCAGCAGACGATTCACGAGTTCACCATCACGGTGACCGATACAGAGCCTCCTGTGATTACTGACATGCCAGCGAGCATGACACAATCCGCCGAACTGGGGCTTTGCAGCGCATCGATGACCTGGACACCACCGAATACCTCGGATAACTGTCCCGGTGCGGCGCTCTCCAGTACTCACCAGCCGGGCGATTCATTCCCGGTGGGAGATACAACGGTGACCTACACCTCGGACGATGCCAACGGACTGTCGACCAGTTCGAGCTTCGTCATCACCATCAATGATACGGAAAACCCGATCTTCGACTCTGCACCGGCCAATATTCAGCTGAACACTGATCCTGGTTCCTGCGATGCAATCACCACCTGGGCCGAGCCTGAAGTCAGTGATAACTGTGGTAGTGTGCCGCTGCTGGGTGGAACCCACCTGTCTGGCTCCGCATTCCCGCTCGGTGAAACGACCGTGACTTACACTGCTGAAGATCAGCACGGTAATAGTTCGCAGCATTCGTTCACCGTTACGATTTCCGATAACGAGCCACCGACCTTGTCGAACATGCCGCTTTCCTTCACGGTGACAAATGATGCCAACGAATGCGGTGCTACCGTCACCTGGCAGGAGCCTGGTTCTGCAGACAACTGCTCGATCGCTGGTACCGATACAGATGTGCTTAACGGATCTTTCCTTCCTGTCGGCGACACCCTGGTCACCTACGCGACCACGGATCTGTCCGGTAACCTGACCACCGCTGCGTTCACCGTGACCGTACTCGATAGTCAGGCGCCGAGCTTCAAGACTGCTCCTGCCAGCACGACGACCACCACCGATTCTGGATTGTGTGGAGCAACGGTCATGTGGGATACACCCAGCATCTTCGAAAACTGTACTGATTACACGTTGGGTACGACTCACAACTCCGGTGACTTCTTCCAGAAGGGAACCACGGATGTGACGATGACTGCCTCGGATAGCCATGGGAATTCAACCACCCATAGCTTCCAGGTGACCGTCAATGACGCTGAAACTCCGACCATCTCGGGAACCCCAGCTTCCATGTCGATGTCTTCTGATCAGGGCTCCTGTGGGGCCGTGGTCAGTTGGACTCCGCCGACATCTGCAGATAACTGCCCTGGGGATGTCCTGACCTCTTCACACCTTCCGGGTGATTTCTTCGGAATCGGATCGACTACCGTGTCCTTCTCGGTGACCGATGCAAGCGGTAACTCGCACGGAACCAGCTTCACGGTCGACGTGGCTGATAACGAGCTGCCGACCTTCTCAGGTGCGCCAATTTCGCAATCTCTTTCCACTGATCCCGGTTCTTGTGGGGCAATCGCCACCTGGGCACCACACACTTCCGACGATAACTGTGGAGTGGATTCCGATACGTCAACGGCAAGTTCCGGAGATTTCTTTGAACTTGGTAATACGACAGTCACCATGACTCTGGTGGACGTGCACGGTAATCAGGCGACTCACGAGTTCACCATCACGGTGACCGATACCGAGGATCCGATGCTGCACGATGTGCCCGCGAGCATGACTCAGACTGCAGAGGCCGGTTCATGTGGTGCCAGCATCAGCTGGACACCGCCGACCACCACTGATAACTGTCCGAATCCGAGCCTCAGTAGTACACATCAACCAGGTGATACCTTTGAGGTGGGTACTACGACGGTGACATACATCTCAAATGATGCGAATGGCCTCTCTTCCAGTGCGTCCTTCGACGTGACTGTCACTGATAATGAGCTGCCGACCTTTGACCTGGCACCTGGAGACATCGCTCTTGCAAATGATCCCGGCTCCTGCGGCGCAGTGGCTACCTGGGATGCACCGCTGACGAGCGATAACTGCGGTATTCTGGAATCCAGTTCCACTCACATGTCTGGCATGGAATTCCCTGTTGGAGAAACTACGGTCACCATGACCCTGATTGATCTTCACCAGAACAGTTCCACGCACCAGTTCACCGTCACCGTGACCGATATCGATGCCCCGACACTCTCTGGAATGCCCTCCTCGATGACGGCAACCAATGATCCAGATCAGTGTGGAGCGATGATGGGCTGGAGCGATCCGAGCAGTTCAGACAACTGCCCGGGTGAGAGCACCAGCAGCACACACTCTCCCGGCGAATTCTTCGCCGTGGGAACGACAACCGTCGGTTACACCGTCACGGATGCTTCGGGTAACTCAACTGATTACTCGTTCGATGTCACGGTCACCGATGATCAGGCTCCTCAGTTCGATTCGGCACCGTCCGATTTCACACTCAACTCCTTGCCGGGTGAATGTGGTGCGACTGCCGTCTGGAACGAGGTTCTCAGCAGTGATAACTGCGGTACTACAACGCTTACCAGTAGTGCTGCTTCCGGTGATACGTTCAATGTGGGTACGACAATCGTGACGATGGGTCTGGTAGATTCCAGCGGCAACACCTCTGAGCACACCTTCACCGTTTCGGTGATCGACGAAGAGGATCCAGTACTGGCCAACCTGCCGGGAGATATGGTCCTCGATACCGATCCTGGTGAGTGTGGAGCTACCGTTACCTGGACTCCGCCGACAGCTTCTGATAACTGTGCTCTCGGCGAATACGTCGCGAGCCACAGTCCTGGCGATTACTTCGCTGTGGGTACGACTTCGGTTACTTACACCCAGTCTGATATCAACGGCAACATCGTCAGCGGCGGCTTCAATGTCACTGTCAGCGACAACGAAGGTCCGACCATTACCACCAGTGGCGATATCACTGAAGCGGCGCCTGCTGGAACGTGTACCACTACACTGACCATTGCAACGCCGTCGATCTCTGATAACTGCACTGCCATCGATCTGTACAACAACCTCAATGGAACAGATGACGCCAGTGGCACCTTCGAGTATGGCACGACGACCATCTTGTGGACTGGAATCGATAATCACGGAAACACATCTGAAGTCACGCAGACCGTCACGATCACGGTTCCCGAGGCGGATTGTAACGCCAATGGATCGCCGGACGTTTGTGATCTTGCTGCAGGAACTTCAGAGGACTGTGATGGAAACGGTGTTCCAGACGAGTGCGACGTGGACTGCAACGGCAACGGAACTCCGGATGCTTGTGATCTCGCAAGCGGATCGAGTAACGACTGCAACGGCAACAGCGTTCCCGACGAGTGTGATCTTGATAACCAGGATAGCCTCGACACCAACGCCAATAGCATTCCAGACGAGTGCGAGCCGACATTCCTGCGCGGAGACGCGAACGAGGACGGCGGAGTGGATATCGCAGATGCGATCTTCATGCTCTACAGCCTGATGCTCGGCGGTACTCCTTCCAGTTGCACGGACGCGACCGACGCCAATGATGACGGAGCTCACGATATCTCGGATATCATCTTCGTCCTCAACTACCAGTTCCAGAACGGCAGTGCTCCACCGGCACCTGGACCGTCGCAATGTGGTATTGATATGACCCCTGATGATGGTCTTGGGTGCGATAGTTACGGAGGATGTCCGTAGGGTATAGCACCCTTGATCTGATCGGGCCCGGGATGGTTGGACCATCCCGGGCTCTTTCAATTGTGTTGAGAGAGCGATGGGATCTGTACCAATCCGAGATACCCTACCTGCAGAGCAACAGCCGATGGGTTCCGGGAGGAGGAGAAGTGGCACGATCAGAAGCAGCGGATTTCGACGACCTGGAAATCCGCATGGCATTTCAAGAACGCCATAACGAAAAACTTCAGCAGCAATTGTTGGAGATGGAAAAGCGCATGTCAGCAACAGAAACGAGGATCGAATCCCTGATCCAGCGGCTTGAGGCCCAATCGGGCCATGATGCGGAGGAGTTCTCCTAGGGCCGATTCTGGATCAGGGATTCTATTGATTCGAGATCGCGCTCAGACTTCCATCTCTTCCCCGGTATCTTCGAATAACTGTGGAGCGACTTCCTCGACAGTATCGAGAAGGATCGACGCAACCGCACCGATGTCGGTGATGTCGACGAGATCATTGGCGCTGATGTTTTCCATCGTCAGGACCATCGCCTGATGGAATTCATCATCCATTGCTTCCAGTTTTTCCGGAGGAAGACTTTCGATATCGGTGTCTTCCTCAACTTCACTCCCGAGGTGCTTGATCTCGAGACCTTTTTGAAGTTCTTCGAAACTGCTCACGAGATTTACCAGTGCATCTTGAACCTGATCATTTGACATTTTGGTGTCCTCCTGTTTCGCCTTCATGGTACTGCACAACAAGGGGATTGAATCCTCATCTGGAAAGAAAGAAGCCCTATTCCCGGAATCGGGAACAGGGCTTCGAATCGGTCCAGTCGGTCGAAAAGAGCGTTACTTGCCCTTTACCTTGGACTTACCTTTTTCCTTGGTCTTGTCATCCGCCTTCGGTGCTGCTTTGACCATCTTGATGAACTTGGCTGGATCCTTGGCGACTTTTGGAATGCAGCCTTTGCAACACACCTTGACCAGTGTGTTTCCGACCACGACGTTCTTGGGCTTGCCCATACTTCCGAGTGGTTCACCGGAGATCACGCAGGTGGTGAGGTTGTAGGATCTGAACTGCTTCTTGATGATTGCACTATCAAGTTCCTTGGAGATGCTGTCCGGCAACTTGTCCTTGATCTTACGAACACAGCCTCCGCAGCAGACCCTCACCAGGCGGTTGTTCACCACGATGCTCTTGGCATCCTCATCCAGCTTTTCGCCGGAGAGCACGCAGGTATTGAGGGGATATGATGGTTTTTGCGCCTCGATGATCTTCTTGTCGATGTTCTCGATGTACTTGGCCGCTTCCTTTTCGAATGCCGGCACACATCCTTGACAGCAGAATCGAACCTGACGGCCTTCATGGACCAGCTCAATTGGTTCTCCCATGGAGCCGAGTTTCTTTCCTGAAACTGCACAGATATCCAGGGGGTATGATTCTGAAGTGGGCACTGGATCTGCTAAAGGAGCCAGTGGATGAATGACCATGGCCAGTAGAAATGGCAACATGAATACCTCTTTTCTATTTTCTTACGGATCACTTTGACGATTTCAAATGAAACACATGATGACGCATCTGGAGTCAGCAGGAACCGCTACCAGACACCTCGGAATAGAACAGCATCTTGAATCACGATCAACCTTCAGTTTTCGTCTTGTGACTTCGCTGGAATGACCTGGATCGTGCATTTGACCGGGAAATGATCGCTGAATCCCTCTTCCCACTTGCCTCGGAATTTCCTGAAACGGGCTGGTCGGTAGGCATTTTTTTCGGAATCTTTCAGGAATTCAGGAGTATGCACTTCGACCGACCCTGGAATCAATCCGATACCGATCTGGTCGAGCAACCCCGGGGTGACGATAATCTGGTCGAAGCAGTTCCAGCTCCAATCATTCCAGTAGTAGTAGGTTCCCGTATCAGATCCGCCGGCAAAGGACCAGGACGGATTCCACAGTCGTGGAGAGAATGGCTGATTCGCCCTCGGGATCGTGTTGTAGGGATGGGTTACGCTGCGTTCTTCACGAACTGCATTCAGTACCCGGCGCACCGATTCGTCCCAGGGATCGTCATTGAGATCTCCGACGATGAGGATGTCGGCAGCGGGGTTCTCGGCAAGGTGTAGGTCGGTGAGATAGCGTACCGTCAGAGCCGCCGCAGCCCGCTTGGGAGCGCTCGCTTCCTGCCCTCCATAGCGCGATGGCCAGTGATTGACGAGGACCACCAGGTCCTGCTCAGCGACCTTCAGGGCAACCTCGAGAACTCCCCGGGTCGGCGAGAATCCCTCCCCGAGGGCGATGGGATGCAGAACCGGCTTGCCAGGCATTGAAAATGGTTCGCGGTACAACAGAGCCAGATCGATCCCTCGATGATCGGGTGAATCGATGTGGGCGATCGACCAGCCCTGACTCGCCAGCTGTGGCTGTCCGATGAGGTCCTTCAGGACCCTGCGGTTTTCAACTTCACACACCGCGATCAATTGTGCGTCAAGGCTGACAACCGCCTGCGACAGATGATCCAGTTTTCGTTGATATCTCTCCTGATCCCATTCCTTCTCCGGGAGAAACTCATCGTCTCCAGGATTCTCGGGGTCATCTTCGAAATCGAACAGGTTTTCAAGATTCCAGAAGGCGACGGTCGCTTCCTGGGGTTCCTGTACGCTTTCCTCTGTTTCCTGTGAGGGGAGATAGGTGGTCGTCAAGCACAGGAGAATGGTGATCATCTTCAGTGACATCGTGCCTCCATTTACCGGGTTCATCCGCATCGTCAGGTCCATCTAGACTTCATGCAAGCAGGATCATGCAAGCAGGATCATGATACCGGGTTTACTCGGAACCGGTTGCTGGTCACTATCGTAGTACCAGCAACAATAATATTCAGGACGGACCCTCATGGGTCGTTCCTTCCAGGGCAAGGAGAGTCGCGGATGAAAATCACAGATATCGCTGGCGGGATCCCGCTGATCGCACTTGCACTTCTCATAGGTGGAGTCTTTGGGACTGTCGCAAGTAGTCAGTCGGAGCAGAAAGATTATCCCGGTTTGATCGGGGCCTGGGATTCCCATCGGGTTCAGGAAAGCTACGAGATTTCCATCGGAAAGACGGCTCTCGGAAAACCAAACCCCATCAAGCTTCACACGGAAGATCGTTCGGTGTTACAGATCTCCCAGCATTATGGTGACCTGGTCGGTGTCACCGGAAACGCTGAAGCTACGGTTTTCTGGTATCAGGATGGTGCTGGAGTCATACGCAACGTTGTGATTCCAGATGCAAGTTCTCATGCAGTGAGACTCGAGATGCAGACGCTGAGAAACTTCAAGACGAAGCGGATCAACAACTAGCGATCTAGATCGCTGCCTTGACCTCGCCGGTGAGGAACGGAATGACCTCATCCGCCCTCGATTTCGCATCGGCTTCACCGAGTGCCAGGAGTTCTTTGATGTACTCGGGTTGGAACATCAGAAGTGATAGCAGGTCGTGGCTGTCGGTGTCCTGAGTTCCCAGGCCTCGTTCAAGAAAGCGGAATGGTCCGGGAAGCCGAGGCTCGAAGTTGGCAGCGAGGATTCCAAGATCTTCGCTCGGGCGTGCTGTGAGCAGGTCGACGGGACGCAATCCACAGCGCTCGTGTTCAGGCAACTTCTCCAGCAAGGAGTTGAATCTCTCGGTCGTGGCAGAATCGAACTCGAGAGCGTCGAGGAAGATGGCATTCATCAAGACACCAGCAACCTGGGCTGGTGGTGGGTACCCGCGAGCGGGGCGCGATATGGGGTCGATTCCATCCGGTAGGTTTCTGGTGGAGATGGCGAGAATGCGATCTGCGCCCAGATGCATCGCCGGCGAAAGTGGGGTCGTCTGACGGATACCACCATCACCGTGCCAGGAGTCCTCCAGCTGGATTGCCGGGAAGATCAGTGGAATCGAACTGGAAGCCATGATGTGTTCGAGGCGAATGCTGGTCTCGACTCCTTCTCGATAAGTTCGGTTCCACTCATTTGTTTTTCTGCCGTGGATCCAGGTCACCGAACGGCCGGTGTTGTAATCGGTCGTGGTGATGGCAAGGGAGTGAAGCCGTCCCCGAAGGATGTTCTCCTCGATTCCGGGGATGATTCCATCGTCGAGGCAGTTCGTTTTTTCTGTGAGGAAGTCGCGCAACGGTTGGGTGTCGACCAGCCCCTGGGTCGAGGGAGACAGTGACGATCCTCCGCTGATCAGTCTCAGGCCCCAGCGCGCCACGATCCCTGCCAGTGAACCGGTGTTGGCGGCAAAGACCTGATCGACGGAGAGACCCTTCCACAGACGCTGAAGGTCCTCCACGCATTCATCGAAGGAACCCTGGTGACGTGCCAGCTGCACGGCATTGATGGCCCCGGCAGAAGTTCCACTGAGGATCGAGAAGCGAAAGTGGGGGAGGCGCTTGGCGATGTATCGAAGGAAGCCAGCCTGGTAGGCTGATCGTGCTCCTCCTCCACCGAGAACCAGGGCAACCCTGTTTCCTGCTTCCATCCATCTCTACCTTTCTCCGACAGCCTCCGCGAATCCAATTCTCGGGACTGAATTACTCCAGTAAAAGAGTCACATCTTCTGTAAAAATGCGCACATCGGACCGCTGGAACAGTGCGGTGGCCTTGTTCTCTGCGCCGTCCCATGCCCTCATCCTCTAGGGAAAGAGGCGGACGGGTGCGATACCATTCAGGAGACAGGGCTGTATCTCGGCCAACGATGGACCTGTAGGAGAAAACAATGCTCTCGGTGGTGATTCCGGTTCGCAATGGGGCGACCATGCTGGATGAGACGATTTCCGAGGTACTTCGGTTCCTCGACAATCAGGCTCCCGAGGGAGAATTGATCGTTGTCAGCGATGGCTGTTCCGATCAACCGGACAGGATACTTCAGCCGTGGCTGGAACGAGACGATCGTGTTCGGTTCGAGAAACTCGATCTCCCCACGGGAAAAGGCGCAGCGGTTCGCCATGGAGTCATGATTGCTCGTGGAGATCGCATCGCTTTTCTCGATGTAGATCTGTCCGCTCGGCCCGAGATGTTGAATCGATTGCAGGCGGCTCTCGATGAGGGTGTCGATGTGGCCTGTGGATCGCGTCATACGATCGGTGCAATGATTACGACGGAGCAGGGTCTATTGCGTAGATTCCTTGGTACATCTTTCCGACTGCTGGTTCAGAAATCCACTGATCTACCGGTGCTTGATACGCAGTGTGGGTGCAAGGCATTCAGGAGTGATTCAGTGGTCCCGATCTTCAAGGAGATGCAGGAGATGGGTTTTGCCTTTGATCTCGAACTGCTTCTGCACGCTCGTCGCAGACATCTCGAGATTCGGGAGGTCCCCATCGACTGGGCAGATTCCTCATCGAGCCGGGTCAGGCCGCTGAGAGACGGATTCCTGATGATGAAGTCGCTACTGCGACTCTTGCTGCTCGATCGTGCCGCACAGAAGAGAACGGGTACTTGAAGAAGATCTCTACTAAAGCTCCGCTTTATCCACTGGAACCGGTTCGGTGCCGATTTCTTCCAGCAACTCCTCAAGAGCTGAATCGAGACTCTCGCCCCGAACATTCTGGAAGCGTATCTTTCCGGAGCCATCGATGAGATAGGTGGTTGGCCAGCCACGTACTCCCCACTGGGTAGCGATGGGACCGCCGGTACCTCCCCCATCATAAAATGAGGTCCAGGTGATCTTCTCCCTTGCCATCGCTTCAAGAAGGATGTCTCTGCTGCGATCGGAATTGACACCAATGATCACGAAATCCTTGGAGTATTGGTCCACGAGCGACCGCTCGTGGGGGTACATCGCCCGGCAAGGACCTCACCAGTCACCCCAGAAGTCGAGGAGTACGATCTTTCCGCGGAAGTCGGAGAGCTTCATCGCTGTACCATGTACATCCACTCCGGTGATCTCCGGTGCAGGTTGGCCCACCTCCAGGCTGTCCTTCGAATGGGGCGAGCGCATCGCTGTTGCGATGGCCCTGTAGGTGGTGTCCCGGAAGGCAAGATCACCATATTCGTTGATGAGCAGCGTGAGGTACTTTTTCGCCAGTTCTACATCATCAGTTTCCTTGCTTCGCCGAAGGCTGCTGGCGAGAGCATGATAAGCCGCTGCGTCGACGAGATCGTGTGGGCTGCTCTCTACCAGTTTCTCCATCATTGGCCGGAGTCCAGTCTTGCCAAACAGGTAGTAGAACTGGGCGATCTGAGCAAGTTGCGGAGAGTTCGGATACGTGCCAATCAATCGATTGGCGTGATCGATGGAGGTCGATTCCATCGTCCCTTCTGCACGCTTCCACCAGTGGTTTCTGAGAACCCACAGCTCTGCCTGAAGTCCAACCTCTGTACCGGCGTGCTTTGTTGCAAGTGCCTGGAACTGGGGAAGGTACTCTTTCGACACTTCACGCCGATTTCCCTTCTGGGCAGCAGCGTCGTGCTTCTCTTCCAGTTCCTTCACCACATCTACCGTCGTCAACTCCTGCGGAATCAGTGACAGGGTTGAACCGGGAACAAATGAGAGAACACAGAGCGTCAAGGTGAGTACCTGCATCATCGCCAACTCCTTTTCAAAGGCATGATACACCCATTTGCGACAGGTAGCCTGATGAACTTGCTTGTCCTCTTATGTTGGGTCTAATGGGTGTCGCAGGAGGTACTCAAATGTCAACCGAGGAACGCGGCTTTCACCTCCCATTCTGGTTGAAGCAATTGGTTCCATTGTCACTTCTGCTGCTCGTCTCTTGCAGTGGGGGAGAGCAACAAGGTGTATCTACCCAGGAGCAACCGATCAAGACTGCTTCAGCGGAAGTGGAAACTCCGGTGGACGACGATCCCGTTCCTGCTCCGGTGATCCAGCAGACCGATGCTGCCACAGGTGATGACGTGAAGACCCCCGCCGGAGATGACGATCAGAACCCGGCTCCCGATTCAGGGGGAAACAATCTCCCTGCTCTGGACCTGCTGGAAGATCCAGACTTTCAACGAAGAGCAAAGCTGGGCCACCTGGTCGCCAAGCGGCGATGTATCTTGTGCCACAAGGTTGATGGAAGGGGTGCCATCCTGCAGCCCCCGTTGATTCAGGTATCGGTACGTAGGTTGCTGAGGATGAAGGAATTTCCCGCACATCTTGCAGAGCTCAAGGATGCGGATCCTGACAGGTACAAGGCACAGCAGCAGCGTTTCGATCGCATCGAGGCGGAGCCGGACCTACTTCGCAAGATGTCGATCTGGTTGCACGGATATCTGAAGCAACCGACCTTTGACAATCCTGAGGCCAAGATGCCGCTACAGGTGCTGAAGCCGGAGGAGATCGACCAGCTGTCCAGCTATGTCATCCAGTTGGCGGTGGATGGAGTCAAGAAGGGGATTATCCCCCCCGAGTGAGGGTCATTCCTGTCTTCCCGATACCTGACATTCCTGTCATCGAGGTGTGAACTGCATCAGGAGCCGCTCCGACATCACCTTTGTCACCGTGCTGGCTAGAACATTGTGGTTCACCTTCACACCAGCCGAGAGGGACCCTAGGCGAAATTCCTGCGATGGGTACCTTTGACATCAATTGAGTTTCTCTCCGGTGCAAACGGTTCAACAGGTTGACCTCGGGGGATGTCACCTGGTGCTGTTCTGCAGCAACCCGAGCACCACCAGCAGCATCATGCTGCCGGACTTTCGTGGGAGAAGCGGGGGATACTTGCGAACTCGACTTCGATTGAGTTTGCACACCCCTCCCGGTCTGACTCCTCGGACCGGGGGGGTTCTTTTTTTATCCAGAACAGTGTTTCACCGCTAGAAGCCGGCCAGCCCCAGATCGCTCTCATCGAGACACTTGAATCCATCCTCGGCGAGTAATTCAAGTGCGATGTCATTCTCATCGACATGCAGGATCATGACTCCGAATCCATGAGGTCGTGTCAGCATCGGGTAGGCGTAATGGATGTTGATCTCCGCCTTCAACAGGCTGCGGCAGATCATGCGGATCCCAGCTCTCTCATTGGGAACTTCCACGGCGATGATGGCATTGACCGAGGTGGGCACGCCATGCTCGAGGAGAACCTTGTGAGAGGTGGCGACTCGATCGACGATGAGCCTGATGATGGCATGATCGGCGCTGTCCACGACGGAGAGAGCGTGAACGAGAATATCTTCGCTGGTGAGGTGCCTGAGAACTTCGCGTAACTTCCCGACTCTATTGTCGAGGAACAGGCTCAACTGCCTCACGAACGGATCGGTGGAGTCCTTCTCTGTCTTTAGCATGGCTTCATGATAGCCCGGATGGAAACGACCATGAAGTCATCGTTACGATCTTATCGGAGAGACTCCGCAGGCCCTCAGAATCCACCGTTGGAGCCGCCTTGCGACTGGTTGGATCCACCACCGGAGTTGTTGCTACCACCGGAGTTGTTATTGCCACCGGAGTTGTTGTTGTTACCACCCCAGCCACGCCCGCCTCTGCCGCCACCGAAATCCTGAGGCATTGCCAGGTACTCCTCGTACTGGGTGGGGGAGAGTAACTGTTCAACTTCCAGATTCTGCTCATCCCGGGCCTGCTGGAACAACTCTCGCGTCTCACTACGGCCGAAATCGAGTTCTCTCGCTTCGGACCACAACTGCATCCTCTCGGAGGAATGATCCATCAGTAACGTGGTGAACTGATCTGCGCGGGCACCGCTGAGCCCCAGATCTTCCGCCATGCGAACGGCTCGATCCTCCGCCCGTCTCTGCATGCGATCGACCATATCCTGCTCACGCTCCATCCGTTCCTCTTCGCGGACGGATGCCAGCGTATCTCGGACCTGCTGATCGAACTCAGCAGAGCCAGGAGTTCCCTCGGTCGAGTTGTTGCTGCTGGCAGGCTTGATGCTGCTGGTGATGCTATCGAGGACGGCAGCGTTACGGGATAGTTGCCTGGCCACTGCGGAAACCAGTTCGTCAGGAACTTCGATCTCTCCCGTCTTGGGATCGATATCGGGAACCGGTAGCAAGCCCGACTGGGAAGAGTCCTGCTGCTCCTTTGCCAGTTCAAGTTGCTCCCCAAGGGTCTGGATACTTCGTCTCAATACCTGGATCTGATCATCTGCCTGGCGAGCGTGCTCTGCATTCTGATATGCAGCAACTCCGGTACCCACCACGATGATCGACAGGATGGTGATTACTATCTTCATGCGCCTCCAATTGCCGCAATTGCCTGGATCTGATTCGATCAGGAATCGACATACCTATCAGGATAACCCCTGATGACACCCCAGGATTTCAAGATCCGAGTATTTTTTCCAGTTGAACCTGACTTTGTTCCTGTAGCAGCAGCGCTTTTCTACGAATTTCAACGACCTTGTCCGTTATCGCACCCTTCCAGCTGGCGTCCTCGATCTCTGCCAGGTTTACCTGGACGTTGAGGATTGCCCCCTCCAGGCCCGCCCGCGCCATCCAGCACGCAGTTCCCGCGTCGGTGATCCCCGCTGGTAATCCTTGCTCGGTAGCTGTCACTGCCAGTGCCATCACCTGCAAGCATAGTTCTGCAGTGGTCAGTGGAACCTCTGTCGCGTGTCGATATCCCTCTTCGATGGCCAGAGCTCGTTCCGACTTCTGTTCAGGAGTTTCCTGGGGGAGACGCATGGCAGCGATGACTCCCTCGAATGCCGCGGTGTCCCTGTCGACTGCTCGTAGTAGGTCATCCTTCAGCCGCTGGGCCTCGATAGCGAGTAGTTCCATCGCCTCGCGACGCTTCCTGAATTTTCTCTTCGAGAAGGTGAGGTTGGCAACCATCGAAGCCAGGGCTGCTGCGAGCGAACCAGCCAGTGCCGCAATGGACCCACCACCGGGAGCAGGGGAATCTCTCGACACCTCATCGACGAAGTCGTCGACGTGCATTCCGGTCAGTGCCCCGCGGGTAGTAGGCATTCCGAGTACAGCTCGATCCACATCGAAGCTGGAGATGTCGGACAATCCCAGCGACTGGATCGAAGTCTCTATTCGGTCCTGAATCGGCACTCCTCTACTTGATCCCTGCAGGGCCAGGTAGTGTTCACCGCTCTCCAGGATGGCATCGAAAGGTACGACCCCAACCACCTCGGAACCGGTCACGGCGAGACCTCGTTCAGATGCGAGGTTTTTGCACGCATCCACGACATGGTGCATATTCGTTTGATGGAAATCGGTCAGGTTGATGGAGATCTGCGCCCTGCCGTACTCCGGAATCACCCAGCCTACTGCTCGACAGTTGCTGAAGGTGCCCCGTTTCATCACCATTTCTCCAGCGAGGGCATCGTGGTCCTGTCCGAAAAAGGATGTCTCCTCCTTCAACGAGGTTCCGTGTTCCTGGAGGTGCTTCTCAAGATCCTCCCGTGAGGTGAAAATCTCTCCAGTCAGACCGGAGGGCCAGATCTGTTCATCCGGTTTGTATCGAAGCAACTTGCCGCTCGAGTAGTAGGGAGTCTTCGGTTCGACTCGAACCGCACGTCCTTTTTCTCGAATCTCCATCGCCAGGTCATTCGCCTGGCTCTTGTCCCGGGTATTGAGGTTCACATTGTAGGCGATGAGAAACTCCCGTGCTCCAACGGTGACCACTCCAGGACCGGGCTGAAAGGTTGCTGGTCCGAAATCGGGAACCCACTGCGGATCGGCCAGTTTTTCGGGGAGAGCTTCGTATTCTCCCTTTCGAACATCGGCGAGAGATCTCCGCTGCTCCTGTAGTGCCGCTTGATCGTACATGTACACCGGGATGCCCAGTTCCTCGCCGATCCTCTTCCCGACGCTTCTGGCCAGCTGAATGCAATCCTCCATGGAGATTCCACGGACCGGAATGAAGGGGCACACATCGGTGGCTCCGTGTCGCGCATGGGCTCCTTGATGAGTACTCATGTCGATCACCTCGGCAGCCTTGCCCACCAGTCGTACCGCTGCTTCAGCGATGGGACCGGGGGCACCAACCAGCGTGATCACCGTACGATGAGTCTCGGCACCGGGGTCCACATCGAGGACCTCGACTCCGGCCACTGCAGCAGCTGCAGCGACGATCTGATCGATCTTGCCCCTATCCCGTCCCTCCGAGATGTTGGGGACGCATTCTACCAGTGCATCTTGATCGGTTTCTTGTGCCATCGGTTCCTTCCTGATGGGTTCATCTTGATCTCTTGTTGAGGTGGAATCCAGTCCGATACTACTGGTCATTCGTTGTGGGATTTCTTGAGATGATCTCGCAATGGAGAGATATCGAGATCCCTTGCCGGGTCACGGCGGACGATATGCACATGCCCGTGGGTAAGCCCTACCCGAGCATTACTCGGTACAGGATCTCCACTGACTCGTACCAGTTCTATCAACATCGTGGGGCCATGAATCCGGTAGGAGTGACGCTTTGATCTGTCGATGGGACCCCACCAGCAGAATCGTATCGATCCGGGTTGCGCCAGATCGATACGGCTGCGCTCGGCTTTCATCATGGGCGACGCCATCAGGCCAAGGTGTACATTGATGAGTTGATCGAGCAGTTGCACCTGCGATGGATCCAGCTGATCCCGGCGGATCCCTTCCGGTTTCACCGAAACTCCGCGATCCGGACCGTGAAGAATGTCGCGGGGCACTCCCTCGGATCGTAGGGCCATCTCCTTCTGATCGCCGTGCAGACTCAGGGCGAGCTCCATGGCGATGGTTTCTTCCGGTCCCAGCACTTCCATACCGATGTTGGGACCCAATTGAGGCACCGTCGGTGCTGCCTTTAGGAATGCGGGGATCGAGGAGAGCACCCTGTTGCCTTGCAGCAAGAACCTCAGCGAGATGTGGTGGCCTTCAACCCGCCACCCCCAGGGAGCGGAACCGACAGGATCGCCCACAATACAGAATGTATATTGCCCTGCATTTCTGGATGGATCGGGCTTTCCGTGACTGAAGGCGATCTTACTCAAATCTCTCAGCACAATTTCCAGGGCGACGATGGCATTCCATTTCAGGAAACCGGTTTCGGATAGGGTACTTCGAACCAACTGCTGGGCACGCAATCGCTGCGAATAATTCATCTCCTCGAGACGAAAACCGACACGTTTTCCGGGCAAGAAGCTCCACTTGAATAGTGGATCAAGGTGTTCAGTTTTTGGCGTTGAGGTGAAGTGAAGTTTCTCTCGTGCAGTTCCCGAGGTCGCCTCGATCAACTGGATTGCTGCGGTAGAGATGCCCGAAGCCAGGATCTCCTCGACGACAACTCCAGTTCCATCGTCAATTGAATGAAAAGAACTGGAGAGAATCGGAGTGAAGACAAGCAAGAAGGCAGCGATCAGGACGATTCGATGACCAGGAGGTGAAGACCTCTGAAGCCCAGTTTTCGCTGCAATAAACGGCATGATCCTCCGATCGATCGAAATTGAGAGACGTTCACCGCTTCAATATAAGGCGACCCCAAAATTCTACAAGAACCGGGGATCTAAGATGGAATTTCGTGCGTTTGGTCGCTGTGAGAGTTGTTACAAACCGGAAATTGCGCCGAGTGTGAACGAAGCGCTTTGAAGATAATGGGAGGGGTTCCCAGATGAAGATAGACAGATTGATGCTGGTTGCCTTGGCCGGGGGAGCGCTCCTTGGTGGGACCGTGTACGTGAAAATGTGCCTCCACAAGGAAGTTGAAGACTTCCACATTCATGTCTCGAGCCAGTTTCAGAATCTAAAAAGCAACCTGGAAATCTCGACGGAAGCAAATGCCAATCTGGTGAACAGGCATATGGCTGGACTCATGGAGTCCTTCGAGAGCTATGACGAAGTGGAGACGAATCGTTCCAAGTTGGTGAAGCTGGATGAGATCAAGAGTAAACTAACTCAACTCAGCAGTAGTTTCCCGAAACTCGACGCCAATGTTCACGAAAATAGTGAGACTGCGGTCTACGAACAATGTACAACTGAAGAAGTGCAGTGGCCAACCTCTGAGTCTTCATCCTCCAGTGCGTTGGCTTATTCTTCATCCTCCAGTGCGTTGGATTATTCTTCATACTCCAGTTCGTTGGATCTATTCACAAAAAAACTGCAGCACTTTCTCAGACAATCCGAGTGTCATGAATTGCTGGAAGGGCTGTCTGAATCGTATAGACGGCTGAACCGTGATCGAGGCGACCTCACTGCGTTTGCGGAAGGAGTGTCTGAAGCCATTGATAATATTCGTGGTCCGGACACCGCCGAAAATTCCCAGGGTACTGCCCTGTATGACATGGATGAATTTGAAGCCAACAAGACAATGATTGAAGAGGGGTTCTTTTTTCGTCATGGGGCGTACCTGACTGCACTCGATACTCATGCAGATTTACTCGAGACGAACTCGCAAGAGTTGGTGGCCTCGCTTTCAACAGAAAAGTGGTGGTGGCAGCTGGCCGGCCTGATTTACCTGATGGGACTATTTCTGGGCTCTTACGGTTTCATCAGATCACTGATGACGATCACGGAAAAGGCGATAGAAAGCAGAAAAGCGGGGGTGGAATACAAGCCAGGACAAGACAGGTTCGGCTTGATCTCCAACCTCGAAAGTGAAATGAAGTCGATCTTTGATAAAAAAGAAGATGCCGATCGACAGATTGAAATTCTGAACAACAAGAAAGCGGTCGAGGAAACGGCCATCGCAAACCTTGCCCATGACATCAACAATCTTCTTCAGGTTGCTCTGGTGAATACGGAGTTGCTAGAGGAGAAGACTGAAGAAGGGGATCCATGTACCGTTCATAATAACAGTATCCGTTCTTCTATTTCAGAGATTGTGATGAAACTGAGAGATCTGAAGACTGGCCTTGCTGAAGAAGCGCAAACGGTGCACCTTCCTTCGAGGCTGGATACCCTCACGAAATTGCTTGAGGGTGAAGAAGCCAAGGTAGTAGTAAATTACAAGGAAGAGGATTCGAACGTCCTCTGCATCGAAACCGATCTGGATCGGATTCTTCAGAACCTCCTGTTGAATGCCATCGAAGCGAACAATAGGTCTGGCGGAAAGTGCGTGCAAGTAAACTTGAGGAGAGCAAGCCGCCCGGAAGATGGGAAGGTCCTGGCCTCTGACTCGAACCAGCTGAATCCAGATCTCGACTACCTGGTCATCGAAGTGTCTGACGAGGGTAATGGCATCTCTGAGAGTCTGGGAAAGGACATCTTCCTGCTCGGGGTGACCACCAAGACTGGAGATCAGCTACATGACGATAGGGACAGGGGGCGGTCGATAGGCCGAGGTCTGCACATCGTGTGGAACAAGGTGAAGAACAACGGAGGGTATGTTGATTTCGCGCCCAATGTTCGAGGGGGAACGACCTTTAGTGTTTTCCTGCCCCTGATGGAATCGATCAAAGTCGACGCGTTCGAGATACCATCTGCTGAGGTCAATCTAACCGAGGCGATCGGGGCGAGAGTTGTGCTGGTGGAAGATCTTCCAGATGTGAGGGAGACACTTGATCTCGTGCTCACTCACCAGTTCAACTACGACGTGAATTCGTTTGGCGATGCGATGTTGGCTCTGGAATCCATCAAAAAACACAAGCCAGATGTAATCGTGACCGACATCGATCTCGGGAACTTGATGATGACAGGCCTTGAAATGACGAGGAATCTGCGCGAGCACGGGGTGACCACACCGATCCTCGTTATCACAGGAAAAAACAATATCAGCGTGACGGAGATCAACCTCCCGAGTGACGGCGTGGTCAAGCTCTTGAGGAAGCCCTTCGAAACGGACGAACTGAACGATGAGATCCAGATTCTGCTGCGGAGTGAACGATCAGATGGCCCTGGCGACGGAGGCAATGGAGACGCAGAATTGCAGAGCGCATGAGCAGGAGGAGTTCACGGATTGTTCGGGGAGGAAGTGTCCGCCTCCTCCTTTCTGGAGGTTCGAATCTCCGGTTCATCGAGAGTGCCTTCGATTCTGAATCGGAGTAGTCGATTGGCAATGTCGGAGAGAAGTGGTGCACCTCCCAGAGTCTGTGGCTCCATGATGAGGTGCAGTAATTTGTCAAACCCCACCACACCTTTACCGAGAATCTTGCCGGATGGACTCTTGAGCTTGATCGATCCCATTCCCTTGAATTCAAACAACTGATCATGGATCGAGAAGTTGCAATCGGCTTCCTTGATGCGATTGTTGCGGCGATTGAGCCCCTCGAAGGGGTTCAGTAGTACACCGGCAACGATCGGCACCTGGGCCAGGTTTCCATTGCGGATCGAAAACGAACCATCTCCGAGAATCGAATCGGGGAATCCCACCTGCCCTTGAACCCTGACCGATCCGGCTGCAACACCGGTGACTCCGCCCTTCTTGAAGAGCAGTTCAGACCCTTGAGCCAGATCAATATCACTCATTGAAGATTCTCCAGCGAAGCGACCACCCTGCGGGGACAGGTCCACGAAGAAGAAGCCATCGAGGGGGCCACCATAGATCTGAGCGGGACCAATCTCTGCCTGGAACAGCTTCGATCGATCATCGGGAAGCTGATCGATGAGCCAACTCGTCGGAATCTGATCCTCCTCAGCATCGGAGAGGAGTATCCGTGGATGGTCTGATCCGTAGGTGAAGGTCAGTGGTCGTGCTCGTGGCACCCCTGCTCGAAACCTGGAAAACCGAAAATCGCCGTCCGACAATTGACCCGAGAAGGAGTGGCCGATTCCTGGTGAGATTCCACCGTGAAGTTCGAAGCGTGCCGAGAGATCCTCCGCACGGATGGCAAAGTCAAACCCACCATTGTCCAGCAGACCTTCGACATCGTACTCGACAACATCATCGGGCTCGCCACCATCCGCGATACCATGACGATAGAGTACCGAAGCAGCACCAGAGACATTTCCGGTCAGTTTCATCACCTGGAAGAAGTTCTTCAGGTCATCGGGCAAACTGTCCACGAGATCTGGATCGGCAAGAGAGAGTCCGACATCATCAACTCCCTTTTCTACCTTGAAGTTCATCGACAGCAGAGTTGTATCGGTGTTCCCTTCTTTTCTGTCGAGACCATCATCCGGTCCAATTTCTCCAGTAACCGTGACGACCGGCGACTGCGTTCTGTCGGTGGTCAACTCATCGAGCCGGATCCGTCCCTCGAGGCTCGAAAAGACCACTTGTCCCTCATGAAACACCAGTGGATAGGGGAGTTTGTGATAACGAAGACGAATTGGATCCTGAATCCTCGCACGGACATAGATGTCGAGAGGGGCACCCTGGTCGACTCGTAGTTCGACCACGGTATCGAGGGAGCCACCTCCCTGAAGGATGTCGAGAGATCGAAGTCTGTGGGCCACACCCGGTGGAAGTGAAGCGAGAAGATCTTCGTCAGGAACCAGATTCGTGCACTCGATGGGGATTTCCATCTGGAGAGTTTTTCCAGGGGCGAACTCGACGATGCCTGCGGGCAGCGCCAACTTACTGATCCCATGTGTTCCCACGAGATCTTGAAAGAGAACCCGATTTTTTGTCGCCTCGATGGAGACGATTCCAGAGAGGTTCTCGATCTTGTAAGGGAACGCACGGTGAGAGATGCTGGCGCCACGAGGTTCCAGAATCACTCTTACATCAACAACCTCATCCGTTTCTGCTTTTTCGATCTCGATACGCAGATCGGATCGACCGGATGGAGAGTAGGTGTCGTAGATGGATGAGAAGCGGTCGCCCAGGGCGGTGCGGATTCGATCATCCAGAAGCAGAGATTTTCCCTCGATGATTATCTGGCGATTCCCGTTCGACTTCGCATCGAACTGGCCCCTGACCTGGATCGGTTCCTCTTCCAGGCCTCCAGCGATGTCCAGTTCGATGTGATCGATGAGGTAGCGCAATTCTCCGGTCAAATTCCTCAGTGGGTATGGATACAACGATGAACTGGCATCCACCCCGTGGAGAAGGAGGCTCACCTCGGTCAATTGTGGAGGGAAGGTGTCTCCGCCACCGCTGATTCTCAGACCAAATTCTCCGGAGGGTGAAAATCCATCCCACGCTCGTTGTAATTCGGGTGGTAAAACGTCGCGGGTTCTTGGCTCGAACTCCAGTTTTTCGAGGTGAAGTTCCAGCTCACTTCCTCCGGGCTGCAACGCTTCCAGTTCGATGGCCCCTCGCAGGAACGCCTGGGTGCCGAGAACCGAGCCCCTCAACGGATCCCTGAAGGAGATCACCTTCGGTGTGATTTGCAATTGCCCGGTGAGCTGGTCGATTCGAAGGTCGGAGTCTTCGAGATGAATTGAGCCGTCGTGAATGGAGATCAGTGACGAGTTTTTGATGGGCTGTGCATCTCTGAACATCAGTTCGTGATGGATGCTCGCCTTACCTGAGGGGTGGTAGCGATCCCACACGAGCCGCAGTGCCGGTGGGATTCGATCTCGCAGTTGCTGATCCAACTGGATCTCCTCGACATCCAGTGCCAGCTCGAAGTCACCGAGAGAGAGACGCCCTCCTCCGTCGAGGCGAATGCTCTGAACCGAACTGTCGAATGCAGTTCCGTCGAGGGTCCACAGGTCAGGATCATCCGGGGAAACTTCCAGTCGAAGACTGGTCACCTGCAATCCATCGGGACTGTGGGCGACCGTCTCGGGGCAGGTGTCCACACGTAGATTCGAGATGATGAGTTCCGGCGGAGTCATCGAGGTGGTGGAAGCGAGTTCTTCTTCATCGGGCAGTGCGGGTCCCTGGATCGGGGCGACGGCATCCCGCAGTACATCGAGAATTGTCAGGTTTCCGAGGTGATCTCGCTCGAGTACCAGTCTGGATCCGCGAATCTCCATCCGCGTCAGCTGCGCTTCGCCGGCCATCAGAAGCCACGGATTGAAGGAGATGCTCATGTCGGGCAGGCTCACCAGTTCCTGATACCTGCTTCCGGGAGGCGAGTAGATCACCAGATCCTGGACATCGATACGAGCAGGCCAACTCCACTGGATCTCTCCGAGAGAGAAACCGGTTGCCAGGCGATCAGAAAGATACGCCTGAGCGCGATACTTCATCTGTTCCGGACTGAGAACTCTGGTGCCGACCCACAACAGGATGCCGAAAACCACGATGGGGAGCACGACGGTGAAGAGGAGGATGCGACGGAGTCTTGCTCGCTGGCGGGTTCTCGTCGGCTTCCTGGCACCGCGTGGCAGCGGAGCGGCGGAGGGCAGTGGATCGACTTCTTGAGATTCACTCATCGATCAACTCCCTTCCAGTTCCACGGTATTGCTCACCGAATGGAGGTACTTTCTGAGGATCCTTCTCCCCAGCAAACAGGTCACCTCGTATGGACCGATCCCACACCATCTGGCGATCTCTTCGGCAGCGATGGAACTCTCACCATCGTTTCCAAGAAGCGTGACTTCGTCGCCGACGATGGCTCCTTCGACTTCGGACACATCGATGATGGTGTAATCCATCGTCACCTTGCCGACCACGGGGACCCGGATTCCCCGAACCAGCACTTGCCCTCGATTGGACAGGGTGGTGGGAAATCCGTCGTGATAACCGATGGGAATCGTCGCCAGGCGACAGTTCTTCATCGTGGTGAATGTACCACCATATCCGATGCGTTGCCCCGGTGGGTGATCTCGTAAATAGACGATCTGGCTCTTGAGAGACAGGATCGGCTCGAATTCCGCACACCAGGTCGGCCGTTGCCGGGTGATTCCGTCGAGGATCCCGTACAGCGCTCCACCGGTACGAATCATGTTTGCGCTGGAGTCTGCATTGTCGAGGGCTGCATGACTGGCATCGATGTGAATGAAGGTGGGAGAGATCCCATGGGAGGATAGTTTATCGGTGATGGTGCGGAAGGATCGACGTTGACGCTGAACTTCCTCTGCGACGGAGGGACTGGCAAGGTGAGTGCCGATCCCCTCCAGATGAAGGTGCGAGGAGTCATCGATGGTGAGTGCGTGCTGGACCGCCTGATCGACACTGACTCCCAGTCTTGCCATACCGGTGTCGACGAGAAGATGAACCGAGAGCTTTTTGCCCAGCCGCTGCGCAACATCCTGGAGTTCCTGTATTCGCCCTGGTGAGTGGATCGTCACCGATACATCCGCTTCGATGATGAAGTCCAGATCAGGTTCAACGAGTGCGCCGAGCACCAGCACAGGACAGGTGATGCCTGCTTTGCGCAGCTCGATGGCTTCTTGCGAAGTACCGACGCCCAGGAAGTCGATTCCCTCCGCTTCCAGTTTCCTGGAAATGGGAAGAGAACCGTGTCCGTAGGCATCCGCCTTGACCACCGCAAGAACCTTCTTGCTCGCCAGTCGCTGACGTAATCGTCGATGGTTTTTCTGCAGCACGGAGAGGTCGATGTTGGCCCACGCACGATCTGGTTTCACGCCGACTCCTCCCCGGCAAGACGTCTTCGCCTCACCTCCTCTGCCCTGCTGATCCTCATGTATCTCGGCTGCAGTGAGTGGGGGGACTCCCACCCGGGTGGGGGTTCCTGTCCGGAGAGAATCTGTTGTACCTTTCCGATCGCCTGCACTAGCCCACGGCGTGCATGAGGGTGATCCCACTCGATGGGACCTGTCACCAGCTCCTGATCTGCAGGGAGATCACGGCAGCCCGATCCGATGAAGCGGGTACCCTTTTCGAGGAGGGCTGGCAGGCGGTCCCGGTGGCTCGCCTCTTCCTCGCCGACTGCAACGAGGCACTCCTCGCCCACATCAAAACAGGCAACATCGAGATCCCCGCTACTGGCGTCGAGCAGCACGCCCCAGCGTCCCTCCTCTTCGATGTTCGCGGCGATGATCTCGAGGGAAGAGATGGCGAGAGCCGGAATTTTCAGTGCCCATGCCAGAGCCTTTGCTGCGGAAACTCCAATACGGATTCCGGTGAAGGAGCCGGGACCGACACTGACGGCGATGACTGCCAGATCTTCTCGGCTACAGTTTCGCGAGACCAACGCATCGATGGTTGGCATCAATTCGCGAAGGTGAACGAGAGATCCGCTAAAGGTCTCTTCATCTACTTTCTTGCCATCGACTGTGCCCAGCGCAACTGAGCCCTCACGTTGACTCGTCTCGATCATCAGAATCCAGCGATCGGATGCGATTTTCATCGAGAGGACTCCCCGTAGCGATTCCGGAAATCGACTGCATTGCGGGCGTACTTGGTAGCGGATGCGAGGAATGATTGGCGTTCCTCCACCGTGACTGTTCGAACCGTTTTTCCGGGAACCCCGACCACCAGTGATCCGGGTTCGATACGAGATCCGGGAGGTACAACGGCACCTGCTGCGATGAGAGATCCTGCTCCCACCTCGACATCCTCGAGCAGTACCGATCCCATGCCGATCAGTGCGCCATCTCCAACACTACGACAGTGCACGATGGCTCCGTGGCCGATCGTCACATCGTTGCCGATGATCAGCGGTTTCCCTGGATCCGCATGGAGTACCGAGAGGTCCTGCACATTGACGCGCTCCCCGAGGATGATGGGAGCATCGTCACCGCGAAGTACCGCCCCGTACCAGATGCCGCTCTCGGCTCCGATGCGGACATCGCCGACGATGGTCGCCGTGGAGGCATGATACCAACCATCCACCTCGTGGAACTGCTGGCCAATTCGGCGGTCCACGGCGGTTCCGGGGATCTGCGTTGCGGGTGAGTTTTCGGCCTGGTTCGGCGAATCCTGCGGTTTCACGGGGCACTCCTCTGGAGTTCAAGATTGACCACTTGTCTCGGGTGGTACCGGCTCACGATAATCAGCCGAGGAGCAGCCGGCAACGGCTGCCATGGGAAGGAAGAAAGAATGCCTCACGCAGTCCTTCGAGGTGGTCTCCCCCTGTCGAGGGTCTGGGAGCAGATCGAGCCGGTCCAGGAGGTTTCTGGCTCGGATGTATTGCAACTGGAGGGGGCATTTCTCCGCCACGATCGGGCGCAACTTCTGTTGATGGGGCTGGTCATCGAGCAGGGGGTGAGACAGCACTTCTTCATCTCGATTGCGGAAAAAGGGGATCGCATCAGCGTCAGCTGTCAGAAGCAGCTGTCCCTGGAGAAGACCCCTGGAGTCAAGAAACTGGTTTCGCGGGTGGTCCAGTACCTGATCGAAGAGGGAGCCACGGTGGAGAAGTCAAATCTCGAGGGCTTCTAGCCGTGGGCAGCGGATACCAGCGCTTTGACCCGATCGCAATCGACCGCTTGCTGCACGTCTCCATCGAACTTCAGAGAAGTACCGACGATGGCGGCGTCCGCCACCGACAGGATCGCCTCGATGTTCTGAAGATCGACTCCACTTCCCGCCACCAGCGCAGTGGTGGGGAGTACTTCCCTGACCCCGATCAATTGCTTTTGATCGAGAGGAGAGCCGGTGGCGCTGCCGGTGATGACCACCGCATCTGCGTGTCCTCGACCCACCGTCTCCACCGCCGCCTCGCTCGCATCGAAATGGTCCGGGTGCAACGCGTGCTTGACCCCCACATCTGCTGCGATGGCGACATCCTCGGCAGAGATGGAGATTCTTTGACGGAGCGTCTCGTGGGCGCGCCCGGAGATCCAGCCCTGGTCGGTGAGGACTGCAGAGGTGTGGACATTGACCCGGATGAAGCGAGATCCCGATGCAGCGGCGATGGCGAGGGCCGCCGAGGCATCATTTCTGAGTACGTTGACTCCGACCGGGGTGTCTCCGGCGATGGCGGTGATGGCTTTCACGAGAGAGGTCATCTCGGCGATGGTGGTCGCCTCGACAGCGGCTGGAGTGAAGGGCGCATCTCCGAAGTTCTCGACGATCAGGCCGTCGATGCCTCCCTCGATCAGAGCTCGTGCATCGGTGAGTGCAGAATCGAGAATTTGCTGACGTGAGCCACCGTAGCCGGGGCTTCCCGGCAACGGTGCCAGGTGCACCACGCCGATGACCGATTTCGATTGCAGGGCAAAAGGAAAACTCATCACGATCCTTTCCGATCGACGGGGAGTGTACCCCGAAGTGAAAGGTGGGTCAGCGGAGACCGAGGAGGAGAAGCATCAACGGTAGCTCCCGTCGAGGGATCGCAGAAGAGCGTCGATTTCCTCGTCGGAGAAGTCACCGCTGATGATGATCCTGTCAGAGACGGCATCCTTGACCACTGCCAGGAGCACGATCTGATCATCGATGATCACCGCCATACGCTGGTCGATCCGCCGCTGCGAGTACTCTTTCATCCGGGCTCCCGCCGACTCCGTCAGGGTCACGGAGAGAGCGGGGGATCCGTGATGATCGACGGTCGCCGTCGCCTTCTCGAGGTCGGAGGACTCCAGTTGCCAGCGATCGATCACCCACTCCACCCCGTCCCTGGCGGGAAAGGGAAACTGCGAGGCACCCGTAGCCAGCGGTGAATCGACCACCGTGGCGAAGGAGAGGTTCGAAAGCGGCGCAGGAGTCGTGTCGGTCACGGCGACCCCTGCGCAGCCGAGGCAGACCAGGAGAAGGCCGGTCAGAATTGTCCCAAATCGTTTATTCATAGGAATTTACATCCTCCACGGCAGGATTTCATTGTGCTCCACGAGCGGTTCCCGATCCAGGGGGGAGGGGAGCGCGATCGGAGGGCTCAAATTGGCCCCCTGGGGGTCGAGAATGGACCCCTGGAATCTTCCCCAACTCCAGTAGATGCAATAGGTTGACGCTTTCCAGGCGGTTCGCTAGCCTGTCCGTTTGCGTCGGGGTACGTCCGCTTCGATCTGACGGTTCCCGGGGCCCTGGTGCCCCCCCCAAGCAGCATGGATGCGAGAGAGCGTGAATAGACCGACCATCATCGCAGGGAACTGGAAGCATAATCCCGGGCGAATTCGTGGGGATTCTCTCATTCAGGAGATCATCGCGGGTACGATGTCGAGACTCCTCGCCGATGGTGTCGAGTCCTCGGTCCAGGTGGTTCTGTTTCCGCCGATGCCGTGGCTCGGATCGCTGTCGTCGACGATTCCTCAGGGAGTCGACTCGGCGCTGCAATTCGGTGTCCAGGAGGTGTCGGAACATCCCTTCGGTGCCTTCACCGGAGAGGTGGGAGCGCAGCTCTGCCAGCAGTTTGGAGCTCGGTGGGCACTGGTGGGTCATTCGGAACGTCGAACCATCTTCGGCGAGACCGATGAGCGAGTTTGTCGCCGCGTTGCCGCTGCTTCAGCAGCAGCTGTTCAGCCGATGCTCTGCATCGGAGAGACGCTGGAGGAGAGGGAAGAGGGACGCACCTTCGAGGTGGTTGCACAGCAACTGCAGAAGGGTCTCTCTGCGCTGAAAGATGATGCGTCGTTCGCACTGGCATACGAGCCGGTGTGGGCAATTGGAACCGGTCGTACGGCGACGGTGGAACAGGTCGAGGAGGTACACCGTTACCTCCGGGATCGACTGGAAGAGATTCGGGGTTCCTCGGCGAATGAGGTTCCGATTCTCTACGGTGGAAGTGTCAAGCCCGACAACGCCGAGTCGTTGCTGGGGATTGAAGGGGTCGATGGAGCCCTGGTCGGGGGAGCAAGTCTCGAGGCGGAGAGTTTCCTCGGGATTCTGGATGCGGGGATCGCAACGGCGTGAGGTCCACAGGAGGACCTGGCACGCTCGGTTGCGGTGAAGTTGAGCAGATAGAGGTGAACAACGATGATAACGGTATTGATGATCCTTCTGGGACTGGTGACTGTCCTTCTCGGTTTCGTGATCCTGATCCAGGAGCCGAAGCAAGCGGGACTCTCGGGAGCCTTTGGCCTCGGAGGAACCGACCAGATGATGGGAACGAAGCCGACCAGCGGAATCGGTCGTTTCACCGCATACCTTTCGGTGATCTTCTTCGTCCTGTGTATCTCCGTTGGAGTTCTTTCCAGCAGTGATCAGGAGTCGAGTCGCTTGAAGGCGGATCCACAGGATCCCGCCATCGGTTCGACCGACCCCGGTGGCGAAACTCCCGCAATCGGCGGCGGCGATGCCCTCGGTGATGCTGCGCCATCGGATGGGACCGGCACTGGAGCAGCACCGGACGAGAGTAGCGGATCTGACGCCGGAACCGATGCGGCCGGAACTGATGCGGCAGGAGATGATGCGGCAGGAGATGATGCTCCGTCCGGGGACACTCCGGCAGAAACTCCGGCAGAAACTCC
>CAYPPQ010000025.1:0-7526 GCA_964412635.1 uncultured Planctomycetia bacterium | reverse complement strand
CAGGAGATGATGCTCCGTCCGGGGACACTCCGGCAGAAACTCCGGCAGAAACTCCGGCAGAAACTCCGGCAGAAACTCCAGCAGAAACTCCAGCAGAAACTCCAGCAGAAACTCCGGCGGAAACGCCGGCGGTAGCCCCGGATGAAACTTCCACTTCAGGGGATGCAGGTAGCGGGAACTGATGACGACACTGCGGAGCATGACCGGATTTGGATCTGGCTCCCGTGATGCGGCGGGATATCGAATCAAGGTGGAGATGAGGTCGGTGAATCACCGCCACCTCAAGGTTTCGAGCCACCTGCCCGATGCATTCGGAGGATTGCAGTCTCGAATCGATACCCTCCTTCGAGACAAGCTGGAGCGAGGATCGATCACTCTTTCGTTGACGTTCGAGGAGAGTGAAGAGGTCGCGGAGAATGCCGGGATCGATGCGGTCCGCCACTGTTTTGAGAAACTGAGTGCGCTGCGCGATGAGGTCGCTCCGGGACAGGAGGTTCGCCTGGCAGATGCCATTCAGTTCCACGCCGAGGCACAGGATGCTCGGGTAGAACTGGCAGAGGGCGTCGAAGAAGAGGCGATGAAGACGATCGAGGAGGCGGTGAAAGATCTGCGTCAGATGCAAGCCAACGAAGGCGAGCACCTGTGCAAGGAGTTCGATCGGATCCTCGGCTGCATCGACAGCGGTCTCGAAGAGGTCGAGAAGGTGTTGCCGGAGGCGAAGGATTGGTTGCGAGATCGGTTTCAGGATCGCATCCAGCAACTGATGGCGCCGGCCGGAATGGAAGTGGAACAGAAAGATCTCGCCAGGGAGATCGGAATCCAGGTGGAACGCTCCGATATCACCGAGGAGTTGACCCGGATGCGTGGACACCTGGAGGAGTACAGAAAGAACATTCACAAGGGTGGTCGCGTGGGACGTCGTCTCGACTTCCTGACCCAGGAGATGTTCAGGGAGGCCAACACCATGGCCTCGAAAGTTGCTCGATATGATCTCGCCCACACGGTGGTCGATATCAAGGTCGAGGTCGATCGTCTGCGTGAGCAGACGCAAAACGTCGAGTAAGAGACGGACACGCCCACCGATGTGGGTGGCTGTGTTTGTCCTGGAGAAGGAGTGACGGTGGTCACACGCGGAATCCTGGTGGTACTTTCAGGACCATCCGGAGTCGGCAAGACCGCCGTCAGCGATCGGCTGGTGAAGCAGGACGGAATCGTCCGCGCCATCACCGCCACCACGAGAGCTCCCCGGGAAGGGGAGAGAGACGCTGTCGACTACCACTTCCTCGACCGCGACCGCTTCGAGAAGCAGGTCCAGGAGGGAGGATTTCTGGAGCACGCAGAGGTGCACGGGAATCTGTACGGTAGTCCTCGAGACGGCATCGAACGACAACTGGCCACCTCGATGGCGGTGTTGTTGTTGATCGATGTCCAGGGAGCAGACTTGCTGCGACAGCGGCAGGTCGATGCCCTGCAGATTTTCCTCGAGCCTCCGGGTGAAGAGGAACTGAAGCGAAGGCTCCTCGCTCGCGGGGACGACGATCAGGAGACGATCGACCTCCGTCTGGGGAATGCCCTGGCGGAACTGGCGGAAAAAGATAAATACGACCACCGTGTCGTCAATGACGATCTCGAGAACACGGTCGAGCAGATTCGCTCGATCATCGAGGCCCACTGGCGACGCAGCGGCGAAAAAGACGATTGAATCGAGGATTCGAGAGCCTGCGGGATCTCGGGTCCAGAATGGAGGAACCGTGCTCGATGTCGATATCGAGGACCAACTCGTCGAGAAGGCGGGTGGCAAGCTACAACTGACCGCACTGATGCAGAAGCGTCTGGTGGAACTGAAGCGAGGGGCTCGCCCACTCGTGCTGATCGATTCCACCGACCTCCAGGACATCGTTGTCCAGGAGATCTTGCAGGACAAGGTCATCCTCGCCGAGCTGGAAGCGAACGAGGTCAACTTCCTCGAGGATGCGAGGAAGATCTCCGATGGCGATTCCGATGACGAGAAGGATGTCTACGGCTCCGATCTCAAGAAGGTCAAGGAGGAGCGGATCAAGGAACTGTCCGAGTTCCTCAATCCGACCAAGGAGTGATGAAGCGGTGCGATACGCCCCGCTGCGTTTCGCACTGATGCCTTGGACCGCCTCATGAAAAGGTGCGGATCATGAACTGGGAACACCGCAACATCATCCTGGGGGTCACCGGGGGGGTCGCTGCCTACAAGGTGGTCGACCTCGCTTCGCGATGGACACAGCGTGGTGCCACGGTGCGGGTTCGCATGACGCCGTCTGCCTGTCGCTTTGTCCAGCCGTTGACCTTCGAGGCGGTCACCCGTACTGCGGTGGTCTCCGAGATCTGGAACCCCCTTGGCCCCGGAGATCGTCCCGAGCACATCGGTTCCGGGGATGATGCCGCAGTCTTCGTGATGGCTCCCGCCAGTGCCGATCACATCGCCCGAGTTGCCCACGGCTTCGGAGACGACGTGGTGTGCCTGACCGCTCTCGCCTGGCAAGGACCGACGGTGGTGTGCCCGGCGATGAATGACCGCATGTGGGAAAATCCCGCGGTCCAGGCCAACATCGCGATCCTCAAGGATCGTGGTATTCACATCGTCGAGCCGGCGGTCGGTCATCTCTCCTGCGGCTCGGTGGGACCGGGTCGTCTCGCCGATCTCGATCTCATCGACGAGGTTGTCAGTTCCTTCGTACAACCGAAAGAACTGTCGTGAGCTCCCCGGTCCTGTTCATCACGGCGGGACCGACGCGGGAGCCGATCGACGACATCCGCTTCCTGACCAACGGTGCCAGCGGAACGCTGGGTATCGAGATCGCCATCGCCGCTCGCGATGCAGGTTGGACCGTTCATCTCGCCCTGGGACCGGTTCCTCACCGGCCCCTGCAGGGAATTCACCTGCATCCCTTTGTCACTGCCCTCGATCTGGAAAAAATCGCCATCGATCTGTGGCCGGAGGTCGATGCCATGGTGGCGACCGCCGCAGTGGGAGATTACAGACCCGCTCAAAAGATCGATGGAAAACGCAAGAAGTCCGCTGGGGACTGGGACCTGCGACTGGTCAGGAACCCCGATGTATTGGCGGGTCGGGGGGCACAGAAGGGGGACCGGATCCTGGTGGGATTCGCCCTCGAATCGACTCAAGATCATCAAGAAGCGCTGCGAAAGGCCGTGAACAAGCGGCTGGATCTGGTACTTTGCAACACGCCGGGGAACCTGGGTGAGGCCATGGGGGACTTCACCTGGATCGAACCGGGTGGGCACACCGTCTCGCTGCCAGCGATCAGCAAGGTCGAACTGGCGGAGAAGTTGGTGGAGTTCATCGGCGTACGGGTTGCTTCTCGCCGCAGCGACCCTGCCTTCAACGGGGAATGATGACTTCAAACAGAACCAAGCGTCGTCGCAGTGACACTTCCAGCAACAAGGGGCATGGACTCGCCCAGGAAGCGCTGGCACTGGCATTGCTGGCGGCCACCGCTTTCTTCTTCATCTCGCTCTACAGCGAGTACCTGGTTTCCCAGGGACGAGGTGACTCCAACGCGTGTGGACAGATCGGTCACCTCATCGCCTCGACCCACTTCAAGATTTTCGGCCCTGTGGCAGGATTCCTGCTGGCGGGCCTCTTTGCGGTGTGGTCCGGAATGCTTCTCTTCCAGGTGAAGCTTCAGAGCTGGTGGCCAAGGGTGGGAGGTCTGGCTCTGTTCAGCCTCGCCGTTTGCCTGCTGGAGTACCGCTTCACCGAGCAGTCGTTGCTGGGACCTGGCTTCCCCTATCGGGGTGGGCTGATGGGGATGTTCATCGGGGAACGAGCCATCGATGGCTTCGGGGTGACGGGAACCACCATCCTGGGCCTCCTCGTCATGGCACTCGGCTTGATGTTTGCCACCGGGATGCCGGTGGCGAATCTGCTGCGAGTGGCACTGGCGATGTGCGGAGGCGTGATCGCTTCCGTCAGCAAGAAGACTCCCGGTGTCGCTCGTAAGGTGGCCGGGGGGATCGGTAGCGCATCCCACGCCGCAGGCGAGAAGATCGCCCGTGTTTCTCGATCCGCCCGATCCGATGCCAGTGAAGTCTCCGACGAGGAGAAGAAACTGCTGCTCGGCGACGAGGATGAAGAGGAGTACGACGAGGAGGATCTGGAAGAGTACGGTGAGGACGAGGAGTACGAAGAAGAGGACGAAGACGAGGAAGAGGACGAAGAAGAAGAGGACGAAGAAGAGGAAGAGGAAGATGAGGAAGATGAGGAAGAGGAAGAAGAGGACGAAGAAGAAGAAGAAGAAGAGGAAGAAGACGAAGAAGAATAAGAAGAAGACGAGGAAGAGGAAGAGGACGAGGAAGAGGAAGAAACTCCACCGGTGACCTTCTCTCGAACCATCCGTCTCGGTCCCGAACAGGATGAACAGGCGGTCGTCACCTTCGAGGAGGAGCAGCTGACCTTCGACGGGGTTTACTCTCCCCCTTCCATCTCATTTCTCTCCGAGCCTCCCGTGGTCAACCACGAGGAGGGCAAGGAAGAGCTCGATCAGGTCGCCACTCGCATCGAGGACGCCTTGCGTTCCTTCAAGATCGAGGCGGCTGTGACCAATGTGCAGCGGGGACCGGTGATCACCCAGTACGAGGTGAGCCTCGCCGCAGGAACCAAGGTGCAGAAGATCGTCGCTCTCTCCGACGACCTGGCGATGGCACTCTCCGCACAGAGCGTTCGGGTCGTGGCTCCGATTCCCGGCAAGCCCACGGTGGGGATCGAGGTTCCCAACAAGCAGCGCGAGACGGTGGTTCTGAGGGAACTGCTCCAGAGCCGGGTGTTCCACGATTCCGATCCGATGATTCCACTGTTGCTCGGAAAAGATGCTGCTGGCGAGCCGATCGTCGAGGACCTCACTCGAATGCCGCACCTGCTCATCGCCGGCTCCACCGGATCCGGTAAGTCGGTCTGCATCAACGCCATCATCACCTCGATCCTGATGACCCGAACTCCCGACGAATTGAAGTTGATCCTGGTCGACCCGAAGATGGTCGAACTCTCCGCCTTCGAGGACATTCCTCACCTGCTCACACCGGTCATCACCGACATGAAAAAAGCTCCGGCGGCACTCGAGTGGCTGGTGAGAAAGATGGACCAGCGCTACGAACTGCTGTCCAAGGCGGGAGTCCGAAACCTCAAGGACTACAACGATCTCGAAGAAAAGGAACGCTACGATCGCCTGGTCGAGAAGACCAGTCACGAGGAAGCAGAACAGGCACCCAAGCAGTTGCCGTATCTCACCATCATCATCGACGAACTGGCGGACCTGATGATGACCAGTGCCAAGGAGGTGGAGACTTCCATCATCCGGCTGGCACAGAAGTCACGAGCCGTGGGAATCCACGTGATTCTCGCCACCCAGCGTCCCAGCGTCGATGTGGTCACCGGACTGATCAAGTCGAACATGCCGTCGAGAATCTGCTTCAAGGTCGCCAGTCGCATCGATTCCAGAACCATTCTCGATCGAATGGGCGGCGAGCGATTGCTCGGGATGGGCGACATGCTCTATTCGCCGCCCAATACCGATAGCCTCAACCGCGCCCAGTGCACCTACATCTCCGACAAGGAGTTGCGCAAGGTGGTCAAGCATCTGCGCAAGGAGGCGAAGCCGCAGTTCTCCCAGGAGATGGACAGTTTTCTCGACGGTGGCGGGTCTTCCAGCGGCGGCGGAGGAGCTCCTGAGGACGATCTGTTCGAGGAAGCGGTGCGCGTGGTGCTGGAAACCGGCCGTGGATCGACCACGCTACTGCAGCGCAGGCTCGGCATCGGTTACACCCGTGCGTCGCGACTGATGGATGCGATGAGTGACCAGGGAGTCCTCGGCCCCTTCCGCGGTGCCAAGCCAAGAGAGATTCTCATCACCATGGATCAGTGGGAAGAGAGCCAGTCGCAGGCGTGACCGGTATGATCAGGGCTTCGATGACCAAGCAAGGGATGGCCGTTGCGGACTCTATCGGCAGCGGCCTCTGTTCAGCACGGGAGCACACTACTTCTCCGCTGGAGGTATGATCCCTGGTCGGCAGAATAGCCTCCCAGTCCACCTGAATCATCCGGCACCGTTGATTCAACAGGCACCATCATGTTTACCGTGGGATTTGGTGATCCATTCTGGATCTTGAATCCGTTTGGTGTCTTTGGAACCGATGAGGAGTGACGGCCACAGGATTGAGATTCTCTTCGATCGTTGAACTGGTTGGTCGATTCACGCCTGTCGCAACAGAGCTTCTTCAATTCTCCGCTGTGAAGGGAGCGGTGGGGTCGCGCAGCATTGCGGAATCGATTTCGATCGCTCCATCCTCGCAACTGTTGAGGATGCCGTCGATGAGGGCGGTGTCTCCGCTACTCAGACTCCCTGCCATCGCCGGAAAATCACTGAAATCGCAGATGATCCCGTGTCCCAGATGAACGGACACCGCTGGCGGCTTGCTGATATCGACCCGGGTCACCAGCCCCTGGATGGTAATCTTCTTGCCCAGGTACTTCGTCCCTGCCGTCGCCACATCCGCTTCCAGAAACTGCGCCGCCGGCTGCCCATAGTCCATCTTCAACCCCTGGCACCCGACACCCAAACTGACCAGGATCAAGACGGACATCATCAGTAGCGTACTTTTCATGGCGAGACCTTTCATGTGTCGATCAGCGTATCCCGCAAACCAGCAGAAGTGCAATGTAATAGTCACCGGTAGATCTCACAGTGGTTCCTTTGCATAATCCAGATGAAGGAGGCCACGGACCTCATGGGTCAGGATAAACTGACGAAGACAGAACTGCCGACTGGCAAGAATTCGGTGATTAGGAAAATGAGGACATCTGATGGCAGATAGCACTTGGTCGCAGCAGGAGATCGACGCCTCTGTGGAGGCTTATGTGCAAATGCTACAAGATGAAATCACTGGTCGGCGATACAACAAGGCAGCGGTCAATCGTGAACTTCGAGAAGGCCCTCTCGCCGAACGCAGTCGAGGGTCTATTGAGATGCGGATGTGCAATATTTCAACGGTCCTTCGCGATCAAGGAAAACGCTACATTGACGGCTACAAGCCTCGTGAGAATGTCGGAGCGAATGTTTATCCGATGATCGAATACGCACTCGCCCGGCACGCTGGGTTGCCCAGTGGAGTCTCTCCTTACAAGAGTCTTCCCGATGAAATCCCCGCCTCATTCATTCAGGATGCGTTGACGAGAATCGACCGTAGCGGAGTTTCTCCGCATTCAGACTCTTCGACCTACGATGTCGTTCATGAAGGCCGGAAATACCCTCCTATTGCGGTGGTGGCGTTTGCGCTGGAGTCGTTAACGGGGCAGCCAGTCGCTGCAGGAACGATTCGTGGGGGCAAAGGTACGCAAGCGTTTAAATTACTTGCTGCAGCTGGATTTGATCCTGTACCCAAGTATATCGAGACCACGAGCGATAACCAAGAGTTGGAAGAGAGAGTCGAAGCGATTCGGCAAAACGAACCTCTTGGTCTTCCGCCTGAGGGGAATC
>CAYPPQ010000024.1:21829-36565 GCA_964412635.1 uncultured Planctomycetia bacterium | reverse complement strand
GTTCCATCGGAGACTGGACCCTGTCCATCTCCGATCTGGCAGGAGGAGATTCTGGAAGCCTGCTCTCGTGGGGACTCGACATCTCCATCGCTGGAGCCGGGATGCCTGACTGTAACGGCAATGGCGTTCACGATGATTGTGAAATCGTCAGTGCCGGAGATTGCAACGGCAATGGAGTTCTCGACGAGTGCGACATCGCATCCGGAACCAGTAATGACGGTAATGGCGATGGGATTCCAGATGAGTGCAGCAGCGTCACCTATGTCCGGGGAGATGCGAACAGTGACGGCAGCCATGACATCAGTGACGCAGTGATGGCCCTCGGATATCTGTTCGGAGGATCCACCGTCACTTGCCTCGCTGCTCTCGACAACAACGGAGACAACCAGGTAGACATCTCCGATACGGTCTACCTGCTCGGGTACATGTTTGCTTCCGGGCCTGACCCTGCGGCACCTTTCCCACTCTGTGGACCGGATGTCGCCGGTGGACTCGGCTGTAACGCATTCAGCAGTTGCCCCTGAGTCGATAACGAGATGGAACTGGTTCCCCCCGCTTCGATGGAAGCGGGGGGAACTGGCTCACTTTCCGGTAGCTGACATCCTCCCTGACACCTCATCTACCCCTGTTTCACGGCCTCTGGCGTGCACTGGGTAATACATCCCGGGTGACCCAACTTGTTGATTCGAGTCTTGTATCCTGAGAACTGCAGGGGAAAATAGTCGATGGCTCTGTTACTCAAATATTTCAGAATCTGAACTCACAGGAGGTGTCGTGTCCCTGCATCCACATCGTCTAGCCGCACTGTTGATCCTGCTCTCTACCACGTTTCTACAGGGCCAGGATCCGGTCATCCTCCACAGTGTCCCCAGCACACTCGATGATCATCACTACATCCTCATCGACTCGACCAACTGGACCGAGGCAGAGGCGATCGCCAACAGCTGGGGAGCAAATCTGGTGACGGTCGGAGACCAGGCGGAGATGGAGTTCTTACACGAAAACATGAGCACCTACGGTGGGACCAATCGGCGACTGTGGCTCGGGCTCAATGACGTCGCCGTCGAAGGTGTATTCGAGTGGACCAGCGGTGATCCGCTTGTGTACACCGACTGGAATGCTGGAGAACCCAACAACTCCAACAATGAGGATATGGTCCACACCATCGAGACCGATCCATTTCTGTGGAACGACATCAATGAGGGGACCAACAATGTTGCCACCTACGGAGTCGTTGAATTGATTCCTTGTGGCATCACTGCCCCTGGCAACTTTTCAGCAACCTCTTCAGGGGACGACATCCTGATCCAGTTCGACAACAACGGCCCCTACACCGACACCTTTGAGATCTGGCGAGACGGCTACTTTTACGATTCGATCACCGATCCGGCAGCCACCAGTTGGACCGATGTGGGTGTCTGTCAGGGGGCGTACAGTTATCTCATCGTCGTGTCGGACGGAGCCTGCTTCGCCTTCACCGAACAGGTCGCCGTATCCCACGGGTTCGATACCTATGCCAGCACCGATACACCTCTTGGAATTCCCAACACCGACCCCAATGGGGTCACATCCGTCATCTCGGTCCTCGACAGTTACATCATCCAGGATGTTGATGTGGAGGTTCACATCTACCACACGTGGACCCGTGAGGTCGGGATCGAGATCTCTCATCCGTCGGGAACGGTGATCACCCTGAAGCAGTACATCCCCGGATCTCCCAGCGACGTGAATCACATCCATACGGTTTTCGATGATGATGGGATTCCCTTCGACGAGGACCAGATTCCCCTCAACATCCACATGCAGCCACAGGGGCCCGGCACCATGGGGGATATCGCCGGTCTTCCCATCGACGGAGAGTGGCGACTCACAGCGGCGGACTACACCGGTGGAGAGGTGGGAATTCTGGAAAACTGGTCGCTCCACCACCGAGCTGGTCTGCCTTGCCAGTTGACCCCTCCCATCGACTTCACTGCCACCACTTCAGGCAACGAAGTTGCTCTCGCCTGGGATCTCAACGGAAATACCTTCACCAGTATCGAGGTACTGAGAGATGGTCAACTTGCAGCGACCTTGCCCGGTGGAGATCAGCAATGGACCGATGTACTCCCCGGTGGACCAGCTTCCTATGCTTACCAGCTACGCGGCTGGGACAACTCCGTCACCCCCTGCTGCGTCATCGATAGCGATGAAACCTATGCCCTGGTCAACGCAGTGGATGTGATCTGGGCAGCGGAATCGATCGATGGGGACATCGATTCTGTGACCGCCATCGCCGATGCGCTGGTCTTCAACTTGCTTTCCCCCGTGGTCCTCCCCGATCTTCTTTCCTGTGATTGCATCTTATCCACTGCGTCCATCGAAAGGGTATGGGTCGCCACTGGTACCTACCCAGACCACCACTGCATCACTGCTGCCGAGGGCCAGATGCTGGCCGATCTCGTCGTCAACGGAATCGATGTGTACATCGAAGGAGGTGACGTGTGGGGATTCTGTGCCCAGACTCCCTTCGCCGACTACGACGGCATCGGAGAGGGTGTCATCGATGGAGATGACTCGTTTCTGGAGATGGTGGGAGGTTCCTTCGCATCTCTCAGCCTGATCGGAATGGATGCGGCCTACAACCAGGATCAGGGGGCTAGCGATTGGACCGATCAACTGATCGCCGCCGATCCACTCACTCCGGATCTGGCCGGGATCAACAGCGGATCCATCTGGCAACAGCTGGGACTGGGATACAGCACCGGAAACTACTACGAAACGGACGACCCGTTCGGAGAGGTGATCGCCCAGTCGTGGGAATTCGGTGGTTACGGAGGAGACCAGGGGATCCTGATGGGGCTCTACCTCGAAGCGCTGGGTGCAACCGCCGGGCCGCCTGTTGAGATCTTCCGCAGAGGTGATGTCAATGGAGACGGTGGCGTCAACATCGCGGATGCAGTACGTCTCCTCAACGCCCTCTTTGTCCCCGGCTCTCCTCAACCCGATTGCGACGACAGTGCCGACGTCAACGATGATGGAAGTTCCAACGTGGCGGATGCCGTATACCTTCTCAATGCACTTTTCACCCCTGGTGCCGATGATCCACCTCCACCAGGCGCACTCGACTGTGGACCCGATCCAACGGACGACGGAATCGGTTGTGCCACTTCACCAGCCTGTCCATGAAAACGATGATCCGATGACCTCCAGGAATCGCAACAGCCAGTTCTTCTACTGCATCACACTGTGGATGGCTTCGTTGCTACTTCCTGCTCAGGGTTCAACCCAGGTGATACTTCACAGCGACGAGATGGCTTCTTCCGGTTCCAACACTGCTCACAACATCGTGCGCGATGGAGATGGCGACCTGCACTGCGCTTCTCTCGAGCGAAATGCTGCCGGCGAGATGGCACTGATCGTCCAGAGTTCAACGGACGGCGGAGCCACATGGGATCTCCAGCCTCCCATTCTCAACGACGGGGACAGTGGACTGTTCGACCCCAACCCCGCCACCCAGTGTTCGGTAGCCATCGACGACCAGGGCATCCTCCATCTACTCTGGGGGTGTTACATCTACCCTTCCTACTACCGGCAGTTCTACAGGCGTTTCGATCCCGGTACCGGAGACCGTTCCGATATCGTCGAGATCAGTGTTCTCACCGGTGCTCCGCTCACCTCACGGACCGCAGCGATGGATATCGTCGTCGATTCCGAGAACACGGTATGGATCTGCGGTCATTACCCATCTTCCTGGGTTGAACACCTTCTCAGAAGCGATCAGCCGTACGCCTCCGATGATGCCTTCACCGACCTTGGAGCCATCAGCCCCACCGCCAGTGCTCAGAACACACGACTTGCGGTCGATGCTTCCGGTCAGATCCACTGCACCTTCTACAGGAACATCGGCCCGGGCCAGTACGAACACAGGATCTACGATCCCATCACGGGCTGGCAGCCCGACACCTTCGTGCTGGGTGATACCAGCGGCAGTAACGATTACTTCGGCTGGGTCTCCACCGACAATCTCGGACAGTTGCACTGTGCCTATGTCATCGATTCGACAGCGGGATCGCCGCTGTGGAAATTCCGTTACCGGATCTGGGATGAGATCAGCGGGTGGAGTGATGAGACGATCCTCTTTGACGCCAACAGTGATCAGTTCACCGGTATCTCCAGCTACAGGATCTTCAACATCGGTTGCGACGAAGAGACGGGAACGGTCCATGCCGTGTACCGCGATCTGGCCGCCGGAGGAGCTCTGGTGCTGGCGACAAAACTACCCGTTTCTCCCGAGTTCGAGGTGATCGCACAGTTGCAGCCGACCACCCTGGGGGAACACGCGTACATCTATCCGACAGTGCGAGGCACCCTCTACCCCGCCTTCAACAACACATCTCTAGGTCTCGATATCACCTACCAACGAAGAGACGTCCCCGGCACCCCCCCCTACTCGTTGGTCTATCAAGACGCTTCACAGGGATCGGCGATTCTCTTCATCCGAGGCGATGGAAACGAAGATGGAAGTTTCAACGTGGCGGACATCGTCTTTGGACTCAACGCCCTGTTCGTACCCGGGGGAGTGACGCCATCGTGTATCGAGAGTTGCGACCTGAACGACGATGGCGGTTTCAACATCGCAGACATGGTTTACGGACTCAATTCTCTCTTCATTCCTGGTTCCGCCGCCCCGCCGTTACCCTATCCCGATTGCGGACAGGACCCGATCGGCAACGCCATCGACTGCCCCGTCAGCAGCGTAGCCTGTCCCTGATTCGGTCTAGTCGTTGCGGTGCTGTCGCAGTGCCCTCTTGAGTCCTACGATATCCTTGCGGTTTTCCCGGTATCGATAGAGCACCCGATCCTTGAAGTCGACGACGAGCAGATCGCCGGCCCAGGTCCCCCCATACTTCTTGACCATCTCCAGTTGCTTGCGACCGTCGATCTTGATGCGGATGTATTCTTCGGTCAGGTCTGCAATCTCCTCATCGTCGAGGAGATCGAGTACCTCTTGCGTCTGGCTGCAACGTTGCGCTTCGACCAGGATCAATCGAGTCTGCGAGGTCCAGTTCGCCACCTCGGTGCCCTTTTTCAGATCGAGCCAGCGAATCGGAACCGGCGGAGGTGTGACCCCTGCCTGCAGCAGTAACTTGTCGAGCCACTGTCTGCGCCAGTCATTGTCGTGATTGCCGCGGGGAAGGATCCCCTGCCAGATCACCTTGCCGGTTGAATCGAGGAAGAACGCGGAGGGAAAACCCTTCACGCCGTGACGCTTCATGTTGGCAGAGCCATCCGATAGCACCGGAAAGGTCACCTTCTTCCTGGCGAGCAGTTCCTCCACCATCTCCGGTTCGCCGGCGGAGTAGGAGAAGACTGCAAGCACCGAAAGACGATCCGCTCCGATCTCCTGTTGCCACCTGACCAGGCTGGGCAATGCCGGAGCGCAACGCTCTCAGCCAGGCATCGTATAGCCGATCAATATCGGCTTGCCTCGCAACGACTGGAGAGAGGTCCCCTCCACCGAGTTGAACCAGCGTGCCCCCTCTTCCAGCACCAGTTCGGGAAGTGGCTTCCCCATCTGGGAGAATCGGAAGAAGTCGGGACGTGCATCCTGACCGGCAACCTCGCTGCTCGAGAACAGGGAGAAGATGAGCGCTGCCATGGCAAATCGTCGTCTGTATTCCATCTGGATAGCCCTTCTCCAGCGAGACGATTTCGATTCTATCTTCGTTCCTCGATTCACAACAAAAAAACGGCCCCGGGAAGCCCCGGGACCGTCACTCTCACTCGCTACCGGATCTTGATCTAGTAACTGTTCTGCATCTGACTCGACTGGTTATCGGCGGTATCGTCCCTGCTTCCAGACTGAACAGCAGCGACATTGCCGTACTTCTTGTTGAGGTTGAAGAAGACCAGAGCCAGCGGAATCGCCAGTGCGGCGATCCAGCGGAAAGCCATCTTGCCGGCATAACCACTCGCTGCATTCACCTCCGCAGTGGCAGCGGCACCGTCTGTTCCCTGGGCGACCAGACCCGCCTGGATCTGCTCACCGACCGAGGCCGGCGGATTCCCTTCCGCATCCAGGTCGCTGACCAGTTCAAAGGGTAGTTCAGCCCAGCCATGTGCGCCGTTGATCTGCGCCACCAGGTAATGGTCCTGCACTGCACCGATGGCAGGGGCAGAGATGTATCCCACGACCAGCATTCCCGCTCCACCCATCAGGCATAGACCAAGGGCTCCGCTGTTGGGAATCCTCTCCGACACGAATCCGAGCATGGTGGGCCAGAAGAAACACACACCGCAGTAGAAGACGGTAGCGGTCAGGAAGATCGCTCCGAAGTTCTCCGCATAGGTCATGGCGAAGAGGCCGGCTCCACCGAGAATGGCGGATCCCAGCAACAACCCCGTCGGTGAGAACCTGTGCACGAAGCCGCCGGCAAAGTAGCGCAGTACCGCCATCAAGCCACTTCCGTAGACGAGAACCAGGATCCCAGCACCCTTGGTGGTGGTACCTTCGCCCATGGCGGTCTGGAAGGTCGGTTCCATGATGGAACCCATCCAGCGTCCCGGCCCCAGCTCCAGCGTGGCGGTCAGGCCCATGCAACACAGTAGTAGCAGGAACAGCGGCGAAGCCACTGCAGCGTTGACCTGCTCGGGGGAAACATTGGTCTGAACCCGCTCGGTCTGGGGGATCTCCTGACCGAGAAACAGGTAGCCATAGGCAAGGGTAGGAAGCAACACCAGTGCCATCTTCGCCTGCAGTACTGTCAGTCCAAACAGACTCCAGTCGGCCAGAGCCGTGGCGTGCGCCGCCTTGAAGGCTTCACTCCAGCTGGCCACATTGGCAGCGTTACAGGTGGCATCTGCCGCCAGTCCCGCCGCAATCGCAACCTCGGAGGCCGCGTTGGTCACCCAGAAACCGAACAGGGCTCCGACGATGATTCCCACCGGCCAGAAGACATGGAACTGATTCAACTTGGTGGTCTTGTTGTCGGAGTACAGCGTCGCCACCAGTGGATTACAGCCCGCTTCGACGCAGCCGTTGCCCAGTGCGATGATGGAAGCTCCCGCCATCAACTGGCCAAATCCGTCGGCGTACATCATCAGAATTACCCCGAGGATATGGCAGATGAACGCCATCTTGAGGGAGATGGCGATACCGACCTTTTCGATCACCGGTCCCAGCATGATGATGGCGATGGCAAATCCACCGAGAGAAGCGCCGCCGACCCAACCTGCCTGGGTCTTGGTCAGGCCGTAGATACTTTCGAAATCCTCCATCGACGAGGTGATCACGCCGAAAGCGACCGATGTCGCAATCAGCGAGATGCAACTGGCCCAGAAGAGTCTCGCCTTGCCGGACTCATCGAGTAATTGAGTCATGTAACCTTCTCCCTCTGCTCAGAGATGCCCTGTGCAGCACGGATGTGCCGCCGAGGCCCTAGTTGGACAAAATCTCGCCCTTCTGTCAATCGGGCACCCGGAAACCTGCCATTCCGGTCGCAACGCACCCAAGTTTGTAAACAACTTTGTTAACCCGTACGATGAGGTCCTGCTACTGCACTCCACGGGAGTGGCTGGTGTCAGACAACTCTATCAAGGTGACTCTTCATCTATCTTCCTGCGCACGGCCCCGTCCGGCCGTGCGCACACTTTTTTCCAGCAGTCGCAGTAGTCTCTTCCAGGCGGAAATTTCGGCCTCCGGTCGGTGTTGCCTGGCCAACTTCCTGGAGAGGATCTGCAGTTGCTGAAGATGCGACCGGTCGGTGGCGCAGCGAAGGATCTTCCCTGCCAGAGCCTTGCCATCGCGTCGTGGAAAGATCCCCGGGTGCTCCTCCCCGAGCAGTCCGACGTTGCCCGGTGCGTCGCTGGCGACGATGGGGATTCCCGCCACCAGTGCTTCACTGATGATGTTGGCACCACCCTCGTCGATGGACGGATGCACCAGCAGATGAGAGCTCGCCAGGAACGACCGTACCTGGCTCCGGGAGACGGCCCCCAGCCAGCGCCAGCGTGGTTCCTTGACCATCGCCTTCCGTGCCCTCTGCTCATGGCGACGGTCGACGATCCCTCCCAGGTGCACCACCTCCACCTTGCGACCATCGGCAAGGCGCTGTGGAAGATGTCGAAGTGCCTCCAGCAGCAGGAACGGATCCTTCACGCTCCTCAGGTAACCTACCACCAGCACCCTGAAACGGCTCGTGAGCGGTTTCCGTGCGCCGGCGAGGGGCGTCGCAGATTGGGGTATGAAGTGAATCCAATCGTTCTCCCCTGCGACTCCCTGCCGGATGATCGATGCAGGCAACTGATCTCGAATTCCGCGGTGCAGTCCGATGATGTGATGGGCACTGTGCAGACTCTCCATCACCTTGTCTGCGGCGGCTTTTCCCCGGGGCAGATCGATGTAGAGGTCAGTTCCACTGATGGCCACCACCACCGGTAGATGGGCGTCCCTTCTCTTCCAGGTCAGGATGGCCCGGTGCGAGTGGCGGGCGTGCAATGCCAGCAACACATCTCCAGCGGGCAAGGCCCCCCGGGAGGGATCTCGCACGGGATGGTGAACCACCTCGACTCCCAGTCCCCTGAGAATTCGAGTCCAGCGGCTGCCAGTGCTGTAATTGCCAGCGCGAACCCCTGCAGGGCTCGGATCGGTGAGGACGATGCGCACCTACTGGATCGCCGGATTGGTTCCGGTGGCGGTGCCTGCGGCAGAAGCGATGCCTCGAGCACTCTCCTCGATGAAGGTGGCGATTTCCCGCACCTCGGGGAGTTCGCTCGCCATCAGCAACTGCTTCGCCTCGGGCACTGTCCTGCCGCTGCGAAACAACAACCTGTGTGCATCCTGGATGCCCCTGCGTAGATCGGAGTCGATCCCTGCACGCCGCAATCCCACCACGTTGACCCCGCGCACGGTGGCTCGATCTCCGGTGGAGAGCATGAAGGGAGGAATATCCTGCACCGCCACCGCAGCCCCACCGAGCATCACCAGTCGGCCCACTCGACAGAACTGATGAACCAGGGCATTTGCCGACAGGAACGCACCGCTGCCGATGTGGGCATGGCCCGCCAGCGAACAGTGGTTGGCCATGATCACTCCGTCCTCCACGCAGCAATCGTGGGCAACATGGGCTCCCACCATCAGGTAGCAGCCGTTGCCGATCTGCGTCTCGCTGCCGGGGCGAGAGGCGCGATGTACCGATACGTATTCGCGCAGGATCGTATCTTCTCCCACCACCACCCTGCTCGGCTCGCCATCCCAGGCGATGTCCTGGGGTTCGTGACCGACCACGGCGTGCATGTGAATCTCGGAGCGCGCGCCGATGTGGGTTCCTGGGCCGATGAAGGCGTGGGCGAGAACCTTGCACCCCTCTCCAAGAATCGCACCTTTTTCGATGATGGCATACGGTCCCACGGTCACATCGGAAGCGAGTTGAGCTTCGGGGTGGACCACTGCACTGTTGTGAATCGGCATCGGTACCTCCAGATCACTTGCACCAGATCGAGCGGACCGTCGAGGCTTCCAACGAAGCGCTCAGATCCTCAGCGATACCATGACATCGAAGGCGCACCGGGGAAAGGGTGCCGATCAGTTGGTGGCGGGAACGGAGCCCTGCCTCTTGCTCGATCCGACCCGCAGTGACTCGGGGATCTGCTGGATATCTTCCCACAGCCACTGCCATCCGGTCCTGATCCTCTTGATGTAATCGTCACTGGCGAGGGGATCGAGACCGCTGTTCCGATCGAGAATCTCCCTCAGCGTCAGATCGACGACGTGATACACCTTCAGTTCCCCATCCTTGAGGTCTGGAAAGCCGGGATAATCCCCCTCCAGACGCACCTCACGATCGTCGCGCAACGCCTCGAGCAGGTAGGGAACCGCCACCTCACCGTACTGCGAGATCTCATCGATCACCTGGTTGTAGAAACGTCCGTCGAGTGGATCAGTGAGTGCATCGAGAAGACCGCGCACCTGGCGATTTCCCAGGATCGGACCTCGCAACATCGTCTCGGAGACGAGGGTCGCTGCCCTGCGACGGATATCGCGGCGAGCCAGTTCCAGATCGGTTCTGCCATTCATCAGCGGTTCCGGAAAGGAGAGTTCCTGCACCCGTTGATCGGCGACGGAGGTGAGAGTCCCGTCGAACTTTCCATGATACTGATGCTCCAGGTGCTGAGATGCCCCCTGGAAATCGAAGGTGAGATCTTGCAAGTAATCGCAGGTCAGCGATCCGGAGATGATGAACTGTGCCTCGGCCCTCGGTACCAGTTCGAATCCGTGCAGGCTCAGTCCCCGTTCCAGGATCAACTGGGTGATGTTGAGATCGGTGGGATCTCCGTCCAGCGTCTCGGTGACGGCGACATGAGCGGTTCCACGTACGAGAGCAGGCACCGCCTTCGGTGGAGCCTCCGGTCGCTCACAAGAGGCGGACCAGACCCACAGGGGACAGCAGAGCCACATCAGCAGCGTCAGCAGCGGCTTTGCGGCGGGCCCACGGCTGTGGTCCACGAGATCGGTCCGAGGCGCAGATGCGGGACTGGCAATCTTCATCGAGGTTTTCCATCTCCACTGGAAGTCATCCGGGGATGACTACAGACTGCAACGGTTCGATGGGATGACGTCGGCAGCGGCGCCCATCCCTCGGCAGCACCGAGAACCAAGATACACGGTACGGAGTCCGATGACCGCCCGATCTATCGGTTTCATCAAGGCACATGGCGCCGGAAATGACTTCATCGTCCTCGATGAAGCGCAAGACGCCATTCCCGACGACCTCGAGAGGGTGGCACCACGATTGTGCTGCCGGCGCACCGGAATCGGTGCCGACGGGATCCTCGTGATCCGCCGTCGAACCCTCCCCCACATGGAATGCTGGAACTCCGATGGTTCCCGGGCAGAATCGTGCGCCAACGGCCTGCGGGTCATCGGGCTGGTTCTCGCCGGCGATGGAGATCTCTCCATCGGGACCGATGCCGGTGTGGTGCAGTTGCAGCGGCAACGCCTCGACTTCGATGCCTTCAGCGCCGAGGCCGCACTGGGAATCGCCGAGATCGAGTGCGCGGGATCTCTCTCCGACCAATCGCCGGAGACGAGGGTCAGCGCGGTTCGCATCGGAAATCCACACCTCGTCGTGGAGATCGATCCCGAAGGGGATCCCGACCCGGTCTTCACCTTCGGACCCGCTCTCGAAGTGTCGGTTCCGGGACGCGCCAATGTCGGCTTCGTCCGTGTCGAAGATCGGCGCCGACTGACCCTGAGGGTCTGGGAGCGAGGTTGCGGTGAGACGCAGGCGTGTGGTACCGGTGCCGCCGCTGCCACCGCCGCCCTCCACGCTGCAGGTGTCATCGAAGATCAGGTCGAGGTTTCGATGCCCGGTGGGGTACTACAGGTGCGCATCGACAGTGCGGGTGCAGTTCATGTCAAGGGACCGGCCACCATCAGTTATCGCGGAGACATCGATCTTCAACAGTTCGATCTTCAACAGTTCGATCTTCAACAGTTCGATCTTCAACAGTTCAATGATGAGGTGACCTCGGGCTGATTCCATCTCGCTCCGAGTCGACGACTCAGGACGATGCAGCTGGAATAGATGCGGCGGGAATAGATCTAGCGGATCTCGACACCTTCAGCGGTGACCACATCTCCGATGTGCATCGCCACCTCACCGGCACCGGCGAGGGATTCGATGGTACTCTCGATATCGGTGGCAGCCACTACCACCACCATGCCAATCCCCTGGTTGAAGACTCGATCCATCTCCTCGGTGGCGACACCACCATGCTTCTCGACGAGGGAGAAGATGGGAGGGCGAGACCAGCGCTCTCTCTCGAGCCGCACTCCAAGTCCCGGGGCAAGCACTCGCGGAATATTTTCCAGTAATCCACCGCCGGTGATGTGAGCGATGGCATGGATTCCACCTCCGACATCCTCGATCAGTTGCAGGATCGGGCGTACATAGATTCGTGTCGGTTCCAGCAGCGCCTTCCCCAGCGAGCAGCCCAGCTGTCCAGGATCTTCATCCAGCGACAGGGCGTGATCTCCGTCGAGGAGTGCCTTTCGTACCAGTGAAAAACCATTGGAGTGAACACCGCTGGATGCGATGCCGATGACCGCATCTCCCGATGCAACTTTCGATCCATCGATGATCGACTTTCTCTCCACCACCCCGACCGAGAAACCAGCCAGGTCCAGTTCTCCCTCGTCGTAGAATCCGGGCATCTCGGCGGTCTCACCACCGAGCAGGGCGCACCCCGCCTGCCGACATCCCTCGGCGATTCCTTCCACCACCACGGCGATCGATTCGGGAGCGATCTTGCCGGTGGCAACGTAGTCGAGAAAAAAGAGGGGACGAGCTCCCCCCACCACCAGATCGTTGACACACATCGCGACCAGGTCAATGCCTACCGTATCGAGAACTCCACACTCGAAAGCGACCTTCAGCTTGGTACCGACTCCGTCGGTAGCTCCGACCAGAATCGGATCATCGAGATCGTTGCCGAACAACGATCCATTCCCATCGAGCAGTCGAAAGAAACCACCGAAGGCACCGTGCGATCCCTTCAGAACTCGATCGTCCTGGGTCGAGAGAACGGCGTCACGGATTCGATCCACCACCTCGTTGCCGGCATCGATATCGACACCTGCATCACGATAGGTCAATCCCCTGGTCGTCGGTTCCACGGGTGTCTCATCCGCCACGGGTAGCCTCCTCGCGCTGCACTTCCCAGAGCCATTTCTCATCCAGATCGAATCGTCTCAGCAATCGACGACTGCGTCGAGCTCGTGGCGCATCGCCCAGTTGCCTGGCCACCTGCCAGTCGAGAAAGAGCAGATCGATGTCGTGTTCATCCTGTGCCAGTCCGCTATCCAGGGCAACCTGTGCTCGCTGCAGCCGTCCCCTCAGGTAACAGCGTTGCGCATCGTCGAGAGCTCGTTCGACCTTCTTGCGGATCTGTATCCTACGCTCCTCGGAGGTGAGTCGCAGCGTCCAGCGAACGCTGATCAGCGAACAGATCGCTCCGACCAACGCTCCGCTCAACTGCGTCTTCCAGCGGTCGGGCCCGGCCCACACGGTGGTGCCGGCCACACAGAGAACCCACCCCGCCCCACCGGTGAGGAGCAGGATCAGCCCCCGGTAAAGGCGGCCCAGCAGGATCGGACCGAGTCCGGGAATCAGCGCGGATATCACCAGGATCTTTCTCATGAGATCGCTACTCCTTCCCGGTGCCCCTGCTGTGTATCGTGCCGATGGGCATGAGGGGAGCCAATGGGATCGCTTGTCTGAAGTCGAGCCAGGGAGGATGCTGGGACCATGAACCACGACCACGACACTCTTGCCCGGCGCTCCGCCCTGCGGGTTCTGGATGCCTCCTTCAACCGCCTCTGTGAGGCATTGCGGGCGGTGGAGGACCCGATTCGCTTCGGCGACGGAACCGATTCCAGCGCCATCGAATGGCAACAACTGCGCAGGCGTTGCGGCTCCCTGCGGGCCCTGGTCGAGGAACAGGTCGGCCCCCTCGCCCTGCACAGGGGGGTCGAGGTCGATCCGCTGTCCCGTTCCCCCGGTGGCAAGCCCCATGAAGACCGAGGCCAGTGGCTCGCCTCCAACATCTCTCGCGCCAAGGAGGCGGCGAGATCGGTGGAGGAGACGCTTCGCTTCGTCGCCCCGCAACACTTCGCTGCTGTGGAGGAGATCCGCTTTCAGATCTACCGCCTCGAATCCCTCTGTGCCGCCCAACAACGGCGCGGATCGCGGCTCGATGGAAGATCCCTGTACCTGCTGGTGACCGAGCAACTGTGCCGGGGAGATGTGATGGAGACCACCCGGGCCGCCATCGAAGGCGGTGTTTCCATCGTCCAGTTGCGAGAGAAGACGATGGAGGGTGGACCGCTGCTGCGGCGAGCGCGACAACTGCGTGAGTTGACCCGGGACAGCGACGTCCTGCTGATCATCAACGACCGCATCGATATCGCCCACCTGTGTGATGCAGACGGAGTCCATCTTGGTCAGCAAGATCTCTCCCCACAGGAAGCTCGCAAGATCCTCGGCCCCGATGCCATCATCGGTCTCTCCACCCATCAACCGGAAGAAGCGGCGGCGGCGGCGTTGCAGGGGGTCGATTACATCGGTGTCGGCCCCATCTTCGAGACCAACACCAAGCAGCATCGCCAGGCAGCGGGTCTCGACTACATCGCTGCAGCAAGAGCGGTCTCCACCTTGCCTCACTACGCCATAGGACACGTCGACGAGGAAACGGTCGACGAGGTGCTGGCCGCCGGAGCGACCCGCATCGCCGTTTGCACGGGGATCATCGATCGCCCTGATCCGTCCGCAGCGGCCAGGAATCTGGCCGCCAAGTTGAGCCAGTGCCAGACTCGAGAGGTCGCCGATGGCACCGCAGGGTGAGCGAGAAGTTCGACCATCGCTTCTGCGCAGGCTCTACCAGCGAGTCCTCGATGAGGCGGAGACGCGTCGCGGTCCTGCGGTACTCGCCATAGTCGCCTTCACCGAATCGAGCTTCTTTCCCATCCCCCCAGATCCACTGCTGATCGCTCTCGGCATCGGATCCCCTCGGCGGGCGATACCGCTGGCATTGCTGACGACGCTGATGTCTGTCCTGGGCGGCCTGCTCGGCTACGCCATCGGAGCCTGGATGTGGGAGTCTGTCGGCATCTCCATCACCCAGTTCCTGGGGATGGAAGAAGCGGTGGAGGAAACGAAGCTACGATTCATCGATGTGGGATTTCTGGCGGTGCTG
>CAYPPQ010000024.1:0-21819 GCA_964412635.1 uncultured Planctomycetia bacterium | reverse complement strand
CAGCGTTGACCCCGATCCCCTACAAGGTGGTCACCATCGCTGCCGGTGCCGCGATGCTGCCCCTCTCCATCTTCATCCCCGCCAGCGTGGTGGGACGAGGGGTTCGTTTCATGGCGGAGGGAATCCTGGTGCGCTGGTACGGTGAACGGATCGGTGAGTTCATCGATCGCTGGTTCGGTCTGGTCACCACCGTGGCACTGATCGTCGGTGTCCTCGGCTTCTTGTGGATTCGCACCCTTCGCTAGGATGTTGCACGAAGGGCCGCAGTCACCGCTGTAGCGCCGCACCGATTCGATCGAGCAACGCCTTCCTCACCTCGGTCACCACCTCCACCGTCATCGGAGCCCCGCCGGTGGACCGGGTCGACGCCTCTCGCTGCCACGCCTCTGCGTTCTCCTCGGTCACCAGCACTCGAAGTCCAGGACCTGGATGCGACAACTTGCCCGGGTCGGGAAGGCCTTCCATGGCGAACCAACCGGGAGCCGAGGATGTGGAGATGATGACTCGTGACCACTCTTCATCACCGATGACCGCCGAAGCGATCAGGTCGCTGGCACTTCCCTCCCCGGCCAGCACGATTCGATCCTCCTGCACATGACGCTGCCTCACCAGCAAGTGTCGCAGCCGATGGAGACCGGTGGCGACGGTGGCGACATCTTCATCCCGATGATCTTCGGCGATCCAGTCCCCCCCCGATCCACTGGAGTAGATCGGCTCGACGACGACGATGCAGGGTCGATCTCCCACAGCTTCGCGCAATCGAGACAGTTCCTCCTGCGGATCGGATGTGGAATCGGGCAACCAGATCAACAGCGGAGCGGCGCCACCGCTGCGGGGCGGAGCGTCGATGCGATAACGCAGAGGTCGAGGGGTGAACACTGCCAGTCCACCGGCATGAAGCCCCCGTGCTACCGCCTGTGCGGTGACGATCCAGTCACCGCTCGGGTCGCCCGCCTCGATGGAGCGAGCCGCATCGGAGTGGGTCGGAACCATGTGAACGGTGGCGAAATCTGCATCGGGCTGACGCACCTGAAACTGATGGGCTGTTCCGTCCCCCTCGAAGGTGTGGAATCCGCCATTGATGTGCACCACCACCGCATCGGGGTGCGCTTCCAGCGCTTTCGAGACCGATTCTCCCATGGTGTTGTCCCACAGACTCTGAACCATCTCGAGGCGATCCTCCGGCCCCTTGCCCGCCGGTGAGTGGCCATGCCCCCTGACGGTTCGGTCGTACCGTTGCCAGTAACGCTCCGAGTTCGGATACAGTTGATCTGCGATGGTGGCTCGCTGCTCCGGGGTCAACGCCTCCAGCCCACCACCGAAGGCGGACTTCCGCCACACCGAGGAGGGAACATTGGCAGCGATCACTGGAACCTCGTGGGTACGAGCCCACTCGACGATGGGACGGTATCCCGTCTCGTAGTTGTTCCACGGATCGGAGTTCTCGAGAAACTGATCCTCATCGATTCGCCCCGCCAGGTAATCATCGACCACCTGCTGGCGATCCCGAGCGAACATCTCCAGTGAAACCACCACATCTCGTCCCGAACGGCGCAATCCCTCGAGGATCTCAACTTCCATCCGATGAGTAATCTCATCGAGATGGGTTTCTCCCAGAAAAACTACCTGCTGGCGGGAGAGGTGCGAGATCATCGTATCGAGATCAACTTGCTCGCCATCGACGCTGCGATGGATCTGCACCTTCGACTCGATGGATGGTCGCTCTGACTGACTGGGAGCAAAGGGAGTTCCCTGGCAGCCGAGGGTCAAACTCAGGATCAGGATCAAGCTACTACGAATCATCGATCATCACTTTCTGTACTGAGAATCCAGTGGGCTGCTTCTCGCAGGTCTGCGACCTCGGCATCCACTTCCAGGCCTTCGGGTAACGGTGCCTCGCCTCGTCCGGTACGAACACGAATCCGCACCATGCCGAGCCGCTGTGCTGCCTCGATGTCACATGGCGAATCCCCGACCATCACCGACCGGTCCAGATCGATGCCATGCTGTGCGGCAGCTCGCTCGAACATTCCCCCCTGCGGTTTTCGGCAAGTGCATCCCTCATCCGGTTGGTGAGGACAGTACTCCACCGAAGAGATCTTTGCCCCCCACGACCCGGCATCCCGACACAACTTGTGGTGGATCGCCTCCACCTCAGAAGCTTCGGTCCAGCCCCTGCCGATGGCGGATTGATTGGTGACCACCACGATCGGCCAGCCCAGCTGGCCGAGCAATCCCATCGCCTCCGGTGTCTCATCGTAGTAGTGGAACTGATCGGCGTTGCGCACCGCCTCCAGCAGGTAGTGGTTGATGACCCCGTCACGATCGAGAAATAGACCCCGCTGCCCCTTCAAGATCCCGAGGATCCCGTCGCACCCTGGGCGAGTAGATTGCGGACCGCCACCCGGAAACCGTGGATGATCATGTGAGTCATCACCATGTGAGCGTCCTGTGCAGTCTGCATCTCGTGGACTTCCACGTGCAGGGGATGATCGACAAGACCGCTCAACTTCCCGCCGTCGAATCCGGTCATCGCTGCGGTGACACACCCCAGTGACCGTGCTCGCTCGATGGCGGCGACCAGGTTGGAGGAGTTGCCCGATCCACTCATCGTCAGGACCAGGTCGCCATCCCTGGCCCACTGCTGAACCTGCTCGGTGAAGACCGCATCGAAATCGAGATCATTGCCGAGGGCTGTGATGATCGAGGGGCTGTCATTGAGACACAGGACTCGCAGTCGTTTCCCTTCCGAGAAGGGGATGGCGTAGGTGGCCAGATCTTCGGCGAGGTGTGTGCAACTGGCGGCGCTGCCTCCGTTGCCAAAGACGAGCAACTGGCGATCCTGCTGCCACGCATCCACCAGAAGTGCGGTGAATGCGATGACTCGCTGCGGATCGACCTGCTGCAGAGCCTGCTGACTCCGAGCCAGATAACCGACCATCTCATCCGACAGCAACTCGAGGTCTGCCGGCGGATATTCAGAATCAGGGGATGCCACCTGAGTGCCTCCAGTCTTCATTTCTTCATTTCCGATCCACGAAGGATACATCTTCTCGACCGTCGAGACAGCCCGAATGAGGCGGGATTTCTGGCCCCCGGGGCGATACGATCCCTCTGACCCCGTCGATGGGGGGAAAGGAAGCCCGATTGCTGAGCCTCTCCACTGCCATGAACCACCCATCCCGGGGTTCACTGGAAGATCGGATTCGTACCATCCTCGACTGCGGAATCCCCGGGGTGGTGATCTGCGGCGACGACGATCTGGTCGAACTTCCCGACTGGAAGCGGGAGATCTCCGCAGCGGGACATACGATCTGCGCGGTGGAGGCACCGCGCAGCCTTTCCAGCGGCAGGGAAGATCGCCTCTTGCGGCACACTCCTTCCCTCGCCTCGCTGGATACTACCGAGAGAAAGCAAGCCATCGCCAACACCATCGAGACGATGGCAGCAGCCCAGGCAACGGATATTCCCCGGCTGATCCTGGTCCCCCCTCGAATCCCCGACGATGGCAGCGCCGAGAAGTGCCGCGTCAAACTGGCACAGGTAAACGAGAAGATCGCCAGGCTCGGCGCCGACGCCCAGCGGGATCCGCACAAGGCGGGTCAGATCGAGACGTGGCTCCTCGAGCACCGGAACTGGTTGAAAAACACCTTGCGAGTCGACGATGCCACGCAGAAACAGCGCCAGGCGTGGCGGGATGCCCTGCTGAGAAGTCTCGACTCGATCCTCGAGGAAGCCGATCGCCGCGGCATCACGATGGCACTGAGAGAGACGGGCCAGATGACCGGACTTCCCCTGCGCAGGCAGTTCGAGGAGATCGGAGAGATCTTTCGTGGCGCGCCTCTTCAGTGGCTGGCAGACCCTGCAGCTGCCGAGTGCCTGTCGATACTGCGAGGTGACGAGCAAGTCGATCCGCTCCCCGGTGACCCCCACTCCATCGCTGGATTCCTCCTGCGCGATCGCAGCGGCACCGTTGCAGGTGCCCTACCCGGTCAGGGAGAGATGGATCTACACGATGCCTTCAGCCCATTCCGCGACGATGCGCTGCGCATCATCGAGGTCGCTGCGGAAACCACCCGTGATCAGATCGTCGAGATCTCTGCGCTGTGCCGTCAACTCGGTATCGACGGATCACCTCCGCCGCAACCGGGAGATCCATTCCCCATCATCGGCGGCAACTAGATCGCTCGAACTGTTGAGATTTGCGAGCTACCGCGGCACAACTCAGCTACAGGGGATCGATGGAGCGCTCGCCGCTTCCTCGGCACCCTCGGTCACTGCGGCTCCCCGCTCCTGCCACCCGTCCCGGCCCATCTTGGCGAAGGCGACCGCCTTGCCCGCTTCGACACCCGGCTGATCGAAGGGATTGACCTCGAGGCAGCTGGCAGCCATCAGGGTGGCGACCTCCCAGATCAACATCATCGCTCCAAGGTGCTCCCCGTCGAGTTGTTGCAGGTGCATCTTCGAGACGGGACGCCCTGCCGATGCCAGCGCTGCCATGGTGCCTTCCAGTTCAGCACACCTCAGTTGACCCAGGCTCTTCTCTGCCAGGTACTGCAACTGCGGATGAAGCGCGGCGGTGTGCAGTTCGATGGGAGGATCCTCCTCCTCCATCGATGCGTCGAGGAACAGGTACTGCTTGTCGTCGGGACCTTCGGCGAAGAGTTGAACGAGGGAATGTTGATCGGTCACACCGCGGGCGACCATCGGAGTCGATCCCGCCCACACCTCGCGGCCGGAAAGATCGAGGCGCTTGCCGAGACTCTCCGCCCACAGCTGGGCGAACCAGTCACCGAAGGTGCGAAGCCGATCCCTGTAGGGGAAGAGGACCACCGTCGAGCGTTGCGGATGATGATGTCGCCACCCATCGATCCACCGCACCAGGGCATGGTCCTGCCCCGCCTTTCGCAAGTCTGTCAGGGCCGCCAGTGCGCCGCGGCGGACCGCATCCACATCGACACCACAGAGAAGGGCCGGCAACCAGCCGACCGCGGTCAGCACCGAGAAGCGTCCCCCCACCTGGGGAGGAACCTCCAGTGATCTCCAGCCGCGAGCGGAGACCAGTTCTCGAAGAGTGCCATGCTGTGGATCGGTGATGGCGACGATCTTCTGGTCCGCATCGACCCCCGCTGCCACCAGCGACTGGTGGACCCGCAGCATCTGGGCGGCAGTCTCGGCGGTTCCCCCCGACTTGCTGATGACCAGCACCGTGGTTCTGGTCAGGTCGAGTTGGTGGAGGGTTCTGGCGACGCTATCAGGATCGATGTTGTCGAGAATCGTCAGCCGCTGGGATGTCTCGGGAACCAGGGCGTCGACCAGAGCTCTGGCGCCCAGCGCCGATCCGCCGATTCCCAGGAGCAGGATCGAATCCCCGTCGGGAACGGTGGCTGCCACCTCTTTCACCGCCGGGATCTGCTCGCTTTCGATGGCTCCCACGAACCCGGGGTCGGTTGCCAGCACCTGCTGAAGGATCTTCAGGGCGACACCCGGATCGACCCCGTCCACTGGATTCCAGCCGATCGTCACTCGAATGCCCTCTCCGTGTCGGTTTTCAGCGTCGGACATGCGGTGGCGAGTCGTTCCCACGCAGAAAGCGAGTGACCGACCATCTCTTCCGGCACCGCAAAGGAGAGTCGGAAATGGCCCGGGCGACCGAAGCCACCTCCGGGCACCACCAGGATGCGCTGCTCCATCGCCAGTTCGATGAACTTGAGATCATCCCCCCCGGGACTTCGAGGAAAGAGGAAGAACGCCCCCTGCGGGACCTCAAAATCGAAGCCCAGTTTCTTCAGATGCTGGCACAGGATCTGACGATTCCGTGCGTACTCGGTCAGATCGACCGAGTCATCCTGACAATCGGCCACCGCCAGTTGAAAGAGACTGGGAGCGTTGACGAAACCGAGAGTACGGTTGCAGAAGGTACATCCTGCGATCACATCGGCCAGGTCGGCAGCGGCGGGCTGCACTGCCAGATAGCCGATACGATCCCCCGCCAGCCCCAGATCCTTGGAATGGGACGTGATGATGATGGTGTCGTCGTAATACTGTGAAACCTCGGGACATGTCACACCATCATAGGTCACCTTGCGATACGGTTCGTCGGAGATCAGGTAGATCGGATTCCCCACACGGTTGGAGGCCTCCTTCAACGCCTGGCAGAAGGCCTGCAGTTCATCCTCGCTGTACACCCGGCCGGTGGGATTGTTGGGACTGTTGATGATGACGGCACGGGTTCGCTCCGTCACTTTCGAGAGCAACTGTTGCGGGTCGGGGCAGAAATCAGCGGTGGTCGGGCAATCGACGGCAACTCCGCCATGATTCTGGATGTAGAAGAGGTACTCCACGAAGTACGGACTCAGGACGATCACTTCATCTCCTGGATTCAGGAGCGTCTTGAGTGCGATGTTGAGACCACCTCCAGCCCCCACCGTCATCACCACATGAGACCCGGTCCACGGCAATTGCGTCCTGGCTGCCAGATTCAACGCGATCTTGTCGCGAACCTCGGGCCAGCCGCTATTGGGCATGTAGCGATGGATCTCTTCCTGTGAACCATTCACCAGTTCACGTAAGCGCTTTACGAACGATTCGGGAGGGGGAAGATGCGGGTTACCCAGCGTGAAATCATAGACCTTGTCATCACCGTGGATTTGTTTGAGGCGGTTTCCCTCCTCGAACATCTTGCGAATCCACGACGATCTGCTGAGAGAATCGAGCACTCCTCGAGAGATGGCCAAGAAGATATCCTTTCGGCTGACCGATAATCACGGCCAGCACAGGCCTATCCTTGATGGCCCTTAGTATCGACCAGGCAAGGCTTTGTGGGGTTATTTCCACGATATAGTGATTCGGGGAGGCTTTCAACCGCAGAAAAAAGTCTTCGAGGATTGGTGGCTTTTTTCTTGCCGCCTGTGGAACGAGTGTGGACAATCAGCCCTGAATCTCGGGAGACGGGATGATCAGGGGTGTGCATCTTCGATCGAGAGAATTGCAAGATTCCCCTGCCGGCCCAACATTCACACGCACGGTGTGAATCGCTCTGGGTTAGCCCTCTTACCGTCTCCGAGTCCTGAAAAGATCCTGAAGACCCGGTCCGGAACATTCCCCTAATTTCCCCCTTCTGGGCTGGGTCTCATTTTTTTCTCGGATTCTTTTCAGTTCCGGCCCATCCCTGCTCCTCCACCACCCCACTGACCGCACCCCACTGACCGGGGCAGTAGCACCGTCACCTGTTGCCATCAGCGCTTCGAGTCCGCACGAGATGCTGCCAGTCGTAGACGAGCGTTCCACTCATCGATACTGATGACACCCTTCTGCACCAGCAGCTCCACCAGGGTCTGCTGCAGGATCTGCGGATCGACTCCGGTGACTGCAGGTTGCTTGCCACTGGCTCCACTCACCTTCGCTGCAGGTGCCGATCTGGTGGTGCTGACCTTTCCCTGCTTCCGCTTCGAAGTGGTGCTCTGCGCCGATCGGGTACTCTTCCCGCTATTCTTGCCAGCAGATTGCGGGGTACCGGTCTCCGTCTCCCTCGGCGATCCGACGAAGAAATCGAGGGGAAGAGAGAAGCGCTTGGCGATGCGGCGAACCAGGGCATTGCTCGGAAATGCCTGGCCATCGAGGACATCCTGGATGGTGTTGGGAAGCACCCCGATCCCCCGTGCGAGCCCCGGGACCGTTTCGTGGTGAGCATCGATGAGAAATCTCAGTTTCTTGACCACCTCGGCGGGGTCAAATTTGTGATTCTGATCGACTCCTGAAGTGGATCGAGTCGGTTGCGACATGGTTCCTCCGGCGGAGCTGACTGGACATGGACAGGGGGGACAAGAATCCCCCATCTGCCCTATCGGCTACCGGACTCCAATTCTGAAGACAATTCTCAGGATTCCTCTGCAAGCAGCAACAATCCGTTGAGGAAGATGTCCGCCGTCCCCCTCCAGAAGGAGCGGAAGAGCGGATCCCCGGCGAAGAGGACCACCTTGCCCCTGCCAACTCCCTGCTCCACCAGCCATACCCCGCCGGCCAGAGCCTGCTGGTTTCGCCCGGAGATGAATCCGCTGACCACGGGGTCTTCTCCGGCAAGAACGCCCACATCCGCCGGGCTTCCCGACAGTTCGAAGATTCGAGCGCTGCCGACGAATCCATGAATCCTCTGCTGTTGCCCGAAGGCGAGTGGATGGTCGGGATCCAGTTCGATGGAGACGATGTTGCCCGGCACCTGCTGCAGGCGACGCTCTTCTCTCACATCCGCAGTGGTCTTTCGAACCTTCGTCTCATCCTCTGCTGGAGGGGACTTGCGAACGGTCTGGGAGACGAGTCCGGCACCGGAATCACCCATCTGAAAAGCACTGCTCCCCAGTGCCAGCAACACTCCCCCACCCCGTACCCACTCTCCCAGTGCCTTCTTCGATCTCTCGCCCAGAGCAGAACTGCGCATCCCCGAGGGGATCACCAGCACATCGAATTGATCGAGAGATCTACCGAGGCTGGTGGCCGATACGGTGGTGAAGGCGATTCCCAGCTCCTGCTCGAGAAAACTCCACACCGCTCCGAAAGAAAGACTCGATACGGAACCCGATCCCAGCACGGCGATGCGAGCGTGTGCCAGTTCTGGAAAGGTACCGGATCCGAGATCGGGGCCAGCGTCGGTCCAGCCGCTGTCGGTTCCGTGGAAGCTTGTACCGGTGGCCTCCGCCACCGCCTGCACCCGTTCGTGCGTTTCATCCGAGGAGACCCGTACCGCCAGCGTTCCCGCCGGATACTTCTCTCCGGCGATTTCGATCTCTTCAGTGATCAGATCCACTCGCTCCCCGGTAGCCTGGATCTCACGCAGCGCACGAGCCGAGGGAACTCCATGCCAGCGATGAAGGTAGGCCACCTGAGCGCGTTTGCTCACCTGACCTTGCGGATCATCGATGGAGTCGAGGGGCATCAGGCTGCCGCTGATGGGGGTGGAAGCCAGGTAGGCATCGACACCAAAGGCGAGCGGCAACGACCATGCTGCAACATCGTAGAAGTAGGCGTCCTCCGCCTGCGCTTCCGGTTCAAGAAGTGCCCTGGCGAGCCTTCCCTGCGGTTGATCGAGGGGCACCACCACCGTTCCCGGCGCCAGCGTGACGCTTCCCGCCTCGGTTCCATCGTGATGGATCAATCCATCGACCACCTGTTCACCGACAGTCTGTACCAGTTCGATCCCCTGGGCACGGAGCAGTCGAAGTAGTGAACGACGACGATCTCCTCCGGTCGGTGGGAAGATGAACTGTACGATCTCTGAATCCTTGCCGGCAGCGATGGCCCCCTGACGAAACGCATGGAAGTCCTTCTGCAAGCGCAGCCGATTTCTCGCAGCGCAGTCCGCCGTCGCCAGCCCCGCCACATGATGATGATGCAATCGATCCTTGAGGGTCAGCACCGTTCCATTGCGCTGCTGGTAGACGAGGCCTGCCCGGCCACCGCCAGCTTGCTCGTAGGTCATGCCGATCGCTCCGTTGAGTGTCGGCCACGAATCCCCGTACCCGGGATAGAACAGATCGAAGTCCTCCCCGGTGAAGTACCTCCAGCGAAACCGATCGAAAGCCTGGGCATTGGCGAGTCCGAAGGTATGACTCCACTCGACTCGATCCGCAGGGATGTTCCTGTTGACCGGTTCCTCCGGTGGGAAGAAGAAGTAGGTCGATTCAGGAGACATCTCGTGAAAGTCCACGTGCACCAGCGGTTGCCAGCGCAGGTAATGAACGATTCGTGCCACCGTCTCCGGCTGGCTCTGCCACGCCCAGTCCCGGTTGAGATCGAACAGGTAGTGATTGCTTCGACCGGACGGAGAAGGAGGAGAATGTTCTGCTGCTGCCGGTGACGGGTCGGGAGGAATGGCAGCGACCTGTTGATACCAGTGCAGGTAACGCTCCCTGCCATCGGGGTTCAACAGCGGATCGAGGATCACCAGGCAGTTTTCACGAATCCGCGACATCACCTCGTCGGAACCATCCGCGAGCTGGTGAAGAGTCGCCAGCGCTGCTTCGGTCCCCGAGGACTCATCGCCGTGAACGTTGTAGGAGAGCCACACCACCGCCGGGAGTGTCTCGGTCAGGTTTTCGAGAGTGACATCCTCTCGCTCGGCGAGAAGGCGTGGATCGGCGAGCAATTCCTGTTGCTGGTGTAGCTGGTCGATGTTCTCGATGTGGTCTTCCCGGGAGATGAGCAGATAAACCAGTTCCCGCCCCTCTGCCGAGTAACCGTAAGAAACCAGCGAAACCCTGGGTGATCGACGCGCCACCTCCCGGCAATAGGCGAGTACCTCATGATGTGGAGTGAAGCGATCCCCCAGCGGGACACCGAAAAACTCACCGGGAGTTGGAATTTTACCGTCGAAGGCATCGAGATCGGTGAAGGAGAAGGTCCCTTCAACCGCTACAGGCTTCTCTGAAATCGTTTCACCAGCGGCCAGCAGAAGCGGCGCCTGATGGCACCCCAGTAAGATCAAATACGAGAGAATCAACCTGAGCATCATCCATCCTCCTGGATTCATTCCTGAAATTGCATCAAGGTGTGCACCTGAGCGGAAGTATTCTGCATCCGTACCACTTGAACCGCTAGGGATACCCTGACCGAGATTCCTTCAGGAAAGAGACCACCCTTGATCCGTCGCTCAGAGATCTCCCCGATAGTTCGCCTGGCGACCCCCATCGCCCTGGCTCAGGTCGGCATGATGACGATGGGGCTGGTCGATCTGTGGATGGTAGGGAGACTCGGAACCACCGCCCTCGCCTCGGTGGCACTGGGAGACACCTGGGTCTTCGGAATCCTGGTCCTCGCCCAGGGACTGATCCAGGGACTCGACCCCCTGATCACCCAGGCCCATGGTGCCAGAAATCCGCGCGCACTGGGGAGGGCTCTACAACGAGGACTCCTGCTCGCTCTATTTCTGTTGCCGCTGGTCACACTCAGCTGGCTGGTGGCACGGGAAGCACTGGTCGCCCTGGGACAGTCGGTCGAGCTCAGCAGCGTCGCGGATGACTACGTCTCATCTCAGGTCTTCAGTGTTCCTGCGGTTCTCGGCTTCTTCGTGCTGAAGCAGTACCTGCAGGGACGCGGGCACATCGCGCCCATGGTGATCACCGTACTGATCGCCAACCTGTTCAACGTGATCGCCAACGAGGTCTTCATCTTCGGTGGCCTGGGGATTGCCCCTCTCGGCATCGAAGGGGCTGGCATCGCCACCGGTGCAAGCCGTTGCGTCATGTTGATCTTGCTGATGCTACTCACCTGGAAGGGTCGCTTTCTGCGCGAGGGATGGGTCCCCTGGAGTCGCAGCAGTTTTTCCGCTCGGGGGATGTGGGCACTTCTGATGCTCGGCATTCCGGTGGCGGTTCACTTCGGGGTCGAGGTGTGGACCTTTCATGGAGCCACCCTGATGGCGGGAGCCATCGGTGAGGTCGAACTGGCCGCACACATCGTTGTCTTGAAGATCATCTCCTTCACCTTCATGTTTCCGTGGGGAATCAGCAGTGCTGCGACCACGCGGGTCGGCAATCTACTCGGCGAACAGGATCCTGTCAGGGCACGCCTCGCCGGCTTCACTGCCCTGGGGCTGGGGGGCTGCACCATGGCACTGCTGGGGTTGATGATCTTCTGGTTCGACTCCCTGCTGCCAGGCATCTTCACCCGTGATCCACTGGTGCTCGGCAGTGCCGTGGCACTGCTGCCGCTGGCGGCGGGCTTTCAGGTCTTCGACGGCCTGCAGGCGATCGCTGCCGGGATCCTGAGGGGTGCAGGAAAGACGGTGCTGGCCGCTGCCGTCGGAATGATTGGATTCCCCTGCTTCATGCTCCCACTGGCGTACCACCTCACCTTCCGTGAAGAGATGGGACTGGTGGGGATCTGGTGGGCTTTCTTCTGCGGGCTGCTGCTGGTCGCGATCCTGCTGGTGGGAGGATTCCTGATCGTATCCCCTCGCTGGAAACCGTTGAAACAACGATTTCAAGAGTGACGCCCGCTGCTGCCGCGGAGCGTTGCAACGGTCGCCGTCAGGCCCTCAGAAGGAACAGGAAACTACCGCCACCGTGAATCACCTTCAGGTAGGTGCGGTCCTGTTTTGATTCGAGGGACACGACCAATCCTGGTTGTCCCGGGCCTGGCTTGCCAGCACAGGGGATCATCTTCACACCATCCACCGAATCGAGAAGTTGCACCTGTTTCTCCAGTGCGCTTCGTCTCTGCCGTGCCCTCTCTATCTCTCGCTCCAGCTGTTCCTTCTCGCCGGGGTTCGCCTCGGCTCCACCCTCGATTCTGCGCAATCGCTGCTGGGGACGTTGCAAGGAGCGACTCACCTCTGCGATGGCTGCGGCGGCACGCTCCCGTGCCGGATTCTCCAGACGGAGTTGCGGTGTGGAAGCGGTGCTGCTGATCAGTACTGCGCGCAACAGCGGCTCCTCACCGTTGGGATCCTCCACCGTCCCCAGCACACAGTAGGGCGGCAGCTGAATTCCATCGGGAAATCGATAGGTCTGTAACTTCCAGCCATCCACCTCGTGGAGATGCGCCTCGGCGGGATTGCCGGTGGCGGTGAGAAGTAGTGCTCCCCAGCGAAGGGTCAGGTGAATCGATCGATCGGACTCCCCTTCCACCACCGCCACCGTGGCGAGCAGGCGAGGATCCGGCTGGTGTAATACAGCCCCGACAACGGGTATCGAGACGGCAGGCCCACCGGCAAGTGAGCGGACCTGAAGTGAGATCCTGCTCTTGTGATCGACTTCGATCAACAACTGGTGACGGCCCGGTGGAAGCAGTACCCCCGACCACAGGATCGGTAACGGCGACTGGAAGTAACAGCCGCCGGGCACATCGATCACTCCGGCCCTCGAAAGGTCGGGCACGGCGGGAACCACCGGCGGGGAGTCCGCCAGTTGAACCGAGATCTTCGCAGCTCCCAGTTGTGCGGTGGATACCAGCGGCTCGACCCGATCCGCATCCTGCGAGAAAAGCGGCGAGCAGATCAGCATCAAACCGAGGATCAACAGGGGAGTCACGCCGGGGCGACCTGACGCAGAGACCGATACAAGAGGAACCCGGACTGCTCCCCCCTCGGGGGAGGGAGCAGTCCGGGTCCAAGATGAGCAGACTTTGATTCTGCTGCTAGAAACTGAAATCGACCCCGACGAAACCATTGAATCCGCCGTAGTCCACTTCCCCAGCCTTGTCTCCGTCACCGTCGACATGAAGGATCAGGTCGTGACTGGCAATGTCGTAACTTCCCTCGACGAAGAAGGTGAGCGAATCACCCATCGTATCCCACCGGACGGATGCGCGCGGGCTGACCAGGAACATCAACTGATTGGTGACGTTGACCAGTGCGCCGCCACCTGCGTTGACCGCATCGAGGAATCCGACACTGAGAGTATTCTTCGAGTAAAGTCCACCGACCCCGACGCCGTAACGCAGATAGGGCAAGCTTCCATCCTGAGCGAGTGGCACATCCCAGTCGAAGTTGAGGGTGATGGCGCGACGATCGGAGGAAGCGAGTGCTCCTTCACCGACCAGGCGCATCTCCTCAGCATTTCCGAGTACTCCGGGGCCCGAGTACGGGGCACCTTGCACATCGTCCATCGCCTGGATTTCGAAACCGAAATGCATCCCGTATTCGTACTCGTAGCCGACCTTGATCCCGATGCCACTGCCTTCTCCTTCACTGAAGTGATCGCTGTTTGGAGTGAACACTCCAAACTTCACCTCGGTGTGAAGTTCATCCTCGAAGAGCATCGCGGATCGTTCGTTGTACCCGGGGACAGCGCATCCGCTGCTAACCACAAGGGCCACAAAAACGACCGCCATCGAAAAGTAGGCTGTGTGAACACGCTGCAGTCCCTGCATACTTCATCTCCTTCTTTCGCTTCCGGGCAATTCCTGGACGTTCTCGGAGAGAAGGGGCCTTCTCTCCTCGACGATCCGGGGGGCCGGACACCCCCTATCCCCGTTCGCCTCCGCGGGCTCATGCGAAGGACCAGCTCTTCATCGAAACACACCGGGGAAGACGGGAAGGTACCCGCACTTACGCCACCGATGCAAGGGTGCCCCCCGTTACATCGGGGAGGAAATCTGTTTCCGTGACCTATCCACCGCAGCCAGGGTCGCTAACTCAGGCCTCGGAAGGGCCTCGAGATCGACCACTGCGGCGGCGACGACGGCGTCTGGGCCGCTTCGATTCTGCCCCTGTACCGCCATTTTCGTCGCTATTGGCCGCTGAGGGACGCCTTCCGCCGCCTCCTGGCCTGCGCCTGCGGCTCCTCGCCAGCGGCTGCTCCACCTCGGGAAATTTGAAGGATTCCTGCAGTAATTGCTCTCTCCCCTCTCCCGGCCCCAGCAGCAGGGTGAGGATCTCGATGGCGTCTCGCGCCCAGGGGCTCGCGCTCACCTCCGCAGCCCAGCGCCCATCTTCCACGCAGCGCTGAACCAGGCCAAGACCCTTCACGGCATTCCAGAAGCGGTCTGCATCCTTGCGATAGACCTTCAGTTCCTGCAACGAAATCACAATCGAGTCGCGCACCTGCTTCGGCAGGCGACCGGAGCGACGGGTCCGATTGTCCAGCATCGAATCGAGATGACGACGCAGTTCTGGCGAGATGAGGGCGGCGATCCCCAGCACCTGGTGAATCCTTGCTCCCATGGCGACCCGCTCATCGAGTCGACGAAGCGTCTCTTCCCACTCCCGGTGGCAAGCATCGTCGTCGAGTTGATCGGCGATGACCGGCATCAGCAGTTGCAAGAAACCCATCTCATGCAGGGTAGAAAAGTAGCTGAGGGAGTGTCCCGACCCGAGATCCTTGTAGAACTCTTCCAGCAATCTCGCCCGATTCGCCTTGAGGATCTCCCCTCGACAGCGCTTCATCGCCTCGATCGTCTCCGGCGCCAGGATGAAGCCGGTTCTGCCGGCATGCCGAACCGCCCTCAGCATCCGCACCGGATCCTCATGGAAGGAGTGATCCGGGTCCCCGATCATGCGGACCACGCCATTTTGCAGGTCGTCCACACCTCCCACGTAATCGATCACCGTGAAGTTGGTGACATCGTAATAGAGGGCGTTGATGGTGAGATCTCTACGGAGGGCATCTTCGGCAGGAGTTCCGTAGACATTATCGCGACGGATCATGTCTCCATCGCGAACCACTTCATCCGCCTCACCCGAGGAGCGGAAGGTCGCCAGTTCGAGGATCTTGCCGCCGGGGTAATGTAGGTGCGCCAGACGAAAACGGCGGCCGATGATGCGGCAATTGCGAAACAGTTTCTTGATCTTCTGGGGAGTGGCGTCGGTCGCGATGTCGAAATCTTTTGGTTGTTTCCCGATGAGCAGATCGCGCACCGCACCGCCCACCAGGTACGCGACAAACCCCTGGTCGGTGAGTCGGTAGAGAGCCTTCAAGGCGTCTCGATCGATATTGCGACGGGACAGGATGTGATCGGCACGTTCGACGATTCTGGGCTGCTGTCGTCGACCGCCATCGCGACGAGAAGATCGAGTGTCTCGCTGCGGGCGAGGCGCCTTGGCAGCGGCAGGCCGTTCCTGCTCGTGGCTCGAGGGTTGCGCTCTCGGGGGAGTCGATCCGGACCGAGTCGCCGGCCCATCGGAATCCAGGCCTGCAAGAAAGTCATCTTCGGGCAGGGAAGAGGAGCCGGAAGCGGGTTCCTCGCGAGGTTGCGACAACGGTGATCCATTCCAGCGGAGTGAATATTCAGTTCACCGTCAGGGAGTGGAACTCCGTCCGCAGCGAACCAATGGACAACAGTGGTCAGAATACCCCACAGGCAGTTGTCGGTCATCCGAACCTGAAGGAAGCCGGGAGGAGCGAACCGTGGGTACAACCCAGGTCTGCTCCTCCCGATCAGGGGCATGACTCCAGAATGGTGGAATACCGGCAAATCAGGGCAATATCGGTTCGATGTCTCCATCGGCACCGCCCAACCGGTCGCGGCGATTCCGGGGCAAAATCAGTCGGGCCAGCGGGGATATCGCCGCACCACACCAACCACCACTCCACGGATCTCCACCTCATCGACGATGATCGGATCCAGTTCCTCGTTGGCGGGCTGAAGACGGAATTTGCCCTGGCCAGTTTCATCCTGGTGTCGGAAGAACTTCTTCAGGGTCGCTCCCTCGATCCCCTCATCCGCCACGATCGCCACCACCAGTTCTCCGTCATCGGCGACCTCGCGACGCTCGACGAGAACCATATCTCCATCGTGAATTCCCTCGTCGATCATCGAGGTTCCACGGACTCGCAGGGCGTAGTGATCCTTCCCCATGGGAAGCAGATCGGCGAGGTCGACCCGCTCGGGAGCCTCCACCGCTTCGATCGGTTCCCCCGCGGCGATGCGACCGAGAATCTCCACCGGCAACCGGTCGATTCCATCGGCAGCCAGCGAAGGCGCGACCGCCACATCGTGAAAATCGGGATCGAGAATCTCGATGGACCGGGCCTTGTAGGGAGCGCTCTGGATCGCACCCTTCTTGATCAATCCCTTGACGTGCTCATGGATGGTGACTCTCGAGACTCCGAACTGGGTCGCCATCTCATCGAGTGTCGGAGAGAGCTGGCGATGACGTCGGAACTCCTGCAGGAACTCCATGATCTCCAGTTGCTTGTTTGTGTAGTACATCGTCCCCCTATTCCGGGCCCTCAGATGACGGTGATCAGCAACAGCAGCGCGACGGGAACACCGATGGAGGCCAGCACCTTTTCCACCGTCGTCAGCCGATCGCTATCGACCTCGTCCTCATCGATCATCGTCACGATGGCAGGATCCTGGAGAGAGGACCGAGTCGTCGATCCTGTCATTGGGCTTCGTTGCACCCGAGCACGCTCCACCTTCGCCCACGCTTCTCTGTCCACCTGCCACTGGGCGCGGATCTCTTCCGTCACCTCGCTCCCCTCCAGTGCTGGACGCACGGGAGTGGAACGCAGGTCAGCCGCGGGTCGGGGGCCTCCCTCCGGCCGCGCCGGATTGGAACCGGGATGGAGAGGGAAGATCTCCAGTTGTCGACCGGATCGGGGGGCCCCACGACTTGTTCCGGGCATCAGGGTCAGATTCGTTATTGATTTATCGCTCATCCGGCACTTCCTGTCCTCGTCACCCTGGTGGTGACCGCTGTTTCCGACTCCCCCTCCTGGCAGGTAGGGAGTGACGGCATTCTCTCGCCCGGCTCGGTTGCGACTCCCCGGGCAAGAGTGGTTTCGGCTCTGGCACCCTCCCTGCCCTGGCGTATCATGTGGGCAGGGTTGTCCTGGCAACGGTTCCAGTCGTAACATCGCGTCCCCCGCTTCTCCTGTCCCGGCGGCGTGCGGGACAGCGTTCCGAGAGTGTCGGGATCGTTCGCCTCGAACATTCGCCTCGAACAGTTGGCAACGTTCTGGCAACTTTCTGGCAACTTTCAGTTCGACGTTGTCCAGGGCGCTCGCTCCCGTGTTAGGACTATGTTCGCCAAACATAACCCTAACATCAAGGGGATCGACGACATCGGTCGGTCTGTCGTAAGTAGATACAATGAAAGAGGATAGACTTGAATTTCCGTCTTCGGTCCAAAAAAAGTTCGGCAAATGTAAGGGTCTGGCTCCTGACATCGGTGGTCTGTCTCGCTCTCGCGCCGCTGGAAGCGGCGGATCCGGTGGCAGACTTCCTGCGATTCCGCAAGACCGCCTCTGCCAGCGCCCAGCTGGAAACCTCCATCCTCCGCTATCGACACCCCCGCAGCGGACAGTTGCTGAGCCTGGTGGGAGCGGTACACATCGGCGAGAACAGCTATTACCAGCAGATCCAGGAGGAACTCGACCGCCACGACCTGGTCCTCTACGAACTGGTCGGCGGACCGGCACCCGGTTCTCCAGAGGCTCCCGAGAAGCCGCCGCGAGGAAGCGCCGGCGTCGAGCGACGCCGGAGCCTCGATATCATCTCGACCCTCCAGCGTGGCATGCAGGAGATGCTGCAGTTGCAGCACCAGATGGAGCACATCGATTACACCCGCGGCAATCTCCGCCACGCCGACCTCACGTCGGAGGAGTTCAGTGTCGCCCTCCGTGAACACGGACTCTTCAACATCGATCCTGCCGGACTGATGACGGGGATCGCGCCCGCCCTCATCGATGGTTTCAGTCTTCAGGCCGCCATGGCATCGCAGGACGAAAACACCGTCAATCGGATTCGCTGGGTGCTGGCCAAGACCATCTCCCAGTCGGTACAGCAGATGGCCCTGCTCGGGGTCAAGGATATTGAAAAACCGGAAGACCTGATCCTCGGAATCCGTAATGATCAGTTGTGGATGGACTTCCAGAACTCGCTGCCAGAGGGGTGGCGAAGGAGTGCCATCTTCTACGGTGCTGCCCACCTGCCCGACATCCGCAGGAGATTACTGCTGGATGGCTGGGTGGAGGTCGATCGGGTGTGGGTACCGGCCTGGAGGATTCCTTTCATCGAAGAGGAAGTCCAGGTTGAGGTCGAGCGAAGTGCGCAACTCTGAGGGAGGACCATTGAAACCAAATCGTAGGGTCACCGTCGCTGGTGGAGCCATCACTCCTTTCATCGGTAAGTTTCATCCCGACTTCATCTGGAAGAAACACCCCGACTTCGGGCAGCGAGAGAACCCGACCCTGGAACAGTTGCTGCACAGGGTCGCCGTGGGAGCCTGCTCCGATGTGGGAATCGATCCAGAACTGATCGATCGAGGATACGTCGGGAACTTCGTCGGCGAACTGTTCTGCAACCAGGGGCACCTGGGATCGATGACTGCCGGCGCTCACGAGGGCTTCCTCCACACACCCTTCACCCGGGTAGAGGGTGCCTGCGCTTCCGGAGGTCTCGCCATCGCAGCCGGGGTCGATGCCATCCAGGCAGGAGCCAATCTGGTTCTGGTGGTGGGTGCAGAGGTCCAGACGACACACAATGCAAAGGTCGGGGCGGACTTCCTCGCCCGCGCCTCCCACTACGAGCAAGAGCGTGGCATCGACGAGTTCACCTTCCCCGCCATGTTCGCTCGACGCACCAGGGAATACTGCCAGCGCTTCGACATCTCCCCCGCCGATCTGGCTCCCATCGTCGCCAAGGCGTACGCCAATGCCAATCGCAATCCAAACGCCCACATGCGTTCGATCACCATGAGTGTCGAAGATGCCGCCACTGCCTCCGACAGCAATCCCTGCTTCCTCGCCAACGAGGAGCTGCAACCGTGGCTTCGAATCAGCGATTGTTCACAGGTTTCCGATGGCGGCTGTGCCGTGGTTCTCTGTTCCGATGAGGGACTCGAGATGCTCGGCCAGGGTGCCGATCAGGCGGTGGAATTAACCGCCTGCTCCGTCGCCTGTGGACCCCTTGGCGCCGTGCCCGATCTCACCCGGATGGATGTCACCGCTGCCGCAGCCAGTCGCTCCTATTCGGCGGTGGGCTGGAATGCCACCGACATCCAGGTGGCGGAGGTTCACGACTGCTTCAGCATCACCGAAGCACTGATCTGCGAGGCACTGGGATTCTGTAACGAGGGTGAAGGAACCCGCATCGCTGCCGACGGTGTCACCGCCCTCGACGGATCCCTGCCCATCAATAGCGGTGGTGGATTGATGGCGTTCGGCCACCCGGTGGGAGCGACCGGGGTCAAACAGGTCTACGAGGTGTTCCGTCAGATGAATGGCCTGTGCGGCGATTATCAGATCTCCGATGCACCGAGCCGGGGGCTGTGTGCCAACATGGGCGGAGATGATCGAACTTCGGTTGTCACCCTGATGGAGAAGAGATAGGCACCGGGATGTCCACTGAAGATGAGCGACCACCACTCGATGTCGCCACCGCCATCGAGGTGCGAAGATCGACCAAGGACTTTCGATCGGACCCCATCGATGAGGAGTTGATCGAACGCATCCTCGAGTTGACGGTGCAGGCACCTTCATCCTGGAACTTACAGCCGTGGCGCCTGGTGGTGGTCGACGATGCACCGACCAGGGCCAAACTGCACGAGGCGTGCTTTCGCCAGCGTCAGGTGCTGGAGGCCCCCATCACCGTCGTCTTCGCCGTCGATTACGAGGCATGGTCCAGGGACATGGAACCGATCATCCAGCAGGCGGAGGAATCGGGAGCGTGGCCCGAGAGTTACTGCGCCATCGCTCGCAAGGCGATTCCGGGAGGCCAGCAGGCACTCGATCGCCTCGGCAGGTTACGAGAGTACGCCATCAAGGATGCGATGATCGCCGCCACCCACCTCGTCCTGGCCGCCACCTCGCTGGGACTCCAGACCACCTATCTCAACGGCTGGATGGAGGATTCGGTAAAGGAAGTCATCGGAGCCGAGGGGCGGGATGAGATCGCCATCGCAGTTCTGGTCGCTCTCGGTCATGCCGATCAGACGCTGGAGAATCCAGGTCGTGTGCCTCGCACCAGCACCGTCTTCCGGCAACGGCTACCACGTCCCTAGCAGGACGCAGATCCATCGGTTCCCAGCGCCGGCTCGACCGGGTCGGAAGAATCGAAGTGGAAGCCGACATCGGCTGAATCGACCCTGGCGGTGAAGACCAGTGAAGCGATGCGATCGCGATCGATGGCACTGAGTCCCACGAATCGAACACCGACTCCCCCCTCGGGGTCTTCTCCGGAGGGAACCAGCGCAACCACGCGGGCAGTGATATCCCGGCTTTCGACACCCGGAACTCCCCGCATCACCAGCAGATCATCGCACTCCAGTACTGCCTCGGTTCTGATCGCCAGCCCGCCGGTGCCGATGTCGATGAGGCTCGCCTCTTGCAACAGCTCGCGCTCGGGGTCCTGGTGCTGCTTCCGTCCCATCGGCAGGTGCAGGAAACGCACCTTTGCATCGGTGGAGACCCGCGCAAATTGACGACGCTGCTCCACCTGGATCTTTTCTGGAGTCTCCAGGAACAGGAACCACTCGCCGAGCTCGCGCTTTTCCTGCAGGCGAGTGGAGAAGTGCAGCCCTCCCAGGTCGGTACGAAAGAAGACCACCTCGAGTCGATCTCCCACCTGCCAGGGAAGCTCCGACTGATCCGGATGAGAACTTGCGATGACTCGAACTGCGATGCTCTGGGCATCGCGGTGGATGGTGGTGGTGCGTAGCTGTAATCCATCCTGTCCGCCGACCAGCAACTCCTCGTCTTCGAAGGGAAGGGACACTCCCTGGCTGGTGTTTCCTGGAACCTCCCAGCCGCGGCGGACGCGAATCCTGTCGAGCCCCTTGCGCATCGAAAGATCCTTCATCAGCTCGGGGTCCGCTTGCAGCGATCTCCGCAGAGCATCTTCAAATCCAAGACGGGAGTTGAGGAGTCGATCAGGGTTCGAAACCGCGGCCAGATTCATCATCGAAAGCAGCAGTTGAGCCTCTCCGCCTTCGATTCCCCGGCCCAGTAACTCCGCTTTCAACTTCTCGGCATTGACGACTCCCCTGGAGAAACCGGGACCAGTACCCCAGCCCTTGCTGCGGATCACCCACAGGCAAAGGATCGAGATGGTGATGATGGCAATCCAGGTCAGCAGGGCAGTCGTCGTCATCAAGGCTCCTCATCGAGTTCTACCGGCACGGAACATTCCCACACCTCCCCCATCCGCACGGAGGGACCAGATCTTTAGGGAATTTGGCGGGATAGGCGTAATTTCACCTGCCGGCGACGATGTAACTGCCCCGGTTCTGGTCCGCCAGTTGCTCCATGAAATTCGACGAGAAGCCGACGGAGATGGTGTGAATCGTCACCTGGCTCTCCTCATTGAGGCGCTGGATCTCCTCGAGGATGCGATCGGGATCGACGAAGGTCCCCATGCTGGGAGCCCCATCCGAGAGGA
>CAYPPQ010000023.1:786-40042 GCA_964412635.1 uncultured Planctomycetia bacterium | reverse complement strand
ATCGGGTCTGCCACATCGAGAGAATTGTCGACGTTGTTGTCGAGAGCGGCGTGGCAGTTGTGGGTCACCCCTCCGAACAGCACTGCCAGATTCGTGACTACATCACCGAGGTCGAGCACCCCATCCATGTTGGCATCGCCTCTGAGGAACATCCCCGGCTCGAGGATCTCGGTCATGATCTCACCGCTGGAGAATTGCGCTTCTGCTCCCAGCAGTCGGGCCAGCGTCGGTGCGATGTCGGGGGTCGTGCGCGGAATCGTCGAGATCAGACCGGAGCGAATCCCCGGGCCGATGGCGAGGCACTGAATCTGACGGCAGCCGTTGCAACCGTCGCCGTGCCCCTGGAAGTTTGTCGTGTGGCGGCCGTGATCGTTGGTGATCAGCATCACGGTGTTGTCGGCATAGTCCGGGTCCGATTGAATCCACGTCCACAGCTCTCCGATGATCTCATCGGCTCGCTCGATGGCTGCGAGATAGTCGTCCCAGATTCCATCGTGTCCGGCATGATCCACATCGGGGAGATACAGCGTCAGAAAGCGCGGCTTTGTTGTCTGCAGGAGATTCTGCGCTTCCAACCAGTTGGCATCGTCGCCGCCGCCTGTGGCGATCCACTGGGGCCAGTAGTCGGGTCCGTAGGACGGATGGAAGCTGCCCCTCCACGGGCAGTAGGGCCCCAACACGTAGACGCAATCTTGCGCCGGAAAACCGAGTTGGCGCCGGATGTATTCATGGACGTAAGGGGTATTGGAGTAGATCGAGTTGACCTGACAATCGGGGTCGAAAAAGGAAGTCGTTCCCGCCCACGATCCGGTCATGACTGCCGGAATCGCTTCGACGGTGACGGTCACCCCGTCGTTGAAGAAGGGTTCGATGATGACACCTTGCTGGGCGAGGGCATCCATGTTGGGAACATATTGGCGGGTCGGGTGCCCCAGTCCCTCGGTGTAGCGCAGCCCATCGACCAGCACCAGAACCACGCGATCGGCGATCGGGGTCTTCGGTTCGGGCACCGGCGGTGGCGCACACGGATTGGTGACAGTGGTCGGAGACTCGAAGGCACGCAGGCACCAGCTCTCGAGGGTTCCGTCGTTATTCGACGGGAAAGCGTCGAAGACCGACAGTGACCAGAGGCCCGCAACCTGCTCGCCATCGAAGAGCGCCAACGCTCCGCTACCAGGCTGCATGTAGCAGCCGCCAGAGTACGGTTCGGAGCCGTTGGGAACCCCTTCATCGGAGTAGGTGACCAGGATGTTCTCGGTGTCTTCCCCGTCGCTGTCGTGGAGTCGCAGCGTGGTGCCGCCCGGTGAGTCCAGATCGACGGTGAGATCCCCGATGAACGGATGCGAGATCTCGACCACAACCTGGAGATCCTCGATGATGAAACTGTCGGGGATGCTGACGATGCTCGTCACCTGTTGAGGGGTACCGTTGGCCCCGCCGAAATCGATCTCGGGGTTGTCGCAGACCTCGACATCCGCGACAACTAGCCCGGGAATGAGCACCAGCAGTAGCAGCAGCCACTTCTCGAGGTTCATTCTTACAGCCTCCAACCACCGATTATCCACCTTCGGAACCGAAGGATCCAGTGAGATGGTTGTCGTCAGTGTGGTGGATCTAGCGGCATGCCGATCGTTGGGTGGATTGGCTGTGGGGCGGCCTGGGGTTCATCGTCAGCGATCAAGGAAGCAGGCAGAGATACTGGATCTACATACTCGTCCCTCTCGACTTCCGCCGGCCTCACCTCACGGCGAGACTGCTGCCGGGCTCGGTGGCGCCGTTCAACTGACCGGGTAGAATCCGAAACGAACTCACGGCGAAGCCCCTGCCGGATGAGAGCAACAGATCAGAGCAGAGAAGGAGTTGAAGTGGGATTCTGCACCGTCATCAATTGCATCGATGGACGTACTCAGTTGCCGGTCATCCGCTATCTCCAGCAACGATTTGGTGTCGAACATGTCGATCTGGTGACGGAGGCGGGGCCGAACCTGATCCTCTGTGAACAGAAGAACTCCCGGGCCATCGAGTCGATTCTCCAGCGAGTGGGCATCTCCATCGAGCATCACTCATCGGTCGGCATTGCCATCGTTGGCCACCACGGCTGTGCCGGCAATCCCGCCCCCCACGAGGCTCAGCTGGTGCACATCCAGAAGTCGATGGAGTTCCTCTCCGGGGAACTGGAGGGACTGGAGGTGATCGGTCTGTGGGTCGATGATCAGTGGCAAGTTCACGAGGTTCCGTCGCGCTGATCGATCTTCTTCATGATGGCTCGATGTGACTGAGATGGATCGATGTGACTGAGATGGCTCGATGTGACCGAGCCGACTTCTGTTGTCGATCTCCACGTCAGCAATCTTGTGGCGGGTTCTATTGTCTGCTGGCAACCCGCCCACGACTCGCCAGGGAGACCACTCCACCGACCCCTGCCAGTGCGGCGACGACCAGGGCGTACCTGGAGATGGCTGGTACTCCAGGGCTGAAATTCCCACCTCCTGCCAGCATCCCTCCCGCGGGGAATGAACTGTGCATCTGGTTCATCGCCTCGACCTTGGCAGCGTTGTGGTTGTATCTCTCCACCGCGACGAAGATGCTCACGGCGCAGATTGCTGCACAGACGATCCCGACGATATTCAACGGTTTCTTCTCCATGGGGAGGCCTCTCTCGCGGGATTTGAAATGTTGATCATCAACGACAGCGGACCAGGGAGATCTCGGTGCCGTTGCCCTCGAGAATCATGTGGTCCTCGTCGACGATGCGAATGCGCCCCTGTGCCTCGAGGTTGCCGATCTCCGTTGCCACTCCCAGACCTTCGCCGAACAGGTCGGTGACCCGCACTGTTCCCGAGAACTGGCGGCCACGGATCGTCACCGTGTATTCCCCGGAGGGGAGGATCTGCAGTTCCAGGTCGGAGAGGAGGCTTCCCTCCAGTCGCTGGCGGAGGCGGTCGGCCCAACCGATCGTTTTCGCCTCCGGAGCAGCGACTTCGCTCTTCCAGGAGCCGACAGCACGGGTGTAGGTGTACTGGGCGGAACAACCGACCGACAAGATCGGGATCAGCGTCACGAAGGAGAGGATCCACAGCATTTTCTTGGTCATGAGTCTTCTCCTTTCTGTGTGCGTCGGGCAACGCCCTACCCTTCTATCCAGTTCCGCGCCATTATCGGACAGGTTGACCCCGGAAATTTTCGGGTCGATTTCGGCAAAATCGGCCGCATCCTGGGATTTCATGCGGTTTCCGTGTCTGCCCTCCTCGATCAGGGGCCGACCACCGCACAGGAAAGGTCCAGATCATGAACCTGAAGGATCACAGGGGCTTACGCACCTCGATGCTGTGTCTGCTCTATTTCGCCCAGGGATTCCCCTGGGGATTCGTGATCTATGCGCTGATCGCCGTCTTCATCGAGGGTGGATTCACCCGGGAAGAGTCGGTGCTGATCTCCTCCGTTGCGATCTTGCCGTGGAGTTTCAAGTTCCTGTGGGCTCCCCTCATCGATTCGATGCGCTGGCCTTCGATGGGACTACGCAGACCGTGGATCGCCATCGCCCAGCTGGGGATGGCGCTCACCCTGCTGGCCACCGACCGGATCGGTGACATCGGTCCCCTCACCCGTGAATCGACCGTCGAGTTGTCTCCGTGGATGTCGTGGTTCTTCGCCTGGATCCCCGATCTGGATGTATCGGCGGAAGCCACCTCCATCAGCGCCATCGTCTTCGTCAGTGGAGTGTTCTTCCTCCACAACTGCTTCGCATCCCTGCAGGACGTCGCCACTGACGCACTGGCCGTCGACATCCTGGAGGAGGAAGAACGAGGACGCGTCAACGGTTTCATGTGGGCATCCAAGCTGTTCGGTACTGCAGTCGGCACCTACGGTGGCGCGGTGATGATCGAGAACTACGGCATGAACGCCACCATCCAGGTGCAGGCGATGATGGTCCTGGTGATCCTCGCGGCAGTGCTGATGGTGACGGAGAGACCGGGAGAAAAACGCTTCCCCTGGTCGAAGGGGAAGTCCGCCTCGAACCAGACTGCTGCACTTCGATCTCCCGTCCTCGTGATGCAGGAACTGTTCCGGGCACTGGCGATGTGGACCACCTCCATCGGCGTACTGGTAGCGATCCTCTACTCGGTGTGCCAGGGAGTTTTCATGAATCTCGCCGCCGACACCTTCGTCAAGGTGTTCGACTGGACCGCTGTCGAGTACGCCAAGGCGCAGGGTAGTTACGGGGTCTGCGGAGAGGTGATCGGAGCTCTCGCCGGCGGTTTCTTCTGCGACCGCTTCGGTCGCCGCAAGATCGCGTTCATCGGTGGATTGATCGCCTCGGGCAGTCTCATCACCTTCGGCCTGCTGCATCCGTACTGGCTCGACGATTCCTTCTCACCGCTGTGGATCATCCCGCTCTTCAAGGGAGCCATCGCATTCCAGACGGTCGCGCTCTTCTCACTGTTCATGAAGATCGCCTGGACCACGGCAGCCGCGACCCAGTTCACCCTCTACATGGCGGTCAGCAACTTCGGTATGTACCTGGGAACACTGCTGAACAAACTTGATTGGCACCAGTGGCAGTTATACGTGCTGGGAGGTATCAGCGGGTTGATTCCCATCGTGCTGGTCACCCTGATGAGACCTGACACTGTCGTGGCACGGCGGTTGGAAGATGAAAAGAATGGAGATACAGAACGATGAATCGCCTCGTACACCTGTCCCTGAGTCTGCTGGTTACCATCTCACTCGGGTCGTCGATGTTGGCCTCCCCCACTGCTGCGACCGACGGGCTCGACGGGCAGATTGCCGAGATCGTCAAGAAGTGGGATCGGGATGACAGTCCCGGTTGCTCGATCCTCGTGAGCAAAGGTGGCACCGTCATCTACAGCGGCGGTTTCGGCATGGCCAATCTCGACCATTCGATTCCAAACGGTCCCGACACCGTATTCCGTATCGCCTCCGTCTCGAAACACATCACCGCCGCTTGCATGTTGCTACTGGAAGATGATGGACACATCACTCTCGATGATGACATCGGTAAATGGCTACCGGAGATTCCCCAATACGACAAACCGATCACCATCCGGCATCTGCTTCACCACACCAGCGGCCTGCGCGATTACACCTCCATGATGCCACTGATGGGACTGGGCGATGAAGATCTCTTCACGACGGAACAAACCCTCGAACTGATCGCACGCCAGCAAAACCTCAACTTCACGCCAGGAGAAAAGAGCTCCTACTGCAACAGCGGCTACTTCCTGCTCAGCGTCATCTGCCAGCGGGCATCGGGGAAAACCCTGCGCCAGTTCGCTGACGAGAAGATCTTCGCGCCGCTGGGGATGAAGAGAAGCCACTACCACGACAATCATCTCGAGGTGACAGCGGGACGGGCGACCGGCTATACCCCGGCAGGAAGTGGCAAGTACCGGATCCACGAAACGGTACTCGATCGCGTCGGCGATGGTGGTGTCTATACGACCGTCAAGGAGCTGGCGATCTGGGTCAACGCCCTGGCGGATCGGCGACTCGGAGCCAACCTGCTCGAGAGATTGCAGCAACGCTTCACCCTCAACGACGGGAAACAGATCGACTACTGCCTCGGTGTGGTCGATCGAAACTGGCGCGGCCTGCAGGTCCTCGAGCATGGTGGAGCCTGGGTCGGTTACCGCTCGATGATCATGGCGTTCCCCGATCAGGAGCTGGTCATCATCTGCCTCGCCAATTGCAGTCGCTTCAGTCCAAGACAAATCTGTTCCGGTATCGCCGAGGTGGTGGTGAAGGATCTCGGGGAGGAGAAGTTCACCCCGAGAGAGCGACCCGATCGCCGACGCGGTGGTAACGGATCGAAAGCTCCGGAGGAGTGGAACCCGCAAGCAGTGGTCGGCAACTACCACTCCCCCGAACTCGGTGTCACCTGGCAGCTGGTCGCCGAAGACTCCACCATCAGCCTGATCGGTCCGGGCCGATCAAAGATCCCACTGGCCCCCGTCGAGGGGGACCGGTTGATCGCTGACTGGTGGCTGAAACTGCAGTTGATCCGGGATGACGATGCAGCGGTGCTCGGGTTCGACATCGAATCGGGAGAGATGAGTGGGATCCACTTCCTGCGTCAGTGAGCCGGAGCGCGATTGACGATTCCCATCTGCTCGGCGACCACCGCGATCTCCTGACACAGCTGATCGATATCTTCGGGGAAGACATTGCCGATGGTGCCGATCCGGAAGCACTCGGCATCGGACACCTTGCCGGGGTAGATGACGAAGCGACGCTGCTTCAACTGTTCGTAAAACTGCTGGAAGTGGAAGGCGTCATCGGCCGGATAGTAGAAGGAAGTGATCACCGGCGAGTGCATCGAATCGGGCAGTAACGTCTCGAAACCGAGTTGCCTCATACCCGCCACCAGCCGCCTCTGATTCTCGGCGTATCGCTGGTAACGCTCGTCGACACCCCCCTCTTCTTGCAACTCTTTCATCGCCTGGTGAAAAGCGAGCAGCACGTGGGTCGGGGAGGTGAATCGCCACTTACCGCCGGCGGCTTCCATCATCTGCCACTGATCGTGAAGATCGAGACTGTGGGAGCGTGCTCTTCCCTGGAGGCTTTCCATCATCGATCGGGCAGCAACGGTGAATCCGAAGCCGGGAACTCCCTGGATGCATTTGTTTGCCGAAGAGATGATGAAGTCGGCATGAAGAGATTGCATCGTCATCGGCATTCCACCGAAGGAGGACATCGCATCGACGATGTATCGCTTGCCGTGGCCAGCCACCACCTCCCCCACCTCGGCGGCGGGGTTCAACATGCCAGTGGTGGTCTCGCAGTGCACCATCGCCACGTCGGTGATGGCACCATCCTTCGCCAGTACCTCGTCGACCTGCTGCGGATCGGGGACCGTCTGCTCCCCCACCTCGAGGTCGATCAGATCGATGTCGAGCATGCGAGCGGTCTTGACGATACGTGCGCCGTAAGCTCCGTTGTTGATCACCAGCAACTTGCCATCGCGGGGAACCGTCGAGCCGATGGTGGACTCCACCGAGAATGTGCCGCTGCCCTGCATCAGGGTGGCGGTGTATCCCTCTTCATCGGTGGCAAGAGCCACCAGTCCTGCACGGACCTCCTCGACGATCTGGTTGTAATCCACATCCCAGGTGGAGAGATCATTGGCCATCGCCTGGCGCACCGTTCGGGTGGTGGTCAACGGACCCGGCGTCAGCAGCAGGTACGGGATATCATCGTCCACGAGATCCTCTTTCAGCACGGATGGGGCGTGGTGCCTTCCAGGAAGCGGAAGTACCACGATGGCAACGCCGTCTGGAAGCGGCAACCGCCTACATCAGAATCTTGCTCCTCTGGTGATCGTAGGGGGACTGAAGGTGGACCGTCGCTGCCACCCGCTGACCTGCCACATCGATCTGGTACTCCCCTTCCCGTACGAACTTGCGGGAGATGGGGTGATCCGCCCGGACGTAGCCGAGCGCCACCGACGCCCCCAGCGAGTGGCCGAAAGCAGCGGACGAGGTGTAGCCGACGCACTCTCCATCGCGGTAGATCGGTTCATCGTGCCACAGCATCACATCGGGATCCTCCAGCACGAAGCTGGTCATCCGCTTGTGGACCCCCTGCTGCTTCTGACGAAGGAGAGCATCTCTTCCGATGAAGGGGATCTCCTTGTCCCACGCCAGCGCGAAGGAGAGCCCCGCCTCCAGCGGCGTATCGTCGGGGGAGAGTTCCGCTCCCCAGGCACGATATCCCTTCTCCAGGCGCAGCGAGTTGACCGCATAGTGTCCGGCATCCCGGATGCCCAGATCTGCTCCGGCAGCGACCAGGGCATCGTAGACCTCCACCGCCCCGCTCACCGGCATGTGCAACTCCCACCCCAGTTCTCCGACATAGGTGATGCGAGCAGCACACAACTCGACCGATGCGATGGTGACCTTTCTGGATGTACCGAAGGGGAAGGACTCCATCGCGTCCCCCGTCACCCGGGTGAGTAACTGCCGGGAATGGGGTCCCATCACGCCGAGTACTGCATGGTCCTCGGTGATATCGGTGAGGGTGACCTGCTGATCGGGGGCGACGTTTCGGCGAATCCAGTTCGCATCACGCACCCGCTGCCCCGAGGAGGAAACGATGTAGAAACGATCCTCCTCCTCTCTCACGATGCTGAGATCGGATTCAAAGGTCCCACGATGATTGAAGAGTCCCGTGTAGACGACCTTGCCCTGGGGAACATCCAGATCGTTTCCACACAGCCTTTGCAGCAGAGGCAAGGCATCGCGTCCTTCGAGGCGGAACTTGCTGAAAGATGTCTGATCGAAGAGGGCGACCGCTTCCCGCGTCGCTCGATGTTCCGAACGGTGTGACTCGAACCAGTTCTGGCGTCCGAAGGAGTACTCCACCTGTGCCGTCGTCGAGCCGTCGGAAAACCAGTTGGGCCGCTCCAGCCCCATCTTGCTGCCGAAGCACGCGCCGCGCTGCGCCAGTCGCTGGTGGAAGGGAGACCTGCGAAGATCCCTACACGTCTCGAACTCCCGGTTGGGCCACCCCATCTTGTAGTGCAACCCGAGAACCTCTCCGACCCGTTCCCTGAGGTACCCACGATCATTCTGTGAGTTCATGAATCGACGCGGATCCACCGCCCACAGGTCGATGGGTGCTTCTCCGTCGGTCATCCATTGCGCCAGTGCCTTGCCCGCTCCACCGGAGCAAGCGATCCCCGCCGAGTTGAAACCGGCGGCGACGTACAGGTTGGAGATCTCGCCCGTCTCGCCCAGCAGGAACTGATTGTCGGGAGTGAAACTCTCCGGCCCGTTGACGAACCTGTCGAAGCCCGCCTGCTCCAGTCCGGGCAGACGCCGGTACCCCTCCTCGATGGGGGCTGTGAATTTCTGCCAATCATCCTCGAGCAACTGGAAGCTGAAATCGGCCGGGATCGGATCGACATCCCACGGTTTGGTGTAGGCCTGGAATGCCCCCAGAACGATGCCGTCCTCTTCCCCGCGCCAGTAGATGGTGCCATCTGGATCTCGACAGCACGGCATCCCGTCCCAGGCGCCGGGCAACCGATTGGAGACTGCATAGTGATGCTCGACCGGATACAGCGGCAGATTGACGCCGGCATCGAGTCCCAGTTTGCGGGTCCACATGCCACCGCACAGGACGACATATTCCGCCTCGATGGAACCCTCCTCGGTGACCACTCCGGCGATGCGCTGGTCGCGATGAAGGAGAGACTGGACACCGACCCCCTCGACGATGCGAACCCCACCCTGTCGTGCGCCTGCGGCGAGGGAGAGGGTCGTCTGATGAGGATCGACCTTGCCATCCCCTGGTAGCCAGGCGGCTCCGATCAGATCGTCGGTGGACATGATGGGACACTTCTCGAGTGCGCTTTCGATATCGATGATGTGAGCCTCGACACCGAGGTACTCCGCCATCGCTACCGTCCGGTGCAACTGCACCATCCGCTCGGGACGACGCGCCACGATGAGAGATCCGACCTGCTTCCAGCCGGTCGCCACCCCCGTCTCCTGCTCGAGATGGGAGTACAGATCGACGCTGTCCTGGTTGATCCGGGTCATGCTGCTCGAGGTTCTCAGTCTCCCGACCATGCCAGCGGCATGCCAGGTGGTTCCCCCGCCCAGTTCACCCTGTTCCAGCAGCAGCACATCGTTCCAGCCCAGCTTCGCCAGGTGGTAGGCGACGCTGCACCCTGCGATGCCGCCACCGACGATGACGACCCGTGCCCTGTCCGGAATATCGTTGCGAGGCGTCGTCATGAAAGCGCTCTTTCCAGCCCCACATCCAGGTGCAGGGTCTCCTCGAGGTATCCGCTAGGGTATCCTGCCGGTTCAGGTGTCAAAAGCCTGTTCCCTGAAGGAGGATCGATGCTCATTCCCTCTCTGTTACTGGTGGCCTGCTGCGCCCTTTCTAAAGACACCCCCGAGGCGCAGCCGATCCAGGTTTTCCTGCTCGCCGGTCAGTCCAACATGGAGGGCCAGGCGGTGGTCGACCTGGTCCACGAGGAGCACTACAACGGCGGCAATGGCACCCTGATCCGGCTGCTGGAAAATCCTGCCATGGCGCAGCGGATGGGTCACCTGCGCAAGGATGGCGAGTGGACGAAACGGGACGATGTGCTCGTCCGTTATCGCACCGGCAATGACGTCCTCAAGAGTGGTCCCCTCTCCATCGGATATGCCGTCTACGACGACCTCCATCACTTCGGACCGGAGTTGCAGATCGGTCACCGCCTCGGCGACTCCATCGAAGCGCCGGTGCTGCTGGTCAAGACCTGCTGGGGAGGCAAGAGTCTCCATGTCGATTTCCGTCCCCCCTCTGCCGGCGGCGAGACGGGACCGTATTACACCCAGATGATCGAGGAGTACCGTGAGGCCATCGCTGCCATCCCCGCCGAGTTCCCCGATCTCGCCGGACGCAAGGTGGAACTTCGAGGCTTCTTCTGGTTTCAGGGCTGGAATGACATGTTCACCGAAGGGGCGGTGGAAGCGTATGAACAGAACCTCGCTCACCTCATCGATGACCTGAGAGAAGAACTCTCCGTCGCCGATCTACCGGTAGTGATCGGCGAGACTGGCAATGGAGGCAACCTGCAGCTGCGCCACGCCCAGGCGGCAGTTTCGGAAAGACCGGAGTACCGGGGGACTGTCTCCTACGTTTCAACCGCACAGTTCATGCGGCGACCGGAGGACTCTCCCAACTCGGGTCATGGCCACCACTGGTTCGGCAATGCCGAGAGTTACTTCGGGATCGGCGATCTGCTCGGCGAGGAGATGGTCCGAATCCTCGGCGATGGTCCGAGACGTGGGTCCGCCGAGCATCCGGGACCGGTTCCGGTGGCGGGATCGACAGCAACCGCCCGCTGGACCAAGACCCTCTATCGCCACTACCAACCCGCCCGCGCCTTCGAGACCATCGCCTTTGCCGACAACTGGTACCGGGAGTCTGGCAATGAGGGGTTCGAGGCGACCCTCGATCATCTCCTGGATCATCTCAAGAAGAGCGGCTTCGGCAGCGACGAGAGACTGCAACTGGAGGTGATCGAGACGCCGATGCGTTCCCCGGCGTGGACCCCACGGTCTGCCAGCCTGGTGATGAAACGGGAGGGGGAAGATGATCAGACTCTCCTCTCCTTCCGCAACAGCAAGGACCCGCACCGGACGATGCTTCCGGTTCACGCTCCCTCCTGCGATGTCGAGGGTCCCATCTGCTTCGATGCCGACAAACTGAAGAAGGGCGACATCTACATCACCGCCGACTCCCTCGGCCGGGCGCTGAGACTGGCACGGCAAAAGGGTGCGGCTGCGCTGCTCTCGTCTCATCTTGCCGACTTCACCGTCGATCCCAGCGGTGGAGATCGCCACCTCGATGCCATCCACTACAGCAGCATCCGCGGAGGCGGCGACTTGCCGGTGGCGATGATCTCTCCACGGGTCCATTCGACCCTTCAGCAGCACCCGCAATCACGGGTTCACCTGAAGGCACGGGTCGATCTCGACGAGCGGCCGCTGCGGACCGTGGTGGCCACGGTGGTGGGAAGCAGTACTCCCGATGAAGTGGTGGCGCTGGCGGCCCATGTCCAGGAACCGGGAGCGGTCGACAATGCCAGTGGAGTCGGTGGACAGCTGGAGGGTGTGCGATCGCTGGTGGAGGCGCTGAATCAGAAGCAACTGCCGTGGCCGCTACGCAGCATCTCCTTCATCTGGGGCGATGAGATGGCGATGAGTCGTATCTTCCTCGATCACACCGACCGCAACACCATCGCTGCCTTCTCGGCGGACATGATCGGAGCCTCGAGGGAGATGACGGGGGCCATCGCCCTGCTGGAGAGATCTCCAGACCCGGGAGCGATGAAGGTACTGCCCCCCGATTCCCACACCCCGTGGGGTGCCGGGCGTGTCCGCAAATCCGATCTGCATCCGAGCGGAGTCTCCATCATCGCCCGCCTCGCCATGCAAGACGTGGCCCGGGTCAGCAACGGCTGGGTCATCGGAGAACACCCCTGGGAAGGGGGTAGCGATCACGATGTGTTCCTGGGCCGTGGCGTCCCCTCCATCCTGATGTGGCACTTCACCGATTTCGCCTACCACACCAGCCTCGACCGCCTCTCCCATGTCGATCCACGGATGGTTCGAAGGATGAGCGTGGCACTGCTGGCCTCCGCACTGGCGGTAGCGAACCCCCGGGAAGAAGATCTGCCCCGCTATCTCGAGGCGATCGAACTCGATCGAAGCCTGAGAGTCGCCTCCGCCCGCAAGGCGCAAGATAGCGACACCGTGAAGGCGTGGCAGCAGTGGTTTACCGGCGCCCAGCGATGGCTGGAGGCGCTGTGCAACGGGTCCACCCCCCCCATCGACGAGCGTTGATCTCGGAAGAGTCTGCGGGGATTGTTGACCTGTACCCTTCGCAAGTCGATGATGCACCGGTCAGGAGGCGACGTTGTTGAATCAAGGTGGTGATCTCGATCTGGACTGGGTGCTGTCGACCCGCGTCAACCGCTCTGCGGTGGAGCGCCGGACCAGCACCCTGACTGGACGCCGAACCGTCAAGAAGTCGTGGCAGATCGGCTGGCTCGCCCACGCCATCACCTGCATCGACCTGACCACGCTGTCTGGAGATGACACCCCTGGCACGGTGCGACGACTGGCGGGCAAGGCACGGAGACCGATCCGGCGCGACATCCTGGAGGCGCACGGACTTCCCACCGACCTGCACTGCGCCTCGGTATGCGTGTACCACAACCTCATCGAGACCGCCCGCAAAGCCACCGCCGGATCCCCGGTCAAGGTGTGTGCGGTTTCCACTGGATTCCCCGCCGGCCAGATCCCCCATTCGATGAAGGTGGAGCAGATCCACTCCTCCATCGCTGCGGGGGCGGAGGAGATCGACATCGTCATCTCCCGATCGCTGGTGCTGGAGGGGCGCTGGGAACAGCTCCACCAGGAGGTCCAGGCGTACCGCGAGGCTTGTGGAGAGAGGGCGTGTCTCAAGACGATCCTCGCCACCGGCGAACTGGGAGATCTCCGGCGCATCGCGAGGGCGTCGCGGGTTTGCCTGGGAGCCGGGGCCGACTTCATCAAGACATCTACCGGCAAGGAGCCGGTCAATGCGACGCTACCGGTGGCTCTCGTGATGCTACGAGCGATACGTGATTACCGGGACAGGACAGGAATTCTCGCCGGCTTCAAACCGGCAGGAGGTATCAGCACCGCCAAGGCTGCCACTGCCTTCCTGATGTTGATTCGCGAAGAACTGGGAACGGAATCGATGGCACCGGACCGATTCAGGATCGGTGCATCTTCCCTGCTCGCGGACCTCGAACGACAGCTGGAGTTTCATGCCACCGGACGGTATTCCGCCGCCCACCGGCATCCGATGGGATAGAGATGATGACACCGAAAGATAGTAATCCTGCCGAATCGCTGGAGACCCTCGACTGGGGCCCGGCCCCGGAATCGGAAGCGGCCGCCAGGGAATGGATCGAGCGTACCGGGCAACAGCCGGCGCACTTCATCGGTGGAGAATGGGTCTCGCCGAAGGGATCGACTCGCTTCCCATCGCGCAGCCCCTCGACAGGTGAGCCGCTACGAGACGTCCTGCAAGGATCGGCATCCGATGTCGACAGTGCGGTCGCTGCCGCCCGCCAAGCTCTCCCCACCTGGCAAGCACTGGGTCCGGCAGGACGAGCACGCTGCCTCTACGCCATCGCAAGAGGGATCCAGAAGGAGAGCCGCCTCTTTGCCGTGCTGGAGACACTCGACAACGGCAAGCCGGTGAGGGAGACACGAGATGTCGACATCCCACTGGTGGTAAGACACTTCTACCATCACGCCGGCAGTGCCCACCTGCTCGATGAGACCGATCCCGATGGAGAACCATGGGGAGTCTGTGGACAGGTGATCCCCTGGAACTTTCCGATGCTGATGCTGGCATGGAAGGTGGCACCGGCACTGGCGTGTGGAAACACGGTGGTACTGAAACCTGCGGAATGGACCTCCCTCAGCGCACTGCTCTTTGCGGAGATCTGCCACAAGTCGGGCCTTCCGGCGGGGGTCGTCAACATCGTCACCGGCGATGGAGAAACGGGAGCAGCCATCGTCAACCATCCTGACATCGATAAGGTCGCCTTCACCGGATCGACCGAGGTGGGCAGGATCATCCGCAAGGCCACCGCCGGAAGCGGCAAGGGATTGACTCTGGAACTGGGCGGCAAGAGTCCCTACATCATCTTCGAAGATGCGGACATCGACAGTGCCATCGAGGGACTCGTCGATGCCATCTGGTTCAACCAGGGTCAGGTGTGTTGCGCCGGTAGCCGGCTGCTGGTTCAGGAATCGATCTCCGACCTGGTTCACAAGAAGGTCGAGGAGCGGATGTCACGACTGCGAGTCGGAAACCCCATCGACAAGGCGGTCGACATCGGAGCGATGGTCGAATCCGATCACCTTCAACAGGTGCAATCGATGTGTGACAGAGCGGTCGAGGAGGGGATCGATTGCATCCAGCCCGACATCGATCTGCCCGAGGATGGCTTCTGGTTCCCGCCGACGCTGTTCAGGGATGCTCCTCTCTCATCCGAGATCGCCAGCCAGGAGGTGTTCGGACCGGTACTGGTCTCGACCACCTTCCGCACCGTCAACGAGGCGGTCAAGATCGCCAATCACACCCGCTACGGTCTCGCTGCCACCGTCTGGAGTCAGGACATCGATACCGCCCTGGATGTGGCGAGGAGAATCGAGGCGGGAACGGTGTGGGTCAACGGAACCAACCTGTTCGACGCCTCCAGCGGCTTCGGCGGCATGAAGGAATCGGGCTTCGGCAGGGAAGGAGGCCGGGAGGGCCTGCGAGCGTACCTGCGAGATGTGAAGCCGATGACCTCGACGGCAAACAGCAACTCCTCCGCCAGTGAACTGGTCAACTCCGACCGATCGGATCAAGCCCTCGACCGCACCGCCAAGCTCTACATCGGAGGCAAGCAGGTGCGCCCCGATGGTGGCTACAGCTTCGAGGTTCAATCTCCTGGCGGTGAACTTCTGGGGCTGGCCGCCAGGGCCAATCGCAAGGATGTCCGTAACGCCGTGGAGGCTGCCAACAAGAGCAGTTGGGGGAGCATGACGGGACATGGTCGTGCTCAGGTGCTGTGGTTCATCGCAGAGAATCTCGAACCATCTTCAGAGGAGATGGCGGGATGCATCGACTCGATGACCGGTTGCGGGATGGAAAAGGCGAAGGAGGAAGTGGCCGCCGCCGTCGAATGCTGGACCTGGTGGGCCTCCTGGTGTGACAAGCACGATGGAGCAGTCCACGACACTCCGTGGCGGGGACTGGTCCTCGCCATCCACGAACCTTTCGGCACTGCCGGCCTGATCTGCCCCCAGCAACAGCCGCTGCTCGGCCTCGTCTCTCTCTGTGCTCCGCTGCTGGCGGCGGGCAACGATGTCATCGCAGTCCCCTCGACGGCAGCACTGGCAGCGGTGGAGATGTGCAGGATCATCGAGCACTCCGATCTACCCGCCGGTGCCCTCAATCTGCTCACAGGAGATGCCGCCGAGATCGGCCCGGTGCTCGCATCTCACGACGATGTGGACCTGCTCTGGCACGTCTCTGACGGAGAGCTGGCGCAGCAGCTGGAGTCGGAATCGAGCGGCAACATGAAGGTTTGCTGGAGACCCGGGGAACTGTCGGACCGCTCCAGGCGTCTCCTCGACCGTGGCTCCCAGGTGAAGAATATCTGGCTACCCCACGGCATCTGAGGACAACCAGCCTTTTCAGGGCTACGGCCAATCTCGACAGGATCGGACCAAACAGGGTAGATTTACTGGGAGTGATGCACAGTGGGAGGCGACACTCCAGGGCACAGTCAGGAAGGTCGTCATCGAGATGGATCCCTCTTCCCAGCATCCGGCTGACACGTTACCTCCAGCCTCGAAATCGGTGGAGTCCCCGGCTCTGCCACACACCAGTTCGATTCCAAGCGTTGGCATCGTTTTCGAGAACGATGCATGGCTCACTCCCCTCTTCGATGCGCTTCGGTCGGCGGGAATCCCCTATCAACCCATCGATGTCCGGGAACACTCCTTCGATCTTCTCGATGCCAGGAAACACACCCTCTACCTCAACAGGGTTTCGCCCTCCTCCTACCTGCGCGGCAACGACGGAGCGATCTCTCATGCTCACGCATTGCTTGCGGCTCTCGAAGCCACCGGCGCGAAGGTGATCAACGGATCTCGTTCCTTCCACCTCGAGACGAGCAAGGTCGCCCAGCAGATCCTGATGAGCAGACTGGGTGTCGATGTCCCACACACCGAGGTGGTGAGCAGTCGTGCTGCGGTACGAAAGATCATCGACAATCTCGTCTTTCCGCTCATCCTCAAGCCCGATACCGGAGGAAGTGGAGCACTGATCCGCAGGATCGAAAACAAGCAGCACCTGCTATCGCTCCTCGATGACGATGAGGTGTTCGTGCCGGGACATCTGATGCTCCTGCAAGAAGTCCTCGTCCCCAAGGATGGCGCGATCTCGCGGGTGGAGTTTGTCGATGGGGAATGTCTCTTCGCCATGCAGGTGACTCCAACCAACACCTTCAACCTGTGCCCTGCAGAAGGGTGTCCCCGAAATCCGATCGCAGAAGGTGTCGCTCCCGATGCCATCTTCGAGACCTACAGGAATGTGCCGGAGGATGCGGTCGCCCAGGCGAGAGAAATCCTGCGTGTGGCTGAACTGGATATCGGTGGCGTCGAGTGGATCGAAACCGAGTGTGGGCGTCGTTGCTTCATCGACATCAATGCCACCAGCGTCTATCGCAAGGACATCCAGAAGGACAATGATGTGAACGGCTTCCTCAAGGTCTGCGGATACCTCGCCCGCGAGCTTGCCAAGGAGGACGCCAAGCAGTCCCACATCTCCAATAGAAGGGCCTCACGTTGAATCACCATGACTACATCATCGTCGGTGGCGGAATCATGGGGGCGATGCTCGCCCTGGAACTGTCGGAATCCCGCTCGGGTAGCGTCCTGCTTCTCGAGAAGTCCTATCCCGGAGCAGGCTCTACCGGAAAATCGGGAGCGATCCTCCGTCAGCATTACTCCCACGAGGTGACGATCGGCATGGCGAGGGAGAGCTTGCAGTGGTACTCGGAATTCCAGGAACGATACGGTATCGACATCTCGTTCCATCGCCCGGGTATGGCCTTCATCTGCCCCGAACAGGATCTCGCCAATCTGAAGAGAAACGTCGAGCTCCAGAAGTGCCTCGGTGTCGAGACGACGATCCTCGATTCCACCCAACTCAAGGATCTGGAACCGGGTGGAAAGTTTGACGGGAACGAATACGCCGCCTGGGAAGCGGAGGCAGGCAACGTGCAGCCTGTCAACACGGTTCATGCGGTTCTCGAGTCGGCAAGACGTGCCGGTGCAGAGGTCAGAATTGGTGCCCGCGTGACCGGTTTCAATCAAACAGGAGATGTCATCGATGGAGTACAGCTCGCCGATGGATCGTCTCTCAGCGCCGGTCAGGTGATCGTTGCGGCGGGACCGTGGGCAGGCAAGCTCCTCCAGGAAGCAGGAGTCTCCCTTCCCCTCTCCGCCATGCGTCCGGAGCAGGCGTTCTTTGATCCACCCGGGGGAGCTCGTGAATCAAGACTGATCTACGGCGATCTCACCAATGGACTCTACTGGAAACCGGAACTGGCGGGATGGACGCGGGTCGGCTGCCTCGACCTGAAAGACGATGCACTGGTGGAGAATCCGGATCACTACGACGAAGGAGTGAGCGAGGATTTCATCAAGGATTGCCGGGGTCGTCTGGCGAGGCGACTCCCTCATTACGAGCATGCCGTCTCGTGGGGTGGAATGGGTACCCTGTACACGATGACTCCCGATTCTCATCCTCTCATCGGCCCGGTTCCTGGGTTGCAGGGGATGTGGGTGGTCAGCGGATTCAGTGGTCACGGCTTCAAGCTGTCCCCCTCCGTCGCCCGGGGAGTTGCCGCAGAGATCGGCAATGGCGAGGGGAGTCGCTTTGAGCCCTCCTTCTTCGCCCCCGATCGATTCCTCCACGATGCCGCCATCGAGGTGACCTACGGTTACGGGATCCTGGGCTGACCGGACCCGCTGAGGGGGTTATCCTCCTCTCATGAAATACAACACAACACTTTCGTTCCTGATGCTCCTTCTGTGTGCATCCGAGAGCGGATTCAGCCAATCTGTCGAGACCTCATCCCCTCCCAACATCGTCATCGTCTTCACCGATGACCAGGGCTGGGGCGATCTCTCCTGTTACGGGTCGACGGAGATCCCGACCCCGCATATCGATCAACTTGCCACGGAAGGGATGCGGTTTACCGACTTCTATGTCAGTCAGCCGGTTTGCTCCGCCTCTCGCTCCTCCCTGCTCTCTGGCTGCTATGCCAACCGGGTCGGGATCAGTGGAGCGCTGGTCCCCTCCTCGAAGATCGGTCTTCATCCCGATGAACTGACCATCGCCGAGGTGGTCAAGCCGCTCGGATACGCAACGGCCTGCTACGGAAAGTGGCACCTGGGTCATCACCCGCAGTTCCTGCCCACCGCACAGGGATTCGATGAGTACTGCGGCATTCCCTACAGCAATGATATGTGGCCTGGACACCCCGAGTCTCCCAAGGCGTGGCCTCCCCTGCCATGGTATGAACAGGACAAGGTCGATCACATCATCGAAACCCTCGACGACCAGGAGTTGATCACCTCCGAGTTGACTCGCAGGGCAATCCAGTTCATCGACCAGAATGCCGACGGCCCCTTCCTGCTGTACCTGCCCCACTCGATGCCCCACGTGCCGCTGGGAGTATCGAACCGGTTCCGGCAGACCACTCCCTACGGCGCATACGGAGATGTGATCCGCGAGATCGATGATTCTGTCGGGCAGATCCGAGCGACGCTGGAGAAGCATGGAATCCTCGACAACACCCTCTTCATCTTCGCTTCCGACAACGGTCCCTGGCTCTCCTACGGCGATCACGCCGGTACCACCGGAGGACTTCGTGAGGGCAAAGGAACCACCTGGGAGGGGGGCGTCCGCGTTCCTTGCGTGATCCGCTATCCTTCGCTGGTTGCCGCAGGGAGTACCTGCAGTACCCCATGCATGACCATCGATCTGCTGCCCACCATCGTCGAGTTGACAGGCGGTCAATCGCCCACTCGCACCATCGACGGAGTCAGCATCGTGCCGCAACTCCGAGGCGACCCCGATGCACCACCTCCCCACGAGGAATTGTACTTCTGGTACCACCGTGGAGATCTGGAAGCGATGAGGATGGGAAAGTGGAAGATGCATTTTCCACACAGGTACCGAAGCCTCGAAGGAAGACCCGGTGGAAACAACGGCATTCCTTCCAAGTACAACTACGGCATCACGACGGACCTGGTCCTCTACGACCTGGAAGCGGATCCATTCGAGAAGAACGATGTGAAATCCAAGAATCCGGGAATCGTCGTCGAGATGAGCGCCAGGGCAACTGCGATGCGCGCAAAACTGGGAGATCGACTTTCAAAGATCAAAGGCACTGATGTGCGCGCTCCCGGCAGGATCTCGGTAGAAAACAACCGATGAGAACTCAAACTGCAGCGATCCTGTCGATCCTGCTGCTGCTCTGTTCCTGCCAGAAGTAGATCCGGGAGCCGATCTCCGCTCCCAACATCATCTACATCATGGCAGACGATCTCGGCCAGGGAGACCTCGGTCGCTACGGTCAGCAGCAGTTGATCGAGGAGATCGACCTGATACCTGGTCAATCGCAGTAACTGAAGATATCCGAAAAAAACAACCGCGGCGGGGAGAGTACTTCCCCGCCGCGGCTGAAAGACATCCGGTTCCCTGCTAGAAGGAAGCCGGACGAGGGATGGCCTTGTTTTCGGTGGCAACTCGCTTGAGCACGAATCGCTGCTCGAAATCGAGAACGTCATTTTCCGTGGAGATATCGCTACCTTCCCACCATGCCCACTCGAAGTCGATCTTGATCGTCCTGGAATCAACCAGGAACATCTTGTTGATGGTGGTCACTGCAGCACCGTTGCCAAACGCCGTATCGAGAACCCTCAACTGGCATGGGGTTCCGTTACGCTCGGTGGTGGGCGAGATGTAGCCATTGCAGACCATGCCATTGCCACCCACCTCGGTGTAAGCGATGCGATGATGTTCCGTGTCGTAGTAGTAAGTCTGAATCGTGCTGTCGACCATCGCATCATTGGTGTACTTCTTCACCTCGACAACAAGGCAAGCTTCATTGGCAGCCCAGTAACCATTGTGCTCGATGCGTACACGATCTCCGCTGTCGGTGAAACTCTCCGATTGCCAGTCGCTGGCGAGAACCACGAAGGGGCCCAACGACTCCTTCAATGGATTCACTCTTGACCCGGTAACATTCCAGACCTGAGCTAACGGCTCTCCAGCAGTCGAGAGTTCATTGACCACCACATTGAATGTGTTGTTGATGAAACTCCGCTCGATCAAGACGTTGGGAGAGGCGATTCCATCTTGTGTTCTCTGACCGATCCAGCAATAGGTGTTGCCCTTCACCTCGTCCAGGTATTCGTCGAAGATCGCAACCACTTCGCCCGCTACAAATCGGCCATGAGACTCGAGCACTCCTGCAACATCATTCCAGTTGATGAAATAGGTACCGTTGCTGACCAGTGCTCCACTGAAGGTTCTGGTCTCCGCAAAACCGTAAAGACCACCTGTCGTGAAATCTCTTCGATAATTGACCGTCGCGATCACCGGGGTACCCGCTGCAAATCCACCCAGCTCTTCACTGAGTGCGTACTCGAACTTCCACATTCCCACCAGCTTGTTGAGTAACTTGTTGGCGTTGGTCTTGGTGACGACGTCGATATCGGTCACCATCACCGGATCGTCATCGATCAACACAGTTTTATTCTGAGTGATGATGCTGCCCGGTTGTGCTGCTGCGAAATCAGTGATCCACAGCATGCTCACGACGATCACCAGCAGGTGAATGCAGTACTTCATGGCAATTCCCCTCAAACTATCCCCCGCCACTCAGCCCGGAAACCCCGGACTCCCATGAGTTGCGTGGCATCAGGGTAACGAATCTGGACAAATAATTGCAAGAGTTCCCATCCCGGCCGCAAGGAGAGAGCACTCGGTGATCGCTGCGCTAGATGACCGGGAGAAGACAGGATCTCCCGAACAGGTCCCTCGCTTGAAGGCATTCGGAGAGAAAGAGGGTCGGCTCGATCAGTTCCAGTTCCGCCACCATCGGCGCACCGGTTGAATCTCTGACCGTATCCACCCGTCCGTATAGCACTGTAGCGGGACTGCACGCCAGAGCCTGCTGCCCCAGCGCAACGTCTTCAGGCAATACCGGCAACGCTTCACCGACCTGCTCCTCGGCGCCGATGAATCGAGGGCTCTTCTTGACGCAGTGGCTCCAAGTACCTGCCATGTATACGTTGGCTCGTTCGCCACCTTCCTCCACCGATTGGATGTAGGGTTGAAGGAGCAGGTCTCGCGTCCTTCCATGCTCCTCGACGAATTCCCGTGCACGCTCTCTCTCATCGACTTGAAAGCGATCTGTCAGCCAGCTACCCGCAGAGACCGCAGGCTTGATGACGAACTGCTCCCACGCTTCCTCGTCGAGAATCGCCGCCAACTCGGTGGAGTCAGCAGCGGCAGGCAGAACTCTGGTGGGTACCACCGGTACCCCTGCCCGAGCCAGGTCGAGCAGGTAGCCCTTGTGCAGGTTCCAGTTGACCACCTCGATGGGATTGAACAGTTCGGTCTTGCCATCGGCATGACGAAGCCACTCCCTGAACTCACCCTCTCGCCACGGGTAATCCCAGCATGATCTCAGGATCAGACGGTCGAAGGAGGACAGATCGATGGAAGGATCATCCCACGGAACCAGTACTGCCTCTCCCCCGGCAGTACCGATCGCCTCCAACTGTATCCGTTCATCCGGATCGGGTTCAGGAATGTTCAGGCAGGTCACCAATCCGATCCTCATCGTCATCGATCTCCCATCACCACTCGCAGATCCTCCACCAGATCCTCCGCATCCTCGATTCCGCAGGCGATGCGAATCAGCGAGTCGGGAACCCCCATCTCGAGTCGCACTTGAGGATCCACCGCAGCATGAGAAGAAGAGGCTGGACGTATGATGAGTGTCTCGACACCACCAAGACTTGGAGCGGTCGCCATCAACTTCATCGAAGTTGCGATCCTCTCCGCTTCCTCAGTTCCCGCTGCGACCTCGAAGGAGAGTACTCCTCCACCCTTTCCTCCGAGTAGTTGCTGACAGCGATGGTGATCCGGGTGATTTTCGAGACCGGGATAATGGATGGCTGAAACCGCTCGATGCCCGTCGAGAAACCTTGCGATCTCGAGGGCATTTTGGCACTGCTTCTCGACCCGTAAACCGAGGGTTCGAACGCCACGATGAAGGAGGAAGCAGGCATTGGCATCGAGATGACCACCCAGATGGTCCAGGCAATGCTTGACCCGTTCGATCAGTTCCCTGCGCCCCGCAACCAGACCCGCTGCGACATCTCCATGCCCATTGAGAGCCTTGGTCGCAGAATGGACCTCCAGATCGAACCCGAGTTCCACTGGCCTCATCAGCGCAGGTGTCGCGAATGTGGAGTCGATCACCGACACCAGGCCGTGTTCCCTGGCCCAACTCGCCAGTGCCTCGAGATCGCCGATGCGACAGGTGGGATTGGTGATCGCTTCACAGTAAAGGACCCGAGAACCTTCTGGTGGCTGCCCCCAGGAAGATGGGTCGCAGGCATCGATCCGATCGACGGCGATCCCCCACCTCTGCACCTCACCACCGAGAAAGCTCTCGGTTCCGCCGTACAGTTTGTCCTGGGCAACCACCGTGTCACCAGCACCCAGCAAGGTCAGCAGGGTGGAAGTGATGGCGGCCATTCCACTGGAAGCGACCAGCGCTGATTCGGTCCCGCAGATCAGCGCCATCTTGTCATGAATCAGATCGTGCCCCGGGGTGTTGGAGAGTCGTATGTATCGACCGTCGTGATAGCCAGAGCCTGGCACCTGTTCAAATGTCGCACTCTGAAAGATCGGCGGGACAATCGCTCCTCCCACGCGCTCTTCCGGCTCACCACCGTGAACCAATCGGGTCTGAAAACCATCCATGAATAAACCTCCCGGAACTTGAAGGGGGTGCCTCACTACAAGTCAGTTATCTTGATCGACTCGATTCAGTTGCAACTACGGTGGAGCCATCGGATTCGACCTCTACCATCGGTAGTGATCGTAACGACTGTTCCTGTTCCTCGGCGGAATGCCGCCGACTTCTCACCTGATGGGGTCGCCACGCCTTGCGCGGATCGAGGGCAGGGAATTCTGGCAATACCAGATCCTCCCGCAGGAAGAAGGCGTTGGTTCCGGTCGAATCTACCGCAACCAATCTGTAGCCCTTGCTTCGCCCGAGTGCCTCCATTGCCGTCAAACTGGCACCGTGATGCCAGCCCCGGAGATGGTGGCGATATCGATCGTGCTGAGGATCTCCTGCAATCCAGGGAACCGAGCAGGACCGTTCAGGACCGAAGGAGGCGTTGACCTCGATCACCACGACCCTCGGTTGGATGGTGGTGAGATTCTGCCAGATCCAGAAATCGACCCCATCCACATCGATGGAGAGAACATCAAGATCCCCATCGATCGCCTGCTCTGACAGCAGTTGATCGATTGCATCGGGCTTCACCTCTTGCTCGATGATGGTCACCCGATGGGAAGACTGACGACCTTCAAAGAAGTTCCGGGCCTGTTCGATCTCCAGAGGATCACGATCGATGAGGATCCCGCCCCAGCCAAATCCGCACACCAGCAACGCCGAGTTACACTGGTGTCCAGGGCCACAGCCGATCTCCACGATCTGTCGACGATCTACGCCGATCCCCGACAGCAGGTGAAGGAGCAGACCATCCTCCCCATTCTGTGAATACCTGCTCACCTCGAGTCCCTGACGCACGGCGGGAATCTCCCTGGATTCGACATCTTCACGGAGATCGGAATAGATGCTCAAGAGCAACTTTTCCACATCCGATTCCGATCGCTGGAGACGACGCTGGATCGAGCGCAGATCGGGATGTCCCAACCAACGCCTGGGGATTCTCAGTAGTCGAGATACCCCGTCCCGGATCCTTCTCCAACCTCGCATCGAGTTCTCCCGATCTGCCCCTGATACCCGGTCTCCCGGGAGGGTCCTGAGTGCCTCACACCAACCGGTGATTCCCGACGGTATCCGGGCCAGGGCACCGCATCCAGCCTCCGTTGATCTGCCTGTCTACCTTGACTTGTTCACGGTCCGGCACGATCCTCATGTCTCACGGAAAGATGAGGCACCATGGCCGAGGAACTCGCCAAGAATTACGATCCAAACCTGATAGAAGAATCGATCACCGAGCGCTGGACCGAGAAGGACGCCTTCCGGTCCCTTCCCGACGATCGAGATGACCGCTATGTCATCATGATGCCCCTGCCCAATGTGACCGGAGCCCTCCACATGGGCCATGCCATGGACAATGTCATGCAGGATCTACTGACCCGATGGCACCGGATGCAGGGGGATAACACCCTGTGGATGGCAGGAACAGATCATGCCGGCATCGCCACCCAGGCGCTGGTCGAGAAGCGACTGCTGGAACTGGAGGGGAAGAACCGCCACGACCTCGGTCGTGAAGGGCTGGTCGAGCGCATCTTCCAGTGGAAGGACCAGTATCAGAAACGAATCGTCGCACAACAAAAAGCGATGGGTTGTTCCTGCGACTGGGATCGGCAGCGCTTTACCATGGATCCAGTCTGCACTCGGGCAGTGACCTGGACCTTTTACAAGATGTTCAGGGATGGGTTGATCGTCCAGGGTGATCGAATGGTCAACTGGGATTGCCACCTGCAGACCGCCGTGGCCGATGACGAGATTGAACACAGGAGTGTCGACGGGCATTTCTGGCATCTTCGCTATCCCATCATCGATCCTGAGGATGGGGAACCTGCCCATGTCATCGTCGCCACCACCCGGCCAGAAACGATGCTGGGTGACACTGCAGTGGCGGTCCACCCCGACCCGGGAAAGGCTCTCAACGATCGCCTGGCAGCGGCTCGCCTCAAGCTCACCACTGCCCCTGAGAAACAACACGGCGAGTTGAACGATGAGATCGCCCGCCTCGAGAAGAGGATCGAGGAGTTGCTCCCTGCGCTGGAACAACTGACCCGCATGGCTCGAGATGGCAGGAAGATTCGCCTTCCCATCGTCGATCGTGAGATTCCGCTGATCACTGATGAGTGGGCCAAACCGGAACTCGGTTCCGGTTGCGTGAAGATCACTCCAGCCCATGACCCCAACGACCATGAAGTCTGGCAACGACATCGAGACCACATCGAGGCCATCAACATCCTCAACCCGGATGGCACCCTCAATGAAGCTGCCGGACCCCATGCCGGCCAGGATCGATTCGAAGCAAGGAAGCAGGTGGTATCCACCTTCGAACAGATCGGATTGCTGGAACAGATCGAGGACCGTCTCATCGAGGTGGGACACTCCGATCGGTCCAAGACTCCCGTCGAACCGTACCTCTCCTTGCAGTGGTTCGTAAGCATGGGAGATATCGAGGGAGGAGTTCGATGCGCCGAAGGAACTGAACACCAGTTCACCACTCCGGGTCTGGCACAGGCGGCCATCGACGCGGTCTCCGGCTGGAAATCTCACAGCGGCAGGAGTGTCTGCTTCCATCCCGATCCGGAGCGATACCGAAACACATACATCAACTGGCTCGCGGAGAAGCGTGACTGGTGTATCTCCAGGCAGTTGTGGTGGGGACACCGGATCCCCGTCTGGTCAGGGGATCTCGACGAACAGCAGATGGCTGAGCTACTCGATACGATTCACGGCAGTGACGCGGTCGATGTGTGCGCCCGGATCACCTCTCCCGACGGCAGCAGCACCGTCGTGCTCAACTCCAAAGATGTTCCGCCCCAGGGTGGACACCTGATGGTATGCCTGCGCGAACCGGAGAATCAACTCGACATCGCATCGGCCCTTGAAGCGGTTGGTCTCGAACGTGACCCTGATGTTCTCGACACCTGGTTCTCCAGTGCACTGTGGCCCCACTCGACCCTCGGCTGGCCAGATCCGGAAAGCGCAACGGTCGAGGAAGGGCAACGCGCCCTTGGAGCCACCGATGGAAATGCCAATTGCCTCGACTACTACTATCCGGGGTCCTGTCTCGTCACCGGTAGAGACATCATCTCACTGTGGGTCGCTCGCATGGTCATCATGGGGCTCTACAACCTGGGAGATCTACCGTTCACGGACGTATTCCTGCACGCCAACATCCTCGACGGCAAGGGCGAGCGGATGAGCAAGTCGAAAGGGAACGGCATCGATCCGGTAGACATCATCGAACGCTACGGAACCGACGCCATGAGATATGTTCTTTGCGAGATGCAAACGGGTACCCAGGACATCCGACTTCCAGCCCAGGCGGTCAGCCCCTTCACCGGAAATCCCATCGACCTGGCGACCGCGAAGCACGGCCAGAACATCTTCACTTACCTGTGCCCGGAGAGTGGCAAGGAATTCGACGTTCTGGGAACGATGGAGGATATCCCATCGGCAAAGCTGATCAGTGACCGCTTCGATGTGGGTCGAAACTTCTGCAATAAACTGTGGAATGCTGTTCGATTTGCGCTGATGAATCTCGAGGGATATCAGTTTGATGCTGATTGCCATGAGAAACTGCGGACCGAGGATCGCTGGATTCTCTCGAGGTTGAATTCTGCCACCTCTGCGGTCAACACCCAGCTGGAAGAATACAACCCTGCCGCGGCAATCGGAGCTGCCAGGGACTTCTTCTGGAGCGAACTCTGTGACTGGTACCTGGAGGCGATCAAACCCCGGCTTCGTGCCGGGGGCGATGATGCGTCCAGTGCGCAACAGGTTCTTGCCACCTGCCTCGACCAGGTGCTGAGGTTACTGCACCCCTTCGTTCCGTTCATCTCGGAGGAACTGTGGGGAAGCCTCTCTGAAATCGCTCCCCGGCGCGGAATCCACGATCCCCTCGATAACCCCGAACTGCTTTGCTCTGCACAGTGGCCCGCCGTCAACTCCAGCTGGAGAGACATCTCGCTCGAAACTACTTTTGATCGCAGTCGCGAGTTGATACGTACCATCCGTGACGTCCGGTCACGCTACAACATCCCTCCACGACAGGAACTCGAAGTGAGGGTTCGCGTCTCAGGGGAAGCCCAGGAACAACTCAACTCGATGACGGACCTGATTCTTCATCTCGGATCTCTCTCTGCCCTTCACATAGGAGATGACGTCGAGAGAACCGTGGACAGCGCCATGGCCATCAGCGGTGAGATGGAAGTCTTCATTCCTGGCGTGATCGACCTGGAGAAGGAACGAACTCGACTTCAGGAACAGGCAAAGAAGACGCAGGGCCGCCTGGAAGGGTGTCGGAAGAAGCTCGCCAACGAGAACTTCGTGAACCGAGCGGCACCGGAGGTGGTCGAGAGGGAGAAGACTCTTGCGGTTGAACTGGAACAGGAGCTGGTGACCATCCAGAGCAACATCACGGCACTGGAAGACTCATCCTGATCCAAAAAATATGGGCGCCGCCAGCACGCAGCTGGCAACGCCCATATTTCAAGACCGAGTACCTTCGCCTACTTCATCAATTTTCCTGCAGCAGTCGGAATCTTGAATCGATCGACTTTATCTGAGGAATCGATGCTGTACTCGTAGCGGAACACAACATGTTCCACTCCCTTGGAGAATGCAGAGTCGCCCTTGGCTGTCTTTCCATCGGCATTACGCATTCCCGTCAGCACCAGCAACTCAAGTTTGCGCGGAAGCATCGTGTCGGGGTCCAAATCGATGTCGAGAACACTTCGTGTCTGGGTCCTATCCGCACGGGACAGGTATTCAGAGATACATCAGCCACCGGAGAGGCAGCCCGAGTTCTGAACATCGATGAAGTACTCCAGGGCCAGTTTCTCTGGCAAGGTCGCCCTCAAGCGATGGTAAACCCGCTCTTCAGTCTCACTGGAACCACCCACTGCAGTACGACCTCGTGGCTCGGTGCGCTTGACCTTGCGAGGCTTCGCGGTCGACTCGAGCCATTCCACACTCTTGCTCTTCTTGCTCGCATCCAGGAGCAACAACTCCGGGAACGAGAAGAGCCTATCGAGTTTCTTTCCGTCGGCGGTGGACTGGAGAACCCTCCAGATATCACCATCGAACTGGGCACCCTTGTCCACGGTCCTGAAGATTTGCGCTTCAGGCATGTGCATCAAGGGTCCCCGCACGAGACCAAAGTAATCCTCACTGACTGCCTGATCGACAATCTCATGATCACTGTTGTTGGCCATTCCACCGGAGATCAGCAATCGTGTCGAATAACCCTGGGCAGCAGAGTTCTTCACGAAATCAGCGGTGATTCCTCGAAGGGCCTTGCGGGGGTCCGGGACCGAATCTTCCGCAGCAACCACTGAAAGTAATCCCGAACTTGTCGACAACACAACAGCAATCAAGGGTAAGAAAAATGTCGGCACAACCAATCTCCTTCCAACAGGCGTGTTCGATACATCATCGTACACAACGACACCCTGTTCGTCTATTGTACTGTTTTCCTACTTCAGTAACTTCCTGGCAGCTACCGGCACGGTGAACTGAGGAACGGCATCCGAGGTGTCCAGCATGTAGAAACAGTGGAATACTGCGTGTTTCGTGCCCTCTTCGAACGCCAGTTCTCCCCTCCTTGTCCGGCCATTACTGTCTTTGAAGGCCGCCAGTACCACCACCGAGATTCCGACGGGAAGTTGACCCGTTTCGTCCAGGTCCACGGTGATGGTGGTCTGTACATTTCCCTTGTGTAACTTGTTCTCGAAGTAGGACCTCTGGGATCCATCGACCGAGACACAACCGGATCGTTCGATCTCTTTCAAACGAATGCGGGACACTCCGTCAGGAAGTTCGATGCGAATCTGATTGGTTTCACCGGGAACCCAGTTCACCTTCGTTCCCCTCTTCAGCGCGCTGACCAGCAGATCAGTGGGAACTTCCAGCAAACCATCGATCTCACGGCCGGTCCTGGATTCGCCTGCGATGGTCCAATCCTTGCCATCTGCAACAGCGACTTTACTTCCGAAGAGGTATGCCTTTTCCGCTGGTAAGTGCATCAACTTACCTCGCACGTATCCACGGGTTCGCATCATGCACTGCACCTCTTCGATGGAGTGATCTCCCGATTGGGAGAGACCTGCAACAACCCCGAGGTAAGAACTGTAGCCACTCTCCTGGGCCATCTTCATCAGATTCTTGGTTGCCAGGGCGAGAGCCTTGCGTGGATTCTCCTGTGCTGATCCCGTCGAGGAGCAGATCAAGAAGATAGAAACAACCATTCCAGCAATGGTGCTGCGAAACAGTCTGGAGTTGGTCCTTGTCGTGGTATCGGTCATCTTGCGCCTCCTTTCAAAGGGTAGGGCTATTCCTTGAATCCTGAATTCGACCTCGATGGGTCACACAATTCTGGAAATTTCGGTAATCGTGACCCTTTCAGGAGATAGAGGCGCGGTGGTACCTGAACGGCGCTCTCGACGAGGTCCACATCGTTGAGATTGTAATGAAGAAAATGAGCGGGAATGCGAGGTTGCTGGCACGGCAGAATCAGCGGCTGGAGGCTACTATTTCAGGAGAGACCTGACCGCTCCTGGAAGGGAGAACTCCTTCACCTCCGCCTCGGTATCAAACTTGTAATCATAGGTGAAGACGATGTGCTCCACCCCTTCGGAAAAGGCCGCATCCCCTGCCTGCGTCTTCCCCTGCTCATCTCGCCGGCCGATCAACACCGTCATCAGGAGTGACGTCGGCAGCCTGGTTTCCTTGTTCAACCCCACCTCGATAGTGCAACGCGCCCGGGTCCTGTCCACACTGGCCAGGAACTTGGTGATGCTTCACAAGAAGCCACCGAGCAATCCCGAGTTCTGGATTCCGTTGAAGTACTCCACTGCCATCTTCTCATCGACCTCGACCTTGATCCGATCGTAGGAGGTGATCTTCTCCTGCTCCTCGACCACCGCCGTGCCACCCTTTGGATCCTCCATGGGGTCCATCGGATCGACGTAATCGGGATCGTTGAGATCGATCTCCACCGGCCGCTCGATCCACTCCACCTTTCTGGCCCGGGTAGCAGCGGCCAACAGCAGCCGCGAAGGGAAGTGGATGATCCTGTCGAACCGATTTCCGGCGGGCGAGTCTCGTATCGGAATCCAGTTCTTGGCGACACGGATGGCACCCTTCTTGGGATTTCGATAGATCTCGAGTTCCTCCACGAACATCAGATCTCCACGGACCCGAGCTCGATGATCCTCGTAGACCTGATGCATCCAGACCTCATGATCGCCGGTATTGGAAAGCCCACCCTTGGCGAGGCATTCCATCTGATATCCACTCTTGCGGGAATGGGCAGAGAGTCTGCTCATCGCTTCCCGAAGTGCTCGGCCAGGATCGGGAGCAGCGACAGTTTTCTCGTGCTGATCATCATCGAGGAGCAGCGGCGGCGCGGCGGAACTCGTTGAAGGGGACGCAAATGCAACAGGTTGGAGGATGGGACAGAGGTAGATGAGGATGATGGAAATCGCTGAAGTCGCCAGAGAACTCTTCATGTGCCACCCTCTCTTCAAATCAACCCACCCCCATCTCAACGATTAGATGGTACGGATCAAGAAAAAAAGGGGCGCAGTAGCCCACCAGTAGCCAGGAACTATCGGCAGCACCACGCAGCAACGGAGGAGCACCCTCCTCTACCATCCGGACCCCATCAGCGGGATTTGTCGAGACCGGAGAGCCAGCGATCGCCAGAGTTTGATGCGCCGCTGAACAACTGACCTGCAGTGGCTGGATCGAGATCGAGTAGATCGATGAGCGATACCCGCGCCCTGGCTCGGTGCGAGATGGCCCTCAACAAGTTGATCCTGGCGTCGAAACGCTGCTCGGCGATTCTCAATCGCGCTCCATCTCCCTCTCCCGGTGTCACCGCAGCGAGCTTTGCAGCGGCCTCCTGGATGTGCGGGATCACCTCTTCCTCCAGTTCTCTGATGGTCTGGAGGCTGGTCTGTAATCGAGCTCGAGCGACGGCAATCTCATCCTCGATGGCTCGCCTGGCCAGCAACTTGCGAGCACGAGCGACTCCGAGGCGATGTTGCGCCTCGGCGAACTGACGATTCGCTGGCTGTTGCCCCAGTGGGATCTCCACACCGAGGGTGAATGTCCACGACTCTTCTCGACCGGAGGATCCGGTCAAGGGAGCGTCGGGGTCATAACTGGTTCTCGCCCCGAGAACCAGATCAGGCCAGGAACCGCCCTGCTGCTGATCGAGTTGCGCCGAGGCCAGGGTCAGTTCCTGGTCCGCCAGGATCTCTCTCGGATGCATCCGTCGTTCCGGAAACAGATCTACATCCTGAAAACGCGAATCCCCTGGCTCCGAAGCGGTCGGTAAAATCGCTCCACGGTTCCTGCCGAGCAATCCGTTGATGCGGGTGCGAGTTCGAATTTCTTCCTGCTGGTATCCTTGCAGTCGATCGGTCCAGCGCGCCGTCAGCGACGCGAGTTGAATCGAGCGAGTCACCTGTTCCGCTTCGTCATCCTTCGCTGCAGGTTCCCGATCAAGACTCAACAGGGCACTGGAGGTGAGATCCGTCGCTCGCTGCAGAAACCACAGCTCCGACCATTCTTCCCTCAGCAACCGGATCATCTTGCTCTCCGACTCCCGCAGCCGAACATCACGAACGATTCGATGGGAGCGGGAGTTTTGCTTGCGCTGCTCCCCCTCGAAGAGGCTCGCAGGCCGCCAGTCGATGGAGAGGGATCGCTCGTTGAATGAGGAGGACTCGGCGGACAGAACCCGGTCCAATCCGGCACTGTCATCGACGCGCGCACCGCTCACCCACGGCTGGCGATGACTCTCTTCCTCACTGTTCTGCTCCCTCAACAGTTCCAGGGCGGGATTTTTCGCCAGCAAGAACTGCTCCAGATCGAGGAGGCTGTCATCGACACCGATTCCATCGGAGGAATCTCCGAGCCGACTCGTTTCGGAGTTCGTGGGGCGATCGACCGGTTCATCCGGCTCACCGGAGAAATATCCCCACAGTCCACAGCCCGGCAAGAGAAGCAGGGAAATCGTAGTAACCAGGGCAAGAAGCCACCGACGGGGATGGCATCCACCACCACCGTGGAAAAAACGCTGATATCCAGTCGCTGGACCGATCCCCATCCTGACTCCCCTCGTCCCCCGCAGGGGTTCCCCTGCTGGATCCTACATCCGCGAAGGAGACAAGTCCCCCGACACCTTTGCGGGTTTTTCGATTGGAGGAGATGGCTCCACCGCACCGGCCAGCGGCTACAGGCCACTGCGACAGCCGCTGGAATCGGCCCCTTCTGCCGCTACCCTACGGGGAGAGACGGAGATCACCGGAGGACAAGTGACCCGACTGAGAAGACATCGACATCTCTCCGAGGAGGAGGGTGCCCGGGAGGCCAGGTTACAGCAACTGCAGGAAGCGGGTGGCTGGAACCAGCTGTTCGAGCGTCAGGGAGACCTGTGGCTTGAGGTTGGAACCGGTAAGGACACTCACCTCCTGGAGCGGTCGATCCAGCATCCGGAAGATCTCCACATCGGTATCGAGTACTGCCGCAAGAAGTTCGAGTTGACGCTTCGGAAGGCGCAGGCTCTCGGCTGCGGTACAAATCTGCGACTGGTCCACGCAAATGCCTTCGACGCCATCGATCCCGTTTTCCCTGACCGATGCCTCGCTGGCGGGTTCATCTTGTTTCCGGATCCCTGGCCCAAGGCCCGCCATGCTCGCCGTCGATTGCTCCAGACATCCTTCCTGCGCCTCATCGCCAGGAAACTTCAGCCGGGTGCACACCTGGAGATCCGTACCGACGATCCCGACTACGCTCTCCAGGCACTCGATGCGCTGCAGCAGATCGAGCCCCTCGAATTTCGCACGGAGCACCATGGCTGGTCGCTGGAACCTCTCGATCAGGATCGTCATGTGGAAACGCTATTCGAGAAACGGTTTCGCTCGAAGGGGCAGGCGATCCATCACTTTTACCTGAAGAAATCAGGCGATGTCGTTGCCTCCTGAACTCCCCGATCAGATTCAGCGACAGCTGAAAAACCTGCCGACAGAGCCGGGGGTCTACATCTTCAGCGATTCCCGCTCTCAAACGGTGTACGTGGGCAAGGCGATCAACTTACGCTCACGGGTGAGATCCTACTTCCAGTCGAGTGCAAATGACGGCAGATTTCTGTTCAGCAGGATCGTCAACCACACCGCCAGCAACGATTTCATCGTCTGCAATAACGAACTCGAGGCACTTCACCTCGAGAACAAACTCATCAAGAAACACCGCCCTCTCTACAACTTGCGCCTGAGGGACGACAAGACCTATCTGTCGTTGCGTGTCACGACGGGAGAAAAATGGCCCCGGGTCCACCCGATCCGTCGCTGGAAGGACGATGGTCATCGTTACTTCGGCCCCTACTCGTCTTCGAAATCTGTTTACCAGTTACTTCGCCTCATCAAGAAGTACATTCCGCTGCGAACCTGTTCCAATGCGTTCTTCGATAGCCGCCAGAGGCCGTGCCTTGAGCATGAGATCGGACGATGTACCGCACCGTGCGTGGGCCTCGACGAGGAGGCCTCATACTCGAAGATGGTCGACGAGGTGCTGCTTCTGTTGCGGGGGAAAGATCGTTCCCTGCTGGAACTACTACAGAAAAAGATGGAGGACTCGAGCCACTCTCAAGAGTACGAGATCGCCGCCAGACTCCGAGATCAGATCGACGCCGTGAAAAAAATCATGGAGCGTCAGCATGTCGAGGAACACAACCAGAAGGATTGCGATGTGTTCGGATTACACAGAACAAAATCCGGCGAAGACGGCTCGACGACATCGATTCACCTGTTACTGGTTCGAGACGGACGAGTGATCTCTTCGGTCACTCACACATGTCGTGACGCCGGACGAACCTCTGCAGAGATCCTGCAATCGTTTCTCGGACAGTACTATCACGGAGACAAATTCGTTCCCACCGAGATCGTCGTCCCCGTACAGCCTGAGGGAGGAGATCTGATCGAGAGATGGCTCACCGAAAAGGCGGGAAGAAATTTGAGTTTCAAGGTTCCGCACCGAGGCCCGAAGGTCCGGCTACTCGAGATGGCCACACGCAATGCAACAGTCCGGTCCGATGCGGATCGAATACACCTCGAACAGCAGGAGAAGATTTCCAGCACCCTTGGCACCATCCTCGGCGCCAATCGTCCGTTGCGGACCATCGAGTGCTACGACATCTCGAATATCCAGGGCTCCCTGTCCGTCGCCAGTCGTGTCTACTTCGAGGACGGGGAGGCGGACACCGATCTGTACCGCCGCTATCGCATTCGCACGGTGAAGGGAAGCGATGACTTCGCCAGCATGGCTGAGGTTCTGGAGAGAAGATTCCGTGATTCTCCGGGAAGAGATCCTTTTCCCGACCTGGTCGTGGTCGATGGTGGCAAGGGGCAGATCTCCAGTGCGCTGAAGATTCTCGAGAAACACGCTCCCGAGGTGATCGTCTGCGGCCTGGCGAAAGCACGATCTCGCGCTGAAAAACAGACGACGGAAAGGGTCTACATCCCCGGTCGATCTGAACCGGTACCCCTGTCACAAGAAGAGCCTGCTTCAAGACTGCTGCAAAGGATCCGCGATGAGGCCCATCGCTTTGCCAACTCCTATCACAGAGAACTTCGCAGACGTAGTCAGTTGGTCAGCGGACTGGAAGAGATTCCCGGCATCGGACCACGCCGACGCCGGGCTCTTCTCAAATCACTGGGATCACTGAAAGCGATCCGCGACGCCTCGGTGGAGGATCTTGCTGCGGTCGAGGGGATGACCGCCAAGCTGGCGACTTCCCTGCACGCTTTCCTCAATTCGCCGGAAGAGCCGGACGTGGAGGAAGAAGCGCTGGAAGCCTCACTCGGCGACGAAGCAGCCGATCCCGCCGCCGATCAGTGACGGATCAGGATCGACTCCGCCTCGTCGAGGGTAGAGACGATGGGGATCACCAGCCCTGGAACCGAATCGGCGGGGAGAGATTCCCGACTTCCGACGATGACCATGAATCCGCTGCCGCGACTGACAGCTTCTGCCAGGTCCGCGATCCTTCTCAGGACCGCCGGAGGGTACTCCTGCCCCTCTGGCACGATCAGTGCCAGTTGAGTGCCAGGGTGCTCCTGAACCTTGCGAGAAAGGGCCCCAAGGGCCTTTACGATTGATCTGGGGGGAACTCCCGGTGTCGCATTGATCTTGGCGATCACCATGTTTCCCGTGGCAGCCAGTTCCAGGCCACCAGAGGTCATTCCAGACAGGGTAGGTCTCCTTCCGCGGGCGAGCGGACATCTGAGCATTCCCTGTAATCTCCGATCTGTCCAGTTGCCGATTTGACGAGATGCGGGGGAGCGTCTTACTCTTCTCTGGAAGGAAACTGATTCGATGAGGACGATTCGCTACAGGAACACCTGTGAAATCCTGGTCTCGGAGGGACTCCTGGTCCCTGCCGATATCGAGGTCGCTCGCACCGAGAGCGAACAGACCGGCGAGAGCATCATCGAATGCCTCCTGAGGGAAACCCCCCTCTCCGAGGCAGACCTTGCCCGCTGCCTCTGCACCCAGCACCAGTTGCCGATGATTCCTCTCTCTCGATACCAGATAGACTCGGAACTGTTGCCGCTACTGAAGGCGGATTTCGCATGGGAGCACGGAATCCTTCCCCTCTCCCGCATCGGCGCCGTCGTCCTCGTCGCCGTCCCTGATGTTCCTCCCGCCGAGGCGATCCTTTCGTTGCGGGAACATCTCCATGCAGAACCATTTCTGACCATCGCCCCCATCGAGGAGATCCAGCTCGAACTGGTACGCCGCTACGAGTTATCAGAGGAGCAGAAGATCGAGATCGACCGTATCGTCAGGACACGCAGGCGCGGTGGAAAACCACCTGAACGTTCCCATTCAACAACGGGAGTGTCGAGTACATCTTCCCTGCTGGAAGCGCTCGACGATTCGTGGGAAAACATCTTCGAGGAAGCAGAGAAGAATATCCGGGATGAATCGGTCTAGTTGACCAGAAGGTCGAACTCGGCGATCACCGGCGTCTCTATTGCTTCCAGAATTTTCAGCCGAATCATCTTTGCCTGCAGCGGATCGAAGAGGATCTTTTTCTTCGACCCTATCGTGGTGCCGCTGGCAATCTCCACCCAGTTTGAATCGACCTGAGCCTCGACCAGGAAATTCTGGATGCGCGGAAAAGCCCCCTCGTCCAGAACCACCCCGACCACCTCGTGGGGGGAATCCAGGGTCAACTGGACCCAGCCACTCCTCGCCTCCTCTGGACCTGCCCAGATGGTCGTGACCGATCCATCATGGACATGGTCGACGGCGAGTTCCTCTTCTCTCCCGGGCCAGATCCCACTTGCCTCGACCTGGACCGTGGCCTTGAGGATCTGCGGCCCCTTGGCCACCCCGATGTTGACCAGCAATTCGGGTCTCCTCGAAGCCAGTTGCTGGGCGGCAGCGGTGGTCACGCCACTTCTCCACAGGTACACCCTGCGAAGAGAAGGCATCCTCTCCAGCAGTTGCAGGCAATCGTCGGTCACCTTGGTTCCGAACAGGTTCAGTACCGTCAGTTCTGGTAGGCCCGCCAGGGTCGCCACTTCATCGTCACCGATTACAGTCTCCGAGAGATTGAGAACGCGTAGTCGTGAGAATCTCCACAATCCCCGGATCGACTCCGCTGTCACCGAGGTTCCTGCCAGATCGAGGCGTGTCAGGACCGGTTCCAGCCCGGCAAGCCCGGCCACCATCTGGTCGTCTGCTCCCCTGCGTAACAGTCGAAAAACAGCCTCGTGCGATTCGTCATTGTGAGAGATCGGCGCAACCCTGACTCCAAGATCCTGCAGTGCGGATATCGATTGGGCCACTTCCGCCTTCACCTGTGGATTCTCGAGGAGGATCTTCGGCATCTCAGGAATTTGCCCCGGCGTCTTCGAACGTGCCTGTGGCGTATCGGGAACTCCTGGCGATGACGACTGGTCGGGAACCTCTTGTGCCTCTGGCCAGAAGGCCCCTTCTTCGATCCACTTGCTCAACGAGGCGATCTGATCCTCGGTGAGACGCTCCCCCTCCGGCGGCATCCGATCATCATCGTCATCGCCGAGAGTGACCCGCAGTATCAGTTCACTCTCCTCGGGATCCCCGGATACAACTGTCGGAAATTCTCGATCCGCAAACACCGCTGACTTCAAATCGAGACGAAGGCCCCCCTTCTGCTTGTCGGGGCCATGGCATTCGAAACAGGTCCTCGCCAGCAGCGGAAAGACATCTTCCTTGAAGTGCAACGCTGCAGGATCTTCAGGGTCTTCATCCTCATCGGTCTCATGGCCATCCGGGAGAGGCTGCTGCTCGGCGCCGCTCTCACCCACCTCTCCTGCGAAACCGATGACCCCTGCCACCCCGGAGACACCTCTCGGCCCCTCAGCTGGCCACGGTGCACCGGCGCGAACCCACTCCACCAGGCCACGAACTTCCTCCTCGGATAGCCCAGGCTCCTCGGGAGGAGGCATTCGATCCTCGTCATCGTCAGACAGCATTATCAACTCGACGATCAAACTGCTGTCGGGATCGCCAGGAACCATCACCGGCGGATCACGCTGGAGATCCTTGAGGTCGCCTGCAACATCGAGGCGCAACTTTCCCTTCACCTTGTCTGGGCCGTGGCACTGGACGCAATGCTGATCGAGCGTCGCACGAACCTCTTCATGGTAGAGTTTCAGTCCCAGCTTCTCCTGTGGAGAGTCGACATCGCCCTGGGAGGCAGTGACCTCTACAAGACCATCTCCAGAATCCGAGGTCGCATAGAATACCTTTTCAAAGCCCTTTTCCAGGAACCCCTCTCCCCACTTCAATTCGCCACCGAAGTGCCCTCCCGCGGCGAGTATCGGCACGCAGATGAAGAGTGAAACCCTGTAAGCTCCGCTGGCGACCTTGCTCCCCCGCGTCACCGCGATTCCGACCCCCATCGTCAACAGTGCCATCATCGTGGTACTGACACCGAGCCACCGGTGCCAGCCGAGAACCGGGTCGGGGTCACCTGGATCTGCCAGCATCCAGCCACTGGTCGAGGCGAACACGGCGAGCAATGCACCTGGAATCACGAAGGGTAACGAGGCAGGACCGTTCGACGGAATCTGCCTGCGCCGAAACAACTCTGCAGCCTCGACGACTCCTGCCCACAGCAGCAAGCCGAGTGGAAAATGCAGCAGCAACGGATGGAAGCGACCGAAGAGATCGGGAATGGCAGTGAGGTCTAGATTCACGAGTTCACCCTCCTGGGTCGACAAGCAGTTCTGATGGTCTCTGCGTAGAGTCTAATCAGGGAACCGAACTCGCTCAACGCATAGAGGCATCTCTCAGGAGCGGAATCACCGGCACCAGCGGCAACCCGACCACGTTGCTCCAGGATCCCACTACCCGCTCCACGAGACCGCCTCCGCCTTCCTGGATCCCGTATGCCCCCGCCTTGTCGTACGGCTCCCCGGTGGCGAGATACTCCTCCAGTTGATCTCCGGTCAGGTCCCGAAAGAAAACCGCAGTGATCTCATGCCCCGTCTGGATGTGCTCCCCCCGACGTACGCACCAGCCGCTGATCACCTGGTGTTGACTCCCCGACATTGCCTCGAGCATCCGCCGAGCGTCGTCGACATCGACCGGTTTCCCGAAGATCTCCCCGTCATGGACCACCACCGTATCGCCTGCGACGACGGGAAGGCCCTGGTCTGGCACCGCTCTCGCCTTGGCGCAGGCCAGACGCTCCACCAGATCCACACCGGCTTCCCCCGGTAGCGGGGATTCATCGACAAAGACGGGCAGGACCAGCGGCTCCAGACCGGCACAGAGAAGTGCCTCCCTGCGTCTGGGCGAGGAGGAGGCGAGCAGCACCTGAGGATTCTTCATGGATGAGAGGGTCACCTCTTCGCTTCGCCGCTGCAACCGATCGCCTCCAACCCCTCACGAGGAAAGAGAGTGGCCCAGCACGAAAAAAAAAACAAAACGGCCCCCGTCAACCAACAAAACCCCCAAACAAAAAATAAAAGTAAGCCCGGAAATTGCCTGGGGTATGTAACATGCCCCCCA
>CAYPPQ010000023.1:0-776 GCA_964412635.1 uncultured Planctomycetia bacterium | reverse complement strand
CCCCAGGCGAAAATCTGGGGCCCCTGCTGGTTCTTTCACCCGCCCGGGCCACGGTCACGCATCATCAGCCACTTCCTGAAGATCAGGGGCAGTTGGTGATCTGACAGTCGAGCGCGTCGGTATCGGTCGGATCCTCACCACAGTTCGGGAACGGTGCCAGCGGTGCGGCTCCTCCCGAGAACTGGTAGCTGAACATGTAGATCGCATCGGTGATGTCGACCTGACCGTTGTCGTCGCAATCGGCAGCGTCGAGACACGGAATGGCGAAACCAGAGAACAGGTACCCGAGAATCAGGATTCCGTCACCCAGGTCAACGCTTCCATCGTTGTTGGCGTTACCACGGATGAAGTCACTTGCTTCACAGATATCCGGAATGCCATTGAGGTCATCGTCCGGCTCACCCGCTGCGATATCGCAGCTGTCGATGGTTCCGTTGCTGTTGCAGTCTGCTCCAGCAGCGTAATCGGTGTCGCAAACGTCTTCGATTCCGTCGCCATCCACATCCGTATCACAGGGGTCGATGGTTCCGTCGCTATCGGTGTCGGTCTGACAGCTGTCGTCCTGACCGTCCATATCGCAGTCCGATCCACCGGTGTTGTCGGCGTCGCAGGCGTCGGGGATTCCGTCGCCGTCGTCGTCGTCGTCACAGGCGTCGATGGTTCCGTCGCTATCGGTGTCGGTCTGACAGCTGTCGTCCTGACCGTCCATATCGCAGTCCGATCCACCGGTGTTGTCGGCGTCGCAGGCGTCGGGGATTCCGTCGCCGTCGTCGTCG
>CAYPPQ010000022.1:0-40744 GCA_964412635.1 uncultured Planctomycetia bacterium | reverse complement strand
GGTCGCTTCGGCGACAACGCTGGTCTCTTCTGCCACCGGGACACCGGCCATCGAACAGGGGGCTACTCCGCTGCTCGCGATGACTCTTGCGCTCCATGGAGTGGCTCTTCTCAGCGGCCGTCTCAATCATCGATGGAAAGCTCTGGAAGAGGAACACGATCTGATCATTCATGCCCTGGAAGAGGGAATCATCGTGACGGATGGTCACGGTCGAGTGATGAAATCGAATCCTTCCGCCCGCAAGTTGCTGGAATTTCCGGAACATTCGACATGGCAGGGGGAGAACCTCGATGACCTGTTGAGACGCAGCCACGACATCCTTTTGAAGGAAGCGATCCTGACCCCAGGATCAGTGAGTCGGTGTGTCGACTGGTCGCCCAGGCAGGGTGAAACGAGGAGTTTTCAGCTGCGCACCACCGAGGTGGATGCTGGCTTGAGAGTCACCGTCTTCGCCGATCGCACCGCTCAGAAACGAGTACTGGAGGCGGAGGCGCGCCTCACACATCTGAGAGAACTGGAAGAACTGGCACTCGGCCTGGCCCATGAGATCCGCAATCCACTCGCTTCCCTGCGCGGGGCGGCGATGGAACTGGCCAAGGGGAATCTGAAACCGAGTCAATCGGAGCGGATGGAGGCGATCGTCCAGCGTGAGTCGAGCCGTCTCGACCGCACCGTCGATGAGTTCCTCGAGTACTCACGGTCGAGAAGGACCGAAAGCACAGGCACCGTCGAGGTTGTCGTCATCGTCGAGGAGATGATGGAATCGATCGCACAGCGATCGGACGCCAGTGGGGTGGTGCTGGAACTGGATGTGTCCGATTCGGCTCCGATTCAGGGTGATCGGGATGGGATCCATCAACTGGTCAGCAATCTCGCCATCAATGCACTGGAAGCGAAAGCGAACCACATCGAATTCAAGATCGACCTGCGTGGTGAAAATCTATGCCTCACCGTTGCCGATGATGGCCACGGGATGTCTCGCGAGATGCTTGCTCGATCGTTTCTTCCGTTCGTCTCCACCAAGCCGAGGGAAGGTGGTCTGGGCCTCGCCCTGGTCAAGAAGATCGTCGATGGCTGTGGAGGTTGGATCGATGCGAAGAGTCGAGAAGGGGAAGGCACCACCTTCGAGGTGAGTTTGCCCCTGACCAATCAGAAGTGCGTGAAAGCAGGATCATGAGTCAATTGCAACCACTGGATGTACTCGTCGCCGATGACGAGCCGAGTATGCGCGAGTTCCTGGAGATCGTCCTCACCAATGAGGGGTACGATGTTCAGTGCGTTGCAACCGGCGAAGAGGCGGTCGAGGTCATCGGTGAACGAGGTGCAAGGATCTTCATCCAGGACCTTCGCATCGGCGGACTCGATGGAATGGATCTGCTGGAGGAAGCGAAGCGCATCGCACCACAGATGCCGATCCTGGTGATGACCGCCTTTTCGACCACCGATGTCGCCATCGATGCGATGCGTCGCGGTGGATTCGACTTCCTCAGGAAACCGTTCCAGAATGACGACGTTCGTGCCGCGGTCCGCAGGGCGCTGGCGTCGCTTCCTGATGGTGAGGCGGACTCGCCCCCGGTTCAGACCAAGCGGCTGGTGGGAAACACTCCTGCGCTGAGAGAAGTTCTCGAGGTGGTGGTGAGGGTTGCACCCACCGATTCGACGGTGCTGGTCACCGGCGAGAGTGGTTGCGGCAAGGAATTGATCGCAAGGGCCATCCACGACAGTTCCCATCGAAAGCGTGGTCAGTTCGTGGCGGTCAACTGCTCCGCCTTCACCGAAGGTTTGCTGGAGAGCGAACTGTTCGGTCATGTCCGGGGAGCATTTACCGGCGCAGTGGAGGACCGTAAGGGTGTTTTCCTCAATGCAGATGGAGGCACGCTGTTCCTCGACGAGATCGCCGACATGAGTCTCTCTACCCAGGTTCGAATCCTGAGGTCGCTGGAGGATCGTAAGGTGATCCCGGTCGGCGGAGATGAAGAGATCTCTACCGATGTTCGGATCATCGCAGCCACCAACAAGGATCTCGCCGAGGAGGTGAAGCAGGGTCGATTCCGGGAAGACCTCTTCTACCGACTCAATGTGATCCCGATGCATCTGCCACCGCTGCGCGATCGTCTCGAGGATATTCCGCTGCTGGCGGGCCATTTTCTGCGCCGTCACGCCCAGGAGATGGGTAAATCAGTGGTGAAACTGTCAGACCAGGCTCTCGATGGGTTACTCGGTCACGACTGGCCCGGAAATGTCCGTGAACTCGACAACGTGATCCAGCGCCAGGTGGCGCTCGCCTGCGGTGACACCATCGAAAAGATCGACCTGGTACCGAATCTCGGCGGAAATCGTCGTCAACAGGTACCTCAGGAATCGCCGGTGGTAGAACAGGGAAGCACCGATTCCAACGCCGCCGAGGACGGGGAGATTTCGTTGCCGTCGGATGGCGTTCAACTGGAAGAGCATCTACTGGAAGTGGAGAGAAACCTGATCTTGCAGGCTCTCGAAAGAACCGGGGGTAATCAAACCCGTGCAGCGATGTTGCTCGGTGTCTCCTACCGGCAGATCCGCTACCGTTCCAAGAAACTAGGGATCCGATCCCGTTACGTTTCCGATCCACGTTGAGAAATCTGCATCCTTCCCAGCAAAAGTTCCCCCTCGCCGGTCTCCTGCTCGGAGTCGTCATCTGTGTGGTACTGGTTCTCTGTGGTGAATCGAACGGGGATCCCGATGTGACCACCGGTGTCGCTTCCGTCTTTCCTGAAACGGGGACCTGGCCCTTTGCTACTGCCAGGGCACAGATCCTCGAAATCGATGCCGGCATCGAACCGCGGCGTGATGCACCTCTACTGACTCTCATCAGCAGTTTCATCTTCACCTTCTTCGGGAGTGATGTCGGGGCGATGAAGGTCTTGCCAGCTCTTTCCTTTCTCGCCGTGGTGCTTCTGGTGACGGTGACGCTGGCGAGAAGATACGGAGAAGGTGCAGGAATTCTCCTGGGACTGATCGTTGCGTTACAACCGACCCTGTTACCGTGGGCCAGCGTTCCCAACGTGGTTCCACTGGCTGCATTCTGCGTTCTCGCTCTGACCCTGCTGGCTGGCTCTCGTTATCGGTGGGGGCCGTGGCTGGCACTGGGATTGTGTGGGCTGCTCAGCTGGGGATTGACGCCGTTGATCCTGATGGCTGCGCCTCCCTGCTGGATCGAGGGACTGCGACGGATCACTCCTCACCGGTTACGGCCCGAGGGGTGGGTGCTGACGGTGCTGGTCGCTGCCACCATCGTCAGTCTCCGTCAGGTGGGGGCGGATCCCATCGCCCTGGCGAGTGGCTTGACCGGTTGTTTCCACGACTTCCAGCCGGGGGCGGTACCGGGAATCCTCGAGATCGATCCGGGCTGGTTGATCGCAGTGGTGGCGGCGCTGATCGCCGGTCCTCGCGGTCGTGACGCTCGTTTTCGACCGCTCCGGGTCCTGCTTGTCGCAGGACTGTTGCCATGGGTTGTGGCAGGTACCTTGCCGGTATTTCCGCTGGTGGTCCTGATTCCCGCGGGACTGCTGTACATCGCCAATGTCCTGGCACAGCGTTCGGGATCGCTGACGATGTATCCCGTGGTGGTACGACGGGGATCTCGTGTGGCACTGACCCTGTTCGTGCTGGGGTGCTTGATGGTGGCTTCCTTCACCTCGGCACTCAGTGATGGACCCTCGGTGCGCATCGGAACTTCTCTGGCAATGGCGATGATGGCGGTGGGAGTGGTGCTGGCACTGCGGGCAGGGATGCGTTCTCAGCAAGCGATCTGGATCGCCGTTGCAACGACGGTGGCCCTCAGCCTTCCCGTCAACTTGCACCGGATCGGCCACGAGCAGCAACTGTGGGAAACTTCCCGCGAGGAACTGGTCCGTATCCTGCCGCAGGGAGCCTCCATCGGAGGACGCTGGGCGCTGGCGCTGACCATCGGTTCGCAACGGGAAGCGAGGTTGGAGGGCAAATCGGAGCACCAGGTCGTCGTCGAAGGCAGTGGCGTCGAGGGATTGCACCTGGAATCGTATGCTCTGTGTGGAGAGAAGTTATCGCTGATTCGCAGCAGCGGAACCCCCTACGGCGTCTTCGAGGTCGCCTGTGCCTTGCAGGCATCGGGAATGCGGAGCGAGGCGAGGACCGATCTGGCACTGCTGCTCAGGGCAGATCCAACCTGTTCCGCTGCCTGGGAACGATTTGCCATCCTGTTGCTCGAGGATGGGATCGAGGATCTTGCGGTGGAGTGTCTCTTCTTCTCCCTTCATGGCAATCCCCACAGAGCTTCCACCCACCGGGAACTGGCCCGGCTCTACGCCCGTCGCGGAATGCTCAGGGAGTCGCTGCATCACATGCTGATTGCGGAAGAGCGAGCTGTACTGTCGCAGACGCCGATTCCCTGGCGATGAGTTGTGCCTTGACCCGCAGATCTCCGGTGAATCCACCGATCTTGCCATCCGCCTGCACGACACGGTGACAGGGAAGTCGCAGCGGTAGCGGATTCTTACCGCAGGCACTGCCACAGGCGCGCGCCGCAGTGGCACGTCCACATCTTCTGGCAAGCTCCCCGTAGGAAATCGTCGATCCCGAGGGGATCCGTGCCAGTTGCATCCAGATCTCCCTCTGAAAGGGCGTGCCGATGACGGGGGAAGCACTCCAGCTCCACTCGACCCGATCTCCATCGAGGGCCGCACGGACCTGTTCCTCCAGCCGCGACGGGAACGGGGATGGGGTGGGGTGGACATCAGGAGCACTTCTACTGCATGAGATCCATGCCGCCTCTGCATCTGCATCGAGGGAGGCGCAGAGGAGTTGCTGATCGCTCCATATGGCGGCAAACCCCAGCTCGATTCCCTCGATCCGGAGTGGCACATGGTGGAAATAGAAGTTCGCGCTCGTCATCTTCCTCCCCGGGCAGGATACCTGTCGTGGCAACTTGCCGTAACGGGATTCTCCCTGCATCCTGTTCCCTCGAAGGGAGTCTTCCGTGTTGCTGTCAGAATCGATTCGAGATCCTGTGCATCGACTGATACGCCTCGAGAAGGAGGACCTCTCCCTCATCGATCAGCGGTCGGTGCAACGATTGCGCGGGATCTCCCAGCTCGGTCTCACCGATCGAGTCTATCCGGGAGCGCGCCAGAGTCGTTTCGAGCACGCACTTGGAACCCTCGAGGTGGCGACTCGTCTGCTGGAGGAGATGCGTGGTCGCCTCGGTCTTGACGGTCTGATGGCGCCGCTCGGATTAGCGACCACCGATGCTCAATTCAACCGGCTGGTCAGGACTGCTCGACATGTCGCACTGTTGCACGACATCGGTCACGCACCCTTCTCTCATGTCACCGAGCAGTTACTTCCCCGCGGCGGACACGAGGAGATGACGAGGGCAATCCTCGAGCATTCACCCGTTTCAGATGCACTGAAGGTGTGGGGTGATGAGATCCATGACGCAGTACTGCGCATCCTCGATCCCCAGGATCTGTCGTTAGCCGCAGACCAGCGCTTCATCCGATCGCTGGTGTGTGGTGCTTTCGGGGCCGATCGGATGGACTACCTGCTGCGGGATTCCCACTGCCTCGGGGTGAAGTATGGCTCCTTTGATCTGCCGCGCATCTTGCACACGCTGAGACCGCTGGAGACCTCCGAAGGGGTGAGACTCGGGATCGAGAGGGGAGGGGTGCTGGCGGCAGAAGGGATGCAGTGGGCACGCTTCTCGATGTTTACCCAGGTCTACTTCCATCACACCCGCAGGATTCTCGATCGCCATCTGCTCGACTTCCTGCGCGTAGCCATCCCCGATGGGAGATATCCTGAAACTCCCCAGCAGTACCAGATGTGGGATGACCACCGGATCCTCGGCCTGCTCCAGGATGCCGCCTCCGATCGGACTGCGGCGGGGCACATCGATGCCTGTCGTATCCTGTACAGACAACACCACCGGGTTCACGGAGAGCCGATCGAGGGGGAGAGTGTCGGTGAGGTACGGGAACAGCTCGAGATCGCTGCAGCGAGCCTGAGGGAGGACTGTCCCCGGCTCGACCCGAAGGTGGACGTGGTTGAGCCTCCTCCCGATCTCGATGCGGGAGTTGCACTGCCGGTGCAGGACGAGGGGGAAGTTCGTTCTCTCGGTGACATCAGTGCCCTGATCGGCCGATTGCGAGTGCGTCCTCTGGGAAGACTGTACTGCAGTCGTCAAGATTGAGCAGAATCGTCCCTTTCGGCCTCCGGAGGCGGGGGCAGATCCTCACCAACGATGCCGTCGACATCCTCCCGAGGACTCCGGATGTCGGGAAAGTCAGTTCTGGCACGATAGTCATAAGATCATGCAAATAAATGGTTTAGGACTTTCCGTCATGGCCATCTGGGGCCATGATTTCGGAGTATTGGCTGTGGGTCGCCACGGAAAAATTTCGAGATGACAGTATTGCCGGATTGAAGCCCTTCTACCGATTGGCATACACCTTGCTTACAAAACCATGACGATATTCCAGCACACGCGACGCTCCGGCTCGTAGAACGATCGTCGAAGTATTGTGTGACGCGATTGAGACTATTGAATTTTGTTATTCAAACCGTGCGGTGCAACTTTATGCACGGTTAGCCTCTGGCCTACCGACAGGGGTTTGAGGGGGGACAGGGATGGCCCCCTTCGACTTCGGGGGCCAGAGGCTATCTATTTTTATCCCCACCAGCAATCTCCACACTTCCCAACAGCAATCGCCACATCGCCGCTAGATCGACCCCTGACGTCACGATACCCTTGTTAGTAGCAGTGGGCTTTTGCTGCGAAAGGGAGGTCGATTGACGATCCTGGATACTCCCACACTGGTTCTCAATCGGGGCTGGACTCCCATCCACACCCTGCCAGCTCGTCTCGCCATCGGCATGGTGGCTCGTGACGCTGCGAGGATCATCGATCCCGAGACCTATGAAGTGCACGACCTCCAGTCGTGGGATTCCGTCTCGCGCTCCCGGACCTCCACCAAGCGTCCCTCGATTCAATCGGAATCTTTGCTACTGGCACCGCTGGAAGTGATCGTGCTCACCACCTACTCCGGTGTCGGAGATCGCACGGTGACCTTCTCGCGTCTCAATCTCTACCGTCGCGACAGGAACACCTGCCAGTACTGTGGCGAGCGTCCCGGAACCCGGGAACTGACCATCGACCACATCATGCCACGCAGCCGCGGAGGTCCGTTGAGCTGGGAAAATTGCGTGCTTGCTTGCGTCCGCTGCAACAAGCGCAAGGCGAACCGAACACCGGATGAAGCGCACATGAAACTACTTCATGAACCGATCCAGCCCGACTGGACCATGGTGCGTCGGATTCCCCCAAAGCCGATCTATTCGTCGTGGGAGAAGTTCATCAGCGATGCGTACTGGCAGCAGGAACTGATCGACTGAGTCGATCGATCCGGTCGGTTAGCGGTGAGTTTGTCGCTGCGCAGAGGTCGAGGAGGTACAGGGGATGAGCGGAGAGAATTCCTTCGATCGATCGACACCAGTCACCGCAGCCGAACTGGATGCATGGCTGCAACGATTTCCCGAATGGGTGGTGGAAGAGCAGCACCACCTGGTGCGGCACCTCAACTTCCCCGACTTTCAGGCAGCGCTGGAGCATCTCCAAAAAATCGCCGACCTCGCCGAGGAACTCGATCACCACCCCGATCTGGAATTGCGCTGGGGATACGTGGGGATCAAACTGTGGACCCATTCTGCCGGGGGGCTGACCGAGGTCGATTTCGAACTGGCAGGTCGCATCGAGCAACTGGGAGAAGCACGGTAAACCGTGAAGAGGTTGCCAAAGCGACCGTAGAGTCGGGGGATCCCCTCCGTCGTCTACTGCAGACTCTCCGTCGATGTCTCGACACGGTGCGGGGAAGGTCCGCTGCCGATGAAGCATGCTCCTGAAAAAAAAGTTGCCGGGAGAGGGTGACTCTCCCGGCGCATCAGGATCGAGGGGGCCAGGCCCCTCCGGAGTTTTGATCTTGTCCACATCGTCACCGTCGCAGTAACGCAGCTGACGACATTCCGGCGCGAGAAATGGCGAAACCTCGCCGATCTTCTCGCCTTGGATCGAGGATGAAGGGACTCCTGCTGGGCCTCCTTTTTCGATCTCTCCGGGCGGGTACAGGGTAGCCAATTGCTCGACTGACTTCCAGAAGAACGGAGTAGAGAGGAGAAGTGGACAGAAAGTGGCCGACTTCCCGCCGGCCCCCTTCTCCAGGGCAGCGCCAGCGACACCGACCTCTCTCTTCGTCATGGAACCATACGGTTTGGGAGGGGGTGTTGGAGGAAATCTCCGCCGGTCGGGATGGCGCGATGGGGCATGACTCGACACCGAGGGGTGGGGTGTCACGAATGTGTACGGCTCAGAATTGGCGTGGTAACTCGTGGGCCGAGAAACAGGGCCCCTCGACACAGACGCGTCGATAGCGCAGATCTTCCCCCTCGGGACCGGCGATGACGCAGCCAAAGCAGGCTCCGAAGCCGCACGGCATGTAGTTCTCGAGGGAGATCCAGAAGGGGAGCTGGCGTTCGATGGCAAGATCCCTCAGTGCCAGATTCATACCGTGGGGGCCACAACCGATCCCGGCAACCTCGCTACTGGCATCCGGGTGATCGAGACTTCGTTGCAGGCACTCGATGATGTTGCCATGAAACCCCGCACTGCCATCGTCTGTGGCACACAGCGTCTCGACCCCCATCTTCTCGAATGCATCCTTGCCGATGAGGAGCGAAGCATGACGGGCACCCAGCAATACCTTGTGGGACACCGTGATCTTCTCTGCGGCGAGTTCTCGGCAGTAGAAGTAGAGGGGAGCGACTCCGATGCCACCTCCCACCAGGTACAGCATCCCGTCGTCGGAGAGTTCGGGTCGCGGCATCGGGTGCCCCAGTGGTCCCATCAAGCGGATCGAGTCTCCCGCTCCAAGTCTCATCATGGCGCGGGTTCCTGGACCGACACACTGGACCAGCAGTCGAAGCATCGTCGCATCCGGTCCCGGTTGGGGTCCCACATCGAAGATGCTGAAGGGGCGACGGATCAGGGGGTCATCGCCGGGGCCGATCCGCACCTGGACGAACTGTCCCGCGCGACTGCGACTGGCGATCTCGGGGGCTTCGATGTCGAGACGGAACCACCCCTCGCCAAGGTCTTCCGTTTGAATCACCGGGTAGTGACCTACCTTGCACTGCTCCACCGGCATCTTCATCGTTGATCCTCCTGCTCCCCAAACGCATCGCCGAGCATTTCGATGATGTCTCCGGCGATGAGTGCTTCCTCACCACGACGGCTCGCTGCCAGATCCCCGGCACGCCCGTGCAACCAGGCTCCTCGCCTGGCAGCGACGGATGGAGAATCTCCCCGGGCGAGCAGAGCTCCCATCAATCCTGCCAGCACATCTCCACTGCCGGCGGTGGCCATTCCCGGGTTTCCGGTCTCGTTGGCGAAGACACCGTTGCCATCGATGACGAGGGTACCCGGACCCTTGGCCACCACCACCGCTCCGCTCCGTTTTTGCAGGGCGAGGCCCACATCTTCGCGTCCAGTGCCGTCCAGGTCGAGCGCTTGTGCCAGGCGATCCAGTTCGCCCTGGTGCGGGGTGAGGATCAGATCGGCTCCCAGCGATTCCAGCAGTGCCGGTTGGCTGGCAAGGTGCCACAGTCCATCGGCATCGATCACCGCCGGGCTCTTGCGCTGGCGCAGCCACAGTGCCAGTGCCTCCGTCGATCTCCGATCCCTGCCAAGTCCACATCCGATCACCCAGCTATCGGTGGCCAACTCCTCCATCAGCGATCGAATGCCACTCTCGGTCCAGAACTGGTCGTCGTTCCGGGGGCTCCAGCTCATCGCCTCGAGAGGCTTTCGTTCCTCGGCGATGGAGGCCAGTGGCGAGGGAACCGCCACCACTACACGACCACTGCCTCCTCTCAGCGCCGCATGAGACGCGAGCAGGGCGGCACCGCTGAGTCCGGGAGAGGCTCCCACGATGGTGCCCATACCCATCGTCGACTTGCTGGCATCTCGGGGGCGGGGGGGAAGAGGGGGCAGCGGTGGCAGTGAATCACCGACCACTGGCTGGTCCTCCCTCGCAGGCGAGGCGATTGATACGGGCAGCGATGAGCCCGGCACCGAATCCGTTGTCGATATTGACCACCGAGATTCCGGAGGCACAGGAGCAGAGCATTCCGAGCAGAGCAGTGATGCCCCCGAACGATGCCCCGTAGCCGATGCTGGTGGGCACGGCGATCACCGGTACCGCAACTCGACCCGCCACCACGGAAGGCAAGGCACCCTCCATCCCGGCCACCACCACCAGGGCGTTGGAGGATTGCAACCGCTCGTCGTGGGAGAGGACTCGATGAATTCCAGCGACCCCGGCATCGCTGATCAGTTCCGTCTCCGCTCCGGCGAGTTGCGCGGTCAGAGTCGCTTCCTGGGCAACGGGCAGATCGCTGGTGCCCGCACAGATCACCGTCACCTGACCCTGTCGCGGGGTTGGTTCTCGCTCGATGCTGATGCAACGGCAACGCTGGTGCCACTGGGATCCCTCGACGCGGGCAGCGATCTGCGCTCCCCGGCTGTCGTCGACTCGGGTCGCCAGAGCCAGTCCCGAGACCTCGGAGATCCTCGAGAGAGCGGTGACGATCTCGTCGTCGGTTTTGCCCGCTCCGTACACCACCTCGGGAAAGCCGCAGCGCTGCTGTCGGTCGTGGTCGAGATCGAGAGGTTCGGTCATGGTTGTGCCTCCGCTACCAGTTCCAGGTCGTCGAACTGTCCATCTTCAAGTCGCCGTAGAGCCAGGGCCCCGATCATCGCAGCATTGTCGGTGGCAAACTGCAAGGGAGGAAAGTAGAGACGAATCGAGGAACCGAGTCTCTCCTGGAGCCCATCTCGGAGGGCTCGGTTGGCAGTGACACCGCCACCGAGGACCACATCCTGTAACTGTTGAGCTCGGCAGGCTCGTCTGATCTTTTCTGCCATCACATCGAAGACCGCTTCCTGGAAGGAGGCGCAGATGTCGTTCGGTTCCGGGGCGTCGGGGGCACGACCGGGGTGAGCTGCATTTGGACCTCGCCACAGGTACAGCACCGCCGTCTTGATGCCGGAGAAGGAGAAGTCGAGAGAGTCCTCTTCGAGCAGTGTCCTGGGCAATCGCACTGCCGAGGGATCTCCCTGGCGCGCGGCTTTCTCCACCGCAGGTCCACCCGGATATCCCAGCCCCAGCACCGCGGCGACCTTGTCGAAGGCCTCGCCGAGGGCATCGTCACGGGTTCCGCCGAGCCATGTGGAGCGTCCCAGATCGTCGACCCGATGCATGTCGGTGTGGCCCCCGGAGATGACCACTCCAAGGTAGGGAGTCGCAACCTCCTGGCCCGCCAGGGAACACGCTTCAAGGTGCGCCTGCAGGTGATGGACGCCGATGATGGGGAGCTGCCATGCCCACGCCAGAGCCTTGGCAGTGGAGACTCCGATCATCAGCGCACCGATCAGACCCGGGCGATGAGCCACCGCCACCGCATCCAGTTGATCGGGAGTCAGATGTGCACGTCGCATCGTCTCGTCGATCACAGCCGTCAGTTGCTCGACATGACTGCGGCTGGCGATCTCGGGGACCACTCCTCCGAAGGGAGCGTGCTCCGAGATCTGTGAATAGACCACATCGGCGATGACCTTGGGACCCGTCTCGACCACCGCAGCTGCGGTCTCGTCACAGGTGGTTTCGATGGCGAGTACCTTCATCGTGGAGATCCTGTTTCTTCGATGACGGGGGAGTCATCGGCGAGGTACTTCTGATGTTCCGCATCATCCCGGATCAACTCGATGGCCGCGGTTAGTGCCGCATCGCCATCTCCACTCAGGTTTACCGTTTCTTGCGGATCAGGATCTGGCCAGGTGGTGGGGCGGGTTGGTTCTTCGATACGGTCGTAACTTCTACTTCTCCAGGCCGTTTGCATCTGCAGCAGCTGAGCAGGAGAGGTTTCCACCTCGAGGTCGGGTAGAAGCGATGCACGATTACCCTGCTCGTCCCTGGTGATTCGCAATCCCCGGGGGGCGTGAAAGGTCTGGGTGGTCAACTTGAGGATCGAGATCTCCCTGCCATCGCGGATGGGGATCATGTCCTGTACCGACCACTTGCCGAAGGAGGGAGTTCCGACCAGAACTGCACGTCGATGATCTCGCAGTGCTGCAGCGACGATCTCGGAGGCGCTGGCACTCGATCGGTCGATGAGGATCACCATCGGCCCCTTCATGAAGGGACCATTCTCTTCCGTCTCGGTGACCCGAACGCTCTCCTCACCATCACGACCTCGAGTGGAGACGACCACCTGATCGCGGGCGAGGAAGAGGGAGGAGATGAGGACCGCTTCGGAGAAGAGTCCACCGCCGTTGTTGCGGAGGTCGAGGATCCACCCCCGCGCTCCCAGTTTGACCAGTGCTTCGAGGGCTTCCCGAACTTCCGCGGTGCTGCCTGGCTGAAACTGCTGGAGACGAACCAACCCGACCGGTTCCCGTGAAACATCTGGAGGCTGGAAGAGGGCGATCTCGGTGACGCTGGGGATTCGTACGCGGGATCGGGTGGTGGTGAACTGCAGTTCCTCATCTTCTTGCTGCTGCTGGCTGCGCAGGACGCCGATGGTCACTTCACTGTCGAGTTCACCGCGGATGAGCCGGGAAACCTCGCTGAGGGGTAAAACCCGGGTCGATTTCTCGCCCACCGAGATGACCAGATCGCCGGCGAGGAAGCCGGCGCGGTGGGCGGATCCCCCTGGTAGCACTCGCTCGATGATGACGCCGTCGTCTGCGGTCTGGCGCAGGACGATGCCGATTCCGAACAGGATCCCGTCGGTGTCCTGTTCGAACTGTTCCGCCTCGGCGGGAGGAAAGAAGCGAGTGTGTCGATCGAGAGGATCGAGGATGCGGTCGATCCCCTCGTGGAGCAGCTGGCTACCGTCGACCGGGACCACGTAACGTGCCTCGACCACCTTCATCACTCGCTCCGCCACGACACCGGGCGGTTCCTGCTCCGGTCCCGCCAGTGGCCATGCGCCTACCAGCGCAAGCAGCGCTCCCAGGTACAGAGGAGTGGTATTGCGGCGAACTGTAGCAGTCAAAGGGGACTCACCTTCTTGCCCTGTGATGAAATCCAGCAACTTCTTGCCAGTGCACTGTTGTGAAGCAGTCGACGGTGAAGTCTCTGCATCCCATCCCGATGATGTCGATGGCCGCAGCATACCCCCATGCTTCCGCTGTAGCGACCTGCCCGGAGATTCTCCGCCAAGTTGGATGAGAATCACCTCAGCATGGCACGAAGATTGCCGATAGATGCAAAGGAGCACTCAGCCGTGACTCGCCCGCCCCGGTGAGATCGCCCGCCTGGCGAGTAGGAGAGATGAAAGTACTGTTCACGGCCCTGGCCTTATCCGGCTACATGGCCCTGACGACGCTTGGGTCCGAGAATCCGACAAGACGACCGCTTGACCTCCCTTCCGGAGGGGCAGGTGATCACGAAGATCTGGAAGAGCAGATTCACGAGATCATTCCCTTTTACGGTGAGAACTACGAGGCCGATGCGTTTCTGTTCGTCATCGATCGCAGTGGCTCGATGAGCACCGGGGGCAAGTGGCAGACCCTGCAACAGGAGCTGGTCAGGGCGATTCATGCCCTTTCCAGCGAGGCGGAACTGGGAATCGTTGCATTTTCAACGCCGATCATTCCGTGGAATGAAGCGATGGTCTCCGCCGGTCCGATGCAGAAGGGAAATGCGATCAGCTGGCTCGGTTCGCTGCAGCCGACTGGTGCCACATGCATCTCTCTGGGAGTCAATGCGGGATTACAGATCCTCCGCACCTCCACCAAGGATGTAGACAGTCGTCGACTGATTCTCATCGGCGATGGCGGGCAGTTCTGCATGGGCAGCAATGACCATGAAATGGTCCTGGCAGAGATTGTCACCGGCAACTGGGATCGGCATCGAATCGACACCATCTTCCTCGGAAATTACGAGTACGGGATTTCGCTGTTCAGCGATATCGCCTCGCAAAACAACGGGCAGATGAGATCTGTTCAGTAGGGGCATAACGGGGGATAGAATTCCCCCGTTGTCGCGGCCGTTCGGTCCAGGGGCCGCCAGTTACTGCTGCTGCTCGATCAGGCGGTTCACCGTGGCGGGCGAGGCCTGTCTCTCGAACTCTGCCATGAAGGTCTCCTCATCGGGTACTGCAAATCCGTCCCCAGGCCAGCGGCTTCCCACCTGCGGTTTCTCATCGAAGGTTTCGATCTCCTCGAGGTAACTGCGGTAGGCATCTCGAAATCCCGATCGTACCGCAGCAAGGATCGCCATGAATTCGGATGAGGTCACTTGCTTGCGCGGATAACTCCAGGTGGTCGCTCCCATCACATCGTTGAGGACCCAGTCCTTCTTGGGAGAATCGGGGTGTTCATTGTGGCAGTTGACGCAAGCTGCGACCGATGCGAAGTCGGGGAACATGGCGGTCCAGCGGCGGGAACCCTCGTCGTAGAAATGCTCCGCTCTCCGGTGGTTGAGAATCTTGGCGAAGTAGGGGGACTGGACTCCTGAGAAGCGATTGGATGAAGCGATCGGCTGATGCGATCCGAGGAAGAGACCGATGGGGACGGGATTCATCTCGATGCTGTTGGCCGCCTCTCGAAGAAACAGAGCTGGAAGCGGACCCGCCTGAACATCGTCATCTTTCCACTTTTCATCGAAGCGAAGTCCTGCCTTGAGGCCAGCCCCGACGATGGACCTGGTGTACAGGGTGCGAACCGTATCGTTCTCGGCAGCGATCGTATCCAGAACCAACTGGATGGGAATCATTGCTTCCGTCGAGGAACTCCTCGTGTCAGCGAGCTGAGAAGGAGCGGTGACGAAGGTATAGACGATCAGAAGGATCAGCAATAATGCGATCACGTGTACAGTAGAGATTCTCATCTCGGCACGCCCCTTTCTTCCAGGTACTGATGAATCAGATCGGGATAGGGTGCGGGGGTTTCACCCGCCAGGTAATCGAGGACCGATTGAAGCGGACTCGCTTCCTCGAAGGTACTCGGGTACTCCCCGAAGTGATTCTTGTGGTAATCGTGGCACTGCAAGCAACTGTCCCAGCGTGCTTCTTCGATGAGGCTCTCGTGGGAGGGGACACTCTTATCCTCTGCGATCTCCAGATCATGATGACACTGAACACAGTAGTTCGCAGAGATGCTGACGATCTCTCCGGAGTGTTCATCGTGGCACGAGATGCACTGGTGTGGTGCCAGTGATTCTCGGATCTCCTGGTAACGAGGTTCCAGGAACAGGTGAGTGGCGTGGGGATCGACCGGATTGCGATGGCAATCGAGGCAATCCTGGTTGGAGACGGGAATCGTCCCGAATGCGACTCCCTCCTCACGCAGGCCGATCCAGCTGCGGACGTTTGCCTGCAACTGCTGTCGGGCTGTCCCCGGTGCGGGGACATGACACACCTCACAGCGCTGGCTTCGGTGGTCATCCCCGGGCCCTCCGGGGCTGAGCCACTGCTCCTGTTGTGACGAGGTGAGACCGATCAGCAGCGATGCCGAGAGCAGTATTCCGCTGATCGATGCCCATCTTCGGGGGGAGGAGGTACGCTTTTTCATCGTCAGGGACCTCCATGTCCGAGGATGACCCAGAGGTGCAGGAGAGAGAATGCCGTCACGAGGATGGCGATACTGATGTGAGGGACCAACCACCAGCGGAGGTATGCGCTCTGTCCGCTGGCAGAACTGATGATCGATCGGTCCGCCACCCCGATCAGCGCGTTGGTCAGGAACAGGAAGGTGATCAGGCCGAGGAGCCCGGCACCGAGAGAACTGCCGTGGAGAAGTAGCAGTAGTGGTGAAAATGCACCGAGCCGACGATGCCACAGCAGTGCCCTCGCCTCATCGACTTCCGCTCGTGCGATTCTCTTCCACGGCATCCACCACTGAAGTGCCAGGAACAGCAGTAGTGCGCTTCCCGAGACCCAGTGGCCCAGCGTCGTCGATTGCCATCGCTGAAGAGCGTCTGGAACGGCTCCGGTCAGCAACACGATGCAGGTGATGAGGGTCGTCACGATTCCAAGAAGCAGCGAAATCCGATCTTTTTGTAGCGATCCGGCCTTCGCTGAACCGGGCGGGCTGAATCTCTCCCGTTGAATCCTGGAGTCTGGAATTTTCAGTTCCGTCAACCACTCCAGCACCTGCGATTCAAACCTTTCCGGTCCGCACAGCATCCACGAGGCTCCAGGGTGGCAACGGTTCAGGTCGACGAGATCTTGCCGTGTCAATCGCTGTCCTGCGGTGGTGACCCGTGGTCGATACTCGATGCCTTGCTTCATCTGCTGGATCTTCTCGAGTTCTTGCTGACCGACCAGTTGCTTCGTCGTTCGAGCGGAGTGATCGATGATCAGGGGGCTACCTTTGTGCAGCCTTGCCCTCGTCCGTGCGAAGGAGAGCGCTGGAGTCACACCAATTCCTGCCACCAGACAGACGACGGGGGACTTTGCGGTCAGATCGGGAGTGAAAATCCCTCGGGGAGAGGAGATCTTGATCTCTTTTTGCGCGAGGGGGTGATCGGTCAACCACCTGGAGAAGAGTCCGTGAGGTTCCTGCTGGATGGTGATCTCGCGCCAGCGCGTCTCGTCCTGAGCGCAGGTCAGGGTGTAGGTTCGCATCACCGATCGTCCCTGGATGATTCCCTCGATGCTGATGTGCTGCCCACTGCGGAATGGGGAAAGTTCCCTTCCGTCGCTGGGCGCGAGGCGCATCTGCCACGTCCCCGTTGCCACCTCGGACGCATCTTGAATCTGACACGGGATCGAATCGGCTTCTCCGCAGATCTGTTCCAGTTCACCACGGCAGCCTCCGCACACCGTTCCTGCTCCACAGGCGCGCATCAGCGAAGAGAGGTCACGATGTTGCAACTTCATCTCGTCGAGCAGATCGTCCCGGGTCAATTGCATGCAGTGGCAGACAATGTCGCCTGGAGGAGCCTCACCGAAGAGGGTTCCCGTCTGTTCGAAAGTCTTGATCGTCTCGGCGGGAAAAACCGTTCCATTGCGAATCGCTGCGACGATCTGGCCCACCTCCAGGCACGGTCCTCGCAAATCAGAGGCGATGATCTTGCCCGCCTGGAAGGAGAGCTGGCGGCAGATGTCCCGCTGTCGATCCTCGTAAGTGAAGACCAGTGCCTGCTGAGTTCCCGGGTCTAGTTTGATCGACAGTTTCAGTTGCTTCAGGCTGTACTGGGAAACGACTCGTTGACCGCTCTTCAGGTGCATGCTGCTGATGAGAACCGGTTCTCCGCCGACCCGATCGAGGAACTGGAGGATCAGATCCCCTGCGCCGTTCTGATAGACCTTTCGAAGGGTGTTCAACCCATCCGCAAGCATCGGCTGAGAGCCTGCAAGCTCGAGGAATTGTCCAGCTTTCACCACCAACAGTCTGGTGGCACCGTGGGCTCTCGCCGACGCGGAACGCTTCTCCCCGCGAATGACTCCCAGTTCGCCGAGAATCTGCCCCGGATTCAGACGGGCGAGATGGAACTCCTGGTCGTTTCTGCGCTGGAGCACATCGACGGCTCCCGTGATGATGAAGTAGACCACCTTCGATGGTTGTCCCTCTGCGAAGATCTCGTCCCCATCGGGGTAGGTCTCCTCGGATGTTTCGAGGGGCAGGGTGGTGCCGTCGATCAGCAGGTGGAAGAGGGGGGATGATTGCACCAACTGGTCTCGTCGGGCGTACTGCTCCCCGCTTTCGAAGCTGTGCTGGATGAACTCCCTCTGTTCGCCGATCTCCTCGAAGACCTTGTAGTCCACCTCCAGGAAACGGCTGGCAGACACCGTCTGCACCGTGGCACTGCGGAGATGGTCTTGGCGACTGGCGGCCCATTCCCCGACGCTGTCCCCCGCTGAGAAGTAACTGCGCAGCAGCAACGATTCGTTGCCGTCGCCAGATTTCTGCAATACCTCGACGCCACCCTCGATCAGGATGTACATGCGGGTGGCTCGATCTCCCTGGCGGAACAGGGCTTCTCTGCCGTCGAGGGCGACGATGCGGGATAACTTCGCCACCACGACCTTCTGATCGGTGGAGAGCCAGTTCAATCCACTACAACGGTCCAGGATGTGGATGTGGTTCTGTAGATCTACGGCGGAAATGGCAGCGGGCACTGGACCTCCTGGAAGACGGAAATCCTATGGTTCCGTGGAGAACGAGAACATTGAAATTGCCAAAAAACTGCCCGGATCCCTGCTGATTCATGGCTGAGAGCCGATTTGGCCCGATTCCGGAGATCTGGCGGATGTTCGGGAATCTCCGTCCGATGGGGAGGGGTATCCGGATTTCCAGGTAGGGGAAGCCGATTGGCCTCAACAAATCGGCTCGATTCGCGGGATTTCGGTCGCAACCGCAGGTTGCAGGAAGGAGCGTGTCATGACTCAACAGCAAATCACCAGCAAGGAAACAGGGGGGAAGCAGCCCTCCACCGGACGAGTAGACGCCACCTCCAATGGTGAGGAAGAGATCACCTTCTCCAGGAGACTCCGTACCGAGACCGCCCAGGCGCACCGATTCGTTGAATCCACCAACTTCGTCAAGGGAATCCTCAAGGGCGTCATGAGCCTGGAGAGTTTCGGCAACATGCAGGCCGGGATGTACCTCGTCTACGAAGCGCTGGAAGAGGAACTGGAGCGCCACAAGGATCACCCTCTGGTGGGGCAGATTTACTTCACGCAACTCAACCGTAAGGCAGTCCTGGAACGGGATCTCGAGTACCTCTACGGAGAGGACTGGAGGAGTCAGGTGCGCATGACTTCCGCGCGTCAGGAGTACATCGATCGCATTCACTGGCTGGGAGAGAATGACCCGGGATTGCTCGTCGCCCACAGTTACACCCGCTACCTCGGTGATCTCTCCGGTGGCCAGGTGATCTCGAAGATCGCCCGTCGGTCCCTCGGAATGGAAGGTCGTGACGGACTGCGCTTCTTCGATTTCGATGAGATCGAGAAGGCGAGGGTCTTCAAGAATGAGTACAGAAGTCGTCTCGATCAACTGCCTCTCTCCGAAGATCGGGCTCAGGAAATCATCGACGAAGCCAAGCAGGTTTTCGCTCTCAACCAGGGCCTCTTCGAGGAGCTGGAGGGAAGCTGGATTCGCACCCTCGCGAACTTCCTTCCCATGCGTTCTAATAGGCGAAAAGGTGCCTAGGCTTAGAACGAGAGAAGAAAAATATGGAAATCGTGAGCATGGGCGGCGAGACAGCCGCTGAGGATGCGGATCATGGCTTCGACCCCGATACCTTTAAAGAATTCATCTCCTTCGACGTTGGAGATGGAGAGCCGATCTACTACCACAGCGTTGGAAAACTGTACCGCCAGCCCGGCGGTGAGTTGATCGCAGGAGTCGAGGCGCTGGTGAGCAACCGGCTCGTGAAGATGGATGGAAACGTAGCGGAAGCGATGTGCCGTACCATCGTGATCTATCGCGACCCCGACAGCGGTGAAATCCTCCAGGAAGAAGATGGCCGTCACATCATCCGGGAGTATCCGTACATCCTGGCCCGATTCGAGCTGAAGGATCGTCGCCTGGTGATTCACACCGAGGGACTCAGCGGCCCGCACCAGGATGGCCACTACGGACTGGCACGGGTCAGCAACGACAAGGTCTTCGCCCAGCGTTCCGGTGCCACCACCTTCTTCTACTGGACGCTGTACGGGGAGGTCGAGACCCCCATCGGCAAGGTGTGGTTCAACGAGGCCTACAACGGCTCCACTGCCAAGGGTGTGCCCGATGTCATGGTCATGAATCGCTATGGAACCCTTCCTGCCTTTGCCGGCATGGGGGACGGATTCATGCAGACCACTGCGGCTCGCATCAACTCCTACGACGATCTTCCCGAGCACCTGCGAGAGTACGTTGCGGAACATGCGCCATCACACGTGGGTCCTCCGGTGGATGATGCGGAGATCGACGCTATCAAGGAGCAGTACCTGGGAGACAACCCTCCCGAGGCACCGAAGTCGGCGGCACCCGAGACACTGAGCAAGGAGCAGGTCGCCGAGGTGGTGGGGGGCTACTTCTCGTGCCTGCGCAACATGCAGGTCGATGAACTGCTCGATCTGTTCAGCGACGATGCGCTGAGCTGGGATCCGGTCGGTACACCGCCGCTGCTGGTTCGTGACAAGTCGACCAACTACTTCAAGGCTCTCTCTGGATTCTTCGAGAAGATGGCCCTTACCGAGGACGACATGTTCGTGGCAGGCAACGAGGCCGCCGTGAGGTGGACCGGCGTCGCGAAATTGCGCACAAAGGACAAGGAACTCACCTTCGAGGGGGTCTCCGTCTTCGCCGTCAACCCGGATGGATTGATCTCGAGTATCCGTTCCTACTGGGACAAGAAAACGTTGATGTCGAGTCTTTGATCACCGGATGGTGTGAATCCCCTGGGAGAGGAAACATCGATGTATGACCCGGAGAAATATGCTGCAGTAGCGGATAACTTCGTCTACGTCCATCGCGCCCTGCGTCGGGATCTGGCCAGAATCATCGCCGGTGGAGAGGAACTGTTCGCCAGCGATTTCCCCCGCTTCGCAAGGATCCTCGAGAAGCACTCGGAACTGGAAGACGTGCTCTTCTTTCCACCACTGGAGGAGCGCGCTCCCGGTTCGACGGGAGCCAGCGTCGACCAGCACCGTGAAATCGAATCCCTCGTCACGGCACTGGCCGGAGGCAGTTCCGCCGACATCTCGGCGGACCTGGAGAGATTGCAAGAACTGCTTCTTGCACACCTCTCCGAGGAAGAGGAGAAGGTGATGCCTGCCATGATGGAACACTTCGAGGCGGCCGAGATCTGGGCCCTCGACGGCAGGATCATGGAGTTCTGCGCACCGGAGTTCATGCAGGAGATGATGCCGTGGTGGTTCACCCACATCGATGCGGCCGATCGGGTCTGTGTGGCTCAGAATATGATCGCCGGGGTTCCCCCGGAGTTCCTGCCGGTGCTGAGCCAGTGGATCGCTTCCGGTCTCGGCGAGTCGGAGTGGAACCAACTGGTGGGGGAAGTTCCCGCCCTCGCCACCACCGCCTGAGTTGCTTCCCTTTTGGGCACAGAACACATACTGATTTCAGCCATGGAGGAGACAGAAGAAAATTGCACGGAGAGTCCTGGTGTTTCTTTGCGTCTTCATCGGTGTGCTTTCATGTGTGTTTTTTTTGGCGAGTATCGGTTCCACGGATGGCCATATCCATCGTGTCAATCCGCTCCCTCCCATCGCCAGCGCCTTGGCCATCGGCTTGTGCTCGATCGCTCTCGCCCTTCAGGGGTCACCCACATCGCGCTGGGTTCTGGTGCTACTGCTGTGGGGCTGTGTTCTCCTTGCAGTGATCGGGTGTCTGATACTCATCTTCGCTGCGGTGATCAGTATCAAACCTGGCACCCGATTCGATTTCACCGGCACCTGGGAACATGTGGTCCCTATAGTTCTGGCGGCGGGACTCGGATCCATCGCGGCTTGCATCGCCAGCAAGGGGGATCCGCCCGATCAAAAGAAAAACCCCGCAGGATCGTGAGACCCGGCGGGGTGATGTATATCGAAATGTGGCCAGGGGCGGATTCGAACCGCCGACACCTGCATTTTCAGTGCAGTGCTCTACCAACTGAGCTACCTGGCCGCAAGGATCTCCTGATCGTTGATCGTGGATCTCGCGAAGGAGTCTAGGCGTATCAGCTCAGTTTGGCAAGAGTTCGATGAAGTTGCGATTTGCGTCGGCCCACGGTGTTGGAATGCATCGTGCCACTCTTGGCAGCTCGATCCAGTTTCGCCTGCACCACCTTTGCCAGATCACGGGCGGCATCCGCCTCGCCCGCCTCGACGGCGGCAACCACCCTCTTGGTGAGGGTACGGATCTCTGACTTGGTCATGCGGTTGCGCAGGTTGCGTTGAGTGTCCTGGCGCAGTCTTTTTCTCGTCGATGCGTTATTCGGCATATTCCTCTTCTTCCTGCGGTGCTCTACAGAGCACTGCGGATTTCAGTCACTTTCTGGGAGACGTCGCGGAAACTGATATCCACCGACATGATCTCTTCCAGGTACTCGAGAGCCTTGGGACTCTCACCTTTTTTCTCGTACGCCACCGCCAGATCGTAACGAACTGACTTGGCGAGTTCGCTGTCAGCTTCGGTGATCTGTTCCAGTGCCGCTCCATATTCCTTGATGGCGAGATCGAACAGGTCCTTGTGATAGAAGGCCTTGCCGATCATGTATGTCGATCCGGTAACAAACTTGGGGTCCTTGCGGGCGTTCTGGAACTGGGCGATGGCCTCATCCCAGCGTGCTGCTTCCGACAACAACTCCCCGAAACGGAACTTGAGTCCGAAGTCGGTGGGGTGGTCGACGACGCGGCGGGAGTAGTCCTCCACCAGGAATTCCTTCTGTTCCGACTGCGCCTGTGCCATCTCGGTGGCCGCTGCGGCGTCTCCTGCGTCTGCTTTCTGGCGCAGGATCTCGATACGATCGACGAAGATCGCTTCGCGCAGGGAACCGAGCTTGTCGGATGCGTACATATCCTGAGGATTGACCTCCTTGGCCTTCTCGTAGGAGGCCCTGGCACCGTCGAAATCACGGGCTTTCGCCTGGATGTCGCCGAGGTCACGCCACAGTCGAGAGTTGTCCGGCTCTGCTTCCGCCTTTTCCCGGGCGATGTCCACCGCCGATCGGGCATCCTCTGCGGTACGGATGATGGAAGCAGCTTGCTCCAGTTTGGCGGAATCTTCCTCACTCTTGAGGAGGTCGCGGAACGATCCGTCACCCTCCTGCTTGCGCTCCTCCGTCTTCGCCAGCATCTGAGCAGCGGAGAGATTTCGAACCGCCTTGCCTGCTTCGGCGTCGTCGGGTGCTGCAGCTCGGACGCGTTCCCAGCACTCGATGGCTTCATCGAGTTTCTTCTCTCCCTCGTAGATACGACCGAGGGCTTTCCACGCGTCGGTATTACCAGGGTCGTTGTCGGTGACCTCGCTGTAGGCTTGCCTGGCACTCTCGGTGCGATCGGTGGCGAGGAAGGCCTCGGCGAGAAGAAACAACTGCCCGGCATTCTGGGGAGCCACCGAGAGGAACTTCTCGATCTCGATGATCTGTTCCTCGTGCTTCTTCTGAAGCCCGAGTTTCTTGATGGAAGCCAGTAGCATTCCATTCTTGAACATGACGCCGGCACCACCCTGGGTGTTTCCGCCCTTGTCGAGGATGCGACGAATCTGTGCCTGCCTCAATCGCATCCGTTCCTCTACCCGGTCCGGATCGATCTGAAGGCCTTGCTGGTACAGTTCTATGGCGTAGTCATAGTTCCGCTTCTTGAGTGCCTGATCAGCCTTCGAGAAGAAGTTGTCTGCTGCTGCCATTACCCTATTCTCCGACCATCGATGATTCCGGTCCCGCAGGACTGGAATGAACAAGTTTAGGACTCCTCCGGGGGAGAGAGGTCGAGAAAACCGACCTCCGATTCGAGACGGACGCAACGATTCTTGACCGGCCCCAGACGGGCATCCCCGGAAACCCCGGAGAGTACCCGGGAGTACCTGAATGGTCAATATCTCCGGGCAGGATTTGCACTTGGAGCGGTGGCCGCCCGGTGCCAGTGTGATAGGATCTTGCCGGGATCGCCAGGGCGATCTGGACCCCTCGGAGAGACGATGAAGGAGCAGGGAGGGCCATTGACACCACCATCGCCTCGATCTCCCGGTTCTCCGGTCTCGACACCGGCAGCGGCAGATCTTTTCCTCAGAATCTACCCCGATCCGCAACTGCAGCGCAGATGCCAGCCTCTGGGGCCTCCCGATCCACAGGCGAAGGCGTGTCTCGAGCGGATGTTCGAGCTGATGTACGAGCACCAGGGGATCGGTCTGGCGGCTCCCCAGGTGGGGTGGGGTGTACGCGCCTTCGTTCTCAACGTGTGTGGAGATTCACAAGATTCTGGCGCCGAGATGGTCTTCATCGATCCCCACATCGAGACGATCCCCGGCGACCAGGAGGCGGATGAGGAGGGCTGCCTCAGCCTGCCAGGAATCCGTCTCACCGTCGATCGCCACCCGGGAATCCGCGTCAAGGCCACCGACATCGATGGACAACCATTCCAGCTGGAGGCGGACGGTTTGCTCGCCCGCTGTATCCAGCATGAAACCGATCACCTCGATGGAATCCTCATCACCGCACGAGTTTCGACCCTCAAACGCATCGCCGTGAACTCCGAACTGCGAGAACTGAAGCAGAAGTGGGAAGATCGGGAGGGTGGCGATTGAAGATTCTTCACGGCCTGGCGGAACTCGCCGCCACCGAGGTGGTCCGGCCCGTCTGTACCATCGGTTTCTTCGATGGGTATCACCGGGGTCACGCTTCGCTGCTTGAGGACCTTCTTCGCTGGAGTGAAGAGGTCGATGGAACCTCGATGGTGATCACCTTCTCGACCCACCCCAAGAGGGTGGTGGAAGGGATGGCTCCCGCGGTGTTGACGCCGCTCGATCGGAGACTGGAACTACTCGCCGAGGCGGGAGTACAGGTGGTTCTGGTATTGCCCTTCGATGAAGAACTCTCTCGCTGGAGTCCCGAACGATTCATCGAGGAGGTGCTGAAGGAAGCGGTAGCAACTCACCATCTGCTGATGGGATTCGATTCTGCATTTGGCCAGGGTGCCCGGGGAGATGCCGAGTACCTGCGGGCGATGGATGATCTCCCTTTCGAATTGCAAATCTCACCCCCGTTACTGCTGGAGGGGGAAGCGGTCAGTTCATCGGTGGTGCGCAACACACTACTCGATGGAGATCTGGCCCGGACACTGCGCTTGCTGGGAAGACCCTACTCCCTCAGGGGTGAGGTGATCCTCGGCGATCAACGGGGGCGTACCATCGGCTTCCCCACCGCCAATCTCGATCCTGGACCGGTGCTGGTGCCACCGGTGGGGGTCTATCTCGGAGCAGTATTGTTGTCGGGCGATGACGGATCTCGAGACCAGCTGTGCTGGCCTGCTGCCATCAACATCGGTCGCCGTCCCACCTTCGGGACTCCCGAGGCACCGGAGGGCACACCCTTCGATCCCGAACTCGATCGACTGGAGGCACATCTCGATGGATTCGAGGGGGATCTCTACGGAAGTACCATCGACGTGCAACTGCACAGGCGCTTGCGGGGAGAGCGCCGTTTCGATTCGCTGGAGGCGTTGCGAAAGCAGATCGTCCGGGATGTGCAATCTCTCCGGGACTGGTGGCAGGTTCGCTCGGAAGAAGAGGGTCAGTACCGCTGACCCAGGTTCCAGCTTGTAGATCGAAACCTCTCGTCGATCCGATCCTGTAACCGGTCGCTGATGATGTTGGGGATCGTTCCCTGCCAGTACCGATCGAGGGTCAGTCCCAGCCTCTCTCCCAGTTGCTCCAGTCGGGGTAGATCCTGCTGTGGGTCCGCATCGAGAAGATCGCGGCGCAGGCTGATCTCGATCAGCACCCTTCCATCACGGAAGGCGAGGGCGAGACCGCCCGCCTTGATGGGACCGTCTTTTCCTGCCACCACCACATCGCTGGGGGAGAGTCGCTGGAAGCAGTCAGGGATCGATTTCATCGCCTGTTCGTCGGTGGATCCGCCTCGCACCGTCGCTCGATTCGCGAACAACTGTGCGATCAACTGCGATGTTTTTTGCGCCACCTGTCGGGGATTTCGCGTGGTGAAGACGGTGCCGGGACAGTCCCCAGCGATGGCCAGTGTCAGGTCATCGCCATGATGGATGGCACCTCCACCGCTGATACGTCTCACCGTATCGAGGGAACCGTGCGGTGCATCTTCAGCGCCGCAGGGATGAAGGGACACCTCGCGCCCGGAAGCAGTGGTGAAACGATCGGGCCAGCTCTGGAAGCGTCCGAGCGTGACACACGGTTGCTCCCACACGGTGCGACGCAGGAACCAGCCGGGAGTTTCGAGCAGCAGATCGTCGAGTGCCATGTTCGCCGCAGCGGACATCGCCTCCGGTGCCAGCAGTTGATAGGAGCCAGCGTTCATGGCGAGAATCCTCGCAGTGGGCTACCGAGATCTTCCGGTCAAGAACCGGACAGCTGTGATTCGTACTCTTCAGGGTTCAACAATCGATCGAGACCGGACTCGTCTGCGGGAGCGACCTTGATCATCCATCCGTCGTCATGGGGGGACGAGGTGATCGCTTCCTGGTTGTCGAGCAATGACTTGTTGATCTCGAGAACCTTGCCACTGACTGGTGAGTTCAGCTCGCTGACCGCCTTGACCGATTCGATCTCCCCGAAGGAACTGTCGAACTTCACTTCGTCTCCCTCTGCGGGAAGCTCGATGAAGACCAGTTCACCCAGTTCGTGTGCGGCGTGCTCCGAGATACCGACGACGATGACACCGTCGACATCCTTGGCCCATTCATGAGAGGAGAGGTACTTGCGGTCTCCTGGGACTTCGTTCATGGCAGTGGTTTTCCTTCCGATCGAACCAGTCACTAGGACTGGAAGCAACGGGGGTGATGGTCCCCGTTGCGGCGAAATATGATCGAGACTCGCCTTCAGTGCAAGGGGGAAGCGATATCGATTGGAGCCAGAAAATCAGGCGGTCTCGGTGCTGCGCCGGTAGAAGGGGAGAGGATGGGGTCGTAACGGTGCTGTTTTTCCCCGTAGATCCACCTCCAGCAGTGCCTCCTCGGAAACCTCGCTGGAAATGTATCCACAGGCGATGGAGACCCCCAGGGTCGGGGAAGGAGAACCGCTGGTCACCACTCCAACCGCTTCTGAACCGTGCAGGATGGTCGCCCCCTGCCGCGCCGGTCGACGCCCTTCCACCACGAAACCCCGCAAATTCTGAGTGGGGCCGTGGGCGGCGATGGTGCGCAGTGCCTGCTGGCCGATGAATCCACCCTCCTTGTCGAGGGCGACTCCGAAGGAGAGTCCGGCACCGATGGGGTCGAGGTTCTCGGCGAGCTCATGTCCGTAGAGAGGCATTCCTGCCTCCAGTCGCAAGGTGTCGCGGCAACCGAGTCCACACGGCTGTACCTCGTCAGAGAGCTGGACCAGTGCATCGAAGGTCGCTTCGGCGTGTTGCGACGGCAGGTAGATCTCGAATCCATCCTCGCCGGTGTAGCCGGTACGAGAGATCCATCCGTCGACGGCTGAACCGGTCAAGTTGACCGTTGCCCTGGCGATGCGGTAGTAGCCGAGATCGGCCAGTTCCCGACCGCCAGCTCGCTCGATGTGTGGGACCAGCAGTGAACAGGCGAGGGGACCTTGCAGCGCCACCATGGCGAGGCTCTCGCTATGGTCGATGACTTCAGCACCCTGCAACCGTTGATCGAACCAGGAGAGTAACTTGCTGCGGTTTCCGGCGTTGACCACCAGCCACAGCCGGTCGGGCAGGCGATAGATGAGGATGTCGTCGAGGACGCCGCCCTCATCGTTACAGACGAGGGAGTAGCGGACCTGCCCCTTCTTCATGCTGGCGACATCCTGGGTCACCACCTTATCGAGGGCAGCGATTGGATCGGCACCAACGATCTCGAAGCGTCCCATGTGGCACAGGTCAAAGACACCCGCCTGCTTGCGCACGACATGGTGCTCCTCGGTGAGACCCGAGTACCACACCGGCATCTCGAATCCGCCAAACTCCACGAGTCGGGCTCCGTGCCGCTGGTGGGCATCATTGAGGACTGTCTTCTTCATCGGGCGGATCCTCCGTCACGAATTCCGGTGGCTAGAAATCGATGTCAGTGTCGGAGCCCTCGTCGAGGGTTCCTTCCGCCGCCGACTTGAGACGCTCCTTGGCCCACTCCTCGTCGACCAGGCCGGAGACCTCCAGTTCCTGGATGATGAACTTGGTGTCATTCCAGCGGATCCCCGGGAAACCCTTGCGGAATCGATCGGTCTTCAACTTGACGGTGGTCTCACCGTTGATCTTTGCCTCGAGGATCCCCTTATCTTCACCACGCTTGTAGTAGATGAATTCGAACTCGTAGGGTTCCCGTTTCTGGACCCAGTCCTTGGGGTTCTTCTTGTAGGCCTGGAGCGGGCTACTCATCTGTCCCACCGGCAGGCCGTTCTTGTAGACCTTGGCGTGGGCTCCGTAGGAGGCGGCGTAGAAGTCCTGACCCCCATCCGACATCAGAAGGATCTCGAAACTGGGCTTGTCGATGAGGAGCTGGAAGAGCACCTTGGCGCGGATTCGTACCCCGTCCTCGAAGGAAGAGTTGACGATCCAGTAACCCTTGGTGTTTCCCGCCATGACGTAGGAGCCATCCTGGCCCTGACCGACACCCTCATCTCCTTCGAAGATGGTATTGGCAGGATCTCCCAGCAGTTGCTTCATATCCTGTTCCAGCTCGGTGCCATCGGCCCAGTTGAGTCGCAGCGATCCCTTGGTCGCGTTGTACTCGGCGGATCCATGGAACAGTCCAGCCAGGCCGGAGGTCAGGTCGAGATCTCCGCCGCTGCCGATGTCGGGGATATTGATGTCATCGATGCCCGGTGCGTCGTCCACCTGGCCACCACCGGTGTGGTCCGGCTGGCGGACACCACCGCCGTTGCCATTGCTGCCGGCGATGGGATTCGATGGACGGTTCGCCACCTCGATGGCGCCGATGTAACCATTTTTTGCGTCGCGGTAACAACGAGCTGCGGAATCGAAGTCATTTCGACCGTAGGCTTGATCTCCTCGTCGCTCCACATCCTTTGCGTACTCCAGATCGCGGAGAGCCTTCTCTTCTGCACCCGCATCGAGGGCTTCCTGTCGCTTCTCTGCCATCAGAGTCTTCTCGTCATCGGCGGACTTGCGGGAGGTCACGCTCTTCTGGAACTCCTCCTTGGCCCGGTCGAGATCGGAGATGGCATAACCGAGGTACTTCTTGGCACTGCTCGCCTTGCCGGCACTGATGTAACCCTGAGCCTTGTCATAGGATCTCAGGGCACCCTCCATCTCGGAGGCGGCGAACTTGTCCGCTCCCAGTTCGGTGATCTCTTTCAGCTTGGCATCGTACTCGGTGAGTTTCTCTTCCACCGATTTCATCTGGGCGGAGACCTTCTGTGCACCCTCGATGACCGATTCCAGCTTTCGCTTGGCGCTACGTGCGGTGGTACGGGCGCGCTTGGCGTTGTCATCGGCGAGGTAATCCCTCGCCTTGGTGACCAGCTTGAGCGCCGCTTCCATGTCGGAGGCCTTGTACTTCTCGGCATTGGCCTGCTTCGACTCTGCGATGAGGCCGTCGATCTCTTCCAGCATCTCCTCCACCTGGGTGACGATCTCGTCGGAACTACCAGAACCTCCATCTCCTCCCTCTGAGGAAGAGTCACCGCCTCCGCAGCCGGAGAAGATGAGCCCGCAGGCGAGGGTGAAGATCAGGCACAGGGTCCCGATCGGTGAACGCCCTGGGACGTAGGATGTGACACTTGTTTCATCAGTAGCGATGGCCATCGCAACTCCTCCCGAGGTGGAAAGGGGGGGTAGGGGGTCTCTGGAGACTCATTTCTTTCATCGATCCTAAGGTTCCGAGGCCGGATTCTCAAGGATTCCGACCCCCTCTGGAGTCCCGGATACTTCGAATTCGACCTGGCTCCAGCCGAGGATGCGCAGCAGTTCCAGCAACTGGATCCCCGCTTCCAGGGGAACTGTCCTGTCTGCCTGGACCGTGAAGGGTCTCAGGCGATCCTCAGGGGGCAGTTGGTCGAGCCTGCCGGTGAGTTGCCCCGGTGCGACCGTTTCACCTCGCCAGCGCAACTGTCCATCGGCGAGCAGCACCAGGACCAGCGGCTCCACCGCATCGTTCTGCAGCGCCGTTTCCCCCCGGGCGGAGGGCAGATCGACCTCGATGGTGCGGGTGCGATCGAATCGGGCCGACACGAGCAGGAAGATCACCAGCAGGAAGATGACATCGAGCAGTGGAGCGAGGGAGTCACCCCAGCGAGGTGACAACCGTCGTCGGCGCAGCCGAGAAGGAACTCCAGGGCCACTCATGCAGTGGACTCCTCGACCGCTGCAATCGTCCTGGAACTTTTCTTGCGGGAGGCCTGGCTACTGAGGATTTCCACCACGTCCGCACGGGATCTCTCCAGTTGTGCGATGAACCCATCGACACGATGACTGAACCAGTGGTGGAGAAGGGTGGCGGGGATTGCAACGGTCAGTCCGAACGCCGTGGTGACCAGCGCCTGGCCGATTCCGTTGGCCAGCATCTCCCCGTCGATTCCAGAGCCGCTGGCGAGTCCGCCTGCGACCCCTTCGAAGGAGCCGATCATTCCCCACACGGTACCGAGGATTCCGATGAGAGGAGCGACCTGGGCGATCATGCCGACCACCGGCAGGAATCGTTCCAGTCTCTGCACCTCGGCGATGGAGACGGAGTCCATCCGTTCACGAAGAACTGCCAGCGGGAATCGATGAGCCCCGAGACCTGCGCTCCATGCGGCGGCAATCGGTCCTGGAACATCCCTTGCGACCTCGGTTCCCGAGGCGACGCCGCCGCTGCGCACCGCTTCTCGAACCTCCTCGATGAACCAGTCGTAGTCGACGGTGGCGGCACGGAAGCGACGGAACCGCTCGATGGCGATGGTCACCACCAGGATCGAGGCGATCAGCAGCGGTAGCATGAAGATGGGGCCGCCGACCCAGAAAAGCTCGATCATTGGCGGTCCTCGATGCTCTGTTGCTGTTGATCGGCGAAGCGGCCGATCTCCATGTACTTCTGGAATCTCTGTTCCTTGCGCTGGTCCGGATCGAGATCACTGATCTGGTCGAGGTGTCGCAGGATCGTCTCCTCGACCTTTTGAATCGTCTCGTGACTATCCCGATGTGCGCCGCCGAGTGGTTCGGTGATGACCTCGTCGATGATGCCAAAGGAGGACAGATCCTCACTGGTCAGCTTGAGGATCTCCGCCGCTCGTGAAGCATGGCTGGCATCCTTCCACAGGATGGCAGCGCAACCCTCGGGAGAGATGACGGAGTAGTAGGAGTTCTCCAGCATCAGGATGCGATCGGCGACACCGATTCCGATGGCACCACCACTTCCTCCCTCACCGATCACCACCGCCACCACCGGGACACGCAGCGAAGCCATATCCTGCAGATTCTTGGCGATGACGAATGCCTGGCCCCGTTCTTCCGCCTCGATGCCGGGAAACGCTCCGGCAGTGTTGATGAAGCAGACGATGGGAATGTTGAATTTTTCCGCCAGGCGCATCTTCTTCATCGCCTTGCGGTATCCCTCGGGGTGAGGCATGCCGAAGTTACAGGCGACCTTCTCCGGGTTCGTTTTGCCCTTGCGATGGCCGACGATCATCACCTTACGACCTCGAATTCTGCCGAGACCGGTGACGATGGCTGGATCATCACGATAGGCGCCATCTCCATGCAATTCGAGGAAGTCAGTGACGAACCCCTTGATGTAATCGCTGGTCAGTGGCCGTTGAGGATGGCGTGCGATCTGGACCCGCTGCCACGGATTCAGGTGTGAATAGATGGCGCGTTTCTTCTCCTCGCACTTCCTCTGCAACTCCTCCAGCTGACCGGAGAGGTCGATCTCCGAGCTTTCCGAGAAGGTTCGCAGTTCGGAGATACGATTCTCGAGTTCCACGATGGGAGCCTCGAAGTCGAGTCCGTGTGCGCTGGATTCATTCTCCATCGGTGCCTTTCCCCGTCGGTTGTGGAGAGGCATCCTAAGGTCCATGCGGTCACAGAGCCAGTGCTCCGGTATGGTTGCTCGGCGGGCCCCATGGCTGCACAATCTCCACTTACCGACCCTCGCCGTGGGTCCCATCCGCTCAGGAGCTTCGATGAACTCGACCTATACAGTCACCATCATTCACGATCGGGATCCAAATCCGAGTCCTGATCATGAGTTGTGCGATGCCCTCACCTCCATCGGTCGTCCTCCCCGAAGCGGCGATCGGCTCGCTGCTGATCCGGTCTTCTACCTCAAGGTGGCTGCGGAGGATGCGGCACGGATCGAACCGCTTGCACGGGAATTCCTGGCGGGATCTCCGGCGTGTCGAGCGGTGGTCGAGGAGGGAGTCGAGTTCCCCGAGCGTTCGGAGGAGGAGGCAGCGATCGTCGTTCAGCGTAGACCTGGAGTGATGGATCCAGTCTCGCAGAGTGTACTCCATGCCATGGCAGAGTCTGGTTTCACCCGGGAATCGTGCCAGGTTCGCAGCGCACGCCGTTACCGGCTCGGCGGAGTCGACACCACTCCGCAGTTCCTCGATGGTCTGGCGAGTCGACTTGGAAATGGAATCGTCGACGAGTGGAGTTCCTTCGGTGGAGGAGAAGCGGAACGGGTTCCCGATCCATTTCGTGAGTTCCCATCACACGGACAGGGAAGAGTCGAGATCTCCCTCATGGAAGTCTCCGATGAGGAACTGATGCGAATCAGTGACGATGGGGGATTGAGTCTCGACCTTGCAGAGATGAAGGCGATCCGGGATCACTACCGCGAGAAAGGTCGCGAGCCGAGCGAGATCGAACTGGAGACGATCGCGCAGACCTGGTCAGAACACTGCTGCCACAAGACGCTCACCGGAGCGGTCGAACACGGTGATCTGCGCTACAAAAATCTGCTGAAAGACACCATCTTCCGGGTTACCCGCGAACTGGATCTCCCCTGGTGCTGGTCGATCTTCCGCGACAATGCGGGAGTCATCGGCATCGATGACGAGTGGGGGGTCTCCTTCAAGGTCGAGACGCACAACCATCCCAGTGCCCTGGAGCCCTACGGGGGAGCCGGCACCGGAGTGGGTGGGGTGATTCGCGACACCCTCGGCACCGGGGTCGGTGCCCGTCCCATCCTCAATACCGATGTCTTCTGCTTCGCTCCCACAGATACCCCTCGAGAGGATCTGCCCAGCGGAACCCTGCACCCCAGGAGATTGCTGAAGGGGGTGGTTTCCGGGGTTCGAGATTACGGCAACCGGATGGGAATCCCGACCGCCAACGGAGCGATCCACTTCCACCCCGGCTTCGTCGGCAATCCCCTGGTCTTCTGCGGATCGGTCGGCCTGATGCGCAAGGAACATGTCGAAAAAGAGGTGCTCCCCGGCGATCTGGTGGTAGCGGTGGGAGGACGTACCGGCCGCGATGGAATCCACGGCGCGACCTTTTCCTCCAGGGAACTGACGGAGGACTCGGAAGAGGTCTCCTCCGGAGCGGTACAGATCGGTAATCCTCTCGAGGAGAAGAAGGTCCTCGATGCCCTGATGCGAATCCGCGATGAGAATCTGTGTCGATCGGTCACCGATTGCGGAGCCGGAGGCTTCTCCAGTGCGGTCGGTGAGATGGGGGAGACCACCGGTGCCGATGTCCACCTCGACCGTGCTCCCATCAAGTATGCGGGACTCGGTCCCACCGAGGTGTGGATCAGCGAAGCGCAGGAACGAATGGTGTTTGCCGTCGATCCTGAAAAGCTTGCGAGAATCGAGGAGATCCTTGCGGAAGAAGAGGTCGAGAGCGCAGTTCTCGGCGAGTTCCGTGGCGATGGCAACTTGAAGCTGTTCCACCACGGCGAGTTGATGGGGGAACTGGACGTCCAGTTCCTGCACGGAGGGCGTCCCGACAATGTGCGGGTGTCGATTCCGCCACAACCTCGACCGGAGATGCCCGCTGTCGTGGGAGGGCGTGATGCAGGCGATCTTCTCGAACTGCTCCTAGCCGATGGCAACGTCGCCTCCAAGGAACCGGTGATCCGTCAGTACGATCACGAGGTGCAGGGAAGGATGACGCTGCGTCCGCTGGCAGGGGCGGACCGGGATGCTCCGATGGATGGTTGTGCCCTCGATCCGCTGCGGGATGGTTCCTACCAGGTGGTGGTCTCTTGTGGCCTGGCGCTGGGGATGGGCGAGGTCGATCCCTACCAGATGGCGTGTCACTCCGTCGACGAAGCGCTGCGCAACAGCATCGCTTCGGGGGGGAGTCTCGAGCGATCCGCACTGCTCGATAACTTCGCCTGGGGAGATGTGAAGGACCCTGAAATCCTCGGTCAGATCGTCGAGTGCTCACGAGGAGCTGCCGATGCTGCCCGTGCCTACGGAACCCCCTTCATCTCCGGCAAGGACTCGCTCCACAATACCTACCGTTCCGGTGGTGTATCACGGTCGATCCCCCCGGTACTGCTGGTGTCGGCGATCTCCATCACCTCCGGTCCGCTGCGGGTGCCGGGCTCCGATCTCAAGGATTGCTCCTCGAAGATGATGCTGTTCGGTCCCGAGGGGGCAAATCCTGGCAGCCTCCTGCAGATGCTACTGGCAGGCTCAGGGGGGATTCCCGCTCCCTTCGATGCACGGCTGGGACCGCAGCTTCTGGAGCAGATGAGGATGTGGATCGTCGAGGGCAAGATGCGTGCCCTGCACGACCTCTCCGACGGTGGCCTTGCGGTGGCTGCCGCAGAGATGGCGTTCGGTGGAGGCGGATTGGGAATCGATCTCGATGTCGCCGGAGGCGCCGCTGATCTTCATACGACCCTCTTCGGTGAGGGGCCACACCGGTTCCTGGCAGAAGTGAGGGCCAGTGATGTGGATGAGATCGTCGAGGTGGCGGCGGCTCGCGAGATTCCGGTGAGGTGCATCGGCGAGACCAACTCGGAGGGAATCCTGCGTGTTCGCAGTGGCGACACCACCTGCATCGAGAAGAGTGTCGAGGAGTTGAAGTCGATCTGGAAGAGTAGCCTGGAGGCAACATGGCCGACCCCGTGAAGAACGATGCGCCCCTGGCTCTGGTCCTGAGAGCGGCGGGGACCAACTGTGATCGCGAGACGGTTCACGCCCTGGAACTGGCGGGAGCGCAGGTCGAGTCGGTGCACGTCAACGCGCTGAGTCGTGATCCCTCCATCCTTGAGAGGGCGGGGCTGCTGGCTTTTCCCGGTGGTTTCACCTTCGGTGATGATGTCGCAAGTGGGGCGGTGATGGCACACATCCTCGAGAAACGATTACGCACTCACCTGCACAACTTCGTCGATGGTGGGGGACTCGTCATCGGCATCTGTAACGGTTTTCAGGTGCTGGTTCGCCTCGGATTGCTCCCGGCAGGGGAGGGAGAGGCGGCGATGCTGTGGAATCGATCGGGTCGTTTCGAGGACCGCTGGGTTCACCTGCAGGCGGGCAACCGCGAGTGCCCATGGTTCGAACCGGGGCAACGCTACTTCATCCCGGTGGCTCATGCAGAGGGACGTTTCGAGTGGTTCCCCGACGAGACCGGAGCCGAGTTTCCCGACTCGCAAGTGGCATTTCGTTACAGCAGTAGCGATGGTTCGGCGGCGAGTTATCCCGATGATCCCAACGGCTCCTACGGAGCCATCGCTGGGGTTCTGTCACCGGATGGCAGGGTGCTCGGTATGATGCCTCATCCGGAACGCTTCGTGCGTCCGGAACATCATCCGACATGGATGCGCATCCGTTCCGATGGCGAGATTCCGTCGGAATCCGATTTGCCAGTCCCCCTGGGGCTCTCCATCTTCCGACGAGCGGTAGCGGTACTTCGTTCGCAACAGGGTGATCTGGTCGGTGAAACGGAGACGATTTGAAATCGCCAACGGGCACCCAGCGCAGGCCGTGGCTACCGCTGTCCTTTGACCAGGAGGCGGCCTCTCGCCTCGCCGAAGAGGCGAAGATCCACCCACTCGTCGCCTGCATGTTGATCCAGAGAAAAATAGAATCCGCACAAGATGCCGCTGCATTCTTGCAGCCGAAGATGATGGACTTGCTGCTTCCCGATGAGATTCCTGACATCGACATCGCCGTCGACATGATCCTGGCGGTGCGGGATGCGGAGGGCAAGATCGCCGTCTTCGGGGATTACGATGCGGACGGCATCAGCGGGACGGCGATCCTGCTGGAGATGTTGAAGCATCTCGGAGCGCAGGTGATTCACAAGCTTCCCAATCGAGTCAAAGACGGATACGGGATGCACCCGGCAATCGTCGATGCCTTTGCCGAAGAAGAGGTCGACCTCATCGTCACCGTCGACGGCGGGTCCAATGATGTGGAAGCGCTGGAGCGGGCGCAGGAACTGGGCCTCGAGGTGATCGTCACCGATCACCATCAGATCTCTCGCATGACGGAGGGAGTTCCGCTGGTCCATCCCGATCGTCCCGATCGACCCTCCGCCTCCAAGGGACTGTGTGGAGCGGGAGTCGCCTACAAGTTGTGCTGGGCACTGGCTCGGGAAGAGGCTGGTGGTGATAAGGTCGATGACAGGACGCGGGATCTGCTGCTGGAGTTACTCGCCCTCGCATCGCTGGGAACGGTGGCGGATGTGGTGCCACTGGTGGGAGAGAATCGAATCATCGTGCGCTACGGGTTGAGGGCACTGGCGGCGACTCGCCGGCCAGGACTGGAAGCCCTCATCGAAACGACCCGGGTCAAGCGCAGCAACCTCGATGCCGTCGATATCGGCTTCAAACTGGCACCGCACATCAACGCTGCCGGCCGCATCGGGGAAGCGGATGATTCGCTCGAGTTGCTGCTCACCGAGGATCGGGAGCGGGGCCGTGAACTGGCACAGCATCTGGCCACCCTCAATCGACAGCGCAAGGAGATCGAGAACAAGGTCACCGAGGAGTGCCGGAAGGAACTGGATGAGGGTCAGCACCCCGCTCAGGGGGCGCTCGTCTTCGCCAGGGAAGGCTGGCATCCTGGAGTGGTAGGAATCGTCGCCGCTCGCATGGCGGAACAGGTGCAGCGACCGGTGTGGATCCTCTCCATCGAGGGGGAGATCACCAGGGGATCGGGTCGCAGTGTCCCCGGAGTTCCTCTCTCCGATCTCTACGAGGTGATGGAGCCGGTGGTGATGCGGGTCGGGGGGCACAAGGCTGCCGGGGGCGTCACCCTCAAGACCGATCATATCGAGCAACTGCGTCAGGTCCTTGCCTCCCATCAGGAGCGACCGGAGGTCTCCGACGAGGTTCCTCCTCGTCACTACGATCTCGACCTGACTCCGCAACAACTCGACCTGTCGCTGGCACAATCGGTGCAGTCGATGGCGCCCTTCGGTGAGGGGAACAGGGACCCGATCCTTCGTATCAGTGGCTTGCGCCTCGACGGTCGGCCGCGACTGGTGGGGGCGGGGGAGGAACATGTCCAGGCGACATTCCAGGGCAACGGGGTGAGGATCCCTGCCATCTGGTTCCGTGCCGCCGGACGCGCCAAGGATCTGACCGGCGGTGGAGAACTGACGGTTCTCGCCCACCTCGGGATCAACCACTACCGTGGCCGTCATATGCAGCTGCAGATCGTCGACGTGGTGCCCTCGAACCGGTGACCAATCTGGTCACATCCACACAACTTGTGCGGGTTGAAGTGACGCACAGTGTCATTTTTTCACACATCGAGGCTTCTCCCGGAGCCTGAGGCGATTCCAGCCTTCTGATATAAGTCTCTGTCATACAGCAAGTTGAGAAGAAATTGATGCAACCGGCCCGGTTGGGTCCGTCACTTGCCATGTGTCTCCTGCATCGCAGTTGTGAGTGTCGGAGCGAGAGCTTGCTGCTGCGGGCAGGACCGGTTGGTCCTTCATTTCATCACTTACTTAGGCTCGCTCCGGGACAGTCATGGGAGGAAAAAACCATGAACAACTTGAAGAAGAACGAGGGATTCACCCTCATCGAACTGATGATCGTCGTGGCGATCATCGCCATCATCGCTGCCATTGCGATTCCGAACCTGCTCAACGCCAAGATGGCGGGCAACGAGGCCTCTGCGGTCTCCGCTCTCCGTACCTTGAGCACCGTCTGCGAGCAGTCTCGCAATCGTGACATCAACGGTGATTATCCCACCGACCTCGCCGAGCTTGAGACCGAGAACTACATCGACTCATCCTTCGGTGGTGCAGTCACTGGTGGAACCGCCAAGGCGGGATACCTCTTCACCTACAGCACAGGAACCGCTTCGTCGTGGGACTGTGTCGCTTCCCCGGAAACCTTTGATTCGGATGGTGGATTCCACTACTGGGTCAACGAGTCCGGTGTGATCTACCGTAGCAATGCTGCCGCTGCTCCTGCAGTGGACGACGGAGCCTGGGTCCCGATCCAGTAACTTTAGCCTGTCTCGGAGTTCGGGGAGGGATTGCCTGGCGATCCCTCCCCTACTTCTCCATCTGGAATCATGGAGGTTGTCATGAAGAAGACAGAATCAGGGTTCACACTGATCGAACTGATGATCGTCGTGGCGATCATCGCAATCATCGCCGCCATGGCGATTCCGAATCTGCTGGCGAGCCTGGCAGGGAGTCGTGAAGCGGCCGCCATCGGCTCTCTGAGAACCATCAGCACCGCTGCAGAGCAGTACAAGCTGAGGACTGGAGCCTATCCGGGGACCCTCTCCGACCTGTCCGCCGAGTTTCCGTCGCTGATCGATGAGGAACTGGGTGCCGGGCAGCGTAATGGCTACGCCTTCGATCTGGGGTCGCAAGTGGGGGGATACGAGTGTAATGCGGATCCGGTGGCAAGTGCCGAGGCGAGGTTTTTCTTCCTCGATCACACCGGAGTGATCCGCCAGGAAGAGGACTCTCAGGCTGGACCGGGCAGTACACCGATTCAGTGACCCGGCCTGCGTTGACTCGACAATCCAGGCACCTACCATGCCCTGAGTCTTCTCCAGTTTCACGGAGGATACGAAAGGGCATTTTTCATGGTCACTCCAGTTGCTCCGGTCCGTCTCGCTCCCAGCATCCTCTCCAGCGACTTCAGTCGACTGAGGGAAGAGGTCGATCTCGTTCGTGATGCGGGGGCGGACTGGATCCATGTGGATGTCATGGATGGTCACTTCGTTCCCAATCTGACCATCGGGGCACCGGTGGTGAAGTCGTTGCGATCCTCCACCGACGCCTATCTCGATGTCCATCTGATGATCTCCGACCCTGCCCGTTACCTCGATGATTTCATCGCGGCGGGCAGTGACATGGTCACCTTTCACATCGAGGCGGAACCTGACCCTCTCCCGTTGCTGGAGAAGTTACACTCCGCAGGGAGGAAGGGTGGAGTGGCGATCCGTCCCGCAACGCCGGTCGAAGACGTCCTTCCCTTCGTGGCATCCTGTGACATGGTGCTGGTGATGACGGTGGAACCTGGATTCGGCGGCCAGTCCTTCATGGAGGAACCCCTCGACAAGATCGCTGCGATTCGCCAGGCGGGCTCGGAACAACTCGAGGTGCAGGTCGACGGAGGGATCACCGTTGACACCTTGCCACTGGCACTGCAGGCGGGAGCCAACGTGTTCGTCGCCGGAAGTGCGGTCTACAACGGCGATGTGAGGGCCAACGTCGCGGCACTGAAGCAGGCGATGAGTGGTGGGAGGACGGTGGCATGAACGAGGAGAAGCGAGAGCCGCGCCCCAATCGCCGTAGAGATGTTCCCGGCGGCCTGTGGATGCGCTGCACCGGCTGTTCCAAGATGATCTACCGCAGCCTCGTGGTGGAACGGGACAATGTGTGTCCCGAGTGCAGTTTCCACTTTCCCATCGACAGCGAGGAACGGATCGGTCTCCTGTGCGATCCAGACAGCTTCCAGGAGCAATTTGCGGACCTCGCTCCCGCCGACCCTCTCGGTTTCGTGGCACGTCGTTCCTACCGGGAACGTCTCGATGAAACCCAGGCGAAGACGGGTCTGAAGGACGCCTGTGTCGTCGGCAGCGCAGCCATCGGTGAGGTGCCGGTGATTCTCGGGGTCAGCGATTCACGATTCCTGATGGGATCGATGGGTTCGGTGGTGGGGGAGAAGATCGCCCGCGGTATCGAACTGGCGCGGGAAGAGGGTAAGCCCTTCATCTTCGTCAGTGGCTCCGGGGGCGGCGCACGCATGGACGAGGGGATGTTTTCCCTGATGCAGATGGCCAAGACCTCGGCGGCGATCCAGCGACTCCATGAGGCGGGTGGGCTCTTCATCAGTATCCTCACCAACCCGACGATGGGGGGAGCGATGGCGAGTTTCGCTGCCCTCGGCGATGTGATTCTTGCGGAGCCGAAGGCGTTGATCGGATTTGCCGGACCGAATGTCATCAAGCAGACCATCAATGCAGATCTACCGAAGGGCTTCCAGTCCTCCGAATTCAATCTCGAGCATGGCTTCATCGACCGGGTGGTCGATCGTCAGGAGATGCGAGAAACCCTCATCCGCATCCTGGCCTATTTCTGTCAGGAAGCATGATTCTGACGCCACATCGGTGAGAATCCTCAAGTTGTAGCGTGCTCGTGCCGATCTATTCCTTTGTAGGCGCTTCCCGACCCACCGAGCCCGGGGAGGTGCCCAGAAGGAGCACAAGATGAGACGTCACAGAATCCTCGTCATCGGCCTCGACCGTGATTCCGCTTACGCCATGCGCAATGTCTTCGAGTTCGAGCGCCATGAAATCGATGTCACCACCGAGATGGAAGTGGTGCGCGAGGTTCTCATCGAGCGTGCCTACGACCTGATCATCGTCGATGCCAGGGTATGCCTGCAGGAGGAGTTCGACCTGGTCGACTTCCAGCTCGATCGGGGATTGCTGGTGCCGCTCATCGTCATCGGCAGTGAGAACACCGGTCTTCGCAGGAGCCTCCGATCGCGTCAGGGACTCGAGGTGGTGCACCTCGACCTCGACGGGCACCAGTTGATCGAGACGGTGGGCGCCTGGTCCCCACAAACAGACCCTGAAGCAGCGGCCTGAGATCGCTGCACCCCCCCTCCGACAGTGGTAGGATGAACCCTGGACGCACCGAGGCGTCTGGAGGTTCATCAT
>CAYPPQ010000021.1:0-41435 GCA_964412635.1 uncultured Planctomycetia bacterium | reverse complement strand
CACCAATGACGACGGTGGCGTGGACATCTCCGATGCGATCTCGGTCCTCAACTACATCTTCGCCGGTGGCACCGAGCCTCCAGCGCCGGGTCCCACCACCTGTGGCATCGACCCGACCGACGACGCCCTCGACTGCCCGGGATACGACACCACGGGTTGTAACTAGGCATACGACTTCAGAAAGAAATACGGGCCCGCAGGGATCTTCCCTGCGGGCCCGTTTTCCATCTCGAGACAGCACTCCAGCGGAGTGGACTCGCCCTCGTCTCGAAGCAATACGTCTCGAAGCAATACGTCTCGAATCAAATCGCCTCGAAGAGGTGCCCCAGCTTGTCCTTCTTGGCCCGAAGGTACGACAGATTCACAGGTCCTGGCTTCGGTTCGATGGGAATGCGCTCCACCACTTCCACTCCTCCTGCCACCAGTCCGTCGACCTTGGCTGGATTGTTGGTGAGCAGGCGGACGCGACTTCCCCCCAGCTTGAGCAGCACCTGAGATGCTTCCAGGTACTCCCGCAGGTCGGGAGGGAATCCCAGTCGTTCATTCGCTTCTACCGTATCGAGACCTTCCATCTGCTGCAGATGATACGCCTCGATCTTGCTGGCCAGGCCAATTCCACGACCTTCCTGTGGAAGGTAGAGCAAGGCTCCTCGCTCCCGGGAACCGATCGCTTCCAGCGCCATGTGAAGTTGCGCCCCACAATCACATCGGAGAGAACCGAGCACATCGCCGGTGAAGCACGCGGAATGAACTCTGACCAGTGGAGGCTCTTCCCCCTCCACGTGACCCAGGTTGCCCTGTCTCAGCACGGTGATCGGTTCTCCGCTTCCGGCACTCCAGCTTTCGATCTCGAAGATCCCGAAGGGAGTGGGAAGTTGAGCGCTGGAGAGAGATCTCATCTCGCAGGCAGCGAACATCTCTTCACTTGTGGACGGGGAGGCGATCACCTCTCCATCCCGATGCTCTTCAATCAGGCTCTCGATGGTGCCGATGAGCAGGCCGTGCTCTTCGGCAAATCGCAGTAGATCGGGGGATCGTGCCATCGATCCGTCTTCATTCATCACCTCGCAGATGACCGCGGCCGGTTGCAGGCCGGCACACCGCATCAGGTGAACCGATGCTTCGGTATGCCCCTGGCGACTGGCAAGCCCCTGCGGGTGAGCCTTGAGGGGAAAGATGTGTCCGGGTCGATTGAAATCTGCAGGAACCGATCCTGGATCGGCAAGGAGTCGAAGTGTCCTGGCACGATCGAAGACACTGATTCCGGTGGAGTTCCCCTCGCGGCCATCCACCGACATGGTGAAGGCGCACTCATCCGGCTCGCTCGGCTCTTCCAGCATCGGCGGCAAATCGAGTCGCTCGACGATTTCGCTTCCCAGCGGTGCGCAGATCAATCCCCTGGCATGGGTGGCGAGAAAGTTGACCTGCTGCGGGGTGATCAACTCCGCAGCCACGATGAGATCACCCTCGTTCTCACGATTCTCATCGTCGATGAGGATGACCATGCCACCACGGGCGATCTCATCGATAAGTTGCTGAGGAGCGGCGAAGGGCAACGGAGTCTCCTGACTTTCTCTGATCCGCGATCCGGTGAGAGGTCACCGAACGACAAGGTACCATTCTAGTGGCTCTTTCCACCGGTTTGCAGTGATTCCGGATCCCCTCCTGGGCGGATTTCCACCTCGGTGGCAGCCCCTCCTAGCCTCTCGATCACCTCACGGACCCTGGCTGCCAGGCGCGTGGCGATCCCCGGGAGTTCGAGGCTCCCCCACACCACGATCAGTACCCTGGAGGTGGTTTCATCGGTCTTGGTCCTCTGCGAATCCTTGACCGCATTGGCACAGGGCCCCTCCCCGTCGTGGAGGCACAACAGCCCTTCGATGTCGATCTCCTGCTGAGATCGATTGAAAATGTATCTTTCCCCCGGTTTGCCCGGAGCGATCCGGAAGGGCTCCATCGCCCTGTCCAGGTCGACGACGCTGAGGGGGATCCCCTCCATCCGGGAGGCGGCATTTCCCGCATCGACCAGCGGCAAGATGGTAGCCAGTTTTCCGCTGGCTGCGGCACGCACCAGCCACTCGCTGGATGGCTTTCCCCTCCCTGCAGGACGGTACCCGCCATGGCGCAGAAGAGTACGGATCGCCTGGCGTCGCTGCGGCTCCACCTCCTCTGGACCTGCCTCGGGAAGCAGCAGTTGCTGCAACCACCCAGGGCTCTCCTCCCCCTGCGGGGCTGGCAATTCGATTTGCAGTGCCACTGCATCGAGCAATGGATGCGGTTCCTTTTCGATGAACACCGATCCCCTTTCGTGACAGCACTCTTTCTGAACGGCACGAGGCTACCCTTGTCGAATCGCGTGGGGTGGATAACATCCCCGGGGTAGCCATCGATGCCGCCGAGGCCAGCACCGGAAGGAGACAGGGTGCCACGGGATTCCGATACCATCCACGGTGCTGTTCGCCGCGCCCGGGATTGCTCTGCTCAACTGGGGCAGGCACTGCTGGAGGTGCCTGCGCAGTCCATCATCGCCAGTGGAAGGCGAGGACGCCTCGAGAAGATCGAGTGGGATGGCGTCCACTTCGCACGCAAGGTCTATCACCCGACATCTCCCAGACGCTTGCAGTGGCTGACGCGGCGCATGCCCCGACGACTTCGCTGGGATCGTGCCTTCCGCTCGTGGCAGGTGATGGCACGGGGTCTCGAGATGGGACTTCCCCTCCCTTCCCCGCTGATCCTCGACACCTCCGGCCGGGATGCAGTTCTCGTCAGTTCCTGGATGGAGGGAGAACCGGTCCACCACTGGTACGCCCGCAGCGACATCGGTGGCTGGGAGCTGGCCGATCGGCATCGCTTCGCTCGCTGGTTCGGAACTCGCCTCCACGAGGTGCTCTCGACCGGCTTCACCACCGGCGATCTCGCTCCTCACAATGTTCTCGTCAGTGGATCTCCCGGCGGACCATGGAACTTTGGCATCGTCGACCTCGACGATGCGCAGATCCGACCCAGCCCCTCGAGAGAACGGATCATCGAGATGCTCGGGCAGGTGGGGCACCTGCCTCCGACCATCTCCTCGATGATGCGTTGCAGGGCACTGGCGGCATTTTTCGAGGAGGACGAGGGCCACATCGTGGGCGATCGACAGCAGACATTCACCGAGATCTCCGCCAGGGTCGAGGAGCATGATCTGAGAAAGCACCGGCGCATGACCCACCGCGGGCGGGTCGATCCGATGGCCGGGTGGGGCCTCGGAGATGACGGTTTGCCTGTTCCCTTCGTGGGAGCCCAGCTCTCTCCTGAAGAGAACAACTGATCGATCAGATCGTCGCCTCCAGCGAATCGAATCTCACCACTCGCCCGTCACCATCCACCTCTCCGAAGCGCAGAACCCGAGTCGGACAATCATGGACGCAAGCGCCGCATCGAACGCACTGGGGATCCTCCATCGGAATTCCCCGTCGGGCGAATCCCATCACGTCGATTCCCTGATGGCAAATCTCGGTACATACATTGCAAGAGATGCATCGTTTCTTGTCGGAGATGATGCGGAATCGAGAGAAGCGGGAATAGATGTTCATCAGTGCTGCCAGCGGGCAGGCAAATCGACACCAGACTCTTCCCGAAAAATGCCAGTACAGTCCTACTCCGAGAATTCCCGACAGGAACAGATCCGCAGTCCATTCGTAGCTCAGCAGCGGGATCCCGTGCAAGATCCCCTGGTAGAGGGAGTGACACCAGATTCCAGCAGCCGTGGTCGGTGCGCTCCACGACCACAGCCTCGCCAGCAGCATGATCAGGCACAGCAGCAGCAGAAACTGGCCGACGAAATTGAGATATTGAGTCCATCTTCCCCGCGGCATCTTGTGTCTGTGATGATCTCCCAGCGTCTCCGCGAGAGCACCACAGGAGCAGATCCATCCGCAGTAGACGCCTTTCCCCCAGCGACGGATGGCCAGCGGTAACAGGACGAAGGTCTGGAGCGCAGAGATGATGAGCCACGCCATCAACGGCTGCTCTGTGAAGAGATTCCAGAAGAAGAGGGGCCAGGCGAGGATCAACCCGAAGGCGCGCCAGTACTCCCGACCCGGTGCATATCCCTCCTGAAGCGGGAACAGCGAATCTGCCACCGTCTTTCCCCAACCGGCATCGAAGAAACCGAGGTTGCCCAGCCACGGCAAGATGAGGTACGGCAACAGGAACAGCGGAAAGGCCTGGATCGCCACCAGGCACCAGGTCTGTCGCCGGATGTAGGGAGCGGGCCTGCGGCGGATCCGTCGCAGGCCAAAGATCAGGACCAGCAGGGTGTACACGAGGCTGTACCAGAATCCCGCCTGAGAGACACTGGTAGTCAACGCCCCCAGCAAGGTCGTGCCATCGGAGAACTGCCCGCCCAGCGATTGCCACCAGCCATCGACCCCGGCGGGGAATCCGCCATGGTCAGACCACCACTCGCCGATGGGCGGCCACACTCCCGTGCGCTTCCAGTGGTACAGCAGCGTGAAGAACACCATCACGAAGGCCAGGCTCAACCAGCTACGCCACGTCCATTCCCCGCGGATCGCGACCCCGCTGCGACGGAGAAAGTCGACGGGAGCCTCGCGACCGATGAGGACGAAGACCCCCCTGGCAGCGATGTCGATGGGGCCACCAGGAGTCTCGACGGTGATCGATTCGGTTCCGATGTGACTCACCGTCGATCGATACTGCAGCGACAGTCCCGGTCGTTGCGATCGCCGGCGCACATCACTTTGATTTCCCTGCTTCGGGGTCACCAGATCCTCGCCCCTGTGGACCAGCGTCACCTCGGCACCGGCAGCCGCCAGCGCCAATGCTGCCTCGCAGGCGGAGTCACCACCTCCTACCACCACTACCGGTTGACCGCTGAAGTCGGCGGGATCATGAAGTCGATTGGAAACATGTCCGAGCTCTTCTCCGGCAACATCGAGCCTTCGATGCTCTCCCCCACGCCCCACCGCAACCACCACCCTGTCGGCGACGAAGGAATCGCCCTCCTCGCACTTCACCTGCAACTTGCCTCCGACCCGTTCGACCGAATCGACGGTGCGCTGGATCGGGTCGAGACCGTGAGCCGCGACCTGCTCCTTCAATTGATCGAGGAGGCCTTCTCGATAGAGTGCATCTCCGGACAGTTGCAACTCACCGGCGGGTTGCATCGTCTCCGGTTCGCTAAAGATCGGCTTGCCGACGGGGAAATTTTCGAGGGTATCGAGGAGACGAGATCTCTCCAGCCACCGGAACTCGATGCCGCGGCGCTTCGCCTCGACCGCAGCGGCACAACCAGCGACACCGGCACCGATGATGACGAGTGGAACCACCTTCGCTTCAGCAGCGGTCGGTTCCACGACGATGTCGCGCACGACCTTGGTTCCCGAATCGAGGGCAAACTTGAGAAGAGGTGTCCCCGTCAGATCCCCGACTATGGAGAGTCCAGGGACCGAGGTCGAGAAATCGGACGCCACCTCGGGTAGAGCTTCTACCGATCCCGCTGGCCACTGAAGATGAAGCCAGCGCGCAAACGAGGTGAGTCCCTTGCGCACGATCGCCTAGGCTCCGTGAACCAACTCGACCTTGCGGGCGAGACTGGTCAGCAGAACTGACGGGTCGAGGGGACCACCGGTGGCATCCTGCAAGAGGTCGAGGGGCAGGCGGCGTCTTCCCGAGCGATGCACCCGGCTCCTGAGCCACTCGAGGATTCCATCGAAGCGACCTGCAGTCACCTCCGCTTCGATGTCGATATCCTTCTCCATCGCCTGGTAGAACTGGGAGGCGTAGAGGGCTCCGAGCAGGTAGGTCGGGAAGTACCCGAACAGGCCAAAACTCCAGTGAATATCCTGCAGTACCCCATCCCTGTCGTCGGGTACCTCGATTCCAAGATACTCCTGCATCTTCTCGCGCCACAATCCCGGTAAGTCGGCGGTGGAGATGGAACCATCGAAGAGCCCCTTCTCCAGTTCAAAGCGCAGGACGATGTGCAGGCCGTAAGTGACCTCGTCCGCCTCGACCCTGATCAGCGAAGGGGTTACAGGATTGACAGCTGCAGCCATCTCCAGCGGGCTCACATCGTCCAGTCTGGAAGGGAAGTACTTCTGCATCTTGGGCAGGAAGTGACTCCAGAACGCTTCTTGCCTGGCGATGTCGTTCTCCCAGAAGAGACTCTGTGACTCATGAATTCCCAGGGAGATGCTGTCGCACAGCGGAGTGTGTTCCCATGCGGGATCGAGTCCCTGTTCATACATGGCGTGTCCCGACTCGTGAATCACTCCGTACAGGTTGCTACAGAAGTCCTCGGTGGAGATCCGCGTCGTGATTCGAACATCGTGAGGTGCCGACGGAGAGGTACAGAAGGGATGCGCAGTTTGATCGACAGTTCCTCTCTCGAAATCGTAGCCCAGCTCCGAGGCGACCTCTTTCGAGAACTGAAGCTGTCGATCCGCGTCCCATGGCCCCTTCATGAAATCGGTGGATTTGCGAGGAGCCTCCGCTGCCCTGCCGATGATCTCCTTGAGACCGGGAACCACCTGCTTGCAGATCTGCTCGAAACGATTCGAGGTCATGCCTCGTTCGTACTGATCGAGAAGGATGTCGTAAGGGAGGGATTCACCATCCTGTAGCGCATCCGCGAATTGTGACTGCAGTTCGATCTGCTTCTGCAGAAGCGGTTCGAAGCGGGCGAAATCATCGGCTTCCCGGGCGGACTTCCAGGCAGACATCGCCTGCGAAGATGACTCGGCGATCTCGGTGGCGAGTTGCGCAGGAATCCGCACCGCCTTCTCGTAATCGATGTGGGCCTCGCGAACCATCGAGCGGAGGTCCTCATCATCGCAACTGGCGGCGAACTCCTCGGCTCGCTGGAGGCAATCACCCAGAGCTGGATCCTGGGCTCGCTTGTGCTTGATACCGACGATCTCACCGAGGGCTGAAGCCCGGGATGCGGCACCACCAGGAGGCATGTAGGTCTCCTGATCCCACTCCAGCAAGGCGACCGAGTGCTCGAGGAGGGAGATTCCTCTGAGACGCTGGCGTAGTTCGTTGATGATCGGTTCGTTCATGTGGTCAGCTCGCTTTCCTCGACATCGTTGAAGGCGTCAGTGAACCCATCCTGTTCGAGAGCTTCGTTGTAATGGATGGAACAGACCGGCTGAAAGGTCTCATCACCGGCTACCTGCTGACTCGGCCCATCGAGGTGAGCGACACCATCGATGCACTTCAGGTTGAAGATCGCCTTGCGATTACAGTGGTAACAGGTGGTCTTCACCTCTTCGATGGAATCTGCAAGTTCCATCAAACGACGACTTCCCTCGAACAGGTGACTGCGGAAATCGGAACGCAGCCCGTAGCAGATCACCGGAACCCCTACCTTGTCGGCGACATCTCTCAACTGATCGATGTGGCCGGGCGTGAGGAACTGGACCTCATCCACCAGCACACAGGAGACGCCGGTGAACTGTTGAAGATTCAATCGCTGGGAAGGGGTGAGGATGATGTGGGCTTCTCTGTGCAAACCAGCACGAGATGCGACCTCTTTCTCACCGTAACGATCATCGAAGCCAGGCTTGATGACCACGATCTTCTTGCCTTGACGTTCGTAGTTGTGTGCCACCGCGAGCAAGTTGAGAGTCTTGGCACTTCCCACGGTTCCGTGCCTGAAGTAGAGCTTCGCCATCGGGTTTCCTCCTGCAGCGGGGCATCTCGCCCCGCTGCAGGATATCCCGTCGAGGTGGAAGGATCCATGCTAGCGGTCGGAGCCCGCCTCGGTTCCTTCAACATTATCCGGGACCGGAACGGGCTGAAGATTCTCGGAGGATTCCTCCGGTGGATCGGGAATCACCGCCTTCAGCGTCTCCCCCGACTTGACGAGGGAAGCGAAGGTCCATTCCCGAACCATGGCGACCCTGGGATCCCCCACCACCCGGGCGGCGACCCCCTTGCCCCCCACCGTGAGATTTCTCTCCTGCCCGAACTGGATGGTGTGTTTCGTTCCATCGGCGAGTTCCACCTCGATGAAGGTGGTAACGGGATCGAGTCCTGCGGCACCTGGATCGCCTGGATCCAACGGTTCCGCAGCGATCACCTTGTTCAGCGAGGAGATGATCCCCTTGACCGTTGTCTCGTCGGCGGGGACCGCCTCGCTATCGGGAGGTGTCTGAACCATCCACAGCGGATCCTCGCCACCACCGAGCAGATCGGTCTCCTCGGTGACTTCCACCGACTCCACCTTCCAGGTCAGCACACTGCTCTCTTCTGCAGTCTGGATGTGGATCCTCCGCACCACGGCGGACTGTGGAAGTTCGAACAGTGACTTCTTGGTCCACCGACCCGCCTCCAGCGTCGATCCTGCAAATCCCGCCCGGGAGCGCAGATTCGGAGAAACGCTGAACACCTCGTCGGAACCGGCCAGGCGGATGAACGATCTCTGAAATCCGTCCCGCTTCCCCACCACCATGTCGATGAGCGCAGTTCCGGTGGAGTCCCTGAGACTGATCTTCAGTCCAGCCATCTCGCCGATCTCGAAGGTGTTGTGGCTACTCGGTTTCGACGCTCTCTGCTGAGGGGCGGTGATGGAACGGATGTCGGCGAGCAGATCCTCGATATCGATCTTCTCTCCGGGGTAGTTCCAAACCGATGGAACGATCCACTCCTTCTCATCCCGTTCGAGAATCACCGAGGCATCGCCCTGGGTCATCTCGATGCGGGCGACCTGATCGATGTCCAGATCGGCAAATGCCGCCATCGTGTCCGGCACCGCAATCGGCTCGCTGTAATCCTCCTTCGAGGTGGTGAGGAGCAGTGCTGTACCGATCGCGATGGCCAGGATCATGAGCATATTTTTCGAGTTCATCCGACCATCCTCTCCTGCTTGACCCGCGACTCGTAGGCACTGGAAGATCCGCGCTTGCTACCGGAGTAGAGCAGGTAGATCAGCATCAGAACCACTGGAACACCGACCATGTTGCCATAGGTGGCGATGTTTCTCTCCGACCTGTCGGTATCTCGCAATGCGCTGGCGACCTGGATCTTGGAACGGATCTTGGCCAGGTCAGGATCGAGGGCAAGCGCCTCGATCGCTCCGATCAGGAAGCGAACATTCTGCTGGTAGAGACTCAGCGATGCGTACTTGGCGATATCGGCAGAACCGATCAGCAAGACCCGCCCCGCCCTCACCTCGATGGGTGCCACCGTCGGCGCATCGGGGTCGTCCTGCTCCTCCGTTGGATCCCACGGTGGCAGTGGAGAGCCGCTCGGGAAGGTGGTCGGGAAGGTGCCCTCCACCAGCAATCCCACGTGCCTCGTGGCCATCTGCGCAGGGTCCAGTGGCTCCGCATCCATCGTCGCGGAGTAGGTAGGTCCGAAGTTGGGCAACCACGAGCGATTGGAAGTGCTGGCCAGGATGGAGATCTCCAGCCCCGCCATCTTTGCAAGATCCTCGTTGATCACGAACGGGGTGGCGAACGGAAAGGTGATCGAGCCGACTCCACGAGTCAGCGGCGATGCGCCATCGAGACCGTTGCCGGTGGCGATGGGACACAGATTGAAGGGAACACCCTGGCGCATCTGAACCCCGAATGGTCCCGGCTGGACCACCTCGATGCGGCCGCACTCCTTGCTGGCCACGATGACATTTTCCACCGTCTCGACACCCCACATCCGCATCATCGGAGACAGCGCAGGAGCCAGTGGAGTGAACTGAAGTCTCTGGTCGAGAGTGCCCGAAGAGGTGGAAGCCATGATGAACGCAGGACGTCCCGACTGGATCGATCTCTCGATCTCGAATCGTTGACGTGCGGTGGTTCCGTTCGGCTCGGCGATGATCAGTAGTGCGGCTTCCTCGGGGATCGGTGAATCCTTGCTGATATCGATGCGACGGACCTCGAATCGTTCCATCAGGATATCCTTGATGAACGGATCGAAGTGACCGATCGGTTGCTGCAACGGAGCCCCGTTCGACTCGGTGATGAGATCCTCGGGACGTCCATGGAAGAATGCGATCACCGGTTTCGATACGCTGGCGAGCTTGGTGATACGACTGATCAACTCGTACTCGAGTCCATCCAGGGTGGTGTGAACGGGGATCGCCTCCACCTCCCGGTCGAGGTACTTGAGAACCAGCGCGCTGTAGAAGGGGACGATCTCGAAGCCGTCATCCTTGAAGGAGCGACCCTGCAACTCGGGGATCCCCTGCTTTGCCAGTTCCTGCTTGATCTCCGAGGCGAAGGAGGCGTTTCCTCCCAGTACTGCCTGGGTCGGCGACGGCTCGGGAGCTTCACCCGAATCTTCCTTCTCCTTGACGTAATCCTCGATGACCCCGTTCGGGTTGATCACCTGTACCTTCAGGTTCGCTCCCGCTGCCGAGGCGGATCTCTTGAACTCCTCGAGGTAGTCGACGGTGTCTCGCCGGAGATTCTGTAGCCCGGAAGGCATCTTCTCGCTGACCCAGTACTCGATGGTCAGTTCCTCCTCCAGTTCGGAGAGGATTCTGCCCGTCTCGGGACTGACGGTATGGATGCTTTCCTTGGTCAGATCGACTCGCTTGTCGAACTGGATGGCAATCATGTTGCCGATGACCAGCACTGCCAGCAGCAGTGCAAGGGACACGATCCAGCGAGTAGTGAAGTTTGATTTTCGATTGTTCATCATGCCCCCTACTGCTTCTTCAGTTCGACCTGGAACATCGTCAGTACCAGGAAAAAACAGGTTCCAGAGAGGAAGTAAATCACGTCGCTGATTGCGAGCACTCCCCGCTCGATCGATCGGAAGTGTGCCTGGACACCCAGCGATTCCACCGCTCTCGCCATCGACTCGTTGGAGGCGGAGAGGAACATGGCGAAATCAGGACTGAGGGCCAGCACCAGGACGATCCCCGCCGTGACACCGACCAGCAATGAGACCACCTGATTGTGAGACATTGCCGAGACCCAGCACCCCAGTGCCAGGAACATCATCCCTGCCAGCATGGTGCCGATGTAGCCGCCGATGATCGGTCCCCAGTCGACGGGACTCGCCGACAGCCAACCGATGGTCATGGGAATGCCGAAGCTGCACACGATACTGGCCAGCAGCACCACCACCGAGGAGAGCCACTTACCGATGACCAGGTCAGAGACCTTCACCGGTAGCGAAAGCAGCACCTCTGTACTGCCCGTCCTCAACTCTTCCGACCACAAGCGCATCGTCACCGCCGGTGCGAACACCATCAGGGTGAACGGGGTCAATCCGAACCAGACGCGCATATCCGCACTCTCGATGATGAAGAAGGGCGAGTAGAGGAAGAAGAAGAAGGACAGGATCGCAACCTGCAAGGCGATGAAGATCCATGCGATGGGCGTTCCGAAGTATGCTCCCGTCTCTCGACGGGCGACGATGAGGATGTTCTTCATCGTTTTGGCTCCTCTCCTGCGGTCAAGCGAAGGTAGACCTGCTCGAGACTCTCGCGGCCACGCCCCGCCTGCAGCAGGCTGGTACCCGCTTCTTCGAGGCGTTTTTCCAGGGCATTCAGGTCGGGAGCAGAGTCACCATTCCAGCGGTGAATCGTCTCGCCTGGGGCGCCTGGATTGCCCTCGGAAAGTTGCATCTCTGCGCACAACTCCTCGGGAACTCCTTCTCCCCGGGTGACGATCTGCCAGCTTTCCGAGGAAGACCCCGTCAATTCGTCCGGTGTCCCGTCGGCGATCAGTCGCCCTGAATGGATGACGATGATTCGCGAGCAGATCGCTGCGATCTCCTGGAGGATGTGTGTGCTGAAGATCACTGCGCAATCTTTTGCGAGATCCCTGATCAGATCGCGCACCTCGATGATCTGGCGTGGGTCGAGACCGTTGGTCGGCTCGTCAAGGATGACCACGTCCGGGTCGTGGATCAGCGCCTGCGCAAGGCCGACACGTTGACGGAATCCCTTGGAGAGGGTTCCACAGCGGCGGCGGAGCATCTGGACCAGACCGAGTCGATCGACCATGCGGTCAACTCCCTTGTCGAGATCGGATCCTGTCATACCGCGAGCACTTCCAACAAAGCGGAGGTATTCCTCCACCTCCATCTCGTCGTAGAGGGGAATGCTCTCGGGGAGGTATCCGAACTTCTGCTTCGCCTCGATGGGGTTCTCCGTGACATCGATGCCGCAGATCTTCGCCGCCCCTTCATCCGGAGCCAGCAATCCGGTGATCATCCTGAGGGTGGTACTCTTCCCTGCACCGTTGGGTCCGAGGAAGCCGAGGATCTCTCCTCTTCTCACCTCGAAGCCGACGCTCTCTGCGGCTCTGGTTTCACCGAACGATCGGCTCAAACCAGTCGCCTCGATGAGAGCGGTGCTCCTGGTCGCCGCGGGCTGGGCTGTCATCGTCCCGCCCTGCGTATCGTCTGTCATCAGGCTCCATCCTTTCAAGCACTGCGAGTCCTCGGTCGTCTCGGACCGTGTCCCCGATAGGATGAATCGGATGAGCCAAAGAGATCAAGCGTTCTTGTGACTCCTGAGCACGAGGGAACGCAATTCTCCCAGATTCAGGATGTCACGGCCGTAAAGGAGAGTCGTCGCCCCCACCCGCCTGGCCTGCAATGTGTTGGATGGTGCGTCATCGACGAACAGGACCTCCTCCCGCTGGATCTCGACCCCCAGTCGGTGGCGGATCTCGTCGATCACCTCGATGATCGCCTCTCCCTTCTCCATCAGCCCAAATCGGGGATGGAAGAAGCGATCGCGGATTCCAAAGGTCTCCAGCAGATCGGAACAGACCTTTTCATCGGCACGACACGCCAGCGAACAGATCCCACCGGTACGCTGGATGGCCCGCAGTAACTTGCGAGTACCCCTTCTCAATCGAACGCTGGCGGTATCACAGCAGGCAAGATGACTGCCCGACAGTTCAAAAGGCCCCTGAAAGGGACATACCTTGTCCAGATCGGCACTCCACAGCGTTTCGTCGAGGTCGAAGATATACAACCTGTAACCCATCACTCCTTCCTCCCAGGCGAGCATAACTGGGGGACGAAGGGGTATTGCGGTTGGTTCCCACCGATCGGTCGCCCCTCGATGAGGCGCAACCCGCTTCCTCGCCACGACGGCGGGAAAGGGCAGCGCTGTCGATCCGGGGCATCGCCGACGGGTCGCTGGCGATCAGATGCTGGGATCGAGGCGGTCCCTGGTGGAGGGTGTCGGGGGTTCGGAATCGTGGGAGGTGTTCGATTCCTGCTCGACCAGGTGCTGTGCTCCCGGACTCAGGAACACCTCGACCTGATCGAAGGACTGGAACATCAGCAGTTCACCCAGGCGATTCTGTGCCCTCAGTCCATGGGCCTGATCCTCGATGGACATTCCCAGATCGGTGAGACTCTTGGCAACTTCGGCGGGAATCTCGTCGATGGCATCGACGATCCGAAACGGCTCGTCTCCCACCACTCCGATCACCTGTGCCAGCTCGTCGCTGACGATGCTGCGCTGGCGCTCCTCGTCGATGAGCCTGTAGAGGACCTTGCCATCCTTCTTGCGGTACTCTCGGATGGCATCGTAGTCCGCCATCATCGCCGCTTCATCCAGATCGACAAGAACCTGCGACTGCTCCTCATGAAGCTGTCGGATGCGATTCATGATCTCGCTCAGTTCCGTAGCCAGGGTACGGATTTGATCTGTCCTGCATGAGTTGTCCATCGTCGGTCCTGTTTCCATTGGATTTCGGGCGTTTCCTCTGTCTCTTCTTCGACACAATCGGGCCACATCTGGAGAAGTGGTTCAATTTGCCGAGAAATTGCCGGGTATCGGTGCAGGAGAGCCCCCTCCCGGCAACTCCTCGGCGTCGATGAATCGAGTCGAGTTGCTCCCCGCCACCGCTGCCATTAGGTTCTTGGGAGTAAGCCCGGTGGGCGGGTGGCGGAACTGGCAGACGCGCCAGATTTAGGTTCTGGTCCCGAGAGGGGTGGGGGTTCGAGTCCCCCCTCGCCCACTCCCCTTCAACCATTCCCCTTCGCTCATTCCTCTTCGCTCATTCCTCTTCGCTCATTCCTCTTCGCTCCTGCGATTCAATCGCGATCGGTCTCCACATCGCAAAATCCGATGCTTCGATAGAGTGCGATCGCCGCCTGGTTGTCGCGGTGGACCGACAGGTTCAGCAGGGAGTGCCCGTCCCCCTGGAGCGCCGCGATGCTGGCGACGAGAAGCGATCTCGCCAGTCCACGACGACCGTGATCGGGATGCGTCATCGAAAATGCCAGCAACGGTGCACCTCTGTACAGGGTGACGATGCTCGCCGAGATGATGGGACTCCCCTGTTGCTCCCTGTGCATGAAGGAGCAGTTGCCAAGCAACGTCCCGTAGCCCCCTTCGATGGTGCGACCCACCTCGGCCACAGCATCTTCGAGGGTCTCTCCCTCATCATCGACGGTCCCTCGATAGGCGGCGAGCATCAAGCGGGCCAGTTGCTCCTTGCGCTCGCTGGTCTCGGTCAGCGTAGCCCCTTGCGGAGGAAGTAGCGGCTCACACGAGACGCTCCCGTGCATCCCGATGGCATCGGTGGCGATCTCGTCGAGGGACAGCCACATCCGATTCCTCATCGTCCACCTTCCCTGGCAACCTCCCGCAGTGCCTCGATCACCACCTCACGCTGGGCATCGAGACACTCCAGTCCGGGAGCGATGCGCAGCGTCCCCCCCACCTCGAGGGTGCCGATGTGACGATGAGCCAGCGGCGCACACTGCAATCCGGCGCGGCAGCGGGCTCCACTGATCGCCTCCAGCGATGCCGCCGCCTGCTCCGCTGTGACGCCGGGAATGTGGAGCGCCAGCACCGGTGTCCGCGCATCTCCATCGCCCTCCCCGCGAATCTCGACTCCTTCGACGGTGGCGATGTCGCTGCGCCACACCTCGCGAAGTTGACTCAGTTGTTCGAATCGAGCCGCCACCGGGTGGTCATCGAAGTAGTGCAACGCCGCTTCCAGTCCGGCGATGCCCGGCAGGTTGGGAGTTCCCGACTCGTACCGTCCCGGTCCCGTCGAGGGGATCGTCGGATGGGCTCCATCGATGCCGTTGCCGCCGATCCACAGCGGCTGCGGATCGAACCCCGGTGCCAGGTAACAGGGTCCCACTCCGGGAGGACCTCCCAGGTGCTTGTGTCCTGCCATGGTGAACGCCACCACCCCGGGAATCCTGTCGAGATGCAGCGGAACGATGCCCGCCGACTGTGCTCCATCGACGACCAGTGGTAACGAGTTCTTCTGGCACCAGGCGGCAACCTCCTCGATCGGTTGCAGGACGCCGGTGACGTTGCTGGCGTGTTGTAGAACCACTGCCACTGCCGGTCCGGGGTCGAGTCGAGAGAGTGCATCGATATCGACCCGCCCCACCTCGTCGACCGGAAGCGACAGCACTCGCTCCTCACCCAGCGCGCGTACCGCCGGGCGCCACACCGCATTGTGTTCCAGCGCACCGATCCACAGTGTTGCGTGAGGGTCCTCGCTGGCACAGAGATCGCTGATGATGGTCGACAGGGCCAGCGTCGATGATGGGAACAGCATCATCCGCTGAGGATCGGAGACCCCCAGCAGTTGCGCCAGCCGGCGACGGCAGTTCGCCACGATCTCGCCGGCAGCGTGTGCGCCTCCGTGACTTCCGCGGCCGACGCTTCCCGCCAGTTGCAACGCGGCATTCATCGCCTCGGCGACACCCTCATGACGGGGATATGCGGTGGCGGCATGGTCGAGGTAGATCATCGAATCTCACACCCCTCTCTTCTCGGGGGATGTTCGTGGCCAACGTCGAGAAGATCAAGTGAACGCACTTGCAACGGGGGCATCGGCGCAACAGGATCCACCGAGCCCACGGGAAGGACCCTGATATGAGTCACCGAAGTGTCGATCCACGGCAACTGGACCGCAAGCAGCGTTACCTGCTGATGGTCGCCTGCGTGGTGCCCAGACCGATCTCCTGGATCTCCACCTGCAGCGCCTCGGGAGTGGGGAACCTGGCACCCTTCAGTTTCTTCGGAGCCATCAGCAGCGACCCACCGACGCTGATGCTGAGCGTCGGGAGACGCCCCGATCGATCTCACAAGGACACCGCCAGCAACCTCATCGACAGCGGAGAGGGAGTCATCCACATCTCGAGCCACGCCGATGGGGCCACCATGGTCGCCAGTAGCGAGGGCCTCCCACCGGAGGAGAGCGAGATCGAAAAGCTGGGACTGGCCACGGTCGCCTCGAAACAGGTCACCCCACCGAGATTGCAGGACGCTGCCATCGCCATGGAGTCGAAGGTGATTCAGCACCAGGAGGTGGGCAATGGACCGGTCGACCTGTTCCTGCTCGAGGTGGTGCACTTTCATCTGCGACAAGATCTGCTCCAGGATGGTCTTCCCGATTCACGGCAACTGCAGGCGCTCGGCCGCCTCGGCGGTTCCGAGTACTGCAGCACTGCGAATCCATTCGCCATCGAACGACCTGACTAGGTTTCTCCCCGACCGATCCGGCGTTACGATCTTCCCCGTGGCGCGGACGGGCTCCCACGGGGGAACTTCGGAGTGATCCGGGGCGGGGGATGTCATGGCGAGCGCCGGTTCTTCCTCGGATGGAGGGATGCGCATGCGTCTCCTGAACACGGTCGGTCTCATCATCTCTTCCGCGACAGTGGATTCTTCCGCGACAGTGGATCGCTCTTCGTCGATGGGGAGCAGCCGCTTGCTGCTGTGCATCCTCGTGCTCCTCATCAGCGCGCTTCCCGCTTGCCATCGCAGTGGCAGTTACAGCGACAACGGATCGGTGGTGGTGATCGAGGATCCATGTCTCGATTCTCCGCTCCCCTCCTATCCCCCCGGCTACCCGCAGTCGACCCTCGAACTCGATCCCTTCGTGCCGATGGAACCGATCACTCCATCTCCCCCCGACGGCATCTCGTGCATCCCCAGTGCCTACCTGGTCGCACCTCCCCTGCCCCAGGGACTGCTCCTCGACGAGGTTACCGGAACCATCTCCGGCACTCCCGAGGTCAGCGATAGCAGTAGCGAACACGTCATCACTGCGATCTTCCCCGACGCCACCGAGGACTTCCTGATGGCCATCATCATCCTGCCGTTGCCACCGGCATTCACCTACCCGGTGACCTCCGTCACCCTCGGTGAAGATGAAGAAGTGATCCTGCAACCGACGCAGCTCCCCGGATCGGGCGCAGTCGCCAGCTGGTCGGTGGAAACCCCCGGCGCCCCGCCCCTCTCCGCCATCGTCGATACCGACAGTGGAGTTCTTGCCCTGTACGGCGGCGCCGATTTCACCGCCACCATCATCGGCGTCAATGCCGCGGGATCCGCTTCCTTCTCCATCGATGTCACCACCATCTTTTCTCCCGCAGTTCTCACTCCACTCATCTTCGAGGATGATGGAGATGGAATCGCAGGAGTCGGTGATGTCATCCGCATCGAAACCTCGGAGCCGGTGGTCGCCCCTTCCGATGGAGCGGTGGCCCTTCCACTGTCCCCCGGTAGTTCCCTGGGAAGTGAGAGCATCACCAGCGCCGGAGATGGAGCGATGACCCTGATCCATCTCGGCGAGGGAGCACTTCTGCACGGCAGGGGCGCGTCGACACAGGTTGGCGGCAGCAGCGCCCCTCAGGATGTCGAACCGACCCACTCGACTCCGACAGACCTGATCGATCCCACCACCGGTCTGGCCACCGCTGCCACTGCCATCGATCTGTTTCCAGGGGTGCGCACCTCCCCCATCCACGATGTCGCAACGGGGCGCATGGTCGCCGCCGATGTGGACGGGGACGGTCGACAGGAACTGGTCGCAATCACCGACGGGCAGCTGGTCCGCATGACCCGCTCTACCGACGGCAGCTGGCAATCGACTCCCCTCGGCGGATCAGCCCTGATTGATGTCGCGGTCGGCGATGTGGATACCGATGGAGACCTCGATCTCATCGCCACCGGCACCGACGGCATCGTCTGGTTCGACAACCAGGATGGGGTCTTCACCCTCCAGACCTTCGATGGAACTGCTGCCGGAGCCATCGCCATCGCTGACCTCGACCGCGACGGTGCTCTCGACCTCCTCGTCTCCAGGGACACCGGCACCGTCGACCACTTCGCCGGCGACGGAAGCGGTAACTTCTCACCGGTGGAATCGCTCGCCATCGACGGCAGTGGAGGGATCGAGGTGGTCGATCTCGATCGCGATGGAAGACTCGATGTCGCCACCGCCCAGCCCGCGCTACTGCGAGGAAGCAGCAGTGGCCTGACCCCCTGGATCGATGCACCGCTACCCACCACCGGTTGCACATCGGTTGCGCTAGTCGATGCCGATGTTGCCGACGGCTGGAAGAGCATCCTGTGGTCCACAACCGATTCCAACCTGCACCGCATCGACATCATCGATGGCCAGTTGCAATCCGACATCACCACCGGGCTGACTGCCGATCCCGCCACCATCTACTGTGCAGACCTCGATACCGATGGAGGTCGAGATACTCTTCTGCTGGTCGCCGATGGAATCCGACTTCACCCCTCCAGGGGACCGTACCCGGTGGCTAGCGATGCGGTGACCGGTGCCGCTGCCCTGTGGATGGAGATGGAGAATCCCACCGCTGTCTGCAGCCTCGACCTGGATGGGAATGGGGACCTCGATGTGGTGGCGTCCGGTCCAACCGGAATGCGTGAAGGAATCAACAGCCTCGATACCATCCGTGGTTCACTGACCTTGCAACTCGCCGGATATTCCGGGCCCGGGCACGACATCATCTCGGTTCTCGCCGTGGCAGATCTGACCCGAAGCGGTCACCTCGATCACATCGTCAGCAGTCCCGGATCCGCTGCGGGACTCCGCACCACCTGGCTGATTCGGGGGGACTCCCCCAGCACCTCGATGCTGCTGGTGGACGGTCCCGATGTGCGATCCTGCGCCCTCCTCGATACCGATCTCGATGGCGATCTCGATGTGGTTCTCGGTGTCCGCGATGGCACCGATCTGCTGCTGATCCAGGAATCAGCGCAGAACTTTCAACTGCAGGAGTTTCCCGGAGCGGTCCCGGGAGACATCACCAATGCCCTCACCACTGGCGATGTCAACGGAGACGGGGTCCTCGACCTGGTGACGGGCTGTCACGGCCTCAATCGCATCTGGATCGGCGACGGAAACGGTTCCTTCGTCGAACTCCCGCAGATTTTTCCCACCGATGTCACCCACGCAGTACTCCTCGATGACTTCGACGGAGACGGCGACCTCGACCTGCTCAGTGGCAACTCCACCGGCCGTCATAACCGCTACTGGATCAATGATGGCAGCGGTAGCTTCAGCGATTCGGGACAGATCCTCGGCGTCATGGAGGTGCGTTCCTTCGCATCGGGAGACATCGATGGAGATGGAGATCTCGATCTGATCCTCGGGCAGACTGGCTCCGGTCCCAGCGGATTCTCCGACACGATGTGGTTCAATGACGGAAGCGGGCACTTCACAGAGGGGCCCTCTCCCGATCCGCAGGGCAATGCGACCCTTGCCGTCGCCCTCGGCGATCTCGACCTCGATGGAGACCTCGATCTGGCCACGGCAACGGTGACTGGCCTGCACATCCAGTGGAACCTCGATGGCTCCTTTTCCACTCCGATCATCCTCAGCAGCAGTTTCCACGACTCGGTGCATCTGGTGGACATCGATGGCGACGGGGATCTGGATCTGCAGAGTGCCAGTCTCGACCAGCAGCTGGAATCGTGGCTGGCTCGCTGAATCGGATGCCACTGTCGATCTTCGCGACAACCAGCGATGGCGTTTCCCTTCACCAGCGATTACCATCGGCACCCACCCTCGAAATCAGAAGGAGATGCAACCGATGCTACCCCTGATCTTGACGGCGCTGCTGTGCGCCAGCAACGCCACCCCGATGGCGGCGGAAACTGCCACGGTACCGGAACCCCACACCACCGAGCAGACCCTCCGCTCGATTCTCGTCTTCAGCAAGACCGCCGGCTTCCGTCACTCGAGTATCGAGCCGGGCCAGCAGGCGCTGCAAGCGATGGGTGAGGCGGCCCACTTCCGCGTCAAGGTGACGGAAGATGCCAGCGTCTTCACCGCCGAGGAGTTGAAGGCGCACCAGGTGGTGGTGTTTCTCAATACCACCCAGGATGTTCTGGAGCCCCAGCAAGAAACGGTGTTCGAGAACTGGATCCGCCAGGGAGGCGGCTATGTCGGAATCCATGCCGCCAGCGATACCGAGTACCAGTGGTCCTTCTACGGCAAGCTGGTCGGGGCTTACTTCTCCGGCCACCCCGCCGTCCAGGAGGCCACCATCGATGTGGTGTACCCCAAACACCCGGCGATGATGCACCTTCCTCGCAAGTGGACCCGCACCGACGAGTGGTACAACTTCAAGAAACTACCGGGGGAGGGAGTGCGCATCCTTGCGTGGCTCGATACCGACAGCTATCAGGGCTCGTCGATGCCGGGGAAACATCCGGCGGCCTGGTGCCACACCATCGACAAGGGGCGCAGTTTTTACACCGTCGGTGGCCATACCGACCAGTCCTTCTCGGAGCCGCTCTTTCTCCAGCACCTGCACGGAGCCATCTGGTGGGCAGCAGGAAATCGGGGAGCCCCGCCAGCCTCCCCGAAGAAGACACCGGAAGAGTCCAGAGAAACCTCGCCGAAGAAGGCCCCCAACCAGTAGCGATCAGGAGATTCCGATGAATCGTATCGAAGGTGACACCCTCATCTCCCTCAACCCGGCCACCGGTGAAGAGGTTGGACGTCTCGCCATCACACCCGTAGCACAGATTCCCGCCGTGGTCGAATCTGCCCGACGGGCAGCCCCGCAATGGAGTCAACTCTCGCTGGAGCAACGGGCCGATCGGATCCGCCCCTTCGGACCGGCACTGGTCGCCGCTGCCGAGGAGGTGGGCACCCTGCTGACCAGGGAGATGGGAAAGCCACTCCCCCAGGGCATCGGCGAGGCGAAGCACTGCGGAGCCTCCCTCGACGAGACCCTCGATGAACTGATCGATGCGCTGACACCGGAGCCGATGGAGGATGAAAGCGTCTCCTCGACGCTGGTCTTCGATCCGCTCGGAGTGTGCGCCGGCATCACGCCGTGGAACTTTCCCCTCTCGATGCCGCACTGGACCGTCATCCCGGCACTGATGGCAGGGAACCCGGTGGTCCTCAAGCCTTCGGAAAAGACCCCGCTGGTCGCCCAGGCCTACGCAGACCTGCTGATTCCAAACCTTCCGGAAGGTGTCTTGCAGGTGATTCATGGCGATGGGGAGCAGGGCAAGGCGCTGGTGCAGGCCGATGTCGATCTGATCGCCTTCACCGGATCCCGTGCCACCGGTGCCCACATCCTCGAGAGTGCTGGCAGCAGTCTGAAGCGAGTGATCCTCGAACTGGGCGGCAAGGATCCGCTGATCGTCCTCGATGACGCCGATCTCGACGAGGCGGCGAAGTTTGCCGCGGCCAACTCCTTCCGCAATGCCGGTCAGGTGTGCGTCAGTACCGAGCGCATCTACGTGCAGCCCAAGGTCGCCGATGCCTTCCGTGACCGTCTCGTCGAACTGGCCAGGGAAGTGAAGGTCGGCGACGGTTGTGAAGAGGGCATCGAGGTCGGTCCGATGATCGACGGCGGCCAGAAGGCCCACGTCGAGAAGCAACTCGCCAGTGCCATCGCCGACGGTGCCGAGGTCGCCTTCAAGAGTGACGATCTGGGTGGCAACTACCATCCGTTGACGGTTCTCGATGGCTGTCAGGAGGAGATGGAGATCATCCGTGAGGAGACCTTTGGACCGATCGCCTGCCTGATGCAGGTCGATGATGATGCAGAAGCGGTCACCCGCGCCAACAACACCCCCTACGGACTCGGCGCATCGATCTTCGGCAGTTCCGAACGAGCGCACGACATCGCCCGCCAGATGACCGCCGGCATGGTCGGCATCAACAAGGGCTGCGGCGGTGCCAGCGGCACCCCCTGGGTCGGCGCCAAGCAATCGGGCTACGGCTTCCACTCCGGCCGCGACGGCCACCGGCAGTTCGCCCAGCTGCGGGTCATCAGCGAGATGCAGCCGCCCAGGTGAGCCACGACGATCATCCTGGATGAAGACCGAGCGCGGCAGCCTCCAGGGAGACCGCACGCGCTCGGCAGGCAAGATTTCGAAGCGCCCCGTGTGGGTATGGGGTAGGGCTAGATCGGGCGCCTCGACGAGTTGTCATGTCGGTTACGGGTTCGATCGCAGCCTTCACAGATCTCACATTTCCGCGAGCCTGCGCCAGCAGCGAAGGAAGGCGTGCACTGCGGACATGACGCCCGCAGTGCACGATCTGGATTGTTGTACCGGAAGAGGATCGTTGGGCTGATCAGATCTCCGGTACCTGGGCTGTTTATTGTTACTGGGCTAGCCGGTTCAAGGTGTGCAGGAACCTGGAGACTGGAGGCTTCCTCCCCGGAGTCGGGTAGAAACACTTCAGTTGCAAATTGGCACACACCTGTGGCAGATTTCATGAACGCTCCTCATGGCTCAAGAATCCTGCTCCAGCTCATCGAAATGGCCGAATTGCAATCAGCGGGCAAGGGATAATAGTCCTCAGTCTTATATTTAGAGATATCGAATAATCTCAATATCTCTGAAGGCATATTCCTACAGTTATAGCCTGACATCCAGTACCAATATGGCACCCAAACTCCAGATGACACATATGACATGATGTATATATTTGAGCCGGCAACGGAGAAAACCTGCACGATCATTGGGCTACACCGTGCCAGGACTGCGGGACGAGTCCCGAGAAGCTCCTCGGCGGATCTCAGCGGATCTCGGTGGGCGAGCGAACCGGATCCGGATCAGTGTGTCCTTATATTTATAATAAAAGAGTGCGGAGGCACAAGACGACACCTCCGCACTCCAATACTACTGGACGAGGACAACCGGAATGGAGTCCATCATCATTTCAAAACTGAATCACCATCAGCAACCGTCATAGACCTCACATCTCATCGCGTCGCCCGTGCGATCCTTGTCACATTCGGTCGTGATTGCGCTGTTCAATGAGGAGGGACCATTGAACAGATAATCCAGGGAAACGATGATGTCTGCAATGTCGACGACTCCATCGTCGTTGGTATCCCAGGCGTCTTCACACAACACCGTGGTTTCTGGGGCAACGAACAGGTTGTCGATGATCGTGGTCGCATCGGCGAGATCGACATCCCCGTCCATGTTGGTGTCTCCACGGACGAAATAGGACTCCTCGCAGGAATCGATGATGTTGTTGTAGTCCAGGTCCAGGCCCTGATCTCTCTTGATCTGGCACGTGTCGATCTGACCGTCTCCATCGCAGTCGAGGGTCCCCTGCGCATCGATGTCGCACGAGTCCAGGACACCATTGAGGTCGCAATCGTTACCGGAGGTCGCATCTGGATCGCAGGCATCAGGGACCCCATCTCCGTCGGCATCCGGGACCGGAGACGGTTGCGTCTCGGCGAGAAGATTCACGACGATATTCATGAATCCGAGACCGAGATTGGCAAGGTCGGTGGGCTGGGTAGGCATCATCGGAGGAGGACAGTTGCTCGAACCCGACACCCCTACAACACCAGGACTGTAACTGATATAGCTGGGAGAACTCTCTCCAGCGGAGTTGGACCCCACTACGAACAGGTTTCCCAGACCTTCAGGGGAGAGAATCTCCACCACGACGGTCGATCCTGCTTGCACCTCGAGAGGGCGAATTCCTGTACACATGATGGCACCGTTGCCAGCCCGGACCTCCACCTCATGGGAACGCATCAGGGTAAGGCTCGAAAGGACCGGGAATCCCATGGCGCGATTCAGGTACACCTGAACATCGATCTGCTGTGAGATTCCATTCCCGGGCTGAGAGGACTCAACTCCGAACTGGACACCTGTCAGGATTTGATCGGAATCGATCTCGAAGGATCTCCAGTAGGAGGTGTTGAAATGCTCTGCACCGCCGTTACTGGAATTGACGCAGATCATCGAATTGCCGAGGGTGACCACATCCGGTGACCTCGACTGGGTGATCAACTCTGCGGCTGTGGGGCAAGGAACTTGCGCCGAAAGAAGGGTTCCAAAGGTCAAAACGCAAACAAGGGCAATAATACGCCCGAAATACACACTGATTTTCATAATTACTCCTCAAAGCTGTCGATGAATCCATATACCCAACAGGACTCACCGCGAAAAATACTCCATGTCTATAAAAATTAATATTGGCCGAAATAACTACTGCGCTGTCGTCACTGATGCGAACCCTCCTCGCTCCCCGCTGGAGCGTAACCGTGAATAAAGGCACACACCCTTCTGGACCATCACTCCTCTCTATCTTCGTGACAGCAGGACGATGAATATCACAGGGATACCTGCAGTCAAGTACGACATTCCTGTCTCCCCAGTAAATCATACATATGCAACAATTGACTTCGCATGGATGTATGTCACGTCTGTCAGGTTCATGGAGGAGAGCAATTCGGGAGTGCCGGTGATCGATTCCCGCAGTAAATCACAGCACCTTGGAGTCGTAACTTCGCCCTGTCTCTCGACTCAGGCGCCGTACTTGTCGAGACGATCGGCGTGAGCCATCAGTAACTGCATCAGCTCGAAGCCAGCGATCAAACCGATCTCTCCCCGCAGGCAATCTCTCTCGGTGAATCGTAGATTCTCGATGGGGAGGGCTCGTTTCGAATGGATCAAGAGCGGCACCGGATGCCAGGAGTGCTCCTCCATCGATGTGGGAGTCGAGTGATCTCCGGTGATGGCGATGACATCGAGCCCGCTTTCGAGGAAGCCGGGGAGAGCCTGGTCGAAAGCTTCTATGGCGGCCACCTTGGCGGCGAAATCCCCCGAGTGACCGGCGGTATCGGTGTCCTTGTGGTGGACGAAGAGAAAGTCAAAATCTTCCGCGATGGCGGCCTTCGCCGCCTCGATCTGGTCCGACAGTCCCTGCCCTGCATCTCTGGGCTGCATACCCACGAGTCGGGCCACACCTCGGTACATCGGATAGACCGCCAGAGCGGCGGCGTGCAGATGAAAGCGTTCAGCAAAGCCGGGCACGTGGGGTCGGGTGGAAAATCCACGCAACAGAACACCGTTGGCGACCGATTCATCCGCCAGACACTGTTGTGCTTTTGTGAGCCACTTGGTGGCGATGACTGCGGTGGTTTCTGAAGGCGGGTTCTGTCCCTGGAAAGGCAACGGGGCCTTTCCTGTCACCTGGGGATCGTTGTCATTGACCTTTGCTCCGAGATCAACCGCAGTGATGATCCACGTGAATCGATGCTGCTTGCCGGGGATCAATTCCACCGTTACAGCATCGATGGAGACCTTTTCCGTCAAAAGCTCACACAACCGGCGACACTCTTCATCGGTGGGTCGCCCCGCGCGGCGATCCTGCACGAGACCACTTCCGTCGACGGTACAGAAATTACCACGGGCGGCAATCTGCCCCGGCTCCAGGGAATAATCACTGCCGAGCGCTTCCAGCAATCCACGGCCAAACTCGAGTTCGAGGGGATCGATGCCGAAGAGTGAAAGATGACCCGGCCCCGATCCCGGGGTGATGCCGGGAGGAAGCAGTTGCACTCTCCCCAGGGAGGATCGTGCGGCCAGGGCATCGAGATTTGGAGTGGTCGCCGCCTCCAGTTCGGTGTTGCCGTGGTCCGGATGCGGAAGGCCGCCGAGTCCGTCGAGGACGAACAGGCCGATGCGTTCTCCTCCAGTGCGAATCAGGTGTGCAGGACAGGTCACCGGCTCCCCCCTTCCGCTGCCATTGTCAGATCCTCACCGGCCCACGGCAAGGGAAGTGGTCCCCTTCCTCGAATCGATCTTCTCGGGTAACCTGAGCCGATCGAAATGGGGGATCAAACAGCCAATGGAACCGATCCGCTCCCTCCACCTCAACAGCGCCCGGAGCTGGAGAGGTGGCGAACGACAGACCCTGCTCCTGGTGGAGGGATTGCGCCAGCAGGGGCATCTGGCGGAGATCGTGTGCCCGCCGGGAACCCCCCTATCTCGACGTGCCAGTGCCTGCGGGGTACCGGTCCACGAGGTTCCCCTGCGCGGGGAACTGGATCTCCCCTCTGCCCTGAAGGTGCGTCGTCTCATCCAGCAGATCGAGCCTCACATCCTCCAGATGCACACCGCTCACGCCCACACCATCGGTCGCCTCGCTCACCTGGGCATGGGGGATTCTCCGGCGGTGATCGTGCAACGGAGGGTCGATTTCTCGATTCACCGTAGCGGTACGCCTGGATTGACCAGGCTCAAGTACCAGCATGGCATCCACCGCTATGTCGCCATCTCCCACAAGATCAAGGCGGTGCTGGAGAAGGACGGAATCGACTCGCAGCAGATCCGCGTGGTCCATTCCGGTGTTCCGCCCCTGCCGGAGCCGCAGAAGTCGGCACAGGAGATCGGGCAGCAGCTGGGTCTACCGCGCGACACCTTGTTACTCGGGTGTGTCGGGGCTCTCAGCGAGCACAAGGGTCACCGCCACCTGCTCAAGGCGATGTCGATGATGGCCGATCGGCGCAGGCCGCCTCACCTGGTGCTGGTGGGAGAAGGGGAGCTCTCTCAGGAACTGGATGCACTGGCGCACCAGTACGGCGTCGCCGAAAGAGTCCACTTCGTCGGATTCCAGAAGGAGATCGCCTCCTGGTACCACGCCATCGATCTGTTCCTTCATCCGAGCACGGAGGAGGGACTCGGCACCAGCATCCTCGATGCCCTGGCGGTGGGGAAAACGGTCATCGCCTGCGATGTGGGTGGCATCCCCGAGGTGATCGAAGATGGGGTCACAGGCCGCCTCGCCGTTGCTGCCGATGCGAGAAGCCTGGCAGAGGTGATCGACGAACTCATCGATGATCCGGCGACCGCGAGTCAACTGGGTACAGCGGGGCAACAGCGAGTCCACGAGGATTTCAGCGCCGAGGCGATGGTGCGGGGCAATATCGAGGTACACCGGGAACTACTGGAGGAACTGAAGCCGAAGGAGGCACTCCAGTGATCCCCATCCGGGACAGTGAACCGAGCGGCATCACCCCCTACGTGACGATCGGTCTGATCGCACTGAACATCCTGTGCTACCTCCTACAACTGGGCAGTGATGATTACCTCGTCGAGGGTTTCGCCTTTCGTCCCGCCATTCTCGCCGGTTGGATCGAAGGAGAGGAAACGGTGACCGAGCCGGAGGCTGCTCAAAATCCATTCGGATTGGCGCAGCGCCCTCCCCGGCAGTACGACATCTCCCTGTCGCTAGCACTGCTTCCTCTCTTCACCTCGATGTTCCTCCATGGCGGGTTTCTTCACCTGTTCGGCAACATGTTGTTCCTGTGGATCTTTGGCGACAATGTCGAGGGGCGGCTGGGTCACCTGCGATTCCTGCTCTTCTACATCATCTGTGGAGTCGCAGCCTCGGTGTTCCATACCCTGTTCAATCCTGACTCGCTGATCCAGACCGTCGGTGCCAGTGGTGCGATTTATGGAGTGCTTGGTGCCTACTGGCTCTGTTTTCCTCACTCGCTGGTCACCATCTTGTACTGGTTCTACATCGTGTTCGGCACCTTTCAGATGCGAGCCAGCTGGGTGCTGGGCATCAAGGTCGCACTCGATCTCTTCAGCGGCCTCAACAATACCGGTGGCAACGTGGCGGTGTGGGCTCATATTGGCGGTTTCATCGCCGGCCTCGGCCTGATAATCCTGATGACCCCACCATCTGCCCGCGGAAAACGCCCGACCCGCTGGTCCATCATTCGATAGGAGTTCTCCGTTGCAACCGTGGCTCCCCTGGGTCGTGTTTCCTCTGGTCGGTGCTCTGATCGGCTGGGCCACCAACTGGCTCGCGGTCAAGATGCTGTTTCGCCCCCACCAGCCGGTGGGGATCGGCCCCTTGAGATTCCAGGGTGTGGTACCGCGGCGCCAGGAGGCACTGGCAGAGAGCATCGCAGAGACGGTTCAGGAGGAGTTGATCTCTGCCGATGACATCGCCGGGCTGGTTCAACAACTCGCCACGAGTGATCAGATCCGAGACCGACTCAAGGGGCGCATCGATTCGCTGATCGAGGAGCAGTTGCAAAGTTTCGGACCGATGGTCGCAGCGTTTTTACCCGGCGACCTGGTCGACAAGATCCGCAACCGCATCGAGAAGGAGGTGTTCTCCTTTGTCGAGGAGCTGGGAAGCGATCTGCACGGCACCCTCGGCGAGCAACTCGATCTGAAGCAAAAGGTGCGCGATCGCATCCTCGCCTTCGAACTCGATCAGATGGAACGGCTGGTACTGCGAGTGGCTCGCAAGGAACTTCGTCACATCGAGTTCCTCGGTGGCGTGCTTGGTTTCGTCGTCGGCCTGGTCGAGGCGGGATTGCTTTCACTGTGGAGTGAATGATCAGAAACTCTTGAACACCTTGGCGATTCCTGGCCCCTCGACATGCATCTTGAACTCGTTGAAGTAGCCCCACGGTGTGTGATGGACCTGGAAGCCGACCGACACCAGTCGCTCCCCCACCTCCTCGATGATGCTGCGTGACTCTTGCGGCTCGGCGGTCTGCTCGGCCAGGTGCGCAAAGGAGTGCAACACCACCTGCTCCACCTCGACCTTGCGGGCGTGCCACTTGAGATTCTTGATGGTCTTCCTCACCGCCGTCACCCGATCGTCGAGGTCATGAGGTTCGACATGGATCCAGGCGAGCACCGCACCATCGGTGACGGTCTCCTCCTGCTGCCGCTCCTCTTCCGTCTCGAGGTTGCGACAGTGGGTCCGGTACCAGAAATCGCTCACGTGGAGCATCAGCATCTTCATGCCCGGATCTTGCCTCTGAGGGCCGCTGAGGTCCAGATCAGACCATCTACTGACCGGACAGAGTTTGACCATCTATGGCGATCCCCCCGGATATCCGCTACCATGTGGATAGTTCCTGGCCACTTTGTCTCCCGGAAAGAGGATACGTGCCCAGCCCTTCGCCCCAACAGCTGCTCAATCACCGCTACCGCCTCGATGTCTGCATCGGCCGCGGAGGGATGGGAGAGGTGTGGCGTGCCCTCGATGAGGCGAGGAATGGCGCCCCCGTGGCGATCAAGTGGATGCCCGATGGAATCGATGATGGGGATCGGCGCCGCTTCGAACGAGAGGTCCGGGTACTTCAGGAGATCTCCCATCCAGCGGTGGTTCCCCTCCTCGACATCGGCTGGCAAGAGGATCGTCTCTTCTACGTGATGGAGTACGTCGGCCCGCTGTCGCTGGAGGATGTTCTCCAGGCACACCCGGATGGATTGCCCCCTCGGCACTGGAAGTGGTTTCTCGAAAGATGCACAGAGTTGCTCGATGCGCTCTTTCACCTGCACGGTAAGAGATTGGTGCATCGAGATGTGAAGCCGAGCAACATCCTGTTACGGATCCCCGATGAGAAGGCCAACGATCCCACCGACTGGGACCATCTCTCCAGGGGAACTGCACTGCTGGCGGATCTCGGACTGGTAGCTCGTACCGATGTCGATTCAGCGTTGACGCAGAGCGCACTGGGAACTCCCCAGTACATGGCCCCGGAGCAGATCGAGAATCCCTCTTCCGTCGATGAAAGAAGCGATCTCTGGTCGGTCGGCATCCTCCTCTACCGTGGATTTGCCGGTCGTCTCCCCTACCATCGACTCTCTGATGCTCTCTCGAGGCGAGCCCCCGACCCGCTGCCTGAACTTCCGACGGCGATCGCCACGGTGATCTCATCCTTGATGGAATTCGAGCCCCACCGGCGTCCCATCGATGCACAGCACGCCGCAGCGATGCTCACTGCAGCCATCGCCGATGGCCCCGAGGACGCCCCTGCCATCTCCGAGGCGCGCAGATCACTGCCTTCCTTCATCGGTCGCCAGGCAGAACGAGATTCGCTGATGAGTGGTGCCCACCAGGCAGCCCGGGGAGAGGGTCGCTGGATTCACATCGAGGGTGAGCGTGGCCACGGTAAGACATGGCTCGTCAGTCGCAGTGAATTCCGCTCGAGGGCACTGGTCGAGAAACAGTTGCAGTATTTCAGCGGCGTATTCGACGGCAGGGAGCCTCACTCCGGATTCCGGCTCCTGCTGGAGCAGGTTCTGGGACACATCGACAGGAAGAGCGGTACGCAGCATGCCGTCGATGCACTCGGTCGCTGGGGTGGGCATCTGGCCGGAGCCTTTCCGCGCCTGTGTGGCAATGGCTGGATCGAGGGGCATGGCGCCGTCGACTCGAGTCCTCCTCCCGAGATCATCCAGGAACGTGTACTGGAGTCGGTGGTCGAGGCTCTCACCACCAACGCCGAGGTGGAGCCGAGAACTCTGGTGCTGGAGGACCTCCACTACTGCGATGAGTTCGACATCGAGTTGCTACGCAGGCTGGTCCTCGCTTCCGTCGACCTTCCCCTTCTCATCGTCACCACCGGCCGCCCCATCGCCGCCCAGCGGCTGAACTCCCTCTCCCGCTTGCAGAGCGAGATCGAGCTGGAAGATCGCTTCCTGCAGATCCCCGTCACTCCCTTCAACCTGGAGGAGAGCGGTGAACTACTTCGATCGATGCTGGTTCCTGATCTGCCCATCTCCAGTTCCCTCGCCGAAGCTCTCCATCGGCAAAGTGATGGAGTGCCGCTGATCCTCGTTCAGTTACTCGGATCTCTGTGGTCTCAAGAAGCATTGAAACCTCGGGGTGGAGAATGGAGTTCGGGAGCCAAGGTGCTGGAAGACCTTCCGGTACCGGAATCGGCGAAAAGTCACTTTCTCCAGCTCCTGGAAGAACTGTCCGCTCCGCAGCGTAGGGTTCTCGATGTCGCTTCCATCATCTCCGGCCTGATCGACTTCGATCTGCTGGTCGATGCCTGCGGGATCGATGAGTTCGAACTGGACACCCATGCCCGGGTGCTGATCCGCAGTGGAACCCTTCAAGAAGATGCGGGTGGATTTCGCTGGGGACACGGCTGGGAACAGGAGATGGTTCGAAATGAACTGACCCAACCGATGCAGAGAAGGTTGAATCTCCGCATAGGAAAACTACTGGAAGATCGATCCCAGGAGGGAGATGTACCGGTTCAGGCGATTGCTGAACACTTCTCCCTCGGAGGAGATGAACAGAAGGGCCGTGACTGGCTACTGCGAGCTGCGGATCATGCCGAGACCGCCTGGGCGCACGATCGTGCCCTGGAACTGTGCGAACGGGCGTTGCACCTGGCACGAGATGATGGATCGCGCAGGGAACTTCTCGCCAGGATCGGAGATCTACGACTTCGTACCGGAGATCCGGATGGAGGTCGCCAGGCCTTCACCCAGGCGATGGGACTGTGGACCCGCATCGAGAGTCAACTCCTCGAGGGGGGGGATGAAACGGTCGATAGCGACCTCGATTCCTACATTCAACTGATTCACCGCATCGGTGAGGCCCAGATGCACGCCGGTGAATACGACGACGCGCTGGCGAACTTTCGCAAGGCGCAGTCTCTCTCGGAGGTCGCGCGATTGCCGGAGCGCATCGCCATGTCCCTCTGTCGGCAAGGTGCGGTGTTCGCATTTGCCGACAAGATGGAAGATGCCAGGGTCTCCTATCAATCTGCCGTCGAGATGTGTCACACCGATCCCGAGCTGGACAACCCACACGTGGTGGCACTGATCGGGCTCTCATCGATGAATCGAAGGAACGGGAAACTGGAGAACGCCCTGCAACTCTGTGACGACGCCCTCACCATTGCGGAGCGGGCCAACAATCCGATGCAACTCGCCGGTCTCCTGGGGCAGCGCGGTACCCTGTTCCAGAACCTCGGTCGCAACGAGGATGCCATCGATGCCTACGAGAAGTCTCGCACTCTCCGGGAGGAGAGTGGAGATCGGCGCGGTCTTGCCATCACCCTGATGAATCTCGGTCGCCTTCAGGTCAGCAGCGGAGCGGTCGAACGGGGCCAGGAACTGCTGGAGAGTGCGCTGCAACTGTTCCGGGAGACGGGCGACTTGCAGGGTAGGGTCCTGACCCTCGGCAACCTGGGAAGCCTTCGTTTCCATCGGGGCGATCACACCTCGGCTCGACAGGTTCTCCAGGAGTACCTCGAACTCGCCAGTCGCCACGGACTCAAGAGACCTGAAGCGGATGCGCGGGTCAGTCTCGGGATGCTCGAGCTGGAAAGGTATCAGCCGGAGAAGGCTGCCGACTACCTGGAAAAAGGGATCGAGGGTTTTCTCGCCGCCGGCGATCGACAGGGTGCACTTCACGCCCAGGTCCAGCAGGCTCGCGCAACTGGTCGCCATGGAGACCACGAAGATGCCCTCGAACAGGCTCGAACCACCGCCGAAGCAGCGGCGGCATCGAAGGGTGTACCACTGCTGATCGAGTCGCTACGGATCCAGGCAGAAGCTCTGCGTGAGTTGAACAGGCTCGATGAGGCTCTCGAACAGGTCGAGGAGTCGATCGATATGTGCACCGATCAGTTGTTCCCCTACATCGAGGGGTGTTGCCAGCGAACACTTGGAAAGATCCAGCGAGATCGCGGATTCGAGTGGGCAGATCGCGCAGGGATCGCATTCGAAAAAGCGTTGAGAATTTTTGAACAACACGGTGCTCGACACGCTCTCGCCGTGACCCGACGAGAGTTCGCTGCATTCCTGCGGGATGTCGACGAACCGGAACTTGCCATCGAGCATCTGGGACAGGCCTTGATCACCTTCAATGACCTGGATTGCCCCGAGGAAAAAACGATGACGGAAGAGATCCGCGACAGCATCGCAGGATAGGAAGTTCGACGATGGAAAAACTCGATTACCGGATCCGGGCAGTACTCGCGAGGGTACGAAGTACTCTCGATCGCTTCAGCCTCCGTCTCGAGGTGGACTGGGATTACGATGTACGCCAGGTACTGGAAGAGATCCTCGCCCTCGCAGTGGGAGAACTGGAGTTTGGAAATGGTGCCCCCGTCGATCGGGCACTGCTGATTACTCGCTCTCCCGGCGGTGAGATGCTGGAAGCGGGAGCGGGTTGGAGCGCACAGGAGGAGGACCTCTCCTTCAGTCGCACCATCGTCGAGCAGACGATGTCAGGCGACAACTCGGTCCTTTGCGAGGACGCTCTCGACGACCCCAGGTTCAGATCATCGGAGAGTCTTCGTGGCCTTCAGGTGCTGACCCTCCTGTCGGTACCTCTGCGGGCAGGCCCCGGGGTCATCGGTGCCCTCTACATCGAAAGACGAGACGCCAGACACCTGTTCAATGAACGAGACAGGGCCTTCGTCGAGGCCCTCGCCGACACCATCGCACCCGCGGTGAGAAGTGCGCTGATCCACCAGGGCCACGTCCGGGAACTACGGGAACTGCGATCGAGCCATGAATCATCGTCGATGCTGGGCCGCATCATCGGCAACTCGGAGGCGATCACCAGGACGCTGGAACTGGCTCGAACCGCCGCCGAGCTTGACCGTATCGTGCTGATCACCGGGGAATCCGGGGTCGGTAAGGAACTGCTGGCCCGAGCCATTCACGAACAGTCGAGGAGATCACGACAACCGTTTGCGGTGGTCGATTGCTCGGGGCTCTCGGAAACCTTGCTGGAGAGTGAACTGTTCGGACACGTCAAGGGTGCCTTCACCGGAGCGATGGAGGACAAGGTCGGTGCATTCGAAGCAGCACAGGGTGGAACGGTATTCCTGGATGAAATCAGCGACGCCACCGCACCGATGCAACAGTTGCTCCGACGAGTGTTACAGGAAGGTGAGATCCGAAGGGTAGGAGATCGGGAATGGCGCAAGGTCGATGTTCGTGTGCTGTGCGCCACCAACCGAAATCTGTCGGAAGAAGTGGAGAAGGGAAAGTTTTTGCTCGACCTGTTCCACAGGATGCACGAGTTCCCGCTGAGACTTCCGCCGCTGCGGGAACGCAAGGAAGACATCCCGTTGCTCGCGCAACATTTCGTGGCTCTCTTCGGTGAGAACAAGAACCCTCCCATCACCGAAATCTCCCCGGAGGCTCTGGCGATCCTCGCTGGCAGGGAATGGCGAGCCAATAACATCCGAGAACTTCGCAATGTGATCCGACTCAGTGTCGATCTGGCACCGGGATCGATCATCGACCAGAAGGTACTGGAGAGGGTCTTCGATGTCCGTGGGGAACAGGGAAGCGATGACACGGTAGAACGTGACATCGAGTTTGCCCCGGGGTCGTTGCTGAGATTCGATCGTGCAGGTGTCGCCGATCTGATCCGATCGACTCCGGATGAGGCGAACAAGGAGAGACGCCCCTGGTCTCTGCTACAACGCGAATTCGGCGGCACCTTGATCACCGAAACACTGCGTCAGACTCGCTGGAAGTTGCGCCCCGCTGCGAGAATTCTGGGAATCTCTCCCGTCAAACTGCGCCAGGATTTCCGGGCCTGGATCGAGCACCTGCTGCTCAACAACGGTGGCGATCGAGAGGGAGTTGCCTCACGTCTCGACATGCCGGTGGAGATCCTGATTCGAAAACTGGAAGATCTCGGCATCGAGATCGGCAACTCCGGTGAGGAGAATCAAGAATGAAGGTTGGAATCCTGCGCGTTGACCTTCAGGTCCCCGGTTCGCATTCCCTCAAGGAAAAGCGTCATGCCCTGCGCAGCCTGAAGGACCGCCTTCAGTCGAGGTTTGGAGTCGCCGTGGCGGAAGTCGACGCCCAGGATATGCTCCAGAGATGTGTCATCGGGGTCTCCTTCGTCGCCTCCGACGGGAAGAATGCAGAATCCCGGATGCAGAACATCGTCAATTTCATCGAGGGTTTCACCGGTGCCATGGTGCTTTCACTCGAGAAGGAGATCCTGCACGAGGAGTTGTAGATTCCTCGCACATCCAGTCACTGACGGTATGCTGGCGTCATGTAGGCTGCGTCATGCAGGCCTAAAGGAGGTCACTCAGGTGAAGATAGAAGCACTCGGTCACTCTGCATTCATCGCCACGATTTCGCGGACGGATGGTTCCCCTTTTCGATTGCTGGCGGACCCCTGGCTCGACGATCACGTCATCGGAGATGTCGGCGGCCGCTTTCCAAGAATTCGCACCGACTGGAGTCAAATCGATTCCATCGATGCCATCTGGATTTCGCACTCCCATACCGATCACCTGTGCCCCTACTCGCTGATGGAATTGCATCAACAACTGCAATCAGCCCCTCGTCTGTTGATCCCCACCAGTCTTTCTTATCTCTCTGACACCTTCGAGGAGTTCCTCCCCAGCTGGCCCGTCACCGTCATCGAACAGGAAACAGCTGTCGATGTGGGCGGGATCCGCGCCAGGGCGTTCTTCAATGTCAGGGATATCGCCACCAACGAGGACGACTGCATGATCCTGCTCCTCGACAACGGTCGCGAGGCGATCCTTTCCGAAGCGGATGCGGTCTTGCCGATGGAAGATCCTTCGGTGAGGCAGATGGTCGGTGAACTGATGCTGGAAGCGGGACCGGAGCAGAGGATCTTCCTCACCACCCGCAATGAACTGGAAGCGACGATGGCGAGTATCGACGCTGCCGACCCGGCAGCACGCAAACAATCGGTTGCCGAGCAGCGCTACCAGACAACGATGCTGGCGGAGTCGGAGATCTGTCACAATGGTGCGGAAGTTTGCCCGTGGCAGATGGAATCGACGGTACGGATCATCATCGGACAGGGAATCACATTACCCCATGCTGTCGTGGGAGAGTGGAATCGTTCCCTGTTCCCGGTGCGCCTGGAAGATCGGGCCAGGATCGAGAAGGAAGCGGCACTTCGAGAGCAACTCCCCGTGCACATCCTGGCGCTTCAGGCTGGCGATTGCCTCGCAGTGGAAGATGGAACGCCCCTCCCCATCAGCGAGATTGCTGGGCTCGAGGTTCTCGACAGGGAAGAGGATCGCCACTACCAGGAGGAGGCACAAAACATCGCCGAATTCCCGGTTGCCCCTCTACGCGATGATCAACGCGACCACAGCAGCCAGCACTCGAAGATCCTCGACCACCTGCAACGGCGTTATCTTCCCTACCTGATCGGCCAGCGGATGCCGGCGATCGAACATCGCATCTCCGCCGCTGGTGGCCAGTACCGGGTCAGAATTCGCTACGGGAACAGCGATGGCTGGACGGCGCGAGATTACCTGATCGAATTTCCAGCACTACGATTCGAGGAACAGCCGGTCGCCGGGGATGCATCGGAAGAATACTGGGCCAACGACCTCGACGATTACTTCGAGGGACTGGCAGACGATTTCAGTACCTTCTGCCGCACCTTTCCCGGAGGCAACAACCACCACTTCTGGGATTGCCTGGGAATGCCGTTCCTCAACGACGATCTGGTGGCCAGAAAGATTCGCCATCACTTCACGCTGGCTCGAGATGGGCACTCCGCTGCGGAGTTCGTACTGCCGTTGTGGAACTTCGCCCGCCAGACCTGATCGACCTACGCCTCAGAAGAACCTAAGCCTCAAGGAGATGCCTGGCGATGATCAATCGCTGGATCTGATTGGTTCCCTCGTAGATCTGCATCACCTTGGCATCGCGCATCAACTTCTCGACCGGATACTCCTTCGAATAGCCGTAGCCTCCGAAGACCTGAACCGCATCGGTGGCCGCTTTCATCGCCGTATCGCCGGCGAAGCACTTCGCCATCGAGCACTGCTTGGTGTTGCGCTGGCCCTGGTCAATCATCCAGGCGGACTGCCAGGTGAGGAGTCTGGAAGCCTCGGTAGCCTTGGCCATGTCGGCAAGGATGAACTGGATCGCCTGTTGTTTGGCGATGGGACGACCAAACGCCTGACGATCGAGGGAGTAGCGCGTCGCCTCTTCCAGAGCACGCCGGGCAACTCCGACCGCCGAAGCAGCGACACCCGGACGGGTCCGGTCAAATGTCTTCATGGCGATATGAAATCCCTTACCCTCATCACCGATGCGATTGGCCACGGGGATCTCAACATCCTCGAAGTTGATGAAGACAGTATTGGAAGCACGCTGCCCCATCATATCTTCCTTCTTGCCGATCTCGATTCCATCGGCATCGGCAGGAACGACGAAACAACTGATGCCCTCGTAACCACTGCCGGGATCGGTGGTGGCGAAGAGGGTGAAGTAGTTTGCGTGGGCTCCACCTGAAACCCATGCCTTGCTACCGTTGATCAGGTACGAATCTCCCTTTCGAACCGCCTTGGTTCGCAGGGAAGCAGCATCACTACCCGCGTCCGGTTCCGACAGGCAATACGAGGCGGTGGCGTGCTCGGCGGTCAATCTGCCGAGCCATTCCTTCTTCTGATCATCGTTTCCGCCGATGAGAATCGGCACGGAGGCGAGATTGTTGACGGTCATGCTGATGGCCATCCCCGAGCAACCGAAGGCGAGTTCCTCGGTGATCAGAGCCTCCTCGAAGTGGCCCAGTTCGCCACCACCGTACTGGTCCGGGATCGTTACATTCATCAGGCCCAGTTCGAAGGCCTGGGCCGCCACTGTGGACGGATAATCCCCCGTACGGTCATGATGCTCGGCCACGGGAATGACCTCGTTGGCGACGAAGTCACGGGTCAAATCCACCAGCATCCGCTGTTCGTCGGAGAGGGCAAAGGATACCATCGGGTGCCTTTCCTGAAGTTCGCAGAAGGTCAGGATCAACGGCGGGAAGACTCCCGGCAGATCCTCGGGTACTTTGTCTGCTGGATCGGCCTGACGCAAGTGATGGTGCCAGGTTGTACTGGCATCTGAAGAGAGGAATAGTTCGTGGCAAGAGTACTGGTGGCGATGAGTGGCGGAGTGGACTCCAGCGTCGCTGCACACCTGCTGCAAAAGGAAGGACACGAGGTGATCGGTGCCTTCCTGCGCCTTGGCGATGGTGGCCAGGCTGCCGAGAAGAGCCGCGCCTGCTGCACCGTCGAAGATGCCATCGATGCCCGTCGAGTAGCGGATCTTCTGGAGATCCCCTTCTACTCCTTCAATTATGCCGAACAGTTCCGCAAGATCATCGACTACTTCGTCGACGAATACCGCGATGGTCGAACTCCGAATCCCTGCGCTCGCTGTAATCAGTGGATCAAGTTCGATGTGTTCCATGATCTGGCTCGAGATCTGGGAGCAGACTTTGTTGCCACAGGACACTACAGTAGGGTTCTGCAAGCCGCCGATGGACCACGCCTCGCACGAGGTGTCGATGCCGACAAGGATCAGTCGTACTTCCTCGCGACGGTGCCCTATTCAGTGCTGAAGGAATGCATGTTTCCGGTCGGCGATTTGAGTAAACCAGAGGTTCGGGAACTGGCGGGAGAAGCCAATCTACCAGTGGTTCAAAAAGCCGAGAGCCAGGAGATCTGCTTCGTCCCAGCCAATGATTACCGCCGAGTGATTCGCAAGGAAGCTCCGGACAGTCTTCAACAGGGTGACATCATCGATGAAAGCGGTGTGAAAATTGGCACGCATGATGGATATGCAGCCTACACCGTAGGTCAGCGTCGCGGACTGGGCATCGCTGCTGGAGAACCCCGCTATGTCGTGAAAACTGCCCGCCAGACCAATCAAGTGGTCCTGGGCCCGCGCGATTCACTACTGGAAGATCGATTTCAGATCTCGGAGATCAACTGGCTGCGTCCGACCGACCCCACATTTCCACTGCGCTGTACCGTGCAGATTCGACACGGCGGCACACCGCAACCTTGTACAGTGACGATGGAAAATGTAGAGGGTGCGGAGCAGATCAACATTCAACTCGATTCGCCAATCTTCGCCATCGCAGCAGGGCAGGTAGCTGCGCTCTATCAAGATGACGTGGTGATCGGGGGAGGATGGATCGAAACGGAATGAGCCTGAGGTCTCATTGGCTGCCTGAAGAATAGAGTGTCGGGGCCACGAAGGACCCCGACCCTCTATGAATTTCTAGTTATTACCCAGTACTTCAACCGAAGCGGACGCACAGTCTGGAATCAGTGTCTGCCCGTCAACCACCACGACCGTCGAAATACTCGGGTTTCCAAGAGTATCGCAGAATTCGAGCATTGTGACTCCCACCACATCACCCTGGTAGGTTGCACGATTGATCTCGTAATTGAATCCTGGAGTCAAAGAATAGGAAGAGGTGAAGCTGACAACAACACCGGCAGTGAACCCATCCGGGCGAATCTGGATGGTGGTGAAGTCAGGTGGAGCACCATTATTGAGTATGGCAAGGCTATCACCATCGATCACTTCGATGCAGGTCAACTTTCCCTTGTCATGACAAACTCCGTAGCTCCACGCCTGGATATCTCCTCCATTATTATCCAGCTTGATCGAGAAAGGAGATGACATTCCTTGCTGCATCGATCCGTCCTCCAACTTGAGCAGGTAATCTGGCGGAATCGTCACCTGAATGCAGGGCTGACATATCATCGAGCTACTTCCTCCTGGGCCAGATACTACCAGCGTGACGGTGTACGATCCTTCCTGGGTGTAGAGATGGGTTGGACTCTGACTGGCAGAGGTTGTTCCATCTCCAAAGTCCCACATCCAATCGGTGATGAGTCCGGTTGACGTATCGACAAAATCAACGGTCAACGGATAGGTTCCACTGATATTCGTCGCAATGAAATTTGCGGAGGGTGCCATTGCATTCACGAATACAGTGAAAAACTCACTGGACTCATTGCCTGCACCATCTATGGCGCTGAAGAGGACCTGTGTCGATCCGATCGGAAAACTATCTCCCGACAGGAAATTGCTGGTCAGCGTTGCAGGTCCGCAATTGTCATTGACGATGGGGTCGATCCAGGTCACCACTGCACTGGCCTCTCCAAGTTCCGCAGTGATCGTGATGTTTGCGGGAACTTCGGTGATCTGAGGCGCTTCTGTATCGGAAACCGTGACCAGGAATGAACTGGTTGTCATGTTTCCAGAAAGGTCAGTAGCCGTGTAGGTCACCGTCGTGTCCCCCACTGGAAACTGGCTTCCAGTCGAGTAATCACTGGTCAGAGAAGAGAGTTCGCAGTTGTCCGTGGCCATCGGCTCGGTCCAGTTCGCAGTACTACTACAAACTCCTGGCTCGGTGGCGATACTGATCGAAGTGGGAGTCCCCAAGATGTTCGGATTTTCATCGTCAATGACGGTAATGGTGAACGAAAACGTACTGCCATTGCCATCAGCATCCAGTGCGGTGTAGGACACCATCGTCTCTCCCAGCGGGAAAGTTGAACCGCTATCATGACTGGCGCTGAATGAAGTCACCCCGCAATTATCACTCGCAGTAGGCTCGGTCCAACTCACCACAGCACCGCAACTTCCTGCGTCATTACTGGCCACCTGATCCTGAGAGTTTCCGAAAATCGACGGGCTTTCGGTATCGAGAACGGTGACCGTGAAGAAGTTAGAAGAAGAGTTTCCGTTATCATCCAGCGCTGTGTAGGTCACAATTGTCGAACCCACCGGAAACTCACTACCGGGAGATTGATCAGAGATCAAGGTCACTGATCCGCAGTTGTCACTGGCAGTCGGCTCGATCCAGGTCGCAGGGGCACTACAGGTTCCGCTGATATTCTCCAGTGTCAGGTCACCAGGAATGGAAGAGATGGTTGGATCTTCTTCATCGACCACGTTGACGTTGAATGACACCGAAGTGCTGTTCGAGTGTCCGTCGGTCACCATGTAGGTCACAACCGTGAGACCCAACGAGAAACGATCTCCAGATGAGTGATTACTGACCACTTCCTGAACACTGCAATTGTCTGTGGCGACAGGCTCGCTCCAGGTTGCAGTGGCACTGCAAGTTCCAGGCAGGGTCGATAGCTGGATGTCAGTCGGAGTTCCCATGACGATGGGCATCTCCACGTCCAGTACCGTGATGGTGAAGGAATCACTGGTCGTGTTCCCGCTCTCATCGGTGGCAAGGTAACTCACCAGGGATTTTCCTACAGGAAAGAAAGATCCGCTGACATGGTCGCCCGTCAAACTCAGCAGCATACAATTGTCGCTGGCCCTCGGATCGGCCCAGGTGACCTCTGCGCCGCAATCTCCAGCCGAATTCTCCACGATCAAATCCAGTGGCAAGCCAGATATTGTCGGGCTCTCGGTATCGAGAACAGTGACCGTGAAGAAACTGCTCGACGAATTTCCGGAACTATCGAAGGCCGTGTACGTCACCATTGTTGAACCAACCGAAAAAACGCTACCGGGGCTGTGGTCGACTTCAAGAGTGAAAGAACCGCAGTTTTCCGAGACGATGGGATCGGTCCAGTTTGCCGCTGCACTGCAGGTACCACTGGCAGTCTCAACCGACAAATCCATTGGCATGCCAGAGATGATCGGCTCCTCTGTATCGATCACGGTGATCGTGAACGATACCGACGTAGAGTTGCCAGCATCATCGGTGGCTGTGTAGGTGATGGTGGTTAAGCCTCGCGGGAGGCTCTCTCCAGATTGATGATCTGCCGTCAGGCTCGAAATGTTACAGTTGTCGATGGCAACAGGATCACTCCATGTTGCAATGCCACTGCAGAGACCAGGATCTGTGAAGATCTCGGTGTCC
>CAYPPQ010000020.1:28614-41442 GCA_964412635.1 uncultured Planctomycetia bacterium | reverse complement strand
TTTCCTCGACAAGCGCTGGGGGGCTACCAATACGATGGTACTCCTCTTCTCTTCGCTGACGATGGCACTGGCAGTCCGGGAAGCACAACTGGGGCGCAAGAACCGGATTCTCTTCTATCTGACGGTGACCTTCCTGTGCGGTGCCGGATTCATGGGTATCAAGTACATCGAGTACAGCAAGAAGTTTCACGAGGGACTCTTCCCCGGCAAGTACTTCGCCTACGAGAATGTCATCGATGCCGAGGAAGTTCGTGATCGCCAGGCGGAAGAAGACCTGCTCGCCCATGCAGATCTCGAGATTCCTCCCGCCGGTGTCGTGACCGAGACACCCAAGGCGCAAGGACTGGTGCTGCAACCGAAGCGTCCACCTCAGGGACTCGCCAGAGTTGCTGAGGAAGACGACCATGGCGGTGGGCATGGGGAAGACGACGCTTCCAGTGATCATCCTGAAGGTCTGAAGATCGATCCTTCGCACTTACCTGCGGGACCGAGACCTCATAACGCTCACGTCTTTTTCAGCATCTATTTTTGCCTGACCGGGTTGCACGGCATCCACGTGTTGATCGGTATGGGAGTGATGGTGTGGTTGATGATCCTGGCGGCCAAGGGACGTTTCGGCCCTGGCTACTTCACTCCGGTTGATCTCGGTGGACTTTACTGGCACCTGGTGGATCTGATCTGGATCTACCTGTTCCCCTTGCTCTACCTGGTGGAATAGGAGGACTGATGAACGCGATTCTTGAAAATGTAGATGTGCTGATCCTGTCGGCAGCGTTTGTGAGCCTTGTCGCAACCCTCGTGGTCTTCAAGAAGACCAGTAATCAAAAGACACCCCATCCGGAGTTCGGGCACATGACCGGTCCGACCCTGTTGCTGGTGATTCTCACCGCCCTGCTGTTCCTGACCTGGCTGACGGTAGCAGTCTCCTATTTTGACCTCGGCGGGATGAATGTTGTGGTGGCGATGGGTGTGGCAACGGTGAAGGCGACTCTCGTGTCGCTCTACTTCATGCACCTTCGATGGGATAAGCCGTTCAACGCGGTGATCTTCGTCGGATCGCTCTTCTTTCTGGGGCTTTTTCTGGCGTTTGCGCTGCTCGATACGGGAGAATACTCTGACCGGATCATCGTTGATCCGTTCAACCAGATCGAAGCGACTCAGTTCGAGGGTACGAACAGGTAGTTCTCGGATCGACGGATCGCTGCTGAGTGCCGGATTGAGAGTGAACTCCTGAACCGTCAGTATTCTCCAGATATTGCTCGGATGGGAATGTACCTGTTCATCGCATCTCTGACGGTGTTGTTCGTTGCGACGATGATCGCCATCCTGGTGGTCCGAAACCAGAATCCTTCATGGGGCGAAGGGGCGCCGAAAATCCCCGACCTGGCGTGGCTGAGTACCGCCGTGATGCTCCTCGTCAGCGTCTTCTCCCAGGCGGGAATCGCTGCCGTCGTGAGAGATCAGCAGTCCCTGTTTCGATGTTCGATGGTCCTGACCCTGATCCTCGGCTTCCTGTTTCTGGGGCTACAGGAGCGTGTCTGGTCCCAGATGATCCTCAGCGGGGAAGATCAGCTGTTCAGCGCATCTTCGAGTCTGCACGGGTACAGCATCTACTCGCTTGGACTTCTTCACGCGCTTCACGTCGCCGGAGGGTTGATCTTCCAGGGGTATGTCACGGTGCATTCACTACGGGGTGGATACTGGAGCCTGCACTGTGAAATGGTGCGCCACGTGAACCTGTACTGGCACTTCCTCGATGGGGTCTGGATCGTGTTGTTTGCGTTCTTGCTGTGGCTGTGAAGAACTGCTGATCAGTGACGTATTCCACGGGCATAGACCGCGAACCAGGAAGTGATGATGTGAGGAGTCGCTGTTTCCTCCGTTGCGCCTTCAGCCACTTCAGCAAACAGGTTCATCTGCTCGTCTCTGGTCACGATCATGCGGGCCAGGTTCTTGCGAATCCCCGCCTCCGGCCGCGGTGAATAGGGATAGCGTGGCTTGTCCCTCAGTCGATAGGGACTGTACGGCTCCTTCTTGTAATAGCGTTCGTGGGTCTTGACCATGCCGACCACTCTGGTGTCGGGGTGTTGCTGTCGCCAGACATCCCAGGTGGTCAACTGGAAGGGGAGCAATTCAAGCGCGGTCCCCGCCATCGGACCTGCGATGGCACGGCCCTCGGTGGGGAGCCACAGGCTCTCCATGCTCCTGTTATCACTACCGAGACGATCATGGATCAACATGCAGCAATCGACCACCAGTCCGCTCGAGCCAAAGATGGACGGCGTACCATCTTGCGAGGCAGCTCTTCTGAATACCGTCATCGTTTCCGACAGGGGGTGGTAGATGACACAGATCGGCTCTCCGGCGACGATGTCATTGACCACCTCGTGCCACTGCAATATGCGGAGTGGGTAGGCACGAGCCTCGCCATCGATGACCACGCCGATGATCTCACTGCTCGAGATGAGGAAACGAGTTCGGAAGTTCTCTCCCAGTTCATCGACATCGGAGGCCCCCAGCAGCAGCGGAGAGTCGATGGGGATGATCTCCTCCGGCGATCCCCAGCGCAGCAGCGTGTCGTCTGAAGAGAGGGTGTCGCCGAGATCGAAACCGTTGGTGATCATTGCATCGGCACCCAGTTTCTCGCGCTCATCGATGGCCCTCATGAGAAGGGGCACTCGCCAGGCGAGGACACCTCCACACAGCAATACCAGGAGGATCAGGAGCCATGCCGGAGGTAGGAGATGGTTGCCTTCGTTGCTGGAGGCTGCTGAGCCCGTCATCGGTTTCCATCCGGGTTGTCTACCAGAGCCACCAGTGCTCCCAGGACCACGGGGAGGTAGATGATGCTGGCGAAGAAGAGGCTCCTGGCAGATTCTCGATCGCGTTTCTGTGCCAGTTTCAGCGATCGAAGTACCATGAAGGTTCCCATCGCCACTGCCACCGCCAGGTACAGGGGGCCCGCTGCACCCCACAGTGCCGGGTACAGGCTGACCGCCAGTAGCAGTAGCGACCAGGTGAGCGTGGCCCTGGCGGTCCTGTGGCCCTCCGGATCGATCACCGGCAACATCAAGAAACCGGCCTTGCCGTACTCCTCCCGATACATCCATGCGATGGCGAGGAAGTGGGGGATCTGCCATGCGAAGAGGATTCCGAAGAGTGAAATCCCAACCGGATGGAAGAGCGGCGCACCGGTTCCGCACCAGCCGATCAACGGAGGCAGTGCACCAGGGATCGCCCCGATGAGAGTATTGACCGTGGTTCGTTTCTTGAGGGGAGTGTAGATCACGACGTAGACGACGAGACTCAAGACTCCCAGCAGACTCGACAGGTAATTCCCCGACAGGTGCAGTGCGGCGTAACCGGCGATACCGGTGAGTAGGCTGTAGACCGCGATGATCTTGCCACCGATTCGTCCCCGTGCGGTGGCTCGTGTCGAGGTTCGAGCCATCAGTTGATCCGCCTTGCGCTCCCAGTACTGGTTGAGAGCGTTGGCACTGGCTGCCAGCAGTGCCGTTCCACCGGCGAGGCCCAGCATCTGGATGATACGCGCCAGCATGTCAGGGGTGGTGAGGGTGCCGGAGGGTGTGCCGACGAAGGGCCAGGAAGCCGCCACTCCGAGGGCAGCGGTGATCACTACCAGCGAGGAGAGCCGCGGTTTTGCGAGCTGATAGAGGTCCGAGAGAAGTCCTGGATCGTCAGGTGAGGACTCCACTGAGGCAGACTCCCCGGAACCATCGGTCACAACTGATCCCCTCTCTGGAGGTGAAAACGGGCACTTCCTGTGGCGAGTGTAGGCTCTTCCAACGATCGCTACCACCAGAGCCGAAGGAGTGATCGGGATCGCTTGACGAAATGGTAGGAGGGGGGGAGAATCTAAAGGGTACCAAAATGGTACTGATTCGAGGAAACCGGTTCCATTCGCCTGATATCGTCATTTCAGCCCATTTCATGGGAGGGGAGATCCGATCTTCAAGATCAACCGCCAGACCGACTACGGAATCTACATCTTGACCACCATCTCCCAGGGATTTGGTGGCGAGAGCGATCCACTGAAGGTCTTCTCTGCACCTGAAATCGCCACCCTCACCGGATTGGCTCTGCCCAATGTCAGCAAGATTCTCAAGACGCTGGTGCGGGGCAAGATCATCGAGTCAAGGCGCGGAGTTCAGGGGGGCTACCGGCTGATACGGCATCCTCGCTGGATCACCGTGCATGAGGTGATCGAGATCCTCAACGGACCCATCGCCCTCACCCAGTGTGCCGATGCGGCAGCGGATGATTGTGGTGTCGAATCGTTCTGCCCGCTCAGCAGCAACTGGCGATTCATCAATGATCAGATCCGAGACACCCTCGAACGGATCACCCTCGAACAGATGGCGGTCCCCGGCGGAGTTCACTCCGTGCTGTCTTCTACCGACGTCGATTCAGATCAAGAGGAGAGAGATGTCTGAAGCTGAAGAATTACAGGAGTTCGCGGATCGCGAGTACGAGTTCGGTTTTGTCACCGATGTGGAGTCTGATTCTCTGCCGCCAGGGCTGGACGAATCGACGATAAAGGAGATCTCTCGCCGAAAGAGTGAGCCGGAGTGGTTGCTCGAGTATCGCCTCAAGGCGTACCGGCACTGGATCAACATGGAAGATCCGAGCTGGGCGAAGGTTGAACGCAATGCCATCGATTACCAGAAGATCATCTACTACAGCGCTCCCAAGCCGAAGAGGACGATCGATAGCCTCGACGAGGTGGATCCCGAATTGCTCGAAACCTTCGAGAAACTGGGGATCTCCCTCGATGAACAGAAGAGACTGACCGGCGTTGCCGTCGATGCGGTCTTCGATAGCGTCTCGGTCGCGACCACCTTCAGCGAAAAGCTCGCTGAACTGGGCATCATTTTCTGCTCCTTCTCCGAAGCGGTGCAGGAGCATCCCGAACTGGTCAAGAAGTACCTCGGTTCGGTGGTTCCCTACACCGACAATTTCTTTGCAGCGCTCAATGCAGCGGTCTTCTCCGATGGTTCCTTCTGCTACATCCCTGCGGGGGTGAGATGCCCGATGGAACTCTCCACCTATTTCCGCATCAATGCGGCAGGTACCGGGCAATTCGAGAGAACCCTCATCGTCGCCGACGAACGATCCACCGTCTCCTACCTGGAGGGGTGTACTGCTCCGATGCGTGATGAGAATCAGTTGCATGCAGCGGTCGTTGAACTGGTTGCCCTGGAAGATGCGACCGTCAAGTATTCCACCGTGCAGAACTGGTATCCGGGAGATGCGGAAGGTGTCGGAGGGATCTACAACTTCGTGACCAAGCGTGGAATCTGCAAGGGGGATCGAGCCAAGATCTCGTGGACCCAGGTAGAGACTGGCTCTGCGGTGACCTGGAAGTACCCATCCTGCGTTCTTCTCGGAGATGAATCGGTGGGAGAGTTTTACTCGGTGGCGCTGACCAACAACATGCAGCAGGCCGATACGGGAACCAAGATGGTTCATATCGGGAAAGGCACCAGTAGCACCATCGTTTCCAAGGGAATCAGCGCCGGACGAGGACAGAACACATACCGTGGACTCGTCGATGTGAAGAAGGGGGCCGAAGATGCCCGCAACTTCTCGCAGTGCGATTCGATGCTGCTTGGAGATCGATGCGGAGCGCACACCTTCCCGTACATCGAGGTGCGTAACCCTTCGGCAAAGGTAGAGCATGAGGCGACCACCTCGAAGATCGGTGAGGACCAGATCTTCTACTGCAACCAGAGGGGTATCTCTACCGAAGATGCGGTATCGATGATCGTGAATGGATTTTGCAAGGAAGTCTTCAGCGAACTGCCGATGGAATTCGCCGTTGAAGCTCAGAAGTTGCTCGCCGTGAGCCTTGAAGGAAGTGTCGGATAGATGTCTGGGAAAGAGGAAACTAACATGCTTTCGATCCAGGGGCTGCGAGCCTCCGTTGATCAAACGACGATTCTCGATGGTCTCGATCTCAACGTGAAGGCGGGGGAAGTCCACGCCATCATGGGACCCAATGGTTCCGGCAAGAGTACGCTGGCCAATGTCGTCGCAGGTCGCGAGGACTACAGTGTCGATGGTGGATCGATCCAGTACAACGGAGTCGATCTACTGGAACTCTCTGCCGACGAGCGCGCCTGCGAAGGGATCTTCCTGGCGTTCCAGTATCCGGTCTCGATTCCGGGGATTTCCAACGCGTACTTCCTTCGATCCGCGTTGAATGCTGTGCGTCGTTACCGGGATGAATCGGAAATCGATGCTGTTGATTTCCTCGAACTGGTTCGCTCCAAGATGAAACTCGTTGGAATGGATGAGAAGTTACTCCAGCGAGCCGTCAATGATGGATTCAGCGGTGGTGAGAAGAAGCGCAACGAGATCCTGCAGATGGCAGTCCTCGACCCGAAACTTGCCATACTTGACGAAACCGATTCTGGTCTCGATATCGACGCACTTCGCATCGTCGCGGAGGGGGTCAACATGCTCCGTCAGGAAGACCGATCGATCGTGGTGGTTACCCATTACCAGCGACTGCTCGACTACATCGTGCCAGACCATGTTCACGTCCTGTCCGGCGGTAAGATCGTTCGCTCCGGCGATAAATCCCTCGCTCTTGAGCTTGAAAAAGAGGGTTACTCGTGGCTCACCGGAGCTGGTTCTACACCGGGTAACAATCCGCTGGAGGTGTCGTGAGTAGCGATGCTCTTCAGGACTGGACCGACCAGATTCGTGACGGTCAGAACAAGTTCTGCGACGATGATCCGCTGCTGGTGAAGCGTAGAAGCGGCGCGGCGGAGCGATTCGGCGAATCGGGTTTTCCCGGAAGAAAGCACGAGGAGTGGCGTTATACCCCTCTCTCAAGCATGGTGGATGGTCGCTGTTCCTCACCTCTGGCTCGTGTCGAGGAGTTGAAAGGTGTCGGCGACTTGCCGGTGGCTTCTATCGCTCGCATCGTGCTGCTCAATGGTGAGTTCCGTTCCGATCTTTCCGATCTGTCCCGCTTGCCTGGTTCCTTGAAGATCGGATCGCTGGCAACTCTTCGCGCTGAAGAGCCGCGCAAACTGAACGATCAACTCGATTCCTTCTTCCCGCCCGAAGACCATCCATTTCAGGACCTCGCCGACGCTCATCTCGATGACGGTGTCATCCTCGAAGTGGTCGATGAAGATGTCACCGTGGAGGGGTCTGTCCACATCATCCATGCCTTCGATGGTAGTGAAGCAGCGGGGTCCGCTCACCTGACGGGATTGATTCACGTGGCCAGTGGATCGAAGCTTCACCTGGTGGAAGAGGTGCGTTGCCAGGGTGATGTTCTCGGCAACATTCGCTGGGGGGTCTGTACGGGAGCCCGGTCCGATGTCCGTCGTTTGAGGGTGATCCGTCGGGGTGGTACATCGATTTTCCATCGAACCGTCGTTCAGCAGCAGGCAGACTCTCGATTTGAAGATGTGTTCTGCTGTTCGGGAACGAGGTTGATGAGGAACGAAATCGCAGCGTCGCACGAAGGTTCTGGTTGCCATACCGAACTGCTCGGAGCCTACGTCGCTCGAGGAAATGAGCATGTCGATAACCATACGACCATCGACCATCGGATCGAGGATTGCACCAGCCGTGAGGTCTATCGGGGTGTTCTCGCCGAGAAATCGAAGGGGATCTTCACCGGAATGATCCACGTCCATCAGGATGCTCAACGAACCGATGCGAAGCAGTCCAATGATTCCATCTTGCTCTCCGGAGAAGCGGAAGCGAATACACGCCCCCGACTCGAAATCTACGCCGACGATGTCAAGTGCACCCACGGAGCGACCATCGGTGAACTCGACGAAGACGCTCTCTTTTACCTGAGAAGTCGAGGAATCTCCGCCAGCGAAGCTCGAAGCATCCTGGTGCGGGCGTTTACCTCCGAGGTACTGGAGGGACTCGCTGACGAGGCGATCCGCGAGATGATCAGCGAAGAGTTACAGGAGGCGATTCCCTCTGGAGCCGGGGAATCATGATGGGGAGCCAACTCTCTACCGATGAGAATCCTGCACCTCGATACAGCATCGAACAGGTGAGGGCACTCTTTCCCTGTCTTCAGCAGGAGATCCATGGCCACCCCCTGGTCTATCTCGATAGCGCGGCCACCACCCAGAAGCCACAACCTGTAATCGAGGCGATCGATCACTTCTATCGCCATGATTATTCCAATGTCCATCGTGGAGTACACACCCTGAGTGAGCGTGCCACCTCTCTTTACGAGGGAGTACGAGCAAAGGTCGCCAACCTGATTCACGCCACCGATCCCCACGAGGTGGTTTTTACCCGGGGTACCACCGAGGGAATCAATCTGGTTGCTCGCACCATCGGACGAAGTCTGCTCAACGAAGGAGATGAAGTCCTCATCTCTGCCATGGAACATCACGCCAACATCGTGCCGTGGCAGATGATCTGCAAGGAACAGGGTGCGATTCTCAAGGTGATCCCCTGTGATGATGATGGAGATCTGATTCTCGACGACCTGGACACGCGGATCGGTCCCCGCACCCGGGTGGTGGCGGTCGGATATGTCTCCAATGCACTGGGAACCGTGCATGATGTGAAGAAGATCATCACCGAGGCGCAAAAAGTAGGTGCCATCACCCTGATCGATGCGGCTCAGGCGGTCGCCCACATCCCCATCGACGTGGTGGAGTTAGGGTGCGACTTCCTCGTATTCAGCGCCCACAAGATGTACGGACCGAGCGGCAGCGGGGTCCTGTGGGGAAGAAAAGAACTTCTCGACCAGATGGAACCGTGGCAGGGCGGGGGAGACATGATACGAACCGTCTCCTTCGAGGGCTCGACCTACGCAGAGACACCATGGAAGTTCGAGGCGGGGACCCCACACATCGCGGGAGTCATCGGCCTTGGTGCTGCCGTCGATTTTCTCCAGGATGTGGGAGTCGACTGCATCGACAGTCATGAATCACCACTTCTGGCCGAGACTGTGCAGAGATTTGATCAGGTGAATGGATTGCGGGTGATCGGGCGACCGACCCGGAGAGTCTCGGTGATCTCCTTCCTCCTCGATGACATACACCCCCACGACATGGGCACGATCATCGATCAGTATGGCGTGGCGGTACGGGCAGGACACCACTGTGCGATGCCCCTGATGGATCGCTTCGGCATCTCTGCAACTGTGCGTGTCTCCTTTGGTATCTACAACTGTATCGAAGAGATCGATTCGCTGATGCTTGCCATCGAAAAGGTGAGAGAGGTCTTCCGTTGAATGATATTCGCGAACTGTACCAGGACATGATCCTCGATCATTCACGCTCTCCTCGAAACTATGGAGTTCTGGAGGCGAGTACTTGTTCGGCGAGAGGGCATAATCCCCTGTGCGGGGATGATGTGCAGATTCACATTCAGCGCAGTGGCGACGGGAAACTCGAGAAGATCCACTTCGAAGGATCTGGCTGTGCCATCTCCACCGCTTCCGCCTCGATTCTCACCGATGTTCTGGCGGGGCGAGATGAGAAACAGGTGCGTGAAATATTCACCAGCTTTCGAGCGATGGTGACCGGGGAAGGATCGGCTCCCGAAGGAGATGGTCTGGCAAAGCTGGCGGTCTTCTCCGGTGTTCGCGAGTATCCATCGCGGATCAAGTGCGCAATTCTCGCCTGGCATACACTGATCCAGGCCCTCGATGGAGTCGAGGTGGATGTGAGTACCGAATGAGTGATTCAACTGAAGAGACCGACCTGCAGAGGGATGATGCGCAGGAGCCTCGTGCGGCAGGACTGCAGGGAGAGGCCGGGACGCTTGAAGATCAGGTCGTGAAGATGATCGAATCCTGTTTCGATCCGGAGATCCCCGTCAACATCTACGAGCTGGGTTTGATCTATCGAATCGACATCGATGGAAACGAAGTCGAGGTGGACATGACCTTGACCTCTCCTGCCTGTCCCGTCGCTGGAACACTACCAGGCGAAGTCGAGCAAAAGATCGCTTCGATCGAGATGGTGGAGAAGTGTCGGGTTGGTGTGGTCTGGGATCCTCCGTGGACGAAGGATCGCATGACCGAGTCTGCCAGATTACAGCTCGGAATGTTCTAGTCAGGTACAGCTTTCCTGATCAGAGCTTTAGCTGTCGTGGCAGGGGGGAGCCCCTCCAGGTCCTCGACGATTCTTCTCAACATCAGAAGACCGCGAGCGGGGTCGGTTCTCCTCAAGATCTTTGCTTGCCTCAGCATCTGTTTTCCGTAGGCGAGATAGGGTCTGGCCGCCGCTTCATGGAGCCGGTGAATCCTGGGGCCAAATTTCGGAAGTTGCCTCTGAATCTCCACCACTTCTGCCCTCCCAAGTTTGATCTCTCGCTTTTTGAACCTGCTAACGGCTCTCTCCAGTCGGATCTCGATGAATTCCAGTTGCAAGCGGGTTGATCGTTCGGTGCCATCGATTTCTCTCACGGCGATACCCAGTTCAATCGCTCCTTGAAATGGGATCTCGTCGGCGAGTTTGGTAACCTCGCCTTTCGCAGTGATGAGGAAGGCAGCGGGAAGAAGATCTGGAACTTCGATCTTCTCGAGTAGTACTTCGCTCGCCAGATGCTGCTGGCAATCACAGGTGAGTAGCTGAGGGCAGCGGATCCGTGGAGCCTTTTCTTTCGAATCTCGAACCCGTTCCGATGTGTGCCGGGTCCCATCTTTTGCAGGTAACCAGACGATTGCAGGAACCGACTCATCGATCATGGTGGAGATGAACTGAGGATCCAGAATCCTCTGCTGTGCCCATGCTTCCGATGCCGGGTCACCGTCGCGGAGAACCCACAGTAGCAGCGGAACCTTGCGATCCTCCGCCTCCTGCATCGCCTCATCGATCTGACCACCCGCCCAGCGGATTGCGGGGACACCATTGTGCCTCTCGTGGAGGGGCGTGAGGGGAGCCTCCGGGGGGTGATCGTCGGATGGGAGGCACAGAATACAGCACAGGATGGCGGTCAACATCGGTACTCCAGAGATGTCGGGAACGGTGGATTAAAGGTCAGCATCGAGGTGTGAGAGGTTTCGATGCTATTCTCGCTGACTTCATCATACCACCTGGAGGTACAGAGCCGTGGGCTATTTGCCGTCAGGTTCAGCGGGCTCCAGGCACCGATTCCGCAGTGCGTTGCCGAGTGCTCTCGGCCATCGCCGGCCGTTGAGGATCTCGCCGATTGCGCTGTTTCGAACCAGCAGATCGTAACTGACGAAGCCGATCACCGTGGTGCTGATAAGAGTGATGAAGAACTTCACAACTGCGCCTCCGACATCGACATCGGCCAGCAATCCTGGAATCCAGATGCAGAAGGGGAGATGGATCAGGTACACCCAGTAGGAACCATCGACGATGTAACGCACCAGCGGAATGTTGCGATCTGCAATCAGCATGAAGAGGCCCAGAAATCCCCATATCGAGTTCCAGATCATCAGGGTAGAGAGTGTCGCTCCGATCAGTGAGATGGTATCTCGCTGCAGGTGGTCGACACCTGCAATACCGCACACTGTCTCGATCCAGAACCCGGCTGGAACCCCGACAGAGTGGAGGAAAAATTCTAGCCATGGCAGGAATAAAATTGCCGTCAGTAGCAGCGACACGATCGTTCTTGGCCAGCTACAGAACTGTTCGAGCAGCGCTCGTTGCCTCCACAGTGCCCAGCCACAGATGTAGAGGAAGCCGTAACTGAAGAAGGAACTGGACTCCGGGATGAACTGGATGCCGGTATTGAGGAGTCCCGCGGTTCCTTCGAGGAGGAAAATCAGCGGGATCGACAGCAGTATCGTTCCTCCCGGACACTTCATCAGCCAACCAAGGAATCTGCGCGGTAGATTGCGCAACCAATCGGGGAGCAACAGGGAGGATCCGTGATTCCACAGGTATGCGCAGATACTGAACAGGATCAGGTAGTAGATGAACCACATGTGAATGGTGATGGGCGGGAACAGGTCGGTCCAGTTACTTCCTGTTCGGGTCTGAAACAGGGCCTCGAAACCACTGACCTTCATCTTCGATACGGCGTAACCGAATCCGGATGTGGTGAGCGGTAAGATCACCGGAAGGAACAGGACAAAGGGCAGGGCCAGGCGTGACATGCGATTGCTCAGGAAGTTGTCGTTTCCGCGACGATCGACCAGTAAGGCACCGAAGAAACCCGCAAGCAACATGAAGATGGGCATCCTCCAGGCGTGGATGAAGAGGACCAGCAGGGAAAAGACTGGACTGGTCTGATCATCCCGAAATGACCACGCCTCGTTGGGAGGAGAATCCTGGTAGTTGCAGGCGGCGTGAAGAACCAATCCGAGCAACATCATCGATGCGCGTAGACCATCGAGGGCGTGAAACCGGGAGCGGTTCAAGGAGGTCGAATCGGAGGTCAAGTAGCTTCCTTCTCTCATCAGGGTAGCAAGATCGCTCTCAGTAACAGATCAAAGGTTCCGTGTGACCAGGAACGATAGTGGGGTCGGAAGCCGAACAGATGAACTCGACCCTCTCCGGGAGAAGAGGTGGCCCAGACGGTGGCACCCGCCATCACCTCTTCATTCTGAGCCCAGCCGGACAGCAGGATCTGCTGGTGAGGGAACTTGAGCAGACTCTTCACCGTCGGGGAATCCTCCTCCTGTTCCTTTTCTCGCCAGGCCAGGGAGCGTGAAAAGAAGATGGATGTGGAGTCTGGTAATCCACCGGTCCAGCGTGATTCCTCGACGGGAATCGCCCGCAAGATCGATCCCGGGCACTGGAATCGCTGGTCCGGATCCTCGGACTGCGCCGAGACGAGGGCAAGATCAAACAGATCGATGGCGAAGGAAGACGATCTCCCGGTGCAGAC
>CAYPPQ010000020.1:0-28604 GCA_964412635.1 uncultured Planctomycetia bacterium | reverse complement strand
CGAACTCCTCGATGGCGATGACACCCTCAGGAGCGAGACCACCTGCCAGTTCAGGAAATACGCTACCACGCTTCCTTCCATCCTCGATGGTTCGCTGGCTGATGTCGGCGATCACCAGCACATCGATGATCTCTGACAGTTCTCCGGCTCGGATCTGTTCATTGCGAATCCGCTGGAAGGGAACCTGGTAGTGGTCGAGGACCCATCGCAGCCACCCTTCGTCCATGCTGGCACTCCATGGCGCGTAGACTCCGATCCTGCTACCCGGTAACTCCTCTCCCTTGCTCATCTCCATCGAGTCGGTGGGGGTCAGGTCCGTCTGCTCGATTCCCCACGCATCATCTTCGGTTCTGAAGATCCTTGCGCCGCTGGCCCTCGCCTCGAACAACTGTGGGATGTGGCTGGTGTCTGCGGAGGAAATCTGCTTCACGACGACTCGCCCACCATCCCTGGAGGGTGTCATGATCGCTGCCAGTCGATCGGCTGGCACAGTCGAATGACGTGCGACCAGGGAGGCATGGTCCTCGATCGGCAGTGTCTCGACATCGATCTTCTCCAGCACCTCGACTCGCCGGATGCCGAACAGCAGCGGCAGCGTCCAGCCAGCGACATCGTAGGGAGCAGGTCCGTCAGGATATCTCTGCACCTCGAACAGATCCTTGAGGAAGGAGCCGTAAGGTTGCTCACGGTGAAGGACCAGTGTTCCTTGCGGGTATGGGCGCCCATCTGCCATGAAATCCTCGCTGGCTTCCGCCACTTCGATGCCCTGAGCCTTGAGGATTCCGAGAAGCCTGAGAAGTGCATCGGGGTCCCGTTGCTGGCGCGGGATCAGCCAGCCGCGGGGAGCTTCTTCCCTGCCACGTCGGATCACATCTCTTGCCACCTGCAGGGAGTTCCTCAGCCACGTCTTCGGCTCACGAGCGACACTTCCAAGCAACGATTTCGCCAGGGCGATTTCGTATCGATGAATATCGCCGACTCGCCACCACCCGCCGGGCCACGGCGCCGGAAATCGATTGGAGGGAGCGTAGCCGGTTTCGATGCCCCTCGGTGCCGAGAGACTGTCCGGTGAGATCCAGATGGGGCTGGCAAGGTTGGCAGATGCCGCCTCCGACAACAAGCCGATGATGTTGTGACGGACCGGTACATTGCGATTGCCTCCGCTCCACCACATGTCATAGGTCACTCCAGATGAGATTCCCGTGAAGCCCCAGCCGGTCAGATCGAGCATGGCACGGGAGCCGAGGGAACCGATTCCGGAGATGGTGAGTGGATGCAGGTTGGGGTTGAGAGGATCACGGAAGGGTGGCACGAACATCCGCTCTCTCCGCGAACCTTGCTGGTGGACATCCCAGTAGATGGTCGGAAACCACTGGGTGTAGAGGAGTCGCGTGACGATTTGCGTCTCTTCCAGCGACAGTGCAAACCAGTCGCGATTGTTGTCGTGTCCCGCATACCACTGGTACAGTTCCGGAAGCGATGCTCCATCGTAGGGAGTCCCGACGATCTTGTGATACCAGTTGACGACCCGATCGAGACCGTCCGGATTGACGGTGGGAATGATCACCGTCACGACATTGTCGCGTGCGCTGGCCCACGGTTCGGCGTCGGAGGTGGCGAGCTCCCAGGCGAGAGTCATCGACATCTCGGCAGCGGCGATCTCCGTCGAATGCATGTTGCAGGAGACGAACACGATGGGGACCGCCTGGTCCAGCAACGCTTCTGCAGCCTGATCGGAGAGATCCCTGGGATCTGCGATCCTCTGGCTCATCGCCTGGATTGCAGGGAGCCGTTGCAGGTTCTTCGGTGATGAGATGGTGCAGATGCGAAAGGGGCGACCCTCGGTGGAGGTCCCCACCTCCATCGTCGAGACCGCCGGATGCTCGGCGCCGAGGCGATCGAACCAGCCGCCGATGGTGTTCCAGTCCGCCAGTTCGAAGTCGGTACCGGGTGGCCGTTCCAGCCACTCCTCCGGTGAGGGAGCCTGGGCTGCGATCTGCTGTGAAATCGACACCATCAGAATGCTGAGGATCGTCATGGTTCTCAATTTGGGCTCCTTACCTGCAACCGGCGAGAAATGCGTTTCCCTGGAGCAGCAGGATGGCACGGAGAGATCCCCTCGCAACCCTCGGGTCTCGCTGCCGAAGACCTCTCTGGGGTGTATGATCCGGGAATGACTGAAGACAGCAATTCACCTCTTTCCCCGGCCTGGAGTTCTCCGTCGCGTATGACGGTGCGGGGAGTGGTACAGACGCTCGGCTCCAAATCGGTGGCCCAGCGCGTGATTTCCACAGCCTTGCTGGGAGCGGGAGAGAGCACGGTGGTCGGGGTTCCGCTCAATGAGGACCTGGAGGTCTATCTTCGGGGAGTCCGTCAACTGGGTTTTTGCGTCGATGGCGATCCCCCCGGTCCGTTGACGGTGCACGGCATCGACGGTGTGTTTCCCTCGGGAGTTCGTCATGTCGATGTCGGCAGCAACGGAACTGCCCTGCGATTTCTCACTGCCCTGGCAGCACTGCGGGATGACGAGACGCTGATCAACGGAGCATCGCATCGGCCAGTGAGGCCGCTGGTGAAGGCACTGAGTGATCTCGGCTGTGATATCGAATGCCAGGGGGAAGGTCCACCGGTGCGTATCCAGGGAGGTGCGATTCGCGGCGGGCGAGTGGTCCTTCAGGCAGCGATTTCGAGTCAGTTCACCAGCGCCCTGATGCTGGTCGCTTCCGCCCTTCCCGAAGGGTTGCTGATCCGCCTCGTCGGTCCCATCGCTTCACGCCCCTACATCGATCTGACCGCCGCGGTATTGAGAGCTTTCGGTACCCGTGTGAATCTCTCCTCGCGGGAGATCTCCATCGGTGCCGGAAGCGAGGTCAAGTCGGGCAAGATCGAGATCGAATCGGATGCATCCGCTGCAGCTTTCCCGCTGTGCGCTGCTGCCATGACCTCTGGAGATGTCACGGTGGAAGGAGTGGGTACACGCTCACTCCAGGGTGATCGATGCATCGCACAGATCCTCCACGAGATGGGATGTGAGGTGGAGGAGAAGGAGCGGTCGATCCGCGTCTCTGGACCACCGCTGCGAGCGATCTCCAGGAACATGGAAGCGACTCCGGACCTGGTTCCTCCGGTGGCAGTCCTTGCGGCATTTGCCCGGGGAGAGTCGGTCTTCTCCGGCATCTCCCATCTGCGACACAAGGAGTGCGACCGCCTTGCAGTACTGTGCGAGGGGATGCGGTCGCTGGGGATCCGTACCGAGGTTCGGGCAGATCTCCTCCGTGTGGTCGGTAGCGACGGTGCCGATCTGGTCGCTGCAGATCTCGATCCTGCTGGCGATCACCGCATGGCGATGGCGTTCGCCTTGTTGTCGCTTCGGGTTCCAGGAACGCGAGTACTCGATCCTTCCTGCGTGAACAAATCCGATCCCCAGTTCTTCACCAGGCTCGAGGGACTGCTGGAGGAGAGGGAGTGCACCCGATGAACTCCTCGGATGCAGACGTCATCGTGGTGGGAGGAGGACACGCCGGCTGCGAGGCAGCGCTGGTGTGCGCACGGATGGGCTGGGATACCATCCTGGCGACGCTGACGGAAGATACGATCGGCGCACTCTCCTGCAACCCCGCCATGGGAGGGGTTGGCAAGGGGCAATTGACCCGCGAGATCGATGCGCTGGGGGGAGTGCAGGCTGTCGTCACCGACCAGGCGGGCCTTCACTACAGGATGCTCAATACTTCCAAGGGAGAAGCGGTTCAGTCGTTACGGGCGCAGGTCGATAAGGATCTCTATTCAGGTTCGATGCGCGCGATCATCGCCGCACAGCCACGCCTTCGTGTGGTGGAAGGATCGGTGGAGGATCTTCACATCGAGGATTCGAGGGCTGCCGGGGTGGTGCTGGAAGACGGTTCGGTGATCCGTTCTCGCAAGGTGATCCTGACCAATGGCACCTTCTTGCGTGCTGTGATGCACACCGGCGATTCAAGATCGGAGGGTGGGCGCGTAGGCGAAGGTGCGGTTCGGCAACTGAGCGGTGCTCTCGGTGCCATCGGCCTCGAAACCGGACGCCTCAAGACGGGAACCCCTCCACGACTCGATCGCAAGTCCATCGACTGGGATCGACTGCAGATTCAGGAACCCGATGCCGATCCACAGGGCTTTTGCCACTGGCAGCCGTTGCCTCGGCGAGAGTGGATGAACTGCCACGTGACTCGTACCGATGAGTCGGTCCACGAGGTGATCCGGAAACACATCCACCGCAGTGCGATGTATTCGGGGCAGATCGAAGGGGTCGGGCCCAGGTACTGTCCCTCCATCGAGGACAAGATCGTTCGATTCCCCGAGCGTCAAGGGCACACGGTGCATCTGGAGCGGGAGGGTCTCGGTAGCGATTCCATCTACGTCAACGGCATCTCGACCAGTCTTCCAGCAGATGCCCAGGAGCAACTGGTGGCACGGATTGCGGGACTCGAACAGGCTCGATTTCTGAGACACGGATATGCCGTCGAGTACGACTTCTTCCCGCCGTACCAGATCCACCGGACCTTCGAGTGTCGCGCTCTCTCCGGGTTGTACCTGGCAGGTCAGATCTGCGGTACTTCTGGCTACGAGGAGGCTGCTGCTCAGGGTTTCATGGCGGGAGTCAATGCTGCGCTGTCGCTGGCCGGCGATGAACCCTTCATCCTCGGTCGTGACGAGGCATACATCGGTGTGCTAGCGGACGATCTGGTTCGCTGTGATCCGCGGGAACCGTATCGCATGTTCACTTCCCGAGCGGAGTATCGACTGATGCTGCGCCACGACAATGCCGACCTCCGACTGGCAGAGAAGGGCGAGAAGTTGGGACTGATCGATTCTCGCCAGGCGGATCGGGTGCGCGAAACCGCTCAGCAGATCGAACAGACGGTGGAACGGCTGCACAAGGAACGGCACGGGACCAGAACCCTGCATGAGTTGCTCAGGATTCCCGGAGCCACATGGGATGGACTGGTCGAATCGGTACCGTCGGTGGCGCAGTGGGGAGTCTCCGACGCGGTGCAGGACAGGATTCGCGTCGCCGTTCGGTACGAAGCATACATCCTGAGGCAGCAAGATGAGGTCGAGCGAATGCGTCGCCAGGAGCAGTGGCTGCTCCCCTCTGACATCGATTACCTGGAGATTTCCGGCCTCAGGTCAGAAGCTCGTGATTGCCTCACCCGGTTACGTCCTGACTCGGTTGCAGCGGCTCAGCGCATCGCCGGAGTCAGTCCCGCCGACATCTCTTGCCTGATGGTAGCGCTTCGTTCGCGTGGGGAGAATGAAGACGTGGAAGTCACTTGATCAACGACAAGACATCAACCAGCAGCATCCGCTGGATGTTGAACCTGTGGCCTCCATTTTTCTTCCAGGGAATCCGCGTCCTCGACATCGGGGACGACTTCCAGTCGGCACGGATCCGGGTGCGGAAATCGATCCTGACCAGGAATCTCATGGGGACCACATTCGGTGGTGCACTCGCCTGCGCAGCAGATCCCTTTTATCCGATCCTGTACTGGCGCTGGCTTTCGAACAGGGGCTATTCGACAACCTGCTGGATTCGCTCCATGAACATCGATTTCGTGAGACCGGCCGATCACAACGCAGAGTTGCACTTCAAGATCAGCGATGCCCGCTGCGAAACGGCCCGTCTCGGCATCGAATCGAAGGGTCGTATCGACCTCGAGGACGAGGTGGAGGCGATTCTGCCCGGGGGAGAGGTCGCCGCACGGTTCCACGTGGTCAGTGCCCTGCGTACCTGATCGAGTGGATCCACTCCCCATTCGATGCCGAATTCGATAGACTGATGGAGCCGCTGCTTCCTGCGGGGAAGTAGCACCTCTGGAACGAGACGAGCGAGAGGTAAATCAGTTGCCAGCAGACCAGGATCATCTTCCAGCGTCCGACGATGACGAGGTCCTGGGCCAGGCCGGATGTGGATCTCGCAAGGATCCTGACTTCGAGCAACTCGCCGAGGAACTGGCGTACACGGGGGTTCGCTACAGCATGTACCGCCTGAAGGAAAAACTGCCGGATGGGCGTGTCGTCGAGCGTGATGTTCTCCGTCATCCAGGTGCAGCAGTGATCCTGCCGGTCCTTGCGGATGGCAGCATCATCCTCATCGAGCAGCACCGTTGTGCCCTCGGTCACAATCTTCTTGAGATACCAGCCGGGCTGATGGAGGCGGGTGAAGATCCACTGCAATGCGCACGGCGCGAGGTGAGGGAAGAAACAGGCTACCAGGCGGGGAAAATCACGCACCTTCTCGACATCTTGCCTGCGGTCGGATTCAGCGATGAACGCATGTACATCTATGTTGCCGAGGAACTGGAGTTCGTCGGACAGGATACCGATGACGACGAGTGGGTCACGACGCACATCTGTAAGCCCGACATGCTGCAAGCACTCCTCGATTCTGGTGAAATCATCGATGGTAAGACGGTGGTTGCCCTGCACAGCTGGTTCGGGCGGCAGCGATGATTCCAAGAATCGCCATCGTCGGAAGACCCAACGTAGGAAAGTCGACCCTTCTCAATCGACTGGCTAAACGTAAGGTGAGCATCGTTGATGACCGCCCAGGTGTGACTCGTGATCGTATCAACATCGAGGTCGAGGTCCTCGATCGAGTTGTGGAGTTCATCGATACCGGTGGTATCGGTGTTACCGATGAGGCCGCTCTCGATGCCGATGTTCATCAGCAAATCGATGTGGCGATCGCCACCGCCGATCTGATTCTCATGATCGTCGATGGCAAGGAGGGAATTCACGCCCTTGACGAGCTCGTCGCGCAGAGATTGCGTCCGATGGACACGAAATGTCATCTGGTGGTCAACAAGTGCGAGGCACAGAAGGAACTCGATTCGACTCCGGAGTTCTGGAGTCTCGGTCTCGGCGAGCCATGGCCCATCTCGGCGGAGCATGGTGATGGCGTCAGCGAGTTGATCGAACAGTTCGTCAAGGAACTTCCTGCAGGGGAAGCGAAGACGGAGAAGCCAGCCTTGAAGATCTCGATGGTGGGGCGGCGTAACGCCGGTAAGTCCACCTTCATCAACTCTCTCATCGGTGAGGAGCGTATCATCGTCAGCGACATCGCCGGGACCACTCGCGATGCCGTAGATGTTCGTTTCGAGAAGGACGGGATCGCGTTCGTTGCCATCGATACTGCCGGATTGCTTCGAAGGGGCAAGCTGAAGGACTCCGTCGAGTTCTATGCCCAGTCTCGGACCCTTTCCGCCATCGGTAGATGTGATGTGGTGATCCTGCTGATCGATGCTGTCCATGGTGTGTCGCAACTCGACATGAGAATCGCCCGTGAGGTGATCGATCGGCACCGCCCATGTGTCATCGCCGTCAACAAGTGGGATCTCGCCAAGGATAAGACCACCATGGAGGAGTACGAGAAGTACATCTCCGCCAAGTTGCCTGGAATCGGATATGCTCCTGTCCTCTTCATGACTGCCAAGGCGGGTCGTAATGTGAGCCGTTGCATCGCACTGGTTCAATCTCTGGCCAAGCAAGCTCGAACTCGTGTGAGTACCGGTGTTCTCAACCGAGCAATCGAAGCGATTCGCAACGGGCCTAGACCTCGGGTCAAGCACGGCAAGGAACCGAAGATCTATTACGCAACACAGGTGGCCGAGATGCCTCCGACGATCGCCTTGTTCGTGAACAAGCCAGAGTTCTTCACACCTCAGTTCAAGAGATCGATGGAGAACCGGTTGAGGGAACTGCTGGAGATTCCAGAGGTACCGGTGAGGATCTTCTACCGGGAGAAGGGCAAGAAGGATGGGTGAGCGAAAACCGCTGCGAGTCCTCGGGATCGACCCCGGGCTGTCGAAGATGGGTTGGGGTGTCATCGAGGTTGCTGGTCCGGGCTTCGCCCTGGTCGAATACGGATCGTTGAAGACCTCGACCGATCAGCCCCATGCCGAGAGATTGCTGGCGGTTCACGAGGAGGTCGCTGCGGCCATCAAGCGATACCAGCCCCATCTCGCCGCCGTCGAGGAGGTGTTCCACGGCAAGAATCCTCGTTCTGCATTGCTTGCAGGAGAGGGGAGGGCCGCTTGCATCCTGGCGTGTTCGATGGCGCAACTGCGAGTGGTGGAGTTGGCCGCCACCACCGTGAAACTCGGTGTGACAGGAACCGGGCGTGCTCGCAAGGAGCAGGTACAGGCGATGGTGCAGCGCATCCTCGATATGGATGAGATGCCCAGACCCGCAGATGCTGCCGACGCTCTCGCCGTTGCCATCGTCCAGGCTCAACGAAATCGAAGCAATGTTGCGCTGTCATCCCATGGGACCGGTGGCGATTGTGGGTGAGCCCGGCTAGACTTCCACCAGCAGGAATCAGTGCCAGCCCTACTGGCTGGCCGATGCGACAAGTAGAATGGGAATCTGTTTTCCCTGAACTGGAACCATGTTTCGACTCTGAGAGGAACTCAATGGCGAAGGAGGAACCGATCGAGGTGGCGGCGATTGTCAAGGAGGCATTGCCAAATACCACCTTCCGCTGCGAACTGGAGAACGGTCACATCGTTCTCGCACACATCAGCGGTAAGATGCGGAAGCACTACATCCGGATCAATCCAGGCGACAGTGTCACGCTCCAGATCTCGCCATATGACCTGACCAAGGGTCGAATCGTTTACAGGGAAAGATAATGCCTTGTCTCCAGTAACGAGAAACGGCCACACCAACCAGTTGAGTTGCGGAGCCTTCAGGCTTCCTTCGGTGTGGTTTGTAGTGTGGTTCATTGTCCTGATTCTGCTATCCACTCCACTTGTGGAGGCACAGGGAATCTCCCCTGCCTCTCGGCGAGACAGAAATGCTCGACTCTCTCCAGAGGTCAAGCATGCGGCTCGCTCCATCACCGGACGGGAAGCGCTTGAGCATGTCCGTTGGCTCGCCGATGACCTGCGCGAAGGGCGACTGGCTGGCACCGTTGGAGGGCACGATTCCGGTGAATACATCGCCGACCGCCTCGAGGAGTTCGGCATCCTGCCTGGCGGTGATGACGGAAGCTGGTTCCACAACTTCTCGATCCCCGGTAGGGATGGCATTCACGGACCTGTAGATCGTGGAAATCGATTGCGCCTGCTCGTCTCCGACCGTGCTACTCGTGAGGAAACCTTGCAGTTCCAGAGTGAGTTTCTTCCCCATCCTCGATCACCCGATGCGGTGATCGAGAATTCCTGCGCCTTCATGCTGGAGCCGATGCAGTTCATCGAGGAGAAAGAGCGCGATCCCATCGAGGGCAAAGTGGTGGTGTTACCCGTCGAAGAACCGCTCTCCGATGAGATTCTGGAAGCGACCTGCGAAGAGATCGCTCGTCGCAAGGGAATCGCCCTGCTGCTCGTGGGGGAGGCGTGTCGTCCTGAACCGTCAGAGGTGTGGCCTCCGGCAGATGCTCAGGAATTGTTGCCCATTCCCGTGGCACGAGTCCATGGCACTGGTGTGAAGAAGATCTGGAAAATTTCCGGGCGTCCACTTCAATCGTGGAAGCGGCAATCCAGGGATGACGGCTCGTTGATGATGAATCGCCCCTTCGTTTCGCTGGAGATCCGGCGAGATGGTAGGGATCACAGTCTCGGCCGCAATGTGGTGGGGCGGGTTCTCGGAGTCGACCCGGAACTACGCGATGAGTTCATCGTCATCGGGGCTCACTACGATCATGTTGGCCGTGGTCTCGGATCGGGTCTGTCACGCGGTGACGGTGGTGAGATTCACAACGGAGCCGATGACAATGCATCGGGGGTCTCTGCTCTACTCGAGGTGGCGGAAGCGTATTCGCTGAATCGTCTCCGCACCCGTCGCTCGATCCTCTTCGTTGCTTTCGATGCAGAAGAACTGGGATTGCACGGATCGACTGCGTTCGTCTCCGATGGCGGGTATTCCCCCGCCAAGATCGCCGGCATGGTCAACATGGACATGATTTCCAGAAATGATCTTCGCACCGTCAAGGTCGGCCGTCGTGCCAAGGATGAGCAGCTGGGTAAGATCATCTACGACATGGCCAGGGTGCTCGAACTGGAGATCGACGAGACCGGTATGGATGCAGTCCTCAACCGGTCCGATCAGGCTCCATTTCTTCGTGAAGATATTCCTTCCGTCTTCTACTTCGGAGGATTTCACGATGACTACCACAAGCCTGAGGACGACATCGATCGGGTGAATCCCGCCAAGATCCAGAATGTCGGGCGTCTTGCGTTCCTGACATCGTGGGGACTTTCCCAGATGAATCGCGCCGCCAAGGAATCGTCGGAAACGGATGGCACCGACCAGTGAGCCTCTTCTCCTGAAGAGAGGCTTCCAGCTGCTGCAGCAGGCGAAGTCGGGCGCGACCGCTCCTGTCGGAGTTACTGCCGATCACTCCTCGCTGGTGGGATCGCTGGCGCCATCACGGATCGCCTCGACGATGTCCGCATTGGCCAGGGTCGTGACATCTCCCAGTTTCCGCTGCTCTGAAATATCCCTCAGCAATCGTCTCATGATCTTGCCCGATCGAGTCTTGGGAAGGTCGGGTGTGAGGACGATGCTGGCAGGTTTGGCGATGGGACCGATCTTGGTGGCGACGTGACCGCGCAGTTCATCGATCAGGCCGTCGTGGCCGCTGGCATCCTGACGAAGCACGACGAATGCGGCGATCGCCTGGCCGGTCCGCTCATCGGTCCTTCCAACCACAGCAGCCTCGGCGACGCTTTCATGGTCGACGAGTGCGCTCTCCACCTCGGTGGTGGAGATGTTGTGGCCGGAGACGAGCATCACGTCGTCAACGCGGCCCAGTAGCCACAGGTAGCCATCTTCATCGCGCTTGCATCCATCGCCGGGGAAGTAGGTGCCGTCAAAACGACTCCAGTACACTTCCTTGTAGCGCTCGGGATCGCCGTGGATTCCCCGCAGCATCGACGGCCAGGGAGCATCGATGATCAGAATTCCGCCGTGGCCTCGTTGCACCTCCTGACCCTGGTCATCGACGACCTTGGCATCGATTCCGGGGTATGCGGTGGTGGCGGACCCAGGTTTTGTGGTGGTGATACCTGGTAGCGGCGTGATCATGATGGATCCCGTCTCCGTCTGCCACCAGGTGTCGACGATGGGGCAGCGATCTCCCCCGATGTGATGGTGATACCAGATCCACGCCTCGGGATTGATCGGCTCGCCCACCGATCCCAGCAAGCGTAGGCTGCTCATGTCACATCCTGCCGGCAGAGCATCTCCCCACTTCATGAAGGTGCGAATCGCCGTCGGAGCGGTATAGAGGATGGTGACCCCGTACTTCTCGATCAACTTCCACCAGCGGTCCTGCCCAGGATGGTCAGGTGTTCCCTCGTAGATCAGGCTGGTGGCGCCATTGGCCAGCGGCCCGTAGACGATGTAGGAGTGGCCCGTAACCCATCCGCAATCTGCGGTGCACCAGTAAAGATCGTCCGGCTTGATGTCGAAAACATTGCGGAAGGTGGAGGAGACACCCGTCATGTATCCTCCACAGGTGTGGACGATACCTTTCGGTTTTCCGGTACTCCCTGAAGTGTAAAGAATGAAGAGCAAGTCCTCGGCGTCCATCACTTCCGGTTCACACCGATCGGACTGTTGCGGGACGATGTCGTGCCACCAGTGATCTCTCCCGTCGACCCAGTCGACGGGGTTTTCTCCACGCTGGAGAACGAGAACACTCTTTACCGTCTGCTGTCCAACAAGCGACTCGTCGACGCTGTGTTTGAGGGGAAATACGCTCCCCCGTCGCCACGATCCGTCCTGGGTGATGACTGCCTTGCAACTGCAATCATCGATACGCTCTCGGAGGCTATCTGCGCTGAATCCACCGAAGACCACCGAATGCGCCGCCCCGATCCTGGCACAGGCGAGCATCGCGACGGTGATCTCCGGGACCATGCCCATGTAGATGGCGACGGTGTCTCCCTTGCCGATCCCCATCTCCCTGAGGGCATTGGCAGTACGACACACCTCTGCCAGCAGCTCTCCATAGGTGAGGGATCGTGAGTCGCCCGGCTCCCCTTCCCAGTGAAAAGCGACGCGGTTGGCATCGACGGCGACATGGCGATCGAGGCAGGATTCGGTGACGTTGAGCGTGCCACCCTGGAACCACCGGTAGAAGGGTGCGTCGCTGTCATCGAGGACCTGGGTCCACGGGCTTCTCCACTGCAGTTTTGATGCCTCGTCTACCCAGAATTGCATCGGGTCGGCAGCGGCCTTCTCATGGATCCCGGAGGCAGCATTGGCGTGTTTGACCATCTCCTCAGGGGGTGGAAATGAACGGCCTTCCTGGAACAGGCTCTCGATCGTCTCCGACATTGGAACTCCTTCGATACTCGAGATCAGGGTCGGTGAGAAGCGGGTCAGCGGATTGCCCTGCCGCAAGGTGCAGAGGATACCGGGCCTCGGGGGGAGTGGCGAGGGGGTTGGTGAACCCGCTCCTTGGTCCTGTTAGATTTGTCCGAAATGGGGTAAAAAGGGTACATACCTGACGATCGTCTCGTTTCGAAAGAGAGGCCCGCTGATGGGTCGTGTCCTGCGACGCGTCTCCGCTATCTGCATGATGATCTTGTGCTTCCATCCGGCGGCACCCGATCTCAACGCTGGTCGTCTCATCGCCACCGCGGAATCGAATCTGCTCGAACCACTCGAACTCGCCAGGGGAACCCGCGAATTCATCCGCAAGGGTGTTCCACAGGGAGTCTTCGTCCCCGACGGGGGCTGGGCAGTGGAAGAGGACAAATATGTCGGTTCCGGGCGGGAAAAGTCGGTTCTCGCCGATCACGTGCTGGGTCAGGGCAATTTCGATCTCGAGGTCAAGATGACCCTGAACAAGGTCGGGGCAAATTACTCGGCGATCCGCTTCGGTGCTGGGCGGCTCGTCCTCGGTGGCGACGGCGGCAAGATCATCTTCAAGGGCCTACCGGATGCCAAGAACCGAGTTGAGATCTGTCCCCTCGATGAGCGGGTCAATAAAGACGATGAGTTTCAGGTGAGAATCCGCCGCAGGGGAACCAATCTGATCGTCTTCATCGATGGAAAACGGATTCACCAGCAGAAGGGAATCGGGGGTCGAATTGGCGAGATCGGAGTCGTCGCCGGGGACGGTCCCACCCTCATCGAGACCTTCCGGGTGAGCGGTGACCTGCAAACCTCCGATCGCAAGGTGCGCATCAATCGCGATGCGCTGAAAATCCTCGATCGTGACGAGCGCATCACCCGCAGTATCGAAGGAGGATTGGATTTCCTCCTCGATCGAGCCATCGCGGATCCGGCAGGGGTCAGTCCCTCCCGAACCGAAGCGATTCCCGGAGCACGGGCACTGGAGGCCTACGCCATGATCGTGGCGGGTCTCGACATCAACCATCCGGTGGTCCGTTCCCATCTCGAGTACTGTTCCAGGTCGATGCCGAACCACCGTCGAATCTACGACCTCGCTTGCTGGACATTTGCACTCGATTCTGCCATCGCCCAGGAGGAACAAGACGCCTTGCTGATGGTTCCCGAACTGACCGATGCGCAACTCCAGAAACTGGCTCGAAAGCACCGCAAGGATCTTCAAATCGCAGCGGACCAGATCCTGAAAGCTCAGAATGAAACGGGGGGCTGGCGCTACAACACCAACTCCACCGATGCGGATACTTCCGTGACCCAGTTCGCATCTCTTGCAGTCGGTGTTTTCGCCAGGCGCGGCATCGAAATTTCAGACAAGTGCTGGACCGGAATGATCAACTACAGCCTCTCCCGGCAGATGCCCAGCGGTGAAGAGGTGAATCCGGTGATCATTCTCGAGCCTTATCGAGAAAAGAAGGATCTGACTTTTCCTCGTGGTGGTACCTCGGTGGAATCGGATGAGATCGAGCCACGCCCTCTCACTGCTGCGGAGACCAGAACTGCCTGGAAGCGTGGTTTTCACTACGCCGACAAGAATCCCAAATCAGGTTCCTGGAACATGTCCTGTGCTGCGGTCTCCTCCTTGCAGGTGGCGTACATGTTTGGCAAGGGTGCCTTGACGCCAGAAGAGTGCCAGAAGGTCAGAGATGCGATTCGCGATGGTGTTGCCTGGATCGAGGGGGAATGGGAGCCGCACAAGAATTTCTACGGGATGTACAGCATGGAAAAGGTCGGCGATCTGGGAGAGATCAAGACCATCGGAGAACATGACTGGTACCTGGAGATGAGTGACTACCTCCTGAACCGTCAGGAAAATGAGGGGAAGTGGGGGGAAGGCGAGGCGGATTACCACGGTCAATCGGATCGACTCAACACCTCCCTTGCGCTGTTGATTCTCAAGCGAGCCAGTGCTTTCCTGACGCGCGGTCCGCGCGATGTGGTGATCTTCACCGGTGGCGATAGCAGCGACCAGGAGGCGCAGGAGGAGTGGATTCTGGTTCCTCGACTGGGAACCTCGGTTCACATGCCGAGTCTGGTTCGCACCCTGAGACTTCGTCCGAAACCCAAGATGCTCAAGTTGCTGGAGGAAATCGTCGCCTCGCTGCCCACCTGGAAGCGTCCGATGATGGTGCCCTACCTGGCACTGGTGGAGGAGCGGGTCAACAGCCGCGGAGTCAGGAAGATCATCGAGCGTTGCCACGAACAGATTCGACCGTCCGGATTCTCCGATCCCGAGGAGATGACGGGTTGGTACAAGACCTGGCATCGAGCACGGGAGATCGGCGACGACGAACTCCCTGAGGCGGGTGAAGAACTGATCGGCATCGCTCAGGCTGCCGCAGGAGATCCGGTGCTGCGGGAAACCGCCATACGAGCCGCCCTGAAGCTTGGATTGCAGAGTTCCGCTCAACTTCTGCTCGAGGATCTCTCCTCCGAATTCCGTGAGTTGAGAGTACTCGGCTACCAGGGGTTGCGATCGCTGTACAGCGATCTGCCCCCGGAGTTTGAGGTGGATGCGGAAGAGGAAGTGCGAAAGAAGCAGATCATCGCCATCCAGGGGTGGCTGGTGAAGCAGTGAGGGGATCGCTCCAGATCCGCTGAGATCGCTCCTCGGTTCCAAATAAATCAACTTCGTTTCTTTGATGAACCGGTCAGAGTGGCTCGATGAGTCCTCATCGGGCCGTTACCATCCTGATATGTACAGGGGAGTTCCCGCCTCCGGCTCGCTGCCAGACGGGACGGTTCCCGCTGAAAGAGAACCAGGAAAGGGGCCAAGCATGCCCACGCAGGAGACGCGACAGGGGATCGAGTATCGAGTCAAGGATCTATCCCTTGCAGACTTCGGAAGACAGGAGATCCGCCTCGCCGAGGAGGAGATGCCGGGACTGATGAGTCTTCGGGAAGAGTACCGGGGAAAGAATCCGCTGGCGGGTGCGCGGATCTCTGGCTCGCTTCACATGACGATCCAGACTGCGGTGCTGATCGAAACCCTCGTCGACCTCGGAGCCGAGGTACGCTGGGCTTCCTGTAACATCTTCTCGACCCAGGACCATGCTGCTGCGGCAGTGGTGGTGGGGCCCGAGGGGACCATCGACGAGCCAAAAGGAATTCCCGTTTTCGCCTGGATGGGTGAGAGCTTGCCGGAGTACTGGGAGTGCACCGTGTCGGCACTGAGCTGGCCAGACGGACCGCCCAACATGATTCTCGACGACGGCGGCGATGCCACGATGATGGTACTCAAGGGAAAAGAGTACGAAGAGAAGGGCGAGATTCCTTCCTTCCAGGAAGGGGATCCCGAGGAGTGGAAGTACTTCCTCGAGGTGATGACCCACAACTACTCGGAAGATCAGGGCAAGTGGTCCCAGATCGCCTCGAGCATCCGAGGAGTCACCGAGGAAACAACCACCGGAGTTCACCGTCTCTACCAGCTGGAAGAGATGGGTGCCCTGCTGTTCCCGGCGATGAACGTCAACGATTCCGTCACCAAGAGCAAGTTCGACAACCTCTACGGCTGTCGCCACTCCCTCGTCGACGGACTGTGTCGTGCAACGGATGTGATGATCAGCGGAAAGGTCTGCGTGGTGCTTGGCTTCGGAGATGTCGGAAAGGGGTGTGCCCAGGCTCTACGCGGTCAGGGTGCTCGTGTCGTCATCACCGAGATCGATCCGATCTGCGCCCTGCAGGCAGCGATGGACGGGTACGAGGTGGTCCACCTCGATGATGTGGTTGCCGACGGAGACATCTTCGTGACCACTACCGGAAATCGCGACATCATCTGCGTCGATCACATGAAGAAGATGAAGAACAACGCCATCGTCTCGAACATCGGACACTTCGACAACGAGATCGACATGGCGGGACTCGCCGCTGTCAGCGGGATTGTCTGTGAGAATCTCAAGAATCCTGCACAGCATCAGAACCAGGTGGATCTGTGGAACTTCCCCGATGGTCACTCGATCATCGTGCTGGCGGAGGGCCGACTGATGAACCTCGGTTGTGCTACCGGGCATCCGTCCTTCGTCATGAGTGCTTCCTTCACCAATCAGGTGATGGCTCAGATCGAGCTGTTCCTGTTCGGGGAGAAGTACGAGAAGAAGGTCTACGTGCTTCCCAAGACCCTCGACGAGAAGGTCGCCAGGTTGCATCTGGATAAGCTTGGAGTGCGGTTGACGGAGCTCACCGATGTTCAGTCGAACTACCTTGGAGTTGCCAAGGAAGGTCCTTACAAGGCGGACCACTACCGTTACTGATCGATGCTCTACCGGTGATCGACGAAAGAGCCCGACTCTCGCCTTGCGAGAGTCGGGCTCCTTTTCATCGGACTTCTCGATGGAGGCTGTTTTCAGCGACAGCTGTCTTCAGCGACACCAGGGTGGGGCGGAGTCTGCATCGATCTGATGGCGCTCCAGTGCTCGCTGGAGTTCTCCCGCGTCCAGTTCCTTCCCCTTGACCAGGGCAGAGAGAGCGGCGACCTCGATGGAGGCGGCATCGATCTCGAAGAAACTACGAAGTTCTTCTCGGGTGTCCGATCGGCCGAAGCCATCGGTGCCGAGGCTGTACCAGGGGGCAGTTACCCAGGGGCGGACCATGTCGGGAAGTGCTCTCATGTGGTCCGAGACGGCAATCACCGGCGTCTCATCGCCTCCCATAGCAATGGAGACGAGGGGGCGCTTCGATTCCTGGTCGGGGTGAAGCAGGTTCCACCGATCGATCTCCAGGGCGTCACGTCGCAGTTGCGTGTAGGAAGTCACCGACCACACCTCTGCCCGGACGCCATGGTTTTCCAGCAACGACTCCGCTGCACACCTCGCCTGTGCCAGCATCGGTCCACTTCCCAGCAGTCTGACCTGCGGGCCTTGCCCGGCTGGAGCGCTATCGAGTCGGTACATCCCATCGATGATTCCCTGGCGGCAACCCTCCGGCATGGCGGGCATCGCCAGGTTCTCGTTGTAGAGGGTGAGATAGAAGAAGACGTCTTCCTGCTCTCCCACCATCCTGCGGATGCCCTCCTCGATGATGACCGCCAGTTCGTAGGCGTAGGCAGGGTCGTAGGAGACACAAGACGGGAAGGTTCCTGCAAGGATGGGGCTATGTCCATCCTGGTGCTGCAACCCCTCCCCGTTGAGGGTGGTCCGTCCCGCCGTTGCTCCGAGCAAGAATCCACGGCCCCTGGCATCACCCAGTGACCAGATCTGATCGCCAACTCGCTGGAATCCGAACATCGAGTAGAAGATGAAGAAGGGCAGTGTCACCTCGCCATGGGTCGAATAACTGGTGGCAGAAGCGATGAAGGAGGCGAGTGAACCGCACTCGGAGAGACCTTCCTGGAGAATCTGTCCATCTTTCTTCTCGGTGTACGAGAAGAGCAGGGCATGATCGACCGGTTCGTACTTCTGGCCGTGGGGGGCGTAAATTCCCACCTGCTTGAAGAGCGCTTCCATGCCGAAGGTTCTCGCTTCATCCGCAAGGATCGGAACGATCCGAGGGCCGAGTCCTTCCCCCTTGAGCAGGTCGCGGAACAGCCTGGCGAATGCCATCGTCGTCGATGCGGGCATCGATTCGGTGGTGCCTCCGTGCAACTTCTCGTAGACCTTTTCCGCTGGCAACTCGGGCACGGTGGCCATCGAGTTGCGTCGCGGGATGGGGCCACCGAGCGCTGCTCGTCGTTCCAGCATGTACTTGATCTCAGGGGAGTCCTTGCCGGGATGGTAGTAGGGGACCGAATCGATATCGGAGTCGCTGATGGGGATCTCGAGCAGGTCGCGCATCGCCTGTACTTCATCCCCTTTCAACTTCTTCAACTGGTGGGAGATGTTGCGGGCGGCTGCCTGGGGACCGAGATTGTGCCCCTTGATCGTCTTGGTCAGCACCACCGTCGGGCGACCATCCGGCTTGCTGGCGAGGTCGAAGGCTGCTGCGACCTTTCGGCGGTCGTGGCCCCCTCGTCCCAGTTGTTGCAGCTGTTCATCGCTCCAGCGCGACAGCAACTCGGTGAGTCGCGGATCGCCCTCCGTCAGTTGCTGGCGCAACCATGCTCCATCTTCGGCCACCGTTCTTTGCCACACTCCATCGACGATGGAGTCGAATCGCTTCAGCAGCAGACGATCTCGATCCTCGGCGAGGATCGGATCCCACAGGCGGTCCCAGATCACCTTGATGACCCTCCAGCCTGCTCCGTGGAAGGTGCCTTCCAGATCCTGGATCACGCTGGAGTTTCCGGTGACAGGTCCGTCCAGTCTCTGCAAGTTGCAGTTGATGACGAAGACCAGGTTGTCGAGACGCTCCCTCGAGGCGATTCGCAAGGCGCCGAGAGTCTCCGGTTCATCGCACTCCCCGTCGCCGATGAAACCCCACACCCTCTGATCACTGGTGTCACCGAAGCCGCGGGCGGACAGGTAACGGTTGAAACGAGCCTGGTAGATGGCGTTGATCGGTCCCAGTCCCATCGAGACGGTGGGGAACTGCCAGTAATCGGGCATCAATCGAGGGTGAGGGTAACTGGACAGGCCACCTCCCCGTACCTCCTGGCGAAAGCCATCGAGTTGTTGTTCCTGAAGACCTCCTTCCAGAAATGAACGGGCGTATACGCCTGGACTGGCGTGGCCCTGGAAGAAGATCTGATCCGCTCCTGAAGAGGCATCTGCGCCGCGGAAGAAGTGCTGTTGTCCCACCTCGTAAAGCGTTGCCGAGGAAGCGTAGGTGGAGATGTGGCCGCCGAGTCCATCGTGAACCTGGTTGGCCCTCACTACCATCGCCATGGCGTTCCAGCGGATCAGGTTCTCGATGCGGTTCTCCAGCTCCTCATCGCCGGGGAATGGCGGTTCCTGAGCGGAGCCGATCGTATTCTGATAGGGGGTGATGCCGTGATGATCGATCGGATAGCGATGGGACTGGGCGTGCCACACCACATCATCGAGGAGCGAGGCAGCCCGCTCTGCACCGGCGGATTCTCCCACCGATTCGATCGATTCGAACCACTCGGAGGTTTCTTCTGGATCAGGATCGACCGGTAGGTCTTGCATCTCTTTCCCTATCTCTTCACCGAGATCAGTCCCGGGGGGAGTCTTCCGACTCGGGGAGGATCACGGGGATTCCGTCGACGACGGGGAAACTGCGCTCGCATCCGGTGCAGGTGAGCCCTGTGGAAGAGGCCTCGAGCGGCTTCTTCTCCTGACAGGGGCAACGGAGCAACGCCAGGAGCGATGGATCGATCTCGACGGGCGAGTCTGAAGTGTGATTTCCCGAATCATCCGGCATCGGATCGTCTCCTCTCCTGTTTCCCATCGTGGTGATCTTCGGGGACGGGGCTAGCACCCCGAGATCCCGCTCCTTAGGATTCTCCGAGAACGACCGTGAAGGGCAACCGAATTGGCGGTTCTGGCGGCGGCTCGGTGCCGTGCTGTCGGAGACCAGTTTGACGAGAATCACCTCCTGGGGCCCTCACAACGACAGTTCGGCATTCTTGGTTGGAGTCTTCAATGGCCACGCTGGATTTGATCGAGGGGGTCCTGTTGAGGCGCTACAAGCGCTTCCTGGCAGATTGTCGGCTGCCCGAGGATGGTGACGTGGTCGCACACTGTCCCAACTCGGGGAGCATGAAGACGTTGCTCGACGGCGAACCGAGGGCGTGGCTGCGCCACGTACCCGATCCCAGGCGAAAATTGAAGTGGACCCTGATCCTGCTGGAAGTTGCCGATGGGGGAGTGGCGCTGGTCGACACCGGACTTCCCAACTCCATCGTCGCCGATGGAATCGTCGCAGGTGTGGTTCCGCGACTGGGCGAGGTGAAGCATCTGCGGCGTGAGGTTCGCATCGGGGAGGGGACTCGCCTCGACATCGTCATCGGAGATCAACCGGATCCAGACGAGGAGACGGGAGATCTGTTCGTCGAGGTGAAAAACGTCACGATGCAGTCCGCCTCCTGTCATGGCCGATCCGATTTCCCCGACTCGGTCACCGAGCGGGGCCGGAAACATCTGAATGTACTGGCGGAGTTATCACGTCGAGGAAAACGTGCGGTACTGTGCCTGCTGCTGGGAAGAACCGATTGCCAGCGAGTGGGATTCGCCTGTGACATCGATCCCGCCTACTGTCAGGCATTGAAGGAAGCTGTGCAGGCGGGTGTCGAGATCATCTCGCATCGCGTTCAGGTCTCCGATGGCCACATCACCCTCGGGGATGAGGTCCCCGTCGATTTGCCGTGAGGAATTGGCACTCCTGTATCCCGGTTCCTGCGGTTGAGCATGGCAGCAACGAGACTTCTCGCTTATTCTTTCGAGCACCAGAATCGGGAGGCACCGGATGAGTGACATCAGTAGCAACGAATCGGTCGATCTGCTCAGGGAATTGACCCTCGCCTTCGGCCCTCCCGGTGCGGAGGATGAAGTGCGATCGATCGTACACCGGCATCTTGCCGATTGCGGTCAACTGGAGCATGACGCCCTCGGTAGCGTCATCGTGTCCTCTGCCTCTTCCGGTCCCAGGGTGATCCTCGATGCCCACATGGACGAGGTTGGCTTCTCGGTCCAGTCGATCGATGACGAGGGGAGAATCAACTTCGTGCCGCTCGGTGGCTGGTGGGGGCACGTACTGCTGGCCCAGCGTGTCGAGATCCTCTCTTCCAGCGGCAACAAGATCTCGGGAAGCATCGGCAGCAAGCCTCCACACTTCCTCAAGAAGGGGGAGAGGGACAAGGTGCTCTCCCTCGACATGATGCATATCGATGTGGGAGCGCGCAGTCGTGACGAGGTGGAGCAGTGGGGAGTGATGGTGGGAGACCCCATCTGCCCCACGGGTCACTTCGAAGAACTGTCATCGCCAGGTCGATACTGCTGCAAGGCATTCGATGACCGGGTCGGAGTGGCGATATTGCTGGAGTCCTTCAGGAGATTGAACGCTGCCAGCGATGTCCCCTGTCAACCGGTGGCGGTGGCTGCGGTGCAGGAGGAGGTGGGGTGCCGGGGGGCTCGTACTGCCAGTGCCATCAGTCGCCCCGATGTGGCCATCATCCTGGAGGGGACACCGGCGGATGATCTTCCCGGAATGACCTCCCGTCAGGCTGTCCTCGGAGAGGGTCCACAGATCCGCTTCCTCGATCCCACGGCGCTCTCCAATCGACGACTGGTGAGACTGTGTCAGCAGGTCGCGCAGTCGCAGCAGATTCCGGTGCAGGTGGCGGTGCGAAGGAGCGGGGGAACCGATGCTTCGACGACCCATCTCCATGGCAGTGGTGTACCCACCATCGTCATCGGTGTTCCCGCTCGGGCGATTCACACCCACTCGAGCATCATCGATATCGAGGATTACCAGAAGGCTGTCGATCTGGTGGTGGCACTGGTCAGTGCCCTGGATGCGAAATCGGTAGCCACCCTGACCGATTACTCGTCGTAGTCGACGTCGAGCCCACTGTCGATACAGATCTGGGTCAGGGACCTTCTTCTGCGCTGCTGCGCCAGCGGCAGTTCATCACCCATCTCGTCGAGCTGGTCGAGCAGTTCTCTCGCATCATCCTCTCGCCCTGCGAGGGCGTCGATGCGAATCCGTGCTTCGAGGGTGTTGAATCGCAACTCGGGGGCAATCTCGTTCGACTGGATCGTCATGCTCGCTTCTTCGAGGAGCTTGCTCGCTTCCTCAGCCCTTCCCGCCCGGATCAGGATCGAGGCGAGACGGGCAAAGGAGCGTGCGCACAGTGGGTGCTGGATGACGTGGAGTTGACGGACGGTGACCAGAGCTGATCTTGCGTTCGACTCCGCTGCCTCCAGATCTCCGCTTCGTTGCTGACAGCAGGCGAGAGCACGCTGGTGTCTCGCCGTCAGCGCTGACCGTTCCCCGCGAGCACCTCTCAGTAACTCGATCGATCGCATCAGGTCGGCCTGGGCGGGTAGCAATTCGTCCTCGACATCTTCCGAGAAGAGTTCCAGATAGGTTCCCGCCCTGAGAAGTAGAACCGATGCCAGTTCCTCGGGGTCCTGCTCCCCGATCAGTTCGATGACTTCCTGCAGGACCTCACGCGCTTCTTCGTGGTATCCCTGCAACATCGTCGAGATGGCGAGACTCTTGAGGAACGGCGCTCGATCGGCTGCATCCTCTACCGAGAGATCACGCAACAGGTCGCGGATGATCTCCTCCGCCTGGCAATAGTCTCCCCTCACATGGAGTAGTGTTGCCAGCTCATGCTGGATCATGTGGGGAGTGGTGGCGACGGGGACCGTCTCCAGTGCTTCCTGCAAGGCGGTTTCTGCCTCGGTCAACTTGCGAACCATCTTGTATGCTCTGGCAAGGTTTCGCAGAGCCAGCACCCGTTCCTCCGGGGCCCAATTGGGTTGATTCGCCCTCAGTTCAGTTTCTGCTTCAAGCAGCAGTGCCGCCTGTTCCGCAGAACCGGTCTGTAGAAGAATCGAAGACAACGAGGCGAGCAGGGTAGCGCGGGTTTGCGGCTGATCTTCCCTGCCATCGAGCAGGTCCTTGGTTCCTCGATCGAGCAACTCCTGGGCGCTGATCCTGTGCAGTGAAAGATCTTCCCCCGCTCCCTGCAGGAACAGGTCGGCGAGGAAGGTGCTGACCTCTCTCGATCTCTTGGCGATCTCCTGCGCCTTCGCAGCCTCTTCCGCTGCCTCGGCTCTCCTCTTCAGAACCTCCCTCAACATCACCGAGACATGGCCAGCACTTGCGGGTCGATCGGCATGGTCGCGTTTCATCGCCAGTCGGCAGATCTCGGCAAGGTCGAGAGGCGTATCCGGGGCCATCTCGAGGATGTCGGCAGGCGGACCCTTCTGTAGCAGCCTCAGCACCTTGTGCCCCGGAAGCGGGATGTCGCCGGTGCGATAGGGAGGACGTCCCGACAGGATCTCGTAGAGAAGCGCGCCGATGGCATAGACGTCGGTCCATGCACCGATTTCTCCCTGTTCCGGATTCGCCTGCTCAGGAGACATGTACGAAGGCGTTCCAACCACCGCGCCATCGCGGGTGATGACGGTGGATCCGGAGAGGGAACTGGAGCGGTTGTCCTCGAGGATATCGACGATCGGTTCGTCCTCGACATCCGCCAGGATGCGAGCGAGTCCCCAGTCCATCATGTACACCTCACCGAAGGTACCCACCATGATGTTGGCGGGTTTCACATCTCGGTGGACGATTCCACGGCAGTGGGCGTACTCCAGCGTGTCACAAACCTTCAGTAGCACCTCCAGCAATCGGTTGCGATCCCAACCCTCGGTTCCATCGCGGGCGTAACGGATGAAATCGCGAAACTCCCTGCCATGGATACGGTGCATGGTGAAGAAAAAGCGTCCGTCCGGATCGCTGTTGAGCTCGTGAACCGGCACGATCCCGGGGTGGGCCAGCTGTGCTGTGACTCGAGCTTCCCGCAGGAATCTCCGAAGTCGTTGGGGAGGGGCATCCCCCGACTCATTCCCGAGCACCACTTTCATCGCCAGTTCCCGATGCAGGACCGGATCATTGACCCTGAGGATCGCTCCCATTCCTCCCCGTGCGATCTCATCCAGGAGGTCATACCTTCCCTGGAGATCGGGGATGAGGGGAATGGTGTCATCGCCTCCCGGCGATTGGCTCAACTCGAACTGATTGCTGTAGCGATCGAGCAACTTTTCGGCGAGACCGTCCGCCGAACTCTCCTCTTCCGATACCGATTCGGCCTGGATCTTTCGTTGCGCTTTCCGTTGCTGGTACTTCTGCAACTGGAACTGCAGTTCGCCGGCGAGATCGGGGTACTCCTGGCAGGCGCTTTCGGTCGCTTCCTCGATGGGGTCCTGTCCACCCAGCAGCCTTGCGAAGAGGAGTTTTGCCGGGGACAGGGGGCCTGGACCCGCTTCGGAGTCATAATTGTCATGATCTGCCAAACCGGCTCCTTTCACCCTTCTCGCCCCCTGCCGCCAGAGGGGGTGTGAATTTTTCTCGATCCTGCGATATCATGACGCAACGGAGGCACTCATGACAGACGATGACTCGGGTGAAATCAACGCTCCAGACCCTGACGACGAGGATGGGCACGAGGCCGATCCTCAGGACGAGAGTTCCATCGAGTGGCTCCAGCAATTCGCAGAGGGCGATGAAGCCGCCTTCGAGAGGCTTCTGGCCGAGGAATTGCCGAAACTGCGAAGAAGGGTCGAGGATCGCCTGGGGGTGGATCTACGGCGCAGGATCGATCCCAGTGATGTCATGCAGCAAGCGGCCCTCGATGTTCATCAACTGCGAGATGGATTCGAGAATCGCGGATTACCACAATTTCGTGCCTGGCTGCGGACGGTGACCTTCAACAATCTGAATCGATTGATCGAGAAGGAACTCGCCCAGAAACGCGATCCGAGGCGGGAAAAGCGACGGGCGATGGAGGCGGGGGCGAGCCGCTCCCTCGACCCGCTCGGCAACCTGGCCGCCTCGATCTCTTCCCCATCCGCCGGGATGCACCGACAGGAAGCACTCAATCTGCTCGAGAACTGTCTCGATCTGCTGGGCGACGAGGACCGGGATCTGTTGCGCTGGATCGACGAGGAGGATCTCGGATATCCGGAGGTCGCCCGCCGACTCAGCCTCAATGTCGATGCCACCCGGCGTCGCCACAGCCGCGCCATCGCTCGCCTTAGGAAATTGGCAGAAACGATGCGAGGTGACGCTGCTGGCCAGGAAGGACCTCCAGAGCAGGAATCCTGACGGTCAGCCCACCTCCCAGGGCGTTCGCTTCTCGGGACACCTTGACCGATCCTTTCTGGATCCTAGCATCCATCTGCGGGCTCGTGGCGAGCCCAGCGACTCCGGCTCGTCACGAGCCGGACTTCTTTCACCAGGGAGGTCCCTTGGACCGCTTCGGCTCCAACTCCGGCTATGTGGATGATCTCTACGAACAGTTCGTGAGAGATCCTTCCAGTGTCAGTGCAGCGTGGCAAGAATTCTTCGATGGCTACAAGCCCGAACAGGATTCTTCGATCCACGATGAAGATGCAGAGGCGACCACCTCGGTCGCGTCCCGGTCACAGGTCGCTCCATCCGAGGATTCGGTCACGCACACCATCATCGCCGATCCAACGCAACCGGAGGCGGTGACGGATGAGCAGACACCGGTCGAGGGGAAACCGGAGCCGATGACTGGCGTTGCCGGAAAGATCGTCGAGAACATGGAGCACAGTCTCGCAGTTCCGACCGCCACCACCGTCAGGACCTTGCCGGTGCGATTGCTCGAAGAGAATCGAAAGATCATCAACGAGAATCAACTGGCATGGGCCAGGCCCAAGGTTTCGTTTACCCACATCATCGCCTGGGCACTGGTCAAGGCGCTGAGAGTTCATCCCGAGATGAATCACGGGTTCGAGCGAATCGACGGGCATCCGATGAGAGTCGAAGGTCGACAGACGCGCCTCGGAATCGCTGTCGATGTGGAGCGCCGGGGAACTCGGTCACTGGTGGTTCCCAATCTACAGGTCGCAGATCATGTCGGCTTCAGGGACTTCCTCGCTGGATTCAACGATGTCGTATCGAGAGCGAGGAGAGGAAAGTTGACCCTCGAAGATTTCGAGGGGACCACCGTCTCCATCACCAATCCTGGGATGCTCGGGACCAGCCTCTCGGTGCCGCGGCTGATGGATGGGCAGGGTGCCATCTTCGGCATCGGCTCCATCGCTTACCCGCCATCTTGTTCAGGGATGGCAGATGACAGGGTCAGCCAGCTGGGTCTGTCAAAAGTGATGACCTTGACCAGTACCTACGATCACCGGGTGATCCAGGGGGCCGTTTCCGGAACCTTCCTGGCGACGGTCGAATCGATGTTGCTGGGGGAAGATCGATTCTTCGAGCAGATCTTCGAACAACTGGAAGTTCCCCATGAGCCGTACCGTTGGTCGCAGGGAGACTCCATCGGTGAAGTTGCAGGCGATGTCAATTCGCCGGAGTTTCGCCAGGCTCAGGTGTTGCGACTGGTCGAGGCGTACCGCTGTTACGGACATCGGATGGCGCATCTCGATCCGCTCGGTAGCACCCCGACTCCTGATCCGGAGCTGGAACTGTCCAGTTACGGTCTCAGTATCTGGGACCTCGATCGTTCCTTCATCTGTGGTGGTGTCGGAGGACAGGACCAGGCGAGGAAACTTCGACAGATCCTCGACGTCCTGCGCAGGACGTATACCCGCTATGTCGGTGTCGAGGTCTCTCACATCTCCGATTCCACCGAGCGAAACTGGCTACAGCAGGAGATGGAATCGACGGAAAACGAAGCCCCCTTCACCATCGATGAGAAGCTCGACATCCTGCGAAAGTTGAATGAAGCGGAAGCGTTCGAGCGTTTTCTCCACAGCAGTTACGTCGGTCACAAGAGATTCAGCCTGGAGGGTGGTGAATCACTGATTCCCGCCATCGATGCGCTGTTGCAGGAGTGTTCCGGTGGAGGTGTGGAAGACGTCCTGATCGGAATGGCTCACAGGGGACGTCTCAATGTCCTCGTCAACATCCTCGGGAAATCCCTGGAGCAGGTGTTCGAGGAGTTCGAGGACTTCGACATCGAGAATCCCGAGGGATCGGGCGATGTGAAGTACCATCTCGGTGCCGAGGGAGTTCACCCCGGTCGAAATGGCAATCCGGTGAAATTGACCCTCGCGTCGAATCCGAGTCATCTCGAATCGGTCTGCCCCGTGGTCGAGGGGATGGCGAGAGCACTCCAGGACGAGAAGAATGGCAAGTCTGCGTCGGTGATGCCTCTCTTGATCCACGGAGACGCTGCTCTTGCCGGGCAGGGTGTCACCTATGAGACCCTCAACATGTCACGCCTCGCTGGCTACTCGACCGGTGGAACCATCCATCTCGTCATCAACAATCAGATCGGATTCACCACATCTCCCGAACAGGGGAGATCTTCCCGCTACTGCACCGACCTCGCCAAGACCGTCGAGGCCCCCGTCTTTCACGTCAATGCAGACCATCCTCAGACGGTGGTTCGGATGATGAAGCTGGCCTTCGAGTATCGCACCCGTTTTGGCAAGGATGTCTTCGTCGATCTCATCGGATACCGCCGCTGGGGACACAATGAGGGAGACGAGCCGGCGTTCACCCAGCCGATCGTGACCGAACTGATCGAATCGCACAGGTCAGTTCGTAAACTCGCCACCGAGCGATTGCTGGCAAGAGATGAGATCGATATCGAAACTGCCGAGAAGATGCTGGGTGAGTTCCGATCGATCCTCGACGACTCGCTTCGCAAGGTGAAGGAAAACCTCCACGAGCGAGTCGAGGCGCAGGTTCGCCCCGATCTCGAGGAGACGGAGGGAGTCGCGACCCCTTCCATCGACACCTCGATCCCCACCCCGGAACTGGATCTGTTGCTGGCGGAGGTGACGAGGACACCGGATCGCTTCCAGGTGCACCCGAAATTGAAGAAACAATTCGAGAGACGACTGCAACTGGCACGAGAGGGGGCCATCGACTGGGGGCTCGCCGAACTGTGTGCCTTCGGCTCGCTGGTGAGGGAGGGCTTCGATGTTCGCCTCTCCGGTGAGGACTGTGGAAGAGGAACCTTCAGTCAACGTCATAGCGTCCTTCGAGATTCGCAGACGGGCGCATTGCACTGTCCTTTGAATCACCTACCTGCTCCACCGACGGACAACACGTCGGGGCAGTACAGTGTGGTGGACAGTCTCCTCTCTGAATTCGGTGTGCTCGGTTTTGAATACGGATACAGCGTCCAGCGGCCCGATGCACTGACGATCTGGGAGGCGCAGTTCGGAGACTTCTCCAACGGCGCCCAGGTGATCATCGATCAGTACATCTCCAGTTCGGAAGAGAAGTGGGGACAAGCATCTGGCCTGACGATGCTGTTGCCGCACGGGTACGAGGGACAGGGACCGGAGCATTCCAGTGCTCGATTGGAACGATTCCTTCAACTGTGTGCCGAGGGCAACATGCGAGTTGTTCAGCCGAGTACCCCGGCCCAGTACTTCCATACCCTTCGTCGCCAGCTTCACGATCGATCTCGAAAGCCTCTGGTGGTCCTGACTCCAAAGAGTTTGCTACGACTGCCGGCAGCCCGTAGTTCACAGGAACGCTTCACATCGGGTCGCTTTGAACCTGCGCTCATCGATGGCGAAGAAGGGGATTGCACATAGCAGAGAGCCGGCCGCCACCAGGGCCACCACCATCCAGCGGATGGACTCGGTGGGAGGCAGACCCGCTTCCCTGCCCAGGTCCAGGCCCATCGGCCAGGCCATCAGGAT
>CAYPPQ010000019.1:0-41633 GCA_964412635.1 uncultured Planctomycetia bacterium | reverse complement strand
GATGCCACCCCGGACTCCACCGCCGGCCATCCACATGGTGAATCCGTGAGGGTTGTGGTCGCGCCCATTTCCATCCTGTGCGGTAGGAGTTCTTCCGAACTCACCTCCCCACAGCACCAGGGTGTCCTCGAGTAACCCTCTCGTCTTGAGATCCTTGAGCAACCCGGCGATGGGTTTATCCACCTCGAGAGCATTCTTCGAATGCCCCCCCTTCAGGTTGCTATGCTGATCCCACTTGTAGGAGTGAGTGCACTGGATGAAACGAACACCCGCCTCCGCAAATCGACGAGCCATCAAACATTGACGCCCGAAGTTATCGGTGTTCGGTTCATCGATTCCATACATCTCCATCGTCGTCTTCGTCTCACCGGCCAGATCCATCACCTCCGGCGCTTCCGTCTGCATCTGGAAGGCCACCTCGAAGGAACGGATACGAGCCTCGAGAGAATCATCCGAACCACGGTCGACAAGATGCTTGCGGTTGATGTCCTCCAGCAGGTCCAGCTGCAACTGCTGCATACCCTCATTCCAGTGATCATTCTTCAGGTGATGAATCGTTGCATTCTTGGCCTGTATTCCTGCGTGGCCGATGGGGGTTCCTTGATAACGCGCCGGAAGGAAAGCACTCGACCAGTTGTTGACACCGCCATGCCCGAGGGTCGGGCAGATGGTGATGAAACCGGGGAGATCGGAGTTCTCCTCACCGAGACCGTAAAGGACCCAGGAACCCATGCTCGGCCTGACGAAGGTGTCGCTTCCGGTGTGCAGTGCCAGCAAGGCTCCACCGTGAGCATCATTGGTGCCGTGCAAACTCTTGACGAAGCAGATGTCGTCGACCATCCCGGCCACGTGAGGGAACAGATCACTGACCCACTGACCCGATTCCCCGTACTGGCGGAACTCCCATGGGGATCGCAGGACCGGGCCGTATTGCTTCGGATCGGCGAAGGTCACCCTGGGCAACGGGTACGGCAGAGGCTTTCCGTTGTCCTGAATCAGCCTCGGCTTGTAATCGAAGGTATCGAGCTGAGACGGCCCACCATGCATGAACAGGAAGATGACCCGCTTGGCCCTGGGGGCGAAGTGAGGGCCACCCGGGGTTCCCGCAAAGGAGGGAACGGCCCCCAGCAACCCTTCGAGAGCAAGGCCGCCGAATCCTGCGCAGCAGCCCTTGAGCATCTGCCGTCGAGATATCGAACTCATCGATTCGAAAATCACTGTTCTCTCCAGATCTGATGGCGTCCGGTTCAATCGATATAGAGGAACTCACTCGACGAGAGCAAGACCTGGGCAAATGCCTGCCAGCCTTCGTGCTCCTGGGCCGCATGCTTCTCACCGGTGGAAGACCGGGCAAGTTGCACGCTGGCATTTTCGACAAATCGAATCGCCTTGTCGACCTCCGTCGAAGAAGCATCTCTCGCCAGTATTTTCCTGTACAGCCAGTGTACTCGCTGCTGCTCCTCATTGCATTCCTCGATGGCAGAGCGAGCCAGCATCCTGGCAGAGTCCAGAACCATCGGTGAATTGAGGAAGAAGAGCGCCTGATGCGGGACCACCGTCGAATATCTCCGGGCGATGGGTGCAGACGGATCATTGTAATCAAATGCGCTGAACAGTTCATACATCGCATTTCGCACCACCGGCAGGTACACCGATCGACGCGGCTGGTCATAGGTGGCCTGGTTGTTCGACTGATCGTTGGTGACGTACCCGCGATTTTTCGTCTTCAACAGCGAGCCACCCATTTCACGGTCGAGTGCATCACTGACCGCCAGTACCGAATCCCGGACCGCTTCCGCACGTAATCGCTGGCGATTCTGACTCCACAGCATTCGATTCTCGGGATCGATCTCCAGCGCTTGCGGGTTCTCGACAACCTGCTGCCTCCAGCTACTGGTGGTCAAGATCCTGCGTACCAGTTTCTTCACCGACCAGCCACCAGCGACGAAATCGGCGGCGAGATGATCGAGCAGTTCAGGATGACTTGGTGTGTCGCCACTCAAACCGAAGTTGGATGGTGTCGAGACCAGTGGTGCTCCGAACAGTTCCATCCAGATACGATTCACTGCCACTCGCGAGGTCAGCGGGTGATCGGGATGAGTCATCCACAGGGCAAGTTCCAGACGTCCGCTCTGCTGCGACGGTGCGACGACGGGAGGCACCAGCCCGTCGGTGATCTGTAATGCTCCTCGTGGCACGGACTCCTTGGCGAGACGCAGGTGACTTCCACGAATATGAACCGGCAGATCGATGATCTTGTCATCCTGTACGCCGAGTACCTTCGTCTGCGCGGGAGGTTTGTCGCCATCATGATCATCGAGTGAAGCTTGCGCCTCTCTCAGCGGTTCCTTCAACTCCGGGGGAGCTGATTTCTCGGCGAGAAGCAGTGGCTCGAACCAGGGGCCCGCAGTCGATCTCAACAACTGGGAGAGCTGTTTCAGTTCCTTCTTGCGACCGGCACCACCGGCTCCCTGGATCAGTTCCGCAGCCTCGACCAGTTGCTGATAGAGGGCGGCGACCTCCTCGCTGTTTCGCGGAGCAGCGGCAAGAAGGATGTCACGCGCTGCCTCTGGAACCTCTGCAAGGCTCTCCTCGGTGACCTGCTGCTTCCACCAGGAAACCAGATCATCGCCGCCGGCAACTGGATTCTTCATCAGCCGGATCCACGGTCCCCACAGCGGATCTTCACCGAAAATCGGTCTCGAGATGAAGTCAACCCAACCAGCGACGACCAGTGGCTCCTCACTGTCGGGCCACTTCTCCACCGGCACCAGCCTGACACTATCGAGATGAGGAACAGCCCCCGATCTCTCCAGTCGGATCTCCACCTCTCCCATTTGCAGTTCGATCTGAGCCTGAGACTCCCACCGAAGATGGGTCGGAGTCCAACCACCGGTCACCGTCGCGAGAGCCTCCTTGGCGATCTCTTCTCCGTTGACCAGCAAGCGCATCGGCCGTTTTTCCATGGCGGCATATCGGACATCCACCGACCACTTTCCGGCGCTGGGCACTTCCAGTTTCCAGGTCGCTTGCTGGATCCCCCCACGCACCGAATGCAGTACCGGGATCTGCTCGGTGCCATAGTTCGAACGATTTTCACCAAGGGTCGTTGAGGATGCTTCCGTGACTCCCGCCATGGCGATCTGTCGACGAGCGGCGGTGGCGGCGAGCAGGTGTCGGGAGACGCTGGAAGGGAGCATCTGCTCCAGCGCAGAACTCAGCTGCGCCTTGGCGTCGTCCCTCGACTTCACCAGCTGCGCTCGCAGTTTCTCCCACTCTTCTCTCAGTTTCTTTTGATGAGAGCTCTCGATGGAGATCTCACGCCACTTCGCAACCGTCTTGAGGCTCTCCATCGTGCTCGTCGATCGGAAGATGCCAGCCATGGCATAGTAATCCCGTGCAGGAATCGGATCGAACTTGTGATCGTGACATCGAGCACAGCCGACGGTGAGCCCGATGAAAGTTCGCGACACCACATCGAGTTGCTCATCGACGACATCGATGGCCAGTTTCTCTTCATCCTGCTCCGCGAGCATCTTGGGACCGAGTGTCAGGAAACCGGTGGCGATCCGTTGATCTCTCCACTGCTGCTCCTGTTCCGGCTCGGGGAGCAAATCCCCTGCGATCTGTTCGATGAGAAACCGGTCGTACGGTTTGTCAGAGTTGAAGGAACGGATCACGTAATCGCGGTACCTCCAGGCCTCCCCGAATGCGAGGTTCTCGTCGAGGCCGTTGGAATCCGCATAGCGAGCCAGGTCGAGCCAGGATCTCGCCCACCGTTCGCCGAAAGCCGGAGAGGCGAGCAACCCATCGACGTAGCGATCGAAGGCATCGGGCTCATCTGAATCGAGCAACTCCATCAGGTCTTCATGTCGAAGAGGCAGCCCGGTGAGTTGCTGATGCGCTCGCCGTGCGAGAACCTCCAGCGGCGCATCCGGAGCCATCTTCAGCTGGAGTTCCTCCAGCTTCTCGAGGATGAAGGCATCGATGGGATCCCGAACCCTGCTCACATCACTCACCACTGGAGTGTCAAAGGTTGTCACCGGTTTGAAGGACCAGTGATTTCTAGACTCCTCCATCGAAACCGCTTCCAACGCCTTTGAATCCGCGTCGGCGACGGAACTGGCTTCATCCCTCGGGTCCACTGCTCCGGTTCGAATCCACTGGGCAAGAGACTGGATCTCCAGCGTCGTCAGGGTTTCTTGTGGTGGCATCGAAAGATCGGAGTGCGATCCATTGACCACCTTGAGCAACAGGCTTGCTTCCGGATCTCCGGGGACGATGGCAGGACCTCGTGACCCTCCCAGCAGGACACCGTCCCGATGATCGAGGCGCAACTCTCCCTTCAACTCCTTGGCCTTATTGCTGTGGCAGGAGTAGCAGCGTTGCACCAGAAGAGGGCGGATCTCCCGTTCGAAGTGATCGAGTGCTGCTGGCGGCAGCGGAGAATCATCGACCTGCGCAGCGACAGCCGGTGGCTGCAAGGAGACGACCACCAGCCCCAGGCACAGGACCGCAAGGAGAGCATTTTTGACGACGAGATTCACCGATCAACACCTCTTCCGAGAAGGGAGTTCCACCCCCCCATGCTAGCCTTTTCAGTGCTCCTGAACCACCTGCCGGAGGAGCTGTTGCCCCGGCTCCAGGAACGGGCACAATCACAACAGATAGACGGGATATCAATCGAATGATCGCTGTAACAGGACAGGCACCTCTGCACCGTACCCCTCGACCCAGCAAGTGGGCAGGGATGCCGTTCCGCTGCCGATTCATCCTGTTGCTGGTGTGCTTGCTGACCGCCGGCTGCTCCATCTCATCTCGATTCCAGCAGAACCTGGAAATCAAACCCACCATCTCTGCTGCCCGAACCGCACCATCTGGATCGCTGAAGACCGACTCTGCAGGTGCCGTGACCGACTTCAACATCGATGCCCTCGGCCTGTCGGAATCATCCTTGAGTCTCTCCTCAAGGGTCCAGATCGATCACGGCCCCCTCAGGGTCTTCGTCGATCACATCCAGAGTTCCAGCGAGACCACCGGCTTCTTCTCCGGAGCCATCGCAGGAGCGGACCTTCCCGCCGGCAACTACAGCTCGGACGTGGATCTGGGAAGCACACGACTGCTGATGGCATTTCCAGTAACCCCGCGAGCACGGGGGGAAGAGGGCGATTTCGATGCTCGCCTGCTGGCGGGTCTGGATCTGACGGCAATCCGTATCCATCTCAACTCCACCGTGGATCCCGCCATCTACGCCGAGTTTGACGAGCTGGCTCCGGCTCCTGTCCTCGGCTTACAGGTCGCTGCACCGCTTGCTCCCTCATGGAATCTCACCGGTATCTTCACCTTCCTCCCCCTCGCCGAGATCACTGGATACAAGGCGAAGAACATCGACGGTTCGGTTCGCATCGAATGGAAGCCCGATTCAAGGTGGGATCTTTTTGCCGGTGTCAGAAACCACGACCTGGAGCTATCACGGGAAGCGGATGGCAGACCGATCGACCTCGACGTCAATCTTGAACTGATCGAAGTCGGAGTTGGCTACTCCTTCTAGCCCGCCTCTACAGTTGCGATTCAAGAATCGAAAGATCCACCCCACGACGAGAAATCTGCGGAGTCCTGATGGAGATTTTGTGGCCATCTCGATCGGTCCAACCTCAGATGTCGAGACGCCTCGACAGCTGTGACTGAAGGATGCGGGCCGGGTCGACACGGTCTCTGACCTGCAGAAATCGATCGAGTTGCGGATACATCTCGCGAAGCAGATCTGCTGTCAGCGTCGTGTCCTTTGCCAGGTACACCTTGCCGCCGATAGAAGCCACCATCGCATCCAGTTCGGTCAACTTGTTGACGACTCCATCGTCCGATCGGAAATCCATCGACAGGGTCATTCCCTCATCGGGGAAGGAGAGCCAACCACCTCCAGGACCGAACATCTTGGCGACCACCAGTGCCGGTGGGCACGGCCCTTTTCCCGCCCTCTCCAGTAGCGCTCGAATCGACTCCTCACAGCCATCCAGCGGGATCTGCGACTGATGCTGATGGAACCCGCCGGGAGGATAGGCTCTTCGCCAGTCGCTCCATCTCTCCAGCGGAAAGAGCAGTTGCTGGGCACTGCATCGCAAGCTGTTCCTGCCCCAGCTCGCTGACCAGTATCGAAATCTGTTGTGCAGGCCGATGGTGAAGGGACCCAGCATCCCCCGTAAAGGCGCCGGCAAGGGGGAACCGCTCCGTGGATTCCACTGCACCGGCTCCTCGGACGCCTGCGTCGATCGCTCTCCCGCCAGATCGCCTCCGGTGATGACTCCCCGCCCGCGCTGACGACCAGTGGCAGTCGCGTCGATCCACGCTGCCACGTACTCCCGCCTTCCGGCGAGAGCCTTCATCTCTTCAAGAGTCTCATGAAGGTTCGATGACACCACGACATCGACGGTGGCGGTGGCCTCGTGAAGAGGAATCACCTCCAGGACCACATCGATGACGATTCCGGTCAGCCCCATCCCTCCTACGGTTGCCTCGAAGATCTCGGGCTGCTGATCACGGGAGCACTCGATCATCTCTCCATCCGGTAGCATCATCCGGAAGCCACGAACACCGCTGCGAAAGGATCCCCGAACAGGATGGTTTTTTCCGTGAACATCGGCAGCCAGCATTCCTCCGACGGTGGCATCGAGAACCCCTGGCATCACCGGCAGTGTCACCCCACTGCGAGCCAGTACCGGAAGCAAGTTCCGCAGGGGAGTGCTTGCAGCGACCTGGACGGTGAGGTCCTCGAGCTGGTCTGGAGAATCGACGACGTCATCGACCAGGCGAACCAGGCGGCCCTGGTCGAGAATCGCTGCGTCACCATAGGAACACCCTGAGCCGACCGGCAACCACGGATCGGGATCGCGGGTGAGCTGGCGAAGATCGTCGAGAGATTCACAACGAAGGATTCGCGAACTGGCGTGACAGGTACCAGCCCATCCGGACATCCGGGTCCAGGGATCGATTCCACCTTGGGTCAGGCTCTCCTCCTCGCCCTGGAATCCGGGTACGACCTCGCTGCATTCGCCTCGATGCAACTACCGATCAGGTGATGAACTCCGGCTCGGCAACCGCCGGAACGTCACCACTTCCCGCCCCCAGGTTCAGGAAGCGCTTGACCGCTTCCCTACCATCATCGCCGTAGTCGAGGGTTCGCTGATTGACGTACATTCCAACGAAACGATCGGTCTGTTCACGGGTCAGCCCCCTGTTGTACTGCTCTGCGTACAGCAGTGCTTCCTCCCTGTGGTCGAGAGCATACGCGATGCTCTCCCTGAGGATTCGCGAGATCTCACGGATATGCTCTTCCCCAAGATCTCGACGGATGGCATTTCCTCCGAGCGGAAGGGGTAAACCATCCTGAGTAGCGGCCCACCATTCCCCCAGATCCACGACCGGGTGATAACCCTCTTCCTCGTAGGTGACCTGTCCCTCGTGGATGATCACACCCGCTTCGAATTCTCCGGAATCGATCTTGCCCATGATCTCGTCGAAGGGAACCACCTCCGTCTTCGCTCCTGGCATCCAGAGTTTGAGAGCAAGTGCAGCACTTGTCCAATCTCCCGGTACGGCGATGGGCACCGATTGCAGTTCCTCGCGAGTCTTCGGTTCCTTGGTGATGAGCACGGGACCGTATCCCTCACCCATGCTGGCTCCATGATTGAGTAGCGAATATTGATCTGAAAGATGGGCGTATGCGTGGATGGAGATGGCAGTCACTTCATGACGACCTTCCACCGCATGGCGATTGAGAGTCTCGATATCCGCCATCATGTGGTCGAACTGGTAGGGACCGGTATCCACCTTTCCCTCTCCGATGGCAAAATGCATGAACGCATCGTCCGAGTCGGGGCTGTGTGCGATGACGACCTTCATAGTGACTCCTTCTACTCCTGAGGCCACTCCTGACGGGGGATGCACCCCGCATCTGGAGGAAACCGTAGCAAGCGACCAGTGGCCGCCAACCGGGAGAATAGCCGCTCCAGCGGACCGTTGCTACCAGACCCGTCCATCGGTTTACTTGCAGAGAATAGCGCGGAATTCTATCCTGCATGGGGTCGTGCCCCCCGGCTGACCGGGCGTGAGCAGGCATCTTCGTGGACCGATACTCGAACTGGAGAATCCCAATGGCCGATGCGGCAAACAAGGTTGAAAGCAACGTTCCAGGCAAGTGGTACGTCGACGAGGAGTGTATCGACTGCGATCTGTGCCGAACCACTGCGCCGGACAACTTCCGCGCCAACGAGGACGAGGGCTATTCCTATGTCTTCAAGCAGCCCGCGACTCCTGAAGAGATCGAGTTGAGCGAACAGGCCAAGGAAGAGTGCCCGGTCGAAGCGATCGGAGAAGACGGGGAGTGATCCTCACATCCTCGAGTCGTTGACGGAGACATCTTCAAAGGCTGAACACATCGGATCTGGTTCGATGAGGCTCGCTAGATCTGCAGCGATTTTCGGAGTTCCCGAGATCGCCGGCCCCACGTAGGTTTCATCGATGGGGCTTCTCGCCAGAAGCACGGCACCGGCACCTCGCAGGATCGGATCTACAGCCACCATGTCGTGTAACTCGATGCGTGGATCCAGCATTCCATCGGCGACACCTTCTGCGACGAGGCAGTGGCCCCACCAATCACCGAAACCGCGAGTTCTTCTGACCTGATCGACGACCGAACTGAAGCGGTCCCATCGATTCGCATCCTTGAAGTGATTGAGTCCACCATGACAGACGAAGGCTCGGGACAGATGATCACAACGCCTCACCTGCAGCGGTCGCTGCATCGCGCCCTCGAGAGTGGTTCCACTTCCACACCAGGAACCGGTGGCGCGAGCACCGATCCAGCTCTTTCCGAGCAATTCGGCATCGCTTCCCGCTGCAACGCCGAGCGCAGGCGCGTGAACGATACCCACCTCGGGACGCCCAGCGATCTTGAGCCCTATCAGGACCGCATAGTACAGGACGCCATCGATGTAGTTGCGGGTACCATCGAGGGGATCGATGACCCAGCCATTGCTGGCGTCCCCCTCCTGCCCGAATTCCTCACCGTAGATTCCCAGCCCTTTTGCTTCTCGCTGCAATATCTCGCGGATCACTTCCTCCGAGCGGGTGTCCGCCTCGGTAACGGGAGAGCCATCCGCTTTCGCATCGACGGGAAGGGATCGGGTTCCGTGGTGTTCCCGCAGGACCTGCCCCGCCGCTCGTGCGGCTTCGAGAGCAATCGACAGTAGCGATTGTTCTTCAGCAGCGGATAGATCGTTGGATTCGGAATCCATCTTCAACTCCATCGCTTCTCCGCAGTGAATCCGTGGCTCAGGTGAGCACGACGGTCGGCGCCGGAAGCATACGCCTCCGGATCACCTGGGCACTCCCGGGAATCACCCCGTCAAAGAGCATCAATAGCAGTTCTTTCGGCTTCAACTGGTGGTCGCCCTGGATGCAGATCCTCATCTGCATCAGCCGCTCATCTTCTCGTATTACGAGAAGATCTCGACACTCATCCGGCACCGAATCGAGCCACTCCAGTTCGGCGATTCCCGGCCGGACATCGACGATTCGACGACGACCCTTCTTGCTGGTTCGCTCCACCGGCAGTTCCGACTTGTGGAGGATCTCCTCCAGGGGAAGTGGTTCCACCTTCTCCAGAGATTCCCGGGAGAAGAGGATGAGAAAGTCTGCCCAGTTGCTCACCACCGAGAGTTTCGGAGCTTCCTTGCTGATCGCGTGAATCGAACGGATCTCGATCCCTTCAGGCATCTGTTCGGCAAGATCCCGGGAGAGAACTTCCGGAGCGACCTGCTCCTGCAATTTCAGATCGAGCACCTCGCCCAACCCCGCCATGCCAAGGCGCAAGGGCGGACCGAAGGACATCTGTGGTATCGGGTGAAAACCCATCGAATAGGACGGTGAATAACCGGCACGTCTCACCGCTCTTGGCAGCATCCGGTTCAGATCGAGATGTCCCATGAAGCGTGCACACCCCACCTTTGCATAGCGAACCCGATAGGTGTAACTGGGACGATCCAGTTCGGTCCGTTCCGGAGGCCGATTCTGCAGCGGCTGCGCATCGACCCTGGCCCTCGCCTCCTGCCTCACTTTTTCCACACCCGCATCTCGCTGAGAGGAATCTGCGTCAGGATCGAGGTGCGCATCGAGGGTTTCCAGGTACTCGATTCGTTCCGATTTCATGCGGGAGAGGTCGCAGGCGATTCCACAGTCGTAACAGACCAGGCGTCGCTGATCCTCGCTTGCTTCCTCGATGTTGTTGTAGTGGGTCAACCTCTTCCCGGGCTTGCCACAGGGGTGAGAGGTTCGATCCTTCAGAGATCGTTGGTACTCCCGCTTGAGGAACTTCTGCTCGACTCCACAGTCGATGTGGTCCCACGGTAGTCGTGCATCGATGGGAATCGTGTTCAGGTAGCGGAAGCGATCAATTTGCAACTCTTCGATCGACTCCATCCAGAGGTCGAAGCGGAGTCGATCGGACCAGCCGTCGAATCGACACCCCTTACTCCAGGCGAGTTCGATCACGTCCGAGATCACTCGATCTCCGCGGCTCATGATCCCCTCGATGTGACTCGTGGTTGGATCGTGCCAGCGGAAGGTGATACCGGGCACCTTGGTCCACTTGCGAAGAGCACCGTGCTTCTTCTCGATCTCTGGAATGTCATCCATCGCTGCCCACTGAAATGGCGTGAATGGTTTCGGAACATGACTGGAAACCGACACGGTCACACCAGCTCGTCCCTTTGGAAGATACTCGCGAGCGATCTCCAGCATCCGCTTGCCGGTGTCCGCGATTCCACGCACATCCGATTCGTCCTCGGTCGGCAGCCCGATCATGAAGTACAGCTTCATCTTGCGCCAACCCCTGGAGAAGATGCGATGCGCACTCTTGGCGATGTCTTCCTCGGTGATGTTCTTGTTGACCACATCTCTCATCCTCTGGGTCCCTGCCTCGGGAGCAAAGGTCAGAGATGTGTTCCTCACGCTGGCCATCTCATCCAGCATTGCATCGGTCAATCCGTATGCTCTCAACGACGAGACGGAGAGCGAGATGTTCTTGTCCCGCAGCTCAGGCATGACCTTCTTGACCAGCGGTTCGATGGCACTGTAGTCGGCGGTGGATAGGCTCGTCAGCGACACCTCATCGAAGCCGCCGCAGCGGATCGAGTCCTTCACCGTCTTGTGGATTTCCTCCGGCGATCTCTCCCTCACAGGCCTGTAGATCATCCCTGCCTGGCAGAAACGGCACCCCTCGGTACACCCCCTGGCGACCTCGATGCTTGCCCGGTCGAAAACCACTTCGGTATTTGGAATCGGAAAGGTACTCGGGAACGGGTACTGACCTAGATCCGCTACATGGGCCCTCGACACCTTCGCCGGAACCCTGTCATCGAGAGGTTCATCGACGACGGTAACTCCGGTGAGGGGTTCAATCTTCCTGCTGTAGAGGGACGGGACATAGACCCCGTCCATCTGGCTGATGGCGATCAGCCGTTCTCGCCTGTCGATTCCCTGCTTCTTCAGGTCGCTCCAGGTCGATACCACCTCGTGGAAGTAGCCTTCTCCGTCTCCGATCAGGAACGCATCGATGAAGGGGCTCATCGGCTCGGGCTGAAATGCCACCGGTCCACCAGCCATGACCAGAGGACAATCATCGGGGCGATTTTCCGATCGAAGTGGAATTCCACCGAGGTCGAGCATCGTCAAAACATTGGTGAATGTAAGTTCGTACTGAAGAGAAAAGCCCACCACATCGAAGGCACTCATCGGTTGCCACGACTCGATGCTGACCAGTGGAAGTTGACGATCCCGTAGCTCTTTTTCGCAATCGATCCAGGGCGTGTAGACTCGCTCTGCTCTTACATCATCTAGCGAGTTGAGATGGTTGTAGAGGATCTTGAATCCAAGATGACTCATTCCGATCTCGTAGACATCGGGAAACGCCAGGAGGAAGGACAGTTTCGCCTCGGGCTTGCGGACCGAGTGTAGTTCACCACCTGCGTAGCGTCCGGGCTTCTCGAGACGGTGCAGGAAGGGTGCGTAGGGATGCCTGGCCAGATCCCCCTGATCGGGAATCAGAGACAGGTCCTTCCCATCCGCTGCCGAATCGGGGCCACTCTCGAAGCCCACCTTTCCCATGGAATCCCAGAGGGAATCCTGATCACTCATCTGAACACTTCCGTTTCCTGGTCATGGAACTAGAACTGATCGGCCCGATTTTCCGCTGAGAATTCGGACAAACACTTCCGGCGGATCATACCACAGTCCTGCCCCGATGCCGTCCGCACCGCCCGGCAATGTGGCACAACGACCTTCTTCGATACCACAGCCGGGAATTGCGGAACGAGACCCGGGAGATCTCGTGGAATTTGTCTCACAGCCGACACCGGAACACTCCTGCGGCGACCGGTCGGTGACTCGGTCAGAGCAGGAGCGGTCGGTTTCGAGAGGCCCGGAGTACCCTCAGACGATACCGTTGGTGGTCTTGCTCGGCCCCTCGATGACGTCGAAGGTCTTCACAGAGAATCCCACGAAATTAGGATTTCCGGCGACTCCCTTGAAGAGATCTCCAGCGGCGAAATCCTGCATCGACTGGCGATCCTTCCAGGTGTAAACACCGCCATAGGTGTTGCTCTCGGCATCTGCAAGCCAGACCTTCGAGACCAGACCCGGTACATCTGCAAAGTGCTGCGCTACCGAATCGCAACCCTGACAGTACTCATCGTGACTGACACCCTCGAGATTGAAATTCACGACCTGAATATGCATAAACTTCCCATCTGTCGTTCCCTTGATGCACCGGAATCAACTCGCGACCAGCTGTTGATCCTGAACTGAATCCGATCCCATCATGCCTAGTAGTACTTCATTCCTCGATAGAACCCCGGTAATCGCGGCATGGACACGAGTTCTTGCCTTCACCAGATCGCTCCTGAGCTGTGGTTCCAGATCGATGGAGATCTCTCCCCACGAAGCAACCACATCGAGGACCTGCTCACCGACAGATCGAGCCTTCTGCTGCGATTCCTGGGCGAATCGTGTCAATTGCTGCGGATCCACCGACTCATCGAGGCAACGTTCCAGTAACTTCTCATAGATCTCCGCCTGTAAGGTAAACGAATCGAGCAGGCGTACGGCAGGTTCACTCATCTCGACCTCTTCTTTCTCTCTGGAAGCGGCTCCACCTTCTTGCGAGGTAATCGAACCCGTCCTTCTGTCTTTCCGCGAAAGGGTAAGAACTGGATCACCAGTCCAAGAACCAGGGCCAGTGTCAGGAACTCAGGATCGGTCAACAGCATCTATATCTTCTCCTCATCAATCATCTTCTTGATCTCCCTCAAGGAGTTGCCCTCCTCTTGCAGTTGGCGGATTCTCGCCAGCCGCTCGAACACCGACTCGTCGTACAGACGGTGACCCTTGGGGGTTCGAGCAGCCTCCTCGATGAATCCACCGACGGTGTAATTGTGAATCGTCTGGCGGGAAATCCCGGAATGGGCCATCACCTCACCGATCTTGAATAGTTTCGGGGGAGGCTTCCCCACATGAGGTTTGACCACGCTCGATCTCCCTGGCAGGGGGCTCCCCGTGGCTGACCGGGACCCTGCTACGGGATGCACTTTACACTTTATAAATCATCCTGCAACAGCAGATGCCGACCCTTCACCTCAACTACGCTTGAGGCGGTCCTCACCGGGAGGAACCGGATCGTAGCCGCCTCGGCTGAAGGGATGGCAGCGCAGTATCCGGCCAGTAGTGAGCCACATTCCACGCAACACCCCGTGGCAACGGAGCGCCTCGATTCCGAACTGACTGCAACTGGGTTCGAATCGACAGAGTGGAGGGAACCACGGAGAGATCCCTCGCTGGTATCCCCGGATGATCGTGATCAGCACCGTTACGACGACCCCCCGGCGAGGGGACTCACCACCATCTCCTGCGCATGGAGAAGTACCGCTCAAGGGGAACTCTCCGCGACTCGCACTCCCATCAGGGTACGAACCTGTTCGGCGAGATCCTTGAAAGGGATCGAACTACAGCCGGGTCTGGGAATGAAGATGATATCGAGGACTGTCGGGAGCTCCTGGCGATGAATCCTGAACACCTCACGCAGTCTGCGCTTGAGCCTGTTGCGAACCACCGCATTCCCCACCTTGCGACTGACCGCAAGGCCGATGCGAGAGCACTCGCCACCGCTGGCATGGATGACAGCCTTCAGGTGATCGGTTCGACGGTGCTTACCATTGGCGAATACTCGCTGGAAATCCGCCTTGGCACGAATACGACAGCGCGACGGCAATCGGTACCCGGCCGGCGGATTGATGACCATCAGGAACTGGGCGTTCCACCCGGCACGGGATCTCCGTTACGGTTTCTCGCCAGCTCCAATCGTGTTTCTGCCACACGCTCTGCAGCCAAAGTTGGAGTCAAATTTTCCCGGCGAGCGGTCTCGAAAACCTCCCGCAATCCGTCGTAGATGTTCTCGATCTTGCGGACCGCGGTACGCTCATCGTATCCCGAGTCGCGAACCTCGACCGACACGTTGATGATGCCACCAGCATTGATGACGAAATCGGGAGCATAGAGAATCCCGCGCTGATGCAGCATGTCTGCATGACGATCAGCGAGGAGTTGATTGTTGGCGCAGCCAGCGACCACCTGGGCTTTCAACTGTGGAATCGTGTCGTCATTGAGTACCCCACCGAGAGCGCAGGGCATGAACACATCACACTCCACCGAGTAGATCTCATCCTGGGAGACCACCTCAACACCTGGTAGCGCTGCAAACTCGCGGCAACGCTCTTCGTCGATATCGGTGACCGTTACCGTGGCACCCAGCATCGAGAGGCAGCGAACCACATCACCTCCGACCTGACCCAATCCCTGCACGCTGTAACAGAGGCGATCGAGATGACTGGTGCCAAAACGTTCCTCCGTACAGGCGAACAGACCTCGGATCACACCCCGGGCCGTGAACGGGGAAGGATTTCCGCTCGATCCCGACTGGCGAGAGAGGCCGGTGACGTATTTCGTCTCTTCCCGCAGCCATTCCAGCTCACGGATCCCGATTCCCACATCTTCCGCCGTGATGTAACGACCTCCGAGGGTCTCTATAAATCGCCCCATCGCCTTGAATCGATCCCTGGTCAGATCAGTTTCCCGATCGCCGATGATGACCGCCTTGCCCCCACCGAGACCGGTATTGGCACAGGCACTCTTGTAGGTCATCCCTCTCGACAGACGGAGAACATCGGTGAGGGCTTCCTCTTCCGTGTTGTAGTTCCACATTCGAAGGCCACCCAGGGCGGGACCCAGCGTGGTGTCATGAATGGCAACCAGGGCATGTAGCCCCGAATCAGCGTCCTTCGCGACGACTACTTTTTCGTACCCCTCGGTGGGAATCTCTCGAATTTGCAAGATTTCACCTCAATCTCATCTGTCGGTTTAGCGATCGCCCCTGATCCCCTCGATCGTTGAGAATCGAGTCCTGATAGAGGCGTAGACGACCCGATCTCAGGGTCGTGACTTCAGCCAGTTTGCCCGGAATACGGGCAGGATCGTGACTGCGGGTCAACGCACGGCTGCAATGGGTGGGTGGCCACTTTTCGGACTTCCCCAGGTGGGAGTCTGGCTCAATCTCTCCCCCCTCCGGTTACCGGTATTCTACCCGCCTCCGACTCCTCAATGTAGCGAATCTACACCGCGAAAGAAACCCGGGCTTTACTACACAACTCCTTTATTTATAATATTTTGCGTGAAATAATCGAATCTGGTGCTCTCCTTGCAATCCCCCTCCGAGAAGGGTAGATCGAGGGGATCAAATTCCCTGGAGTCAATCTTGCAATACCGGTCATTTCTCACGAATCGCTACCTCCGTAAACGCTGGGCCCCGTGGGCAGCAACGCTGGCGGTGGCCCTCGGTGTCTTCTCCCTGATCTCCGTCCTGGCGGTGATGGAGGGATTCAAGATGGAGATGAAGGACCGGATCCGTGGCAGCCTTGCGCACCTCATCGTCAAGGGTTCTCCGACCCGCATGCTGGTGGGTGAAGATGCCGTGCTGGAAGCGGCCCTGAGCCGCCCGGGAGTCGAAGCAGCAACCCCCTTCATCGAGACCCTCGCCATCTACAAGTCCACCGAACTCGATTACTGCATTCTTCGCGGAATCGAACCGGTTACCGAATCGACCGTCTCGGACCTTGGCAGTTACCTGCTCAGGGATGGTGAGATCGACATGCTGCTGGCGGACCCGTTCCTCAGTCTCCCCGATGAGCGCACCTCCCTGGAGGCGGCTGAGGTCGATCACATCTTCTCACTCGAACGCCGCCGACAGTTGTTACGGATGGGACTTCGAGGCACTCCCGCTGATGGGTTCGCCGAGGAATCACCTCCTCAGGCACTCGTCGTGGGCATCGAGGCTCTTCGAAGTATGCGACTGGCGATGGGTGAAGTGGTGCAGTTGTCGACCTACTCACCGGTGACCTATGAGCCACGCTTGGGGCGTTTCATCGTCGTCGGAGCCTTTCAGTCAGGTGTCTACGAGCAGGATCAACGCTGGGCGTACGCCGATCTTCGAGCCCTGCAGGAGGTGCTGGACCTGTGGGATGAAGACGCCCAGGACATGAGGATCAGCGGCATCTCCATGCGACTCGAAGACTATTCGAGATCGGATGATCTCAAGCAGCAGGTCGGAGCAGAGCTCACCAGGAGGATGGATCTTGATTCCAGCGACCCGCTGGCGATCCCCTGGCGATTCCACGAGGTTGAAACGTGGGAGGATCAGCGTGCCAACCTGCTCAAGGCAGTCGAGATCGAGAAGCGAATCATCGCCATCATGATGCTCCTCATCGTCGCCTTTGCAGCAGCGATGATCTTTCTGATACTGATGCTTCTGGTGATCGAGAAGAATCGCGACCTGGGGGTTCTCCGCGCGCTGGGAGCAACGCGCGGAGGCGTGGTGCGTCTGGTACTTCAGCAGGGCTTGTTCCTGTGCATCGTCGGTTGCCTTCTCGGATTGCTGTCGGGATGGTGGCTCACCGAGAACATCAACGAGATTCACGACTACGTGTACAGATCCACCGGCCTGAGGCTGTTCCCTCCCGACATCTACTATCTCGAAAAGATCCCGGCGCACCTCCGCTGGCAAGACATGGTGCTGGTCTGTACCCCGACACTGATCTTCGGATTTCTGGGCAGTTTCATCCCGGCGATGTGGGCGGGTCGCAGCGATCCGATCCGGGCTTTACATCATGAGTGATGCCATGAATCAACCTCTACCGGTCGTCGTCGCCAGGGGGCTGGAGAAGAACTTCTCCCTCGCAGATGGCAAACCGCTGGAAGTTCTGCGCGGACTGGACCTCGATATTCATGAGGCAGAGATGGTCGCCATCGTCGGGCTCAGCGGAGTCGGCAAGAGCACCCTTCTCCATTGTCTCGGCTTACTCGACACCCCCTCCGAAGGAACCGTCATCTACCGCAACGGAGAAGACACCTGGCAGACCCCGGGGCTCTCGGAAAGGCAGCGGTGTGATCTCAGAAATCAGTTCATAGGATTCGTCTTCCAGTTCTTCCACCTGCTCAATGACCTCGATGTGCTGGAGAATGTCATGCTTCCCGCCATCGTCGGGAGTACCAGCAGCGAGTGGCGACGGAGGAAGGACCAGGTGGAATCGAGAGCCACCTCTCTCCTCAAATTGGTGGGCCTCGACGGGCGAGAACACCAGGCTCCCGGTACCCTGTCCGGTGGAGAGCGTCAGCGAGTCGCCATCGCCAGGGCACTGATCAATGACCCTCGTCTGCTACTGTGCGACGAACCCACCGGCAATCTCGATTCCAGAACCAGTTCGAGGATTCACTCGCTACTGCGTGATCTTCACGAGGAACTGGGAACCTCGATCCTCGTCGTCACTCACGACCCCGACCTCGCCGCCAGGGCCGATCGCCAGCTGGCCATGGTCGATGGACGCTTCGAGGTACCGCCGAAGGCCCCCTCCGAGGTCACGTAACATCGAGTGAGATCACATCATCCTCGGGACCGCCCTGATGTAGTGCCAGCAGGATTGCAGCCCCCTCGTGACACAGATTTGCCAGCAACTCCTCGATCCGTTCCCTCCCCTGCTGATTCTGCGCCGAGAAGGGTTCATCGAGGAGGAACAAACTGGCCGCAGCGGAGACGGTCCTCAGCAATTCGCTGCGTTGAGCCTCACCGCCCGACAGTTGACCGGGATGACGATCGATACGATCGGCGATGCCGAGTAGTTCGGCGTGTTGATCGATGCGCTGAAGATTGCCACCGTGGGCGCGAGCGACCAGCTGGCACTGCGCCTTGACTGTGAGATGTGGCCACAGGCCTCGTTCCTGCCCCAGCCATCCGGTGCTTCTCTGCCACGGTTCCGGCGCTTGCTTGTGCCCGGTCATCTTGACGCTACCGATCTCCACCGATCCGGAGTGCACCGGGATCAATCCCGCCACCGCCAGTAGCACACTGCTCTTGCCGGCACCGTTCGATCCGCTCAACACCATCTGATTTCCCGCCAGGAGATCCAACGAGATGGGACCGATGGTCGAGTTGCCCCGCTTCACCACCAGTTGATCGATGGAAAGGGCTAGCGTTTCATCGGACATCAATCCCCCTTTCCACCACGAGGTGCAACGACCGTGGCGAGTATCGCTCCTACCATCGCCAGCACCATCGCTAGCCTGGCAGCCTGTTCGTCATTCCTGAAATGAAGCATCTGATGCAACTCCAGTGCCGTCGAGGGATGTCCCGGCGGCGCCAGTAACAACGTCGACTCCACCTCTCCCAGCGCCATGGCGATCCCGACCACCGCTGCCGGAATCAACACTCCAAGTGCTCTTGGAAATCGAATCTTCCAGCGCGCCGTGAAGGGGTCGATCATCGCCGCTGAATCCGCCTCGGAGCGAGGGAAAACCCGTGTCGCTACCAGCCCTGCGGCAGCACCGAGGGCTCCCAGCTTGCAACACTGGGCGATGGTCAACAGGAAGGGCACATCATCGAGCCACACCGGGAGTAGCGGTCGAACCACCTGGATCAACGCCAGTGCTCCGAGGCTTCCCGGCAGCAGCGTGGGAATCGACAGCAGGATCAATCCGACCCTCGATCCCGCTTCTGCCAACCTCCAGCCACACACCATCGCCACCACCGAAGCCAGACACACCCGCGGGAACTCCAGCACCACCGACAAACTCGCGCCGACCAATTCATCGGAGACCACTGACCACTGGCTGGCACGGGGCCAGGAAGTCACAGACAGGATGACCAGCAGACACGCTGCCGGCAGCACTCGAAACCACAGCCACCGATCGGCCCACTTCCAGCGCGGTAATCCCTCCACACCGCATCCCCAGCGGTTCTGCTGCGGATCCGTCATCTTCGGGAACAGCAGGTAAAGAGATGGCAGCGCGACCATCCCCAGCATCGCTGCCAGTCTCCATCCCGCTGCGGCATCTCCTACCGTCAAGCGCGACAGGATGCGCTGAGAAACGGTCTCGACTCCGGCATAAGATGGCAACTCTGCTGCAGGCAGCAGCAGCAGGAACAGCAAGCCGAAGCATCGCAACGCCATCGGCGCCAATCCTCGCACGCGGGTTGTCAGTGACAGCAGCGGCGGAAGGCTTCGGAGAGCTCGTTCCTGTCCGCGTGGCCATAACGATGCCGCTCCCAGCAGCATCGCCGCTGCCACCGGCGCCCAGCGGATCGCCAGCATGGTGACAGCACCGATCTCATCGCGGACTGTCGCCCGTAACGTCGATGAACCGAGGCAAGCCTGCACTGCAGAAGCGAGGGCTGCAGGGGGAATCAAGAAGGAAGCCAGCAGCAGTGTCCAGATGATACGGCGCCCCGCTCCCCGGGTACCGGCCAGCGCCACGGCATCAAACCAGCCCAGCAAGGTGGCCACCACCGCTGCAACTGCGGCGAGGCGAACCGTCGTCAAGATGACCGTGAAATCGCCTGCCACCATCGGTGTCCCGGAACCGGTGAGAAATCCGTCATCGAGGGCCACCAGCAGCACCGGAAGATAGAATCCCACCAGCACCGGTAACAACGGAATCAGGATTCCGAACATCGATTTCTTCAACGGTTCAACAACAACCTCTCCGCCTCCTCGACAGCGATACGTAGCTGATCTGCCGACAGATTCCAGTCGATGTCTTGCACCGAAAACTGCTCGAGGGAGAGCCCCTGCTCCGGCACCGGGACCTCTACTCTCAACGGAATCTGTCGGCTAGCGGAGTTCGCCAACCACTCTTCCACTTCTCTTCTGAGCAACCACCTGACCAGCTGCTGAGCCTCTTCCGGATGGGGCGACCCCGCCACCACCGCGACCACGTTGGGAAGCAAGATCACTCCATCATCTTCGAGAAACTCCTCGCCGATCTCTGATCCCCTTCGCCGAACCGCTTCGACATCATCGGTGTCTGTCAATCCGACCCAGGCTTCTCCGGAGAGCACTCGGTCACGGCTGGCGGAATTCGAGGAGGCGATCTGTATCCCCGATCTTTTCCAGCTCATCAGAAGCTCCCGGTACGCTTCACCACCCAGCTGCGACCTGACGATGGCGAGGTGAGTACCGGTGGTTCCAAAGCGAGGGTCGGCGATGACCACCTTGCCATGGAGTTGCGATGCAGAGAGTGCCTTCAGCGATCGAGGGGGGTCGCTGATCAGTTCCGAACCTGGTTGGATCGCCAGGACCCTGGCCCTGGCGGCAAAGCCACACCACAGATTCTCCGGATCGCGCCAGCGAGCATCGATCCCCTCCCCGGCATCATCGGGAAGAGCCTGGTAGAGCCCCTCCCTGGCGAGCAACTCCGCCCTCAGCGGCTCGTTGGACCAGTGCACATCACAGCGCGGGCGATCTCGCTCCCCGCGGATCCGTTGCGCCAGTCCCACCGTCTTGGTCGCTTCGGTATCGAAAACCGCCTCGACACGGATACCTGTCTCCTCCTCGAACCGTTGAAGAATCTGCTGTGAGTGAACTCGGTCGTGGGAGCAGTAGATGGTCACTGATCGAAGATCATCAGACTGGCATCCCATCGACAGTGCCGAGATCAGTAGCAGTATTCTCCTCATGCCCACTGTCCATCCTTCATCGTCAGAATCCGGTCCGCCCGCTTCGCCACCTGCTCATCGTGAGTGACCAGGATCAGCGTCGTCTGCAATTCACGCCTAAGATCGGCCAGGAGCGTGAGGATCTGCTCGCCACTGCTGCTGTCGAGATTGCCGGTCGGCTCGTCACATAGTAGCAACCCTGGTTGCTTGACGAGAGCCCTGGCGATCGCCACCCGCTGCCTCTCTCCTCCGCTCAACTGCGAGGGCCGGTGGCTGATACGCTGGAGCAGCCCGACACGTTCGATCACTTCCCTCGGAGTGACGTCGGGGGCAGCGGATCTTCGGTACTCCAGCGGCAGCTGGACATTCTCGAGGGCATCACGATCACCCAGGAGATGGAAGGACTGAAACACGAACCCGATGGTTTCGTTTCGAACCGTTGCCATCTCGCTTCCGGAGAGTGCCTGAACATCCTTGCCAGCGAGTAGATAGGAGCCCTCATCCGCTCGATCGAGGCAGCCGAGGATCTGCAACAAGGTGCTCTTGCCACTTCCGGAGGAACCGACGATGGCGATGAACTCACCTCGATCGATGCTCAGATCGACGCCATCGAGGGCGGCGACGGCCCCTTCGCCCTCTCCGAAGACCCTGCGGATCCCCGTCATCTCGATGAACATATTTGATCTTCCTCTCCGCTGTCAGGTGGATTCACGATGCAGTCACAGATCTCTTCGTCTACCCAGTACCGAAGCGGGTTCCAGTCTGGCAACACGGATGGCAGGCAAGACCGACCCCAGCAAGGCGGTGAGGAGAATCGCAGCACAGGTACCGCTGATGACTGGTAGTGGTAGCCATGGATCCCAGCCGAGTACCGGTGAGATTCCCGCTTCGAGTATCCACTTCCCGAGCAGGATACCTGGCAACATCGAAGCCAGCGAGAGCAACACACCCTCGAGCAAGATCGGCAGCACCACATCGCTGATGGAAGCTCCTTCCGCCCGCTTCAGCGCCACCTCTTCCAGGCTTTCATCGATGGCCAGCAGCGAGATGGTCCCGGTGAGGATCAGCACCACGATCAGGTCGAGAATCCAGACGAAGTGACCGACACCCCGGAACCTGTCGATGATGCCAATCACCTGTGAGGTCCAGAGTTTCTGTATGTGCAAGAAAACGCCGATCTCTCGCTGCTCGATCCACTCCTCGAGTTGCTTCGCCACCGCATCGACATCATCGATTCCGGGAACATCGATCAGCAGCATCATCGGTTCGTCTTGATCCGCACGCCAGGGCAAGTACAGGTTCAGAAACTGTAACCGGCGAGCGGGAATCGCCCTGGCACTGGAGGTCGAATCGAAGGCACTCATGTACTGGCGCAAGAGAAGTGGATCTTTGACCACTCCGATGATGTGGACCTGAAATGCTCCACCTGAACGGTAGCAGCGCAACTCTTCTCCCATGGCGAGAAGAGGATCTCCAAAGATGGATGCCGCAAGCGCTTCGTCGATCGCTGCTGGAACCACACCTGTCCTGGTGTCGGGCCAGCGATCCTCATCCTGCAGGAATCTTCCCGCCAACATCCCTGGCTTGAGGACGGAGATGAACTGGGGAACGGTGGAGACCATCGTGTGCCGCGCCTCCCCCACCTGCGTGAAGGTCAGCCCCAGATCAATCCTCAGCGGTGAAACCGAGTCGGTGACCTGCTCCAGTTTTTTCTGGATCTCCACCGCGTCTTCCCGGTTGAGTGGTCGTCCGGCGGCATCGACACCCACCGCCAGGGAACCGAGACGAACGGGATTGATCAATGCGATCAGATCGGTACCGAGTGACTCGAGATCGTGGGAGATCGCCCTTCTTCCCCCCTCCACCGTTCCGACGATGGCAACCACGGAGGCGAGTCCCAGTGCAAAGGTCGTGGCGACCAGCACCGAGCGAAGAGGATGCCTCACCAGAGACTGCCACGAATCGCGGAGGACGATGTGGAACATCTTCATCTCCGATCCCTCAGCAACGAGGCGGGATCCACATCACTGACCAACCATGCGGGACCGGCGCAGGCGATGGCAGAACCACCGGTGACCAGCAACAGCGACTCGATGATGGTTTGCCACGGCCAGCTGGCGGTGAGAATCGCCGCAGGATCGAGGTTTGCTCGAAGTTCTGCGATCATCACACCGGTGAGAGCTCCAAGAATCCCTCCTACCAGCGCGATCAGGATCCCTTCCCACAGGAACTGCCAGAAGATATCGGCTCGCGTCGCACCTTCCGCCCGGCGTAAACCAACTTCAGGGCGTCGTCTTCTTCCTGTCAGCAACAGCAGGTTGATCAGCACCAGCAGACCGATGGTCACCGTCACGTAGAAGAAGATGTCGTGCAAGACGAGGTATCCATCCAGTTCGGGACTGGCGAGAATCGACCAGGCTGCATTGGCATAGACGAGGGGAACCTTGCCGCGGCGGATCAGAATCTTCTCCACCTCCTCCTTCGCCTCGTTGATCTGCAGTGGATCGACGGTAACCACGATCCAGTCCAGAGCCTCGATCTGGTCCCGGTCCCGTAACACGTGCATCGAGTGCCCCTGCTGCATCCAGGGAGCCGAGGTGGGTGCAACACCGAGCATCTTGAGGGCGGCTTCCACGATATCGGAGAATCGATGGTCCTTGCCGAAGCCGAGGGGATCGACCCCCGCCTCTGCCGGGGAACGGAGAATCCCCACCACCCGCCACTGCGATGCTCCCGGTGGAATCTCATCGCCGATGCCGAAACGACGAATCGTCGTTCCCGGCCTGCTGACCCACAGCGTCTCTCCGATCAGCTCCGAACCCTTCCCCGCCAGGAGGCTGTCCGCCAGCGGCTGCTCGATCACCACCTCATCGCCTCGCTCCGACCCTTCCAACCAGCGGCCCTGCAGCAGATGAAGCGATCGAGCGGCCAGTTCCTCCTCATCGGTGGACACCAGATACCCCTCGATGCCGTTTTCACCGGTCAGTCTTCTGGAGACTGAGAGCCCGCTGACAAGCGCTTCCGCATGGGCCGGTTGCAGTTCCGTCAACAGAGCCTCGAGGTCATCGATCTCCAGTGGAAGACGAGATCCAGGCTGCACCTCCACCTGAATCCGGTCAGTTCCCAGATCCTTCGATCTCTCCAGCGCTGCCCCCCTCGAGCCTTCCAGGATGGAAGCAGGGGCGACCATCAGGACCACCGCCCAGAGGATTCCCTGGCAGATGAGCAAGGTTCTGCCCGGATGCCGCCGCAACTCTGCGGCGGCTCCCAGAATCGTCGCTGGAATCAGTCCTCTTCCCTGCGACATCGATTCTCCTCCGGTTTCGCTGGATCCCCTGATTCGACACCCCCATCAGAATTCGATCTAGATGGAGCCGACCACTCGCCTCGGGCGCGTGGGGGGATTATGCTGTCCCGACCGTCAGGGGCAACCTCTGGGGATCTGTCACTATCAAGTTGCCCTACACATGATCAGGAGGTCTCGATGAAGATACAAGATATCCCAGCGCGCACCGGAATCGGGGCCACCTTCACGTGGTCCATCTTTGCGGTATTGATCCTCTCCATCATCGGATGCCAGGGTCTGGTACCCCTCGAGGATCAGGTGCCCATCGTCGAACGACATCAACCCGATGACATTCCTGCGCCCATCGGATTTGAACTCGATGACGATTCCTGGTCTTACCTGAAGTTCGAGCATGCTCCACTGTCGATGCGAACCGTTGAGGTCATCTACTGGGGAGACCGCCCCGTTGCCGAGTTGACCAGTTGGTACGAGGACCAGATGCCCATCCATGGCTGGGAGGCAGTTTCGAACTTCGACGACTTTGGTGAGCAACAGATGCGTTATCGAAAAGGCGACGAATATGCAGAGGTCTTCATCAAGAGGACTCCGGATGATCAGGGCCAGCATTATGTGACCCGCCTCATCGTCAGGATCGGCATCGAATCCTGATAAAGTCTGCTGCCTTTCCGGCAGCCCTGCATGAAAAAAGGGAGAGCATTCCAAGATGACCAACAAAGGTCCTGCACGACCAGGTGGACAGTCCACGGAAACTCAGCATGAATCAGAAGAGATGGATGAGAAGCTTGAGAATCTCACCATCGAGGTGGCGAAAGCAGCAAAGGTAAACTCGACTCCGATCTTCATCGGACTGCTCATCGTCATCAGCCTGTTCACAATTCCAACACTCCTCGACTCCCTGAAGAATCGGGAAATCCAGGCGTGGAACAACGAGATTGACAGCACACTGACCGGAGAGGCGGAACAGATCCGGGGTGCATACCCGGGGCTTCTCCAGGACGTAAAGGGTCAAGTCGTCGAGACGGAAGCGATCCTGAAGGTGGCCAAGTGGCTGTGGAATCAGGAGACCGCTGACGATCGCCAGCAGGCGATCATCCTTCTCACCGATGCTCAGACGCGCTTCCCCGACAGTTTCCCGATTCGCACCTACCTGGAAAACTTCACCATGGCACTGGAATCGAGCGCTGGATTCGTCCTGCCCGACCCTCCTCCGCCTGTCATTCCAGAGCCCGTGGCGATCACCCCTGAGCTGGTCCCCATTGGCATCACGCCGGCGGATGCTGCCGCCGCAGGTGGTGCTGCGGCGGAGAAGCCGAAACTGACCAGTGGGGAAGAGACCACGGCCCCGGCCGAAACGGATGGCGGCACTGCAGAACCGGTCGAGAGTGGTCCCGATGATGTCGGGCCACCCGCTCCTGCACCCGCCGATGGTGGTGGTGGTCGCTGAGGGGCCTTCCGGCCCCTCCTCGCCGCAGTGGATGTCGCTCCCGGTTTCCCGACCGGATGTAGGGGAACGACTCGATCGGTGGCTGGTCCGTCAGATTCCGGGGCATTCACGCTCTGCCATCCGTCGCTTCATCGATGAAGGTCGGATTCGCCTTCACGGCCAGAAGACCAGGGCCTCTCACCGGGTTCAGCTGGTCGACCAGATCAGTTTCGATCCTCCGCCGGCCCCTTCGACAATCCCCTTGCCGGAGGATCACTCCCTCGACGTCCTCCACCAGGACGACCACATCATCGTGATCTCCAAAGAAGCGGGAATGATCGTGCACCCTGCACCCGGCGCACCACCGGAGGGGACACTGGTCAATGCCTTACTCGGACACACCGATCAGTTGTCGCAGGTTGGCGACGACGACCGTCCGGGAATCGTTCACCGGCTCGACAGAGAAACTTCAGGAGTGATGGTGATCGCTCGTACCGATGTAGCACACAGGGAACTGGCGAGGCAATTTCACGATCGAGAAGTCTCCAAGGAATACCTGGCTCTCTCTCACGGAGTTCCCGATTGCTGCTCGGGGGAAATCGATCTGCCCCTCGCTCGCTCCTTTACGGAACCTCGCAAACAGGTCGTCCGGCACGACGAGCAGGCCAGAGAATCCTTCACTGCCTGGAAGGTGATTCGCACCCTCGGCACCACTGACGACCGATCGATATGTTGGTTTCACTGCTTTCCTCGAACAGGCCGTACCCATCAGATCAGGGTCCACCTCAAGGCGATTGGCCACCCCATCTTGTGTGACTATCTTTACGGCCGAGAAACCCACTCCGACCTGAATACCTGGCAGCCAGAGGAGCCGTCATCGCCACTGCTGCGCCATGCCCTGCACGCCTGGCGCCTCCATATACGGCATCCTGTCGATCAGCAGTTGATGCAGTTCGAGGCACCCCTTCCTGCCGATCTCGAGCCATGGTGGCAGGCTTCTCGCTCTCCCGATGAGGGTGACTGAGGACCGCGGTGGCGTTGCAGCCGTGATCAAGAAACGCTAAGGTGTCCGTAGTACAGGCAATTTGACCAGGCCGATCTTTCGCTGGTAGCGGCATTTTGACGAGGGAGCATTCATTTGAGTGAATATGTAGAGACTTTCCAGAAGGTTCCCCTCTTCGAGGGACTGAACCCCTCCGAGATCTCCGACCTACTGCGCATCTCCGAGGACATCGTGGCGAAAAAAGGCGACACCGTGGTCCTTCAGGACACCGCTGGTGATGGCTTTTACATCATCGGTGCAGGTTCCTTCGAGGTTCTGAAGTCAGGGAACCGAAATGAGGTTCTCGGTCGACTTGAGGAACTCTCCTTCTTCGGTGAGATGTCATTGATCAGCAGCGATGTGCGAAGCGCAACGGTGATGTGCGTGGAGGACGGACGCCTGAAGAAGATTCCATCCGGGCCTTTTCAGCAGCTGCTGGAAGAAGGAAACATGGTCGCCTACAAGGTAATCCTCAACATGGCGAGGATCCTGGCCCAGAGACTTGCGGCCTCCGACGACCGCCTCGTCTCCTGATTGATCGCAGGATCGAGAGTGGCTCGCAACGGTTCCCTCAGAATCGCCGGGGGACATCTGAGGGGACGTAAGATCGACGTCCCGGCAGGTTCCATCGTACGTCCGATGCGTACTCGCGTCCGAGAATCCCTCTTCAGCATCATCCAGGAACACCTCATCGGTGCCCGCGTCCTCGATGTTTTTGCCGGGTCGGGAGCGCTGGGAATCGAAGCCGTTTCTCGTGGAGCTCGTCAGTCGGTCCATGTCGAGAAGGATCGATCGGTTCTGTCCCTCCTCAGGAAAAACCTCGACACCCTCGGCATCCCTGCCCAGTGCAAGATCCTCGAGCGTGATGCCTACCGACTTCCCGATGGAGACGCAGTCGGCGGAGAGTTCGATGTGATCCTCATCGACCCTCCCTTCCCCGACTTCAAGAAACCGGGGACCATCCCGTGGAAGCTTGCGACGGGACTGGCAGCAGGAGATTGGCTCGCCACCGATGGCATTCTCGCCATCGAGCACCCGTCGAGGGAAGATGCAGCGACGCCCCCCCCCGGCGTTACCGCAGAGGAGGGGCGTCGCTACGGAGACACCCGTCTCACCATCTGGCGCAAGTAGACGGTCGATCAGCCGTCGTAGCTCAGATCGATCTGATGTGCTCGATCGAGGAATCCTGCCAGCAACGCAACCGTCGCCTCCAGATCCCTGGCATCGATCGTCTCCACCACGGTGTGTACATATCGACACGGAACCGAGAGTGTGATGGCAGGTACTGCGCTACCACCACGCTGGATACCTCCTGCATCGGTCCCCCCCATCGTCAGGATTTCCATCTGGAAGGGGATCTCCTTCTCCCGTGCGATTTCTCGCATCGCCCTGACCATCTTCGGATTGGAGATGCTGGAGGAGTCGTGCACCTTGATGGCGACCCCTGCACCCAGCGCAGAGATCTTCTCGTGATCGCTAGCTCCGGGAGTGTCGCATGCAAGAGTCACATCGATGGCGACACCGCAGTCGGGCTCGATGCGGTGTGATGCGGTCATCGCACCGCGCAGGCCAATCTCTTCCTGGGTCGTCGCCACCGCATAGACGCTGACATTGTCATTCTTGTAGCGGCGCATCACTTCGATGAGGGTATAGATGGAAACGCGGTTATCGAGACTCTTTCCGGTACAGCGATCGCCATGCATCTGGAACTGTTGCTGAAGGGTCACCGGATCACCGATCTCGATGCGAGACCTTGCTTCCTCCGCTGACATCCCTACATCGACGAATAACTCGGGGACCGTTGGCATCTTCTTGCGATCTTCCGGAGTCATGATGTGAATCGGCTTCGACCCGATCATCCCGGTGACTTCTTCTCCGGCACTGGTGATGATGGTGACTCGTTTTGCGATGAGGGTCTTGGGATCAAATCCTCCCAGTGGTGACAGGCGGATGAATCCCTTGTCGTCGACATGCTTGACGACGAATCCGATCTCATCCATGTGACCGGCGAGCATCACCTTTGGAGATCCCGGTTTCCCCTCCTTGATGGCGATGGCATTGCCGATTCCATCGACCTCGATGCGATCGACATGAGCTTCCACCTCCCGGCGAAAGATCGCCCGGATCCTGTCTTCAAATCCAGGAGCTCCGTACGCCTCGCACAGTTCCTTCAGCAATTCCATGCCAATCCCTCTCTCCCGGTTTCACCCGGTTCGTTCTCTCCAGTTGATCTCGATCGAACTCAGATCCTCGCCGCTGGGACAGGGGTTCGTCAAGGGAACGATCCGGGAGGACTCCCATCGCTCTCTCGATCTTCAAGACGGCTCAGATTCACCGACCCGCTCCTCGTTGGATTTCCTCCAGGAAGCGACAGCCACCACCTCTCTGCCACCAGGTGGTGCTGACGAGAGAAGGGATGGGGCCGGGGGTGGCGGAGGATCTGGAAGGTGAAGGCGACCAGCTTGCCATCCTCGGACTCGATATCGACCACATCGCAGCGACCGAGGTGGGAAGGACGCAGAGAGGTCCCTTCCAGTCGTTGCGGATCGCTGAACACGGCTCGTAGTTCAGCCCTCGCCTTCGCCGATAACTTTCTTCGTGCCCACCATCCGGAAATCAATCCTGGGAGTCTCAAGAAGAATCTCGCCTCTTCCGGCTGATGCGCTTCAGATCATCCTTCTCATCATCGGTCAGGGAATCGATCCCTTCCCTGCTGACCTTGGTGAGCAGATCATCGAGGCGATTCTCTTCCCCTCGATCTCGGTCGTCACCATCGGAAGGAGCAGGATAGTACTCGGAGGGATCACGCGAACCTGTCTGTCGGGATCTTCCAACGGGAGAGCGAGAAGGGGGCGAGACCTTCACCAATCGAGGAACCAGGAACAGCACGATGAGTGCAAACAAACAGCCCCCGAGGTGGGCGGAGTGGGCCACGCCATCGGAGATCCCCTTGAACTGATTCATCAGGCCTTTCACATCCCAGACACACAATGCGGCCACCACCAGCCACGCTGGAGCGGGGATGATTCCCCAGATGAGGACGAAGTTCTTGGGGTAATAGATGGCAAATGCAGTACTGACCGCACAAACCGCTCCGGAAGCTCCCAGGCCATTGACGTCACGCAGGCCAAAGACCGGTGCCATCAACGCCATCGCCAGCGAAGAAAACACTGCTGACAGCAAGTAGAAGACAAGAAAACGACGCTTTCCCCATCTCGCCTCGAGAACGGGACCGAAGGAGAGGAAGATCAGCATGTTGATGAGGATATGCCACATGTCGTAATGGGAGAAAGCACAGGTCAAGACGGTCCACACCCGCCCTGACATGAGGGCGTACCAGCTCACCAGGAAGTTTTCTCTCATGAAGGTGCTGGGCGCACCCAGTGTCCAGCCGAGGAAGACGGCGATGTTCAGGATCAGGATCCAGTTCACCGCACTGAGCTTGCGGATCATGTTGCCGGTACTTCCGCCCCCCTGCATGTAGTCGCGATCAAAGATGCCCAAAGAGGTCCTCCGTCAGCTTCCCAGTACTTGAGAGTAAACTTCCTCATGGAATCCCACGATGAGGGTTTTCCCGATCTTCAGGGTCGGTGCCCTGAGATTTCCACTGGGCCCGACGATTCCCTTGGCCAGTAGATCATCGGCAGGTGCATCCTTCTTCATGTTGTAATCGACATACTTTTGACCTCGGGCGACCAGAACCCTGCTCGATGCTTTTGCCATCTTGATGGCTTCATCAGCATCGATCCGTGACTTCTTGGCATCGACCTGTTCCTTGTATGCAGGATCATCTCCCAGGAACTCCTGGGCTCGCTTGCACGATGTTCAGCCATTGCGGTGATACCACCAGTCAATCTTCTTCATCGATTCCTCCCGGGGCTCTGAACTCTGAATCTCGGTGACCTTGTGCTCTACCTTACCCGAACAGAAGAGAGCCCCCAAGCGGAGGAGAATCAATCGTCGCTGATCATCAGGCGAACCGCATTTCGCAACTGGCGAACCCCCTCCACCAGCCGGGGTCCAGGCCTTCCCAGATACGCCTCGGAGATGCAGAAGACTCGACTCCCTTCGATGGCCGGGACCGATTCCCAACCCTCCCGCTGGAGGACCCGGTGCGGTCTGTATTTCTCGAAATCGATACCGCACCAGGAGATCACGACGCCCTGTGGCCGCGCCTCGACTACCTGCTCGGTGGTCACCTGGATGCTGTGAGCCTGCTGATCTCTCCACGGATTCACAGCCCCTGCCAGTTCCAGCATCTCGTTGATCCAGGAATACCGCCCCGGAACGAACACCGGTTGCGGCCACCATTCCACAAGCAGTGGGATCCTCTCGGCCTGCTGCACCGGTGAAGGCTGAAGGCCTCGCTCCATCCAGCCGACCACAGCCTCGCCCCTTTCAGGAACCCCGAGGAGGAGGGAGATCTCCCTCACATCTCGAAGCACATCGGAGAGCGAGCGGGGATCCGGTGCGATGTGTGGCAAGCCCCGCTCCTGCAACCCTGCCACCACCTGCTCGTGACCGGGTACCGTCAGGGAAGCGAGTACCAGTTCCGGCTGCAATCGCTCGAGGGCATCGAGATCGATGGAAAGATCGGGTCCAACCCGTTTGATCTTCTCGGCAAGGGTCGGCGGATGGTCGGAATGATCATCGATGGCGACCAGCTGGTCCCCGAGTCCCAGGGCACAGACGATTTCCGTGTTGGAGCAGGTGAGAGAGGCGATCCGCATGGGCTGAGAATACCCTGTTCTCGCCAGCGAGTCAGGAGCGAGTTACCACCGACTGACTCTTTGGCAACAACAGCCCCAGTAACCCGGCGTGTGCCTCGAGCAAATTTTTTCCGCTGGCACTCGTCAACACCGATGGGTCCGGATCCGCCAGGTAGGCGAGTGCACGAATCGTCCCATCACAACGGAGTGGAATCACTGCAAGGCTCTGAACTCCTGAAGAATAGAGTTCTTCCATCGCTTGAACTCGAGGTTCATCGACGATTCTCCCGGCAAAGATCGACTTTCCGCTCTCCCATACATCTTCCACGGCAGCCAGCGCCAGTCGCTCATGATGCCCCTTGAGAGGAGATCCCGATGCGTCCGCTGCGCACACGACTCGCACGTCATCTTTCCTGCGAATCAATATCCAGCCCTGACTGGCGTGGGAAGCGCGTACGAGACAGGCGAGTGCCTTGGGAATGAGGACACGGGGGAGGCTGGCAGACGCCGCCTCGGTAACCAGGGAGGCCACCCGTAGCATCTCTTCGACGTACTTGGACTTCTCCGGAGGTGAACTTTCCACTTCCGGTGCCCTGGTGTGCTGCTGTTCATCTTCGACCTTCTCGGCAACAGAAACTTCTCGGGCGACCCCTTCGCCCACCGGACCATCTCCCAGCTGATGATGATCCTGATAGCGGTCGCGCAACTGGTGGGGCAATCTCTCGGCAAATGCCTGGTGCAGTTCATCCGCTTCGGAATAGCAATTCCTCGACTTCTCCAGCTGGCGTGATGAGATGTGTACCTCTGCCTGGAAGGTCAACGCCGCGGCCCTGAGTCGACGATCTCCACAATCACGCCCGGTGCGCTGTGCAGCTTCGAGCAATGCGATCACCTCGGAGGGATCTGCACCGGCAGCATGAAGCCGGCGCGCCTCCAGCAACGCACGACGTCCCTCGAATCCCTCGTGAGGGATCTCCTTGAGGATGGTATCCAACCGTTCCAGTTCATCCTGCACACGGGCACTATCACCGGTATCGAGATGAAGTTCGGCCAGTTCCAGCAGGCACTCCATCAATCCGATTCCGGTTCCAGATCTTGCGTGGACACCCAGTGCTCGAAGCAGATCGCTCTCCGCGCCGCTGTGATCTCCCTCGATCCGACGGATCCTGCCCCGGACAAGGTGATTTCGTACACCCAGGAAACGCATTCGATGCTGCTGGCTGATCGACAGCGAATCCTCGATACACAGCAGGGCTTTCTGTAGATCTCCGCAGGTGAGGTAGACCGCAGCTTCCCGATGCAAGGAGATGGCACGACCCGATTGATCTCCCACTTCGTCGGCCATCTCTCTCGCCTGCTCCGCCAGTTCGAGAGCTTCCATCGGCTCTCCGGCGACCAGATCCGCCTCCGAAAGTGCGTTGAGAGAACTGATCATCGCGGGTACATCACCGAGATCCTCACGGATCTCCAGCGCCCGCCGGTGAAAGTCTCGAGCCTGATCCACTTCGTTTCGGTAGAGGGAGGCGCTGCCTATCGAACTGAAGAAGATGGCATGCTCTGCCGTCTTCTCCTCTTCACCGGCCAGCGCCAGTCCTTCACCGCTGATCTTCATCGCTCGATCGAAGTCTCCGTTGCACACATGGAGCCACGAGAGCTGGCTCAGAACACGGATCTGTTCACGATCTCGACAGCCGTCCTCTATTCGAACGACGACCTCTGCCGCTTCACGAACCAGGCGCAAGGCAGCACCATAATCTCCGCGAATCTCCTCGATCTTTCCCAGCTTCCGCAGGGCCCTGACGCGGAACAGTTCCAGTTCGCCGGTCAGGTGTTCCGGCTCGATTCTCGCCTCCTGGATGATCTTGAGTGCTGCCTCGGCAGCATCCAGTTCACCAACCACCGTGGCAGCATCTCCGATTCTTTCCTGAATGGCGAACCAGTCGGAAATCCGCTCCTCTTGCTGCTCCAGTTGACAGAGTGCATCCCGGTAATGATCGAGAGCCTTGGAGTGGGCATGCATCTCACGCATCGAATCTCCGGCGGCCAGCAGATGATCCATGGCACGTTCCGGGTGATCGGAGAGCTGGTAGTGATGTGCAAGTTCTTCCCTGACCGGCGCCAGGTCTTCGCGATGCTGGTCCTCGATGGCATCGGCCAGCATCCCGTGCAGGCGCCGCGCCTCGCTGGGAGCGATATCGCGACTTGCGATTTCCCGCAACTTCGGCTGAAGAATCGAATAGACCGGACGTCCTCCGTCGATCGCCTTGCCGATCATCCCGCGATCCTCAAGTTCCCGTACCTGCTGGCGAATGTCCCCGCCCGATCCCAGTTCATCGATCGATTCGATGAGTCGGAGTGGCAGTGGTTTTCCGTGCAGGGCGATCAGCCGTAGAACACTTCTTGCCTGCTCGCCAATCACCTTGACCCGTCGGTGGAGCACCTGGTGAATGCCGGCGGGGAGTTCCACCCTTGCGAGGTCTCCGCCTCCGCGGATCTGCCACGACTCCCCTTGTCTCTGGATGATTCCCTCTTCCTGGAGGACCTTCAACATCTCGACGATGAAGAGTGGATTCCCCCCGGTACGCTCCTCGAATCGGTCGAGGAATGTCGATGGAATCTCTTCCACCTGGAGTACGTGGTGAATCAGTTCCGTGATCTGCGTGCGTCCGAACCTCTTCAACTTCAATTCATCCAGGGAACTCGATTCACGAAGATTGTCGAGAAACTCGGAGGTCACCGGAGATCTCTGTTCGTCATCTCGAATCGTCGCGATGATGAAGATCTTGGCAGGGCTATCCTCCCGCTGGATTCTTTGAAGTAATCGACTCAACAGAGCAATGCTGGAATCGTCGACCCAGTGAAGATTGTTCAAAACCATCACATACGGCTTGATGGAAGAGGACTCCTCCAGGAACGCTGCGATACGATCCATGAACCGCACCCGATCACGATCAGGGCGATCTCCTGAATCAACCTGTGCACCGCTATCGGAGTCCTTCAGTCGGGGACAAATTCGTCGTAGAGGCTCCTCGTACTTCTTGAAGATCTCGGAATCGAATCCCATCGCAAGTGCTTGCTGCTCCACGATCGATCGGAAGGGGTGGTATGCGTCCTGGATCGATTCGTGGCAATTGCCACTGTAGAGAGGGATCTCCCGTAGTTTCAGATGATGGCTGAACTCATCGAGCAGTCTTGATTTCCCGATTCCGATCTCACCTGAAACCATCATCAGTGGATGATCGTGGAGCACCTCCTGATCGGAGCCACCATCCCTCAACGAGATCCCGAGATTGCGCTCGGCTCCCTCTCGGAGATGTTCCAGTTCGAGTCTGCGCCCAACCAATCGATTGCTGTAGAGGTACGACAGTTGAGTTTCTGCAGTCTCCACCTGCCAGTGATGCCCGGCTCCAGCACTGAGTGCGTGGATGATCTCCCTGGCGGTTGAGAAACGTCTTTCCGGATCCTTTTCCAGCAACCGGATCACGATTTCCACAAGGTAGCTCGGTTCGCCCTTCAGGTCCGAACGCATGTCGTCGCGCCAGTTCCTGCCGGTCCGTCCCAGCGAGCTTCCATCCGGGGCCACAAAGGGCAACCTGCCCGTCAAGATCTGATGGAGGGTCACTCCGAACGAGTAGAGATCTGCTCTCCGATCCGGGGTTCCGCCATCGATGATCTCCGGGGCGACATAGTGAAGTGTTCCCTTGATGGCGAAGTCAAAGGTACCCGTTACCTTTTCCGCCAGACCGAAGTCGATCAGCTTCACCCTTGGAGGGCCGAGGCAACGATCTGTAGAGGCGGGATGGTCTTCGACCTGGACGACCTTTGAAGTATCTTCTTCACCGATCTGTCGCGTTCTGGTCACCAGGATGTTGTCAGGCTTGATGTCGAAGTGGACGTAGCCCTGCACGTGGATGTACTCCAGAGCTCGGCAGATCTGAACCACGACATCGAGAAACTCCTCTTCCTCGAAAGTCGTCGACGCACCGAGCAGATCATCACCGCGAATGAACTCACTGACGATGAACCAGTCATGGCTGTCGTACACCCTGCCGAAGTCATGAACTCGTGCCAGATTTGGATGCCTGAGTCGAGTCAGCGCCTCGTATTCGACCTTCGACCATTCCTCGGAATCCTCGAGTCGGTCGGAACGAAGTACCTTGAGGGCAATCTTGCGACGCACCTGCAAGACATCCTCGCACAGGAACACGGTCCCCATCGCTCCGGCGCCTAGTTGCCGGATGACACGGTATCTGCCGTTGATACATTCACCTGAGGTGAAGGACTCCATGATGACCCCGGGAACGGGGCTCCAAGGGCACCGAAGAGGTACCTACCGTTCCTGAATAAGAATACGACGAAATCCGAATTCGAGCCGATGGGGTCACAGCGAGATGGTCGAATTCAGTGTCCAGAAGGCGATTCTCGACAAAATTCAGCCAAAAAGAGCGGGCGGCGAGGAGACTTCGATTCCCCGATGGGATTCCTCAGCGGACATGCCGGAAAGGATCCTCCTGGGCAAGTTCGAAGCGAAGAGAGTCGACCTTCTTCAGCCACTGCTGTGTGGCATCGAGGATCTTGTCGGGAAAATGATGGTGCTCTGATTCCTCAAGCGTCACCTTTTTGAGAGAACTCTCTGCGGGTCCCAGCACTCCCTTGGCGAGATCTTGCCAGAAACTCTTCTCCTGATTGTCATCGGTTCGACGCGAGCGACTGACGAAATCCTTGGCCCGATCGTCCACCAGATACTGAACCCGTTGCAGGATGTACTGGGCCTCTTCCACCGTCATCGGTGGAACCTCGTTTCTGACCTGCCTGAATTGATCGGCCTGCTCGGTATTGAATCCCGCATTGCCCCCGACCGGCATCCCGACCAGGTCCAGGGTGAAATATGCGATGACCGGCAGAATGATGGCTGCGGTCAGTCCCAGAGCAACATCACCAAAATCCAGCTCGGAACTCTCATCCCGCACCACAGTTGGTGCCGACGAGCGGGGTGCAGTAGTTGGTTTCTTGGCCACTGGACCTAGTCCTCGGAATCCCACTCCGCATCGAGCGGAGCAACCTTGATCAGATCCCCCAGGAGGATCTGCAGTCTTCCGAAATCGGTGTTGTACCCGGAATACTCCGGCGGCAGGGTTCCATCGGAATTGCGAACCTCTTCCAGCATCGCCCTGAGCATGTCCAGTGTTTCGCCGGTGTAGTCGTTCGCATCGCTCCAATTGCTGGCAAACCTCTTCGGATCATCGTTGTTGCGCCCTTTTACTACGGCTCTCACCATGCCCCCCGACTTGACGATCCGTCTCTTGATCTCGTTGTACTCGTTACTGGTATCACTCTCGGTGACAATCACTTCAGGATCGTCGGACCGATTCAGCAGTACCTTCACGAATACAATTCCACTGATCAAGAACACGAGCAGGATCGCGATGGTCGCGATGGGAGATGCACCCTTTTTCTGGGCAGGCCGGTAGGGAGTCCTGGGATCCTGGTTCGGATCCTGATCTGCGGCACCCCGTTGCTTGGGCGAACCAGACCTCCCGCCGGAAGGGCGTTTACGAGCATGGGCCATCTTCTTCATCTCCTTCATGGGGTCCGACACGTCTCTCCCGAAGGATCCCCGAACGCATCGACCTGATTGTGGATGGTAGCCAGCGGGTGATTCACCGTCAATGTACAGTCACGGAGTGGATGCACAGAGAATCCAGCTGTTCTGGTCGGTAGCGATCTCCAGGGAGTCATCGGAATTCCCCGATGGTGCTCCTGTGGGGAGGATGAATCGCACGTCCCCGCTGCCGAGGACGGTATCTGATCCGTTCAGTCGAGCCTCACCAGCGAGCACGGCGAGAATCGAGAAACCGCTCGGCGGTGCCGGCAGCCCACCGCAATAACTTCCCCTCAACTCATCCAGAACAAAGGGCTCCGAGGAGATCGGTCGCCACCATCCCCCCTCGTCAGGGATTTCTCTTCTGAGGGGCAACTGTGGTGAGCCAGGAGGCGTGGTGGTGAGGAGGACCTGATCGAGATGCAGGGTACGTGGCTTTCCATCGAGACCGGGTCGGCCGCCGTCATCGATCCTCCAGGTGATGTCAGAGGATTGCTGGATCTCAGCCAGCAGGATTCCACCTCCGATCGAATGAACCGTCCCTGCTGGAAGGTGGAAGATATCCCCCGGCTCCACCTCGACCTGGTGCAATGCCATCGAACTGTCACCACCGGAGCGGACCCGTTCGACCAGGCGGCTGACATCCCATCCATCTCGCAAACCGATCTGTAATCGTGCTCCCTCATCTGCCGCAAGGATGATCCACGCCTCCGTCTTTCCACTACATCCGAGGCCCAGTTGTTGCGCCAGATGATCGTCAGGATGAACCTGCACCGAAAGATCCTTCGCTGCATCGATGTACTTGAAAAGAAGCGGCAGCCTGGGAGCGTCGGCGCACCGATGCGCGGTCCCCAGAATCTTCTCGGGGAACTTCTCGATCAGATCGTGGAGCGTCGTCCCTGCAGATGGTCCGGCGGCGATGACGGAATGGAGCCCATCTTCAACCTCACCGACGTCGGAGATTTCCCAGCACTCTCCTACCGGGGGCTCCAGTTCCAGGTCGGGACGTAGTTGCTCCTGCAATTTCGTTCCACCCCACGGCTTTCTCAGCCCTATGGGGATCAGTTCGAGTTCGAGAGGGTGCCGGTTCACCGGCCGCTTTCTCTCTCAAATTGCTGAGCTTCCTCGAGCATCTCGCGAGCCTCTGCCATCGATCTCTCGGTGGCTCGATCGCCACGCAGCATCGTCGCCAGTTCTTCGATGCGGCTGTCCCCGGTCACCTCCTCGACGTGGGTCGTGGTGACCTGACCGTGGCTCTCCTTGACGACCCGGTGATGACGACTGCCATGGCACGCAACCTGCGGTAGGTGAGTCACACAGAGGACCTGGTGCTGCTGGCCAATCTGCTGCAGCTTGTCACCGATGACCGCTCCCAATCGACCGCCGACACCTGCATCGATCTCGTCGAAGACCAGTGTTCCGGTGCCTGCCGATCCGGCAAGTACTCGCTGCAGTGCCAGCATCAATCGAGAGACCTCACCGCCACTGGCCACCTCGGCGATGGATTTCAGCTCCTCTCCCGGATTGGCACTGAAGAGGATCTCGAAACGATCTTCACCACTTTCGTCCATTCCATTCCAGCCGGTTCCAGATGGAAGCGGCTGCAATCGTCCCTCGAGGCGTGCCTTCTCCAGGCCCAGATCCGCAAGTTCTACCAGCGCATGCTGCACGAACTCCTCGACGACTCCTGTGCGTGCCACATGGAGTCTCTGTGCGCCATCCTTCAGTTGAGAGATGCAGCGTCTCAATCCCTCCTGAAGCTGAGGCAACTCCTCGTCTGCGCCACCAAGTTCCAGCAACTCACTCCTGCACTCTTCCCGGTAGTCGATCAGATCATCACCCGAGCGATGGTAGCGTTGCTCGAGGGTCACCAGCTGATCGAGACGATTTCGCTTTTCATCGAGTACCTTCGGATCGAGATCGAGTCTCGATTCCACATCGAGAAGCCCCCGCAGTGCGTCGGAGAGCAAGATTGCAGACTCGGTGCAACTCTCGACCATCGCTTCAATTCCTGGATGCAAGGCAGTCATCCCCTGTAACTCTCGACCGGTCTCACCGATCTGATCGAGAATGCTCCCCTCCTGCTCCTCGAAGCGCTGTCGCACCGAATCGATCGTCGCCAGCAGTTGATCGCGCCCCTCCAGCAGTTCCAGTTCCTGTTCCAGTTGCTCCCGCTCCTGGCTCGCCAGGTTTGCCGAGTCCAGCTCTTCGAGGATGTGTTCGAGGAACAGCTGACGATCTCTTCGTCCCCTCACTCCCTCCTCGATGTGGTGGATCTTCCCCTCCAGTTCACGCGCCTCACCCCAGCTGTTTGCATGGTGTTCCCGCAACTCCAGCAGTCCGCCGAATCGGTCGAGAAGATCGAGCTGTGCCGCCACTTGCAACAGGGTGCTGGCGTGTCCCTGGCCGATGATCTCGATCAACATGGGAGCCACCCGGCGCAGCAGCGTCGCCGTCGTCTCACGCCCGTCGATCCGACAGCGACTTCGTCCCTCACGGCGAATCTCGCGCTCGATCACCAGTTCGCCATCCTCGATGACAGATCCGAGCTCCTCCGAGATTCGTGCGGCAGCAGACTCGTCGAGGTGAAAGATGCCACGAACGACCGCAACCTCGGCAGATCTCCTGACGATATCGGTGCGAGTTCTCTCTCCCCGAAGGGTAGCCATCGAGGCGAGCAGCATCGATTTGCCCACGCCAGTCTCACCGGTCAGGACCTGTAGTCCCTTACCCAGTTCCAGCTCCGCCGCTTCGATGAGGCCGAGATTTTCGATAGTGAGATGAACCAGCACGATTTCAAGAACTCCTTCAGTGTGCCTGGGATCCTGGCGCAACCTGACCATCCGGGCCGATCAGCCGGACCACTCCGTGATCCTCCACCGCAAGTAGCATTCCTCGCGACTCGACGCCGCGAATCGTCGCCGGTTGCAGGTTCCAGACAACCATGATCGTGCGCCCAAGTAGTTCATCTCGGGTGTAGTGCGCGCGCACTCCGGCAACGATCTGTCTCTTCTCATCTCCTCCGTCGATGGTCAGCAACCACAGTCGATCCGCCTTGGGATGAGGTTCCACCTCCAGAACCCGGGCGGTTCTCAGCTGGACCCGGGCAAAATCGTCGATGGTGATGAGATCATCATCGGTCGGGATCGGATCGGTTTCCGTCTTCGCAGTCGTCTCCTCATTCATCTCTTCTCCTCATTTCTGAATTGAGATCTCTCCCTGGTGCTATTCATTTTCTATGCCCTGGCGGGGATGGGAGCAATGCCATGAGGAGGAAACGCTACGTCATCCGCGACAAAAAACGCCCCCGAACAACGAATGTCCGGAGGCGAGTTTCTGCAAATTGTAGGAGTTCTCGATCGACTCTAGATCCCCTCTTCGAGGATTCTATCGATCATCTGACCGATCTCCGCTTCATCGGCGCTGCTCAGTCCCTCCTTGGCGATCCGGGAGATTTGACTCCCCTCGACTGTTTCAGCGACATCCGCGCCTCCCGCCCCAAGTTGCTGGCGAATCATGTCGAGGTACCGGGCATGCTCTCCACCCGACTCGATCTGATCCGGGGAGTTCGGTTCGATACCGCCACCTTCGGATTCGACGTTGCTGTCGACGCCATCGGTCTTGGAGGTCTCTTCTGCACCATCCGGACCTTTCGGACCTTCCGGGCGATCCGAGTCGCCGACACCGCCAACGCCGCCAATTCCATCCACTCCAGTTGTCATCATGGGAAAACCCCTCTTCCCTCCGAGGATTTACAATTCCGGGTGGGATTCCTCGAAGTCCCGTCCCTCGGTCACAGGCCAGATAAAAGTGCAACCTGCTCCCAAGGAGATTCATCGGAATCGTACCGGCTCAACTTTAGGCAAATCGGGAAAAAAATCAAATCTTCGGGGCCAAGGATATCGTCATCGATCGTGACGCGCCAACGTCATTCCCAGAACCGTATTCATGACAACAACTTATAGAATTCAACGATGGGCGAACCAGGGCCGAGAAAAGAGAGAAGCGGACCCACCTATCCTGAAATAGATAGGGAGAACACAATCGGTACGGTTCCGATCATCGTGCAAAGCGAAGTTCTGGTAGGGAGAAGGAGTCCCCTGGGAGAAGGAGTCCCCTGAAAGAAGGAGTCCCCTGAAAACTGAAACCCCCTCCCGGACCATCCGGGAGGGGGCACCTGAATCGGTGCCCCAGGAGGTGCGTGCGGGACCCGCGTATCGCACGACGCTCCCATTCGAAGGGGGGCTTCCGATCCTAGTCTCGAGTTAGAGGACCACCTTGCCGTTCCAGGTAAGGATCGTCTCGGCAGTGGGATCCGCAGCTTCGCTGGAGGCTTTCGGATCCTTGTCCTTCTTCTTGTTGCCAGCCTTCTTCTTGTAGGCAGCCTTATACTTGTAGACATCGATATACTTGTTGACAGCAAGATACTAGAAGGCTACATAATCCTTCAACACTACCTCCA
>CAYPPQ010000018.1:0-42687 GCA_964412635.1 uncultured Planctomycetia bacterium | reverse complement strand
GTATGGACTGTCGACCAACAATGGAGGCATCTTCATCGAGAGCTGGGGAACACTTTTCACCTACGACCGAACTCCTGCCCAGAGCATCTACACCCTGGAAGAACTACTTCGACACGAGTACACCCATTACCTCGACAGTCGCTACCTGATCACCGGAAGTTTCGGACAGTCGGGGACTCTCTACGAGGGTAACAGGATGGTCTGGTACAACGAGGGATTGGCGGAGTACATGGTGGGGGCGACCCGTGTCAACGGTGTCTTACCCAGGGGGATCCTGTTTTCGCAGATCGACGGCGATTCATCGCGGTTGACGGTGGCGGACATCACGAGCGCAACCTACGGCTCCTTCACCTTCTACAGATATGCCGGTGTCTATTACGAGTTCCTGGAAGAGGAGCGGCCCGATCTTCTGCTGGCTCTCTTCGAAGCGGTTCGTGGTGACGATGTGGTCGTACTTGATGCACTGTATGCAAGCATGGCGGGTGATCCGCAACTTCAACTGGAATATGACGCCTTCATCGATGCGCATATCCTCGCCTATCAGCAGGGTACCGAGTTGTTCGCCGAAGATGTGGCGACCACTGCGACGCCAGTTGCCCTACCCGATGACAATGCCAGCCAGGTGCTGGCGACACTCCAATCGATCCTGCCTGGAGGCGGCCAGTTCCGCGTCTGGTCAAATCGATTTCAGTACAGTTACAGCCAAACGACTCCACTGGGTGGGCAACCGATCGAGGTTTATCGCCAGGAGATCGATCAGGAGCTGGACGGCCTGCTGACGGCACTCACTCCACTTCTGGACAACATGACCTCCTCAGTATCCTGGTTCGGAGAGACGACCATCTCTGGCGACCTTGCGACATCGACCGTCATCTTCGAGGGGCCTTTCGAGGCGACTACTGCCGATGTCGATGCGCCAGCGGCACCGACGGGAGTGTCGGCGCAATCCGCCAGTGGTACCGTGACCCTCACCTGGAATCCAAGCCCAGAAGTGGACTGGAGCGCATACCTGGTTTATCGCAGTGAAATTGCAGGGGGGCCGTACGAACTGATGACTCCTCTACCGCTGTGGGAAAACGAGTTCATCGATACGGAAGCAGGGATGGGGGAGCTCCATTACGTCATCACTGCCGTGGACGCCTCTGGCAACGAATCGACGGGGTCCACCGAGGTGGTCGTCGAATCGACCATCGATATCCTGGTGATCAATGGCCACTACGCTTCCGCAGGCTCAGGCTACTACACCAGTTACCTGAACAGTCTCGATGCACTGGGACTCGGGTACCAGGCCTGGGATCCATTCATCGACGGTCCTGTGACCACCGAGTTACTCGCCCTCTTTTCGGAAGGAGTGGTGATGTGGCCCATCGGTTACTTCAGCACCAACTTCCCCGATCAGCTGGGAGCTGCCCGGCAGGCACTTTTGATCGAGTACCTCCAGTCTGGCGGAAACCTGGTTCTGTCCGGTGCATTTGCCACGGCATACCTCGACAACACGCCACTCTTCACCGACTACCTGTTCCTCCAGCATGAACAGTGGTCGATGGATCTTCCTGGATTGATCGGAGAGGCGGGGGATCCCGTGGGAGATTCGCTCAGTCTGCAACTGTCCAATGGCATCTACCAGTCCGAGTTGACCGCCTTGCCTCCGGCACAGAAGGCGATCTCCTACGATCCCACTTCTGGCCCCGGAGCCTTGCAAGGTGGTGGCGCAGCGGTGGTGACGGTCGACCTCGATCACAAAGCTGCTGTGCTGAGTTTTCCACTATCGGATCTGATCACAGGCGATCGTACTGAACTGCTGGGAAGAATTGTCGAGTGGATGCTGCCGCCCAGTAGCTGTGCAGATCCTTTCGTTCGGGGGGATGCAAACGGGTCCGGTTCCATCGACATCGCAGATGCAGTGTTCTTGCTCGAGTATCTCTTCGCAGGAGGGGTTTCACCTTCTCCGGAGGCATCCGGAGATGCCAACAACGACGCCGCGATCGATATCTCCGATGCGATCTACTTGCTGACATTTCTCTTTGATTCGGGAGCGTCTCCGGCGGCTCCATACCCCGATGCAGGCTGCCCCTGATCGGACGGAGTGTGTTTCACTCGCGTGTTCGCGCAGTGTCGAGTGCAGGATTGGGAAAGATCAGCGACGGGAATCGATTTGCATCGGCTCGCTCGATCATCATCTGCAGCACATCCGGCTGATCGCGCGACAGGTCATTCTTTTCTCCTGCATCTGTGGCGAGATTGAAGAGCCTGGTTTCGGGGTTTTTCTTGCCCATCCTCCTACGCACCAGTTTCCAGTCTCCATGGCGCAACGCCTGTTGATCGCCGTGTTCCCAGTACAGGTCAGTCTTTCGCTGGCGTTGCTCCCCTTCCAGTAGAGGCAGCAGGCTCTCTCCATCGGAGGGGCGATCGAGGGGGATCCCGGCCAGATCCGCGACGGTGGGCATCATGTCGGGGAAGGAGGAGGGGAAGTCGCTATTACTTCCTGCGGCGATCTTTCCGGGCCAGCGGGCGATGAGGGGAACTCGAATTCCTCCCTCGAGAACGCTGCCCTTGAGACCACTGAGACCCCTGGTGCTTTCAAAGAACTGGTGATCGACTCCACCCGCCCACGTGGTTCCGTTGTCACTGCTGAACATGACGATGGTGTTGTCTGCGATGCCAAGTTCTTCAAGGCGATCGAGGATGGAACCGACCTCCTTGTCGAGGTGGGTGATCATCGCGGCGTACGCTGCTCTGGGCCGAGGATGAGGAAGGTAACTTCCGCCGAGATAGGGTTCCTGATCCCATTCCTGCGGATACTGGTCCAGATCCTCTACCGGAACCTGAAGTGCGACATGGGGAATCGGGCTGGGGTAGTAAAGAAAAAATGGTTTCGCCCCGGCGTGTGCTCCATCGATGAAATCGAGGGCTTCTCCCAGGAACACATCCGGGGAGTAAACCTGGCCGAGGTATTCCCGGTAGTAATCGTCATCGGTAGCTAACGGTTCAGCGATCTTTTGATGTGCCTTGAACCAGCCATTTCCCTCGAGCAGTAATTTCTCGCCATTTTTCCACAGGTGATTCGGATAGAAGTTGTGCGCCTTTCGCTGACACAACACCGTTACCGAGGTGTCGAAGCCCTGATTTTCAGGTGTTCCTGTGGTCCCGGGTCCACCAAGACCCCACTTTCCGAAAACACCGGTGGCGTAACCGGCATCCTGAAGCATCCGTGCCATCGTCAAGGTTCCGGTCGGAAGCGGATATTGACCTTCCGGCTCCGTTTCACCCCAGCCACCATTTTCCCAGTTGTTACGAACCAGGGAATGACCGCAGTGCAGTCCGGTCATCAGCACGCAACGAGAGGAGGCACACACCGGCGCACCGGAATAGTGCTGGGTGAAGCGCATCCCCTCGGCAGCGAGACGATCGAGACGCGGGGTTCGGATCTTTTCCTGTCCGTAACAACCGAGTTCCCTGTAACCGAGATCATCGGCGAGGATGTACACGATGTTGGGGGGAGTCTTGCTCGCCTGATCGGAATCGTTCGTCCCGGAAAAAGCTGTGAAACACAGCAATGTCATCAGTAGTGGTAGTTGCATCGATGATACTTCCTTTACAGAAGACGAGATCTGTTGATCACCCCTGAGGCCATAGCCACACGAAGGTTGCGGCGGTGACGGCACTGAAAATCAGTCCATCGAAGATGAACTTGCATGAGACGGACCAGGGAATCGACTTCCAGATCGAATCCATCACTGCAGGAAGGCAGTACGCCAGCATCGAGGCGGTTCCCGCCGCCTGTACGATCGACCTTGTAGAAGCCTCGGAATCGACCGCCAGCGATGTCAAATATCCGATGAAAACGCTGACCAGGAGAAGGTAGAGGAACCACTGGGTCAGATATTTACCCATGGCGGGAGGACCGTCCGGCAAGATGGTCAAGAATCCATTCGGACCCTTGTTCAACTTTTCCATGTGCCCGGAAGCCGCCATCTCCTTGAAGGAGTGACAGTGAGGAAAGGTGTACAGGCCCGGAGTGATCTTCTGGCCGCGCAACGCATCCCTCACCGGCTCTTCATCGGGCAATGGACCGTAGTCCTTGTTGTGCAACTGCAGGACCATGTGAATGATGGAACTGGCGACGAAACAAAATACGGCGGAGAGCAAGATCGGAAGCCACAGACCAGAAAGAGTAACTTCTATTTCCATCGGATTACCTCCTGTTCCTGTACACAGGGTACCCTGCGTTCGGTCCCTTGCTATCCTGATGTCGAAGACTGACTACTCGTATTGAAAGGGGTAGGTTTGCCCTCGGTGATCATCCTGTGCACGGGGAACTCCTGCCGATCGATCCTTGCCGAAGCACTGTGGCGCGAAGAATCGACTGGAGATTGGTCCTGTAGTTCTGCGGGGACCGATCCGACGGGATCGGTTCATCCTCTGGCGCTGAGAGCTCTCGAGGAACACAACATCCCGATCGTCGATCTGTGCAGCGAGCCGCTGGAGAAGTATGCGGAACAGGAGTTCGATCTCGCAGTGACTGTCTGTGACGATGCCCATCAACAATGTCCCGCATTTCCCGGGGCAAGAAAGACACTTCACTGGCCAGTTCCCGATCCAGCGATGCACGTGAGCGAAGATGACAGCGGTACCGCTGCCGTGGAGGTCTTTCGAACAGCCAGAGATGTCATCCTCCATAAGATTCAGCGATTCCTGCGAACCCTGGAGTTTTCGAGTCGGTTGAAGGAACTGATCGATCAACTTCCAGGGAACATCACCGATGAGAGGCATGCTGCATACCTGGGGATCGTCGATCAGTGCTCCGACGTACTGGTGGAGAGCCAACCGTGGAAGCGAGTTCCCGCCATCATCGGTGAGCAGATGCATCCCTTCGGCTGGCACTGGAACGGGATCTATCACCTGCAAGGCTCCACACCCCATCGGCGACTGACGCTGGGATCAGCATGGGGTCCGCCCGTCTGCGCTACCATCGAGGAGATGCCAGGGAGTCGCAGCGGAATGTGCTTCGATGCGGTCGATCAGGGTAGCTTGCTGGTGGCCAGGGATGTGAAATCGTGGCCGGGGTACGTATCCTGTGATGGAGAGAGCGGGCTGCAGACGATCTCAGGAATGGCCCGTCCGCTTCTCGATGCGCAAGGAAATGTGGTTGCGGTCTGGGATGTGGATATCGTCGAAAAACTACATCCTTGCGATGGATTGTTCATCGATGCCCTTCTCGAGGGGATCTGTGGATTCGAGATTCCAGGGAGAAAACGATGAGCGAGTCACAGCAATCGATCCGGCTGGCACAGTTCCTCAAATGGAAGGGCCTGTGCGGTACCGGCGGTGAGGCAAAGATCCTCATCTTCGCCGGTGAGGTCGAGGTCAATGGAGAGGTGGAGACTCGCAGGGGAAGGGTGCTGAGGGAGGGAGATCGAATCACCTTCGAGGGGGAAGAACACGTCGTTTCCTTCGATTCTCCGCGGTGATCAGCTGGCTGTACTTCCCGCCAGGTTTCTGGCCAGGGTCCAGCCGCCACCCGCCAGCAATACACACCCGACACACTGAAGAAATACCAGGAGTAAAGTCTTGAGGGTGTGTCCCTCTCGAAGCAGTTGCCACCCCTCCAGGCCCAGTGCGCTCATCGTAGTGAATCCTCCCAGTACTCCCACCACCAGAAAGATACGCAGTCGTTCATCATCGACCGACTTCGCCTCGAGAAATCCGACGATCAGACCGATCAGTAACGATCCGATCAGGTTGACCAGCAGGGTTCCCGTTGCTGTAGGCGAGATGCTAGCAGGGGCGACGCTTTCGACAGGAGAGATTCCGGCGCGCTGGACCCACTGGTAAACACCCCAGCGCAGGGATGCTCCCACCGCTCCACCGAATGCAGCCCACAGCCATCCCATCAACGTCACTCTCCTCACTGGATGATGTCACCGACTCCGTCGTCTTCCACGAGCACTTTCTGGGGCAACCCTAGAATCTTGATGTCTCCGATCCCCTCAAGCTTGGCGTCGACCAGATCGGTGGCGTGGACGGTGACATCCCCGATTCCATCGTTCAGGACAGTCGCTTCTCGTGCGGTCAATCGGGATAGGTTGACATCTCCGATGCCATCGGAGGTGACATTGAGTCGACCCACCGTCCCCTGGATCGAGATGTCGCCAACTCCATCGCTGATGAGCTTGAGGGTCTCTCCCTGGAAATCAAGGATCTGCAGGGTTCCAACTCCGTCGTGGTCTATCGTGATGAGTTCTGGCACGACGACATCGATCTGGATCCCCAGCTCGGTACCGATGAAACCGACGGTGTCGATCTCCAGGAATTCCCCCACCTTGCCAGTTCGGACGTGGTCGATCAGGTTGTCATCGGTAGTCACGGTCACCGATCTGGGAGAACCGATGGTGATGGATACATCGACGATGCCCTCGATTTTGATCTGATTGAATTCCTCGACCTCCCGTGACTGGGTCATCGAGATCTTCGATCCGACGACATCGGGTGCAGGTGTCCAGTTGGTCAAGCAGCCTGTCAGCATGATCGTGACAAGGCCCGTCAAGATGGTGTGAATTTTCATCTCGCTCCTGATTCCCGTTGGGGCGTGAGTTTGGTGGACGGGGAGTCGATGGTGAGGGATGGCAGTGGAGAAATCCACGCAGAAGTTTCGCGGTAATCGAGTTCCATCGGTGGACTGCTCTGAAAAGGGACACTTCTCGTCGATTGGATGGTCCCACTCTTCACATTGCTGCAAGATGAGACGGGTTCAAGGTCCCTTCCAAGAGACTCAACGGTTGGCAGATGCTGTCCGTGGGAAATCCCCCTTGATGAAGGAATCTTGTGCCAGAAATCGAACGCCAGACCTACAACTTTCACGTCAAGGCGATCCTCTTCGAGGGGATCTTCGGGGCACTGATGTGGTCCACCGGTGAGATCGCTCGCAAGGCTCTTGGTGTCGACACCTTTCTACTGACCCTCATCATCATGGCGCCCGCCGTGGCGCAGGGTGCAGTGCTCTTCTTCGGCGGCTGGATCTCGAGAACTGGACCTCGCCGATTGCTGCGTAGAGCGGCGACCCTGGGACGATTGCCGGTGGCCTTGATCGGGTTGTTACTGGTGCCCTCCATCGGCGACTGGGCCGCTACCGACGAGGGCAAGAGAGTGGTCCCCTGGTTCTTCCTGGCACTGGTCACGATCCAGGCCCTGGCATCGGTTCCCATCACTGCAGCCTGGAACGGTGTACTCCGGGGAAACTATTCGGACGAGCGCAGGGGTACCTATTACGGGAAAGTTCAGAGATGGGGATCACTGCTCTCCGGAATCGTCACGCTGGGAGCGGGAATCTGGCTGCACTATTCCACCGCTGCATTTCCCTGGCTCTACATCATCGCCGCGATCACCGGCTGGTTCGCCTGCTGGATCTTCTCCAGGGTTCCACTCAGGAACAGGGAAGAATCGCGTGCAAATACGCCGAGCATCCAGGGGGCCAGAGCACTGTGGCAGATTCTGATCCGCGATCGCAGGTTTCTCACCTTCGAGATCGGTTTCGTTTTGTATGGAACGGCCTTCATGGCCCTCATCACCGCCAAGCCGATCTGGACCGTCGACGAGGAATTTCTGGGTCTGTCGTGGCCAGTACTGCTGGGGAGCAAGGGTCTCGTGTCCCTGGCGATGGTGATCCTGACCCCGAAGTTCGGCAGAACTCTCGACCGGGTCGGGCCGGGCTGGTTATCGGGTGCGGCATATTCCGGACTGGTGCTGTACGCATTGCTCCTCATCCTCGCCACCTCTGCGACCGGTTTCATCATTGCGGAGATCGTATTCGGGATCTCGATGGCTGCGGTGATCCTCGCCTGGAATGTCGGGCCCATCTCCTTTGCTTCCATCGATGAGGGTCGTGAGTACATGGCAGTGCATGTGGCACTCGTATGTGTACGGGGATTGATCGGTCATCCGATCGGTGGCTATCTGGCCGAAACGACGGGGGATCCTCGCTACGTCTTCGGATTTGCCATGGTTGTCTGGGTCATGTCTGCAGCGGTGATGTTCTCGCTTGGCAAGGGACCAGCACGTAGAGAGATCCTGGAGTCGTCGCCGTGATACACTGTGTTCACGGATCTCCAGACAGGTGAAGCAAGCGGATGGAACAGGAGGGTGCGATGGCCAAGAAAAGAGGATCACGAGGTTCCACTCATCGAGTCAACGAACTCGATGAAGCGCTGGTCTCCCTGGATCGGTCGCGAGGTCCCCTGTTCCTGGAGAAGCAGAATGATGCCACCCCTTCGGCACGGCCTGATGGTCAAAGAGATCCGAAGTGCTGTCGGCGCCCACAGAATCGTATGCGAATCTCGGAACTGGAAGCCATCGACATCAGCAGAGCATTCATGGAGAAGCCGCATCTAAGAGGCAAGGTGAAAAAGGTGCTGGAGCGGATGGGTCAGAGTCTCACCTTCATCGGTGATACCAACAAGGCACAACCCTACACATGTCCCTTGCTAGACGGTGAGAGTTGCCTGGTGCATCGAAGCGCCAAACCGATCGAGTGCCTGGCGATTCGTGATGATGAAACGATCAGCAGCGAAGGGAAGCGATCGATCGACCGCAGGGATCAACTCAACACCGAGATCTTCGGGAAGAGATGGGCCTACAAGTCGATTCCTTTGATGCTGGCCTCCTATCTCCTCGATCCAGAGGGGCCCGCCACCGGGAAATCAGGAGCTACCATGCGCAAGGAGAGACAGAAGTTGAGTCGCCGTGGAGATCGCGGCAAGCGAGGGAGTAAAGAGTCCAGATGAAGTTGATCGTGCACGATGTTGCGATGCCACTGGGCCGGTCGCGGGATGATCTGAAGCGATTTGTTGCGCGGAGGTTGAAGATCCCTCCGGCAAAACTCACAAGCATCGAAATTCACCGTCGCTCCCTCGACTGTCGAAAGGGCAGCCCGCCACGGTGGGTACATGCCGTCATCTTCGAGGTTCCCCCGCACCTATCCGACAAGTTGATCCGAAACGGCAAGGCGAGACAGTGGAAGCCGGTCTCCATCGAGGTACCCCTGGGGGCTGCGAGCCAGCGACCACTCGTGGTCGGGACCGGGCCTGCGGGGCTCTTCTGTGCCTGGCGCTTGGTGCAAGGTGGAATGAAACCGCGCATCATCGAAAGAGGACCGGAGGTGGTGGAGAGGTCGAAGCGCTGGCACCGTTTCGTCGAGGGGGGATCGTTCGAAGGTGAATGTAACCTGCTCTTCGGGGAAGGTGGTGCAGGTACTTACTCCGATGGAAAGCTATACACCCGGGTCCAGGATCCGAGGGTCGCAGAGGTGCTGCAATTCCTCGTCGATAACGGGGCACCGGAAGAGATCCTCATCGAAGGAAGACCTCATGTCGGGTCGAACCTGTTACCCAGCATCGTCAAGAAGATGCGAGTTGCCCTCGAACAGCAGGGCGCAGAGTTCTTTTTCGATCACAGGCTGGTAGATCTGAAGATCGATGATCAGTCTTCCACCCGCCGCATCTCTGGTGCTCTCATCGAGGCTGCCGATGAAACGGTCGAATGGCCCGTCGATGCACTGTTTCTCGCCACCGGACACAGCGCACGAGACATCTATCGAATGCTCGCAGCCCATCGAGTCGCACTGAGCCAGAAACCGTTTCAGATCGGGGTGAGGGTCGAGCATCCTCAGGAGGCCATCGATCGGATGCAGTACGGATCCTCTCAGGGGCATCCCGACCTACCGCCAGCGGACTACAACCTGGTTTCCAGGGGCAGTGGCACCGATGTCTTTTCCTTCTGCATGTGCCCCGGGGGGGAGATTCTCCCGTCGACGGAACTGGAGGGATTTCTGTGCGTCAACGGAGCATCCCGGTACCAGCGCAAGAGCCCGTGGGCCAATAGTGGGTTCGTGATCACCATCGATCCCGAGCAATTTCCCGACGCTGCGGACCCGCTGGCGGGCATCGCCCTTCAGGAACAGATCGAGAAGGCTGCCTTCGAGGCAGCAGGCGCGGATTTCTCGGCACCCGCCTTGAGACTCGACGATTTTCTGGCGGGCAAAATTTCCAGTGACCTTCCCGCCAGTAGTTATCCACGAGGATTGAAAGCAACCTCCTTCGAACAGTTTCTTCCGCCATTCATCCTCGACCCGATCCGAGCTGGTCTGTCACAACTGGCCCATCGTTTCCCCGACTTCGGACATCCAGATGCGATGATCACTGCGCCCGAATCAAGATCGTCCAGCCCCGTGCGTATCGACCGAGATGGCGACACCCATGAAAGCACCTCGGTATCGCAACTGTTCCCGCTCGGCGAGGGTGCAGGCTTTGCCGGCGGGATCCTTTCTGCAGCTCTCGATGGAATGCGTGCTGCGGAGGCATGGATGGCGAGGACTTCCACCATCGATCAGTTTTCGGGTTGAGAATCAGCCTGTTGATCGTCACGAGATCGATCGTGGGATCTTCATGAGGACCCACTTCGCTGGTACATTCCAGCAACCGAGGCGAGGGAGAGAAGATCACGGTGCGTATCTGCTTGTTGACCACACAGGATCTCGACGCAGATCCATTCCCGGACGATGATTGGCCCTGCGATCCGCGTCCCTTTCTGCCGGAAGCTGACTGGCACGTGGCCACTCTGGTCGGGAAACACCAGTGTATCGCGCATGTGGAAAGACTGATCGAGCAGGGTTTCGATCTGTTCTTCAATCTGTGCGACGGGGCAGCAGATCAAGACCTACCGGGGATCGAGGTGATCGAGACCCTGGAGAAACATCAGGTACCCTTCGCCGGAGCTTCCTCGGAGTGTTACGAGCCGACCAGGGAACAGATGAAGGATGTTTGTCATCAACTCGGCATCGCAACTCCAAGACATGTTCTCGCCCGTACCGAAGAAGATGTTCAAACCGCAGCGCAGACGCTTCAATTTCCGCTCTTCGTCAAGCACTACAGCAGTTATGCGTCGGTCGATCTGAGCCGTAGATCCAGGGTTCAAACTCTCGAGGGGTTGAAGATCCAGGCGCGCAAGATCATGTCTCGTCATGGAGCTGCCCTGATCGAGGAGTACATCGACGGTATCGAGTGCACCGTTCTGGTGGCAGAAAATCCGCAGGACCCGGAGAATCCCATCACCTACACTCCCGCACAGTACCGTTTTCCCGAAGGGGAGAGCTTCAAGCATTCTGATCTGAAGTGGGTCGATTACGACGGCCTGACCTCTTTTCCCGTCGAAGACCCGGAACTGGCGAACAGGTTGAGAGATGAGTCCGCTCGCTTCTTCGTGGGGCTGAAGGGGTCTAGCTTCGGTAGATGTGATATTCGAGTCTCAGAAGATGGCATCCCCTACATGCTGGAACTCAATGCCAACTGCGGGATCTACTATCCCCAAGCGGACTGGGGTAGTGCAGACATCTGTCTATCCCTCGATCCCGCCGGGCACGAGGGGTTCACCAGACAACTGGTGGCTGCTGCGCTGGCCAGGCACGCGAGACTCACCGGGGCCGACACGGGCACAAATTGAAAGAGCCTCCGATCTTTCGATCGGAGGCTCAGATCTCAGGTCACTGATGGTTCGCTTACTGCTGCGACTTTTCCTTCTTGTACTTGTCGAGAACCTCGCGAATTGACGCACCGGTGGGTCCATCATCGGAGCAGGCGACCGCCTTCTTCTGCCACTTGAGGGCTGCATCGATGTCACCCTTCTCGTAGTGAACCCGGGCGAGGGTGTCGAGAATGGCTGCATTCTCCGATTTTTCCAGCTCGTTGGCGCGCTCTGCAGCCCTCAGTGCGAGATCGAGATCACGTACTTTCAGGCCCTCGGTATCGGCAATCGTCCAGGCGATGGAGTTCAGTGCGCTCGAATCATCGACGAAGGAGTTCTCGACCAGCTGGTGTCCGATCCGATAGGCAGCCTCGTACTGGTGGAATCGAGTGAGCAGCAAGTTGTACTTCTGCATCCTCATCGAACTGTTCTCGGGGAATCTGAGAAGCGCCTCATCGAGGATCCTCATGGCAGCGGCTTGATTCCCGTCTCGCACTGCGACAGAGAGTGCGCTGCGAATCTTGTTCATCTCTTTCTGAACGGCCTGATCGTTGTCGTACTTCTTTCGTGCGGCGTCCCGATCCCAGCTTCCATCGATGATGGCAGCGAGCGGTTCGTCGATTCGCATCGGATGGCCGATCCAGTCGATCTTGCCATCTTTTCCGATGACAAAACTGGCAGGGATGCCTCTGCGCCCGGCAGCCTTGAAGACCTCATTCTTGACCGATTTGTCCGGGTCGGTAGCTACGATGTAGGACATCGCCTGCGACCAGTTCTTGCCCTCGACGATGCTACTTTTTTTCATGAAAGCTTCGACCGTTGCCAGTTCTTCATCACTGATGGCTACAACGGTAACCTTGTCTCCATATTTCTTCTGAATCGCTGCGAGGTGCGGCACGGCACCCTTGCAGGGACCTCACCAGGTGGCCCAGAATTCGAGGATGTAGACGCGGTTCTTGTCGAGGGCACCGAGTTCTCCCCCTTGCAGGAAGTGAGAGATTTCCAGCGCGGGAAGTGGATCTCCGATCGATAGATTCGGTTCATCTTCCGCCTGGACTGTTCCCATCGGTGCGAGCAACAGGAGTGCCAGGAACAGCACTGCGCTGAGTAGCTTGTTCATCGGGTATACCGCCTTTCAACGGATTGTTGATCTTCGGGATGATCACCCCCGCAGGTCGCGGGGGCAAGTGGCAGATCGAGCAGTCGCAGCCATTGTGACCGGGGGCGCTGCCAAATAGGATCAGACCGGCACCGCAACGTCAGGAGATGCACCGATGACGAAGTACAAGCCTGTACCTCTCGAATTTGAAAGACTCGCTCGATCCGAGATGGAGAGCAGAGCCGATGCCATGTTCGAGCAGTTGGGTCAGCGTCGTTCGGTGCGCTCCTTCTCGACAGATGGGGTCGATCGTGCACTGATCGATCGAGCCATCGAAATCGCTTCCACTGCTCCCAGTGGAGCCCACAGGCAGCCGTGGCATTTTGTCGTGGTGGACGATGTCGAGATCAAGGAGAAGATCCGTGAAGCGGCAGAGATGGAGGAGGAGCGATCGTACCGGTCTCGAATGCCAAAGGAGTGGCTCGATGCACTGGTTCCCATCGGTACCGATGCTTCCAAGCCGGCCCTGGTCGATGCGCCGTATCTGGTGGTGCTCTTCGCAGAAACCCACGGTCTCGACGATTCGGGACAGAAGGTAAAAAATTACTATGTCACCGAATCGGTGGGGATTGCCGCTGGGATCTTCATCGCTGCAGTGCACCAGATGGGCCTGGCGACACTGACCCACACCCCGTCACCGATGGGGTTTCTGAGGAAGATCCTCCACAGGCCCTCCAACGAAAGACCCTTCCTCCTCTTTCCCGTGGGATTTCCTGCCAGCGATTGCCAGGTTCCGGACCTTCAGAGAAAGACGCTGGATCAGGTCAGTAGCAGCAATCTCGAGGGCAGGAGTGGAGATTCCTGAGACAAGTCGCTCGAGAATGTCCATATTCAGCGACACCCGGCGTATAATCCCTGGATCATGAATCATGAAAAATCTGAATATCGACTGCTCGACTTCGGTGAGCAGAAAAAACTGGAATCGATCGGTGGGATCAAGTTCATCCGCCCCGAATCGAATGCCACCGGCAGCAAAACCCGGGCAAAGATGTGGGAGAAGGTCGACGGGAGTTACCTTCGAGGAAAGGACGGGAAGGGATCCTGGAACTGGAAATCTTCTCCTCCCCAGCCGTGGATCGGCAACCACGCGGGACTGAGCTGGAATCTTCGAGCCAACGCTCACGGGCACATCGGGATCTTTCCCGAGCAAGAGGAGAACTGGAAGTGGATTTCGCGGCAGGTTGCCGGAGAACCGCTCGAGGTTCTCAACCTGTTTGCCTACACCGGAGGAAGCACCCTCGCTGCGGCTTCGGCGGGAGCCAGGGTTTGTCACCTGGATGCTTCAAAATCCAGCATCCGCTGCGCCAGGGAGAATGCCGTTGCCGCCGGTCTGGAAGATGCTCCTGTGCGCTGGATCACCGATGATGCGATGGAGTTCCTGAAGAGAGAAATTCGCAGGGAGCATCGCTACCACGGAATCATCCTCGACCCACCCTCCTACGGAAGGGGACCAGGGCGACAGGTCTGGAAGATCGACAGGGATGTGATCCAGATGCTGGATCTGTGCAGGGAACTACTCGATGCCGAGGCCAGTTTTCTGCTGATCTCCGCTCATACGACCGGATACACCCCGGAGGTCCTCGCAAGATTGGTCGAGGATCGTTGCGGACTCCGCTGCAAGATGGGTTCGATGGATCTCGAATCGCAGGATGGCAGGGTACTCTCCACTGGATCCTGGGCCCGATGGAGCCGCCGTTGATGGAGATGGAATCACCGGAACCGATCTCGAGCTTGCAGAATCAAAGGGTCAAACAGGTCGTGAGATTGCGTGACCGACGCGATCGTGATCGCGAGGGCCTGTTTCTCATCGAAGGATTCCGGGAACTGACCCGGGCGGTGGAGGGGAAGCAACCTCTCCACGAGATCTACTGCTGTCCCGAGTTCTATCTCGGCAAGAATGAACCCGCCTTGCTGGAGAAAGCGATCGACAGTTGCGGTGCGGTGGTTCAGCCGGTGACAAAAGAGGTGTTCCAGAAGATCTCCTACCGCGATCGGCCCGATGGGTTGCTGGGCCTGGCTCCCAGACCCAGCTGGACCCTTGATCGCTTGCTTGGAGATTCCCCCGCCGAAAATCCACTGTTCCTGGTGGCGCAGGCCATCGAAAAACCGGGCAACCTGGGAACACTGCTGCGAACTGCAGATGCAGCGGGAATTGATGGGGTTGTCGTTGTCGACCGCTGCACCGATCTGTTCAATCCCAATGTGGTTCGAGCCAGTGTTGGCACCCTCTTCACCGTACCGGTGGTGGAAGCGACAAGTGAGGAGGCGATCGAGTGGTTCCGGCAGCACGATGTAAAACTGGTCGCCACTTCACCCGATGCATCAGAGGAGTACACGGCGGCGGACCTGTGTGGTCCGACCGCTCTCGTCGTCGGAAGTGAGCAGTACGGCCTCGACGAAAAGTGGCTCGAACAGACCGATGTTCAGGTCAAGATCCCGATGGCTGGTCATGCCGATTCTCTCAACGTGGCCACCGCTACTGCGGTCGTGATCTTCGAGGCGTTGCGCCAGAGAAGATGATCGGCGAGGAGATCGACCGCGGATGCTCTTGCTAGCGGTTGGAGTCGCCGAGTCCCGCATCCTGGAGCGCGCTCTCGATGCGATTCCAGTCGAAAGCGGGCCCTGGATCGACCTTGTGGCTTCCGACGTGCCAGTGCCCGACGATTCCCGCCACTGGACCTGATTCCGGTTCTTCCCGGAGTCGATCCTGCACCGCTCCATCCCCTCTTCTTGGAACCACCGGCTCGATTCCGGGCAGGGTTCGACACAAGGTGATGAGGAGAGCTTCCAGTGAACGATACTGGGCTTCGGTGAAATCGCGCTGGTGCAGCATCTGCCCGTGAATCTCGCCGTCGAAGAGAGCATCTCGTGCCGGAAAGGGAACGGCCCCCTCGGCGGATGTCCCCTTCAGTGAATCGGGATCGAGCTGGATCTCTCCGTCGATGGTCAGGTAATGCCGGTCCGCTTCCTGGGCGGTGGGAAAGGCACCGAAATGGGCGATTTCCACTCCGATCGACCGATCGTTGGCGACGCCGGCATGCCAGGCTCGTTCCTTGACATCGAGCGTCTGATAAATGGTGCCATCGACATCGAGGAGAAAATGACAAGAAAGTCCTCTCACATCGTGGAGGATATGGAAACAACGACTTGACGATCCGCAGGCATCGTAATGAAGGACCACCGTGTCAATGACGCTGCCAAGTTCGTCAAGGCTCCACCCCTGTCGCTGGATCCGCATTTTCATCGACTGGGGGAGCCCACGGCGCATCGAGCCGAAGCGAAGCGTCTGGTCCGGCTGATCGCGGGTACCGGAGACCTCGGGCTGATCGTGTCGATGACCGCGATACCCGTCATAGCCCCCTGAATCGAGCCACAGGACCACAGGCACGCCGGTATGGACCATCTGGCCGCAGATGACGATCTCGTCCCCGTGCCTGGGAGCCCTTTTTCCGGGGATGTGGGCGCAACCAGCGACCACAGCGAGGCTCGCACAGGCGAAAATATACAAAACCAGCCGAGTATTCAAAGGATTAACATCGATCTAATTTCACCTTTTCTACTTGTCTCGTGAGTTTACATGTGACAGTATTGGACAAACATGACTCACACTCTCCCTTATTGAGTGAAGGTCATCAAGATACCAGGTCGGGTGAGGATCCGCCGGTTGTCTGTTGCTGTTGTATCAATAAAAACGAACAGGATGGACGCGTCCACTATTTTTCTGAGGTTGTGAGGACCTCCAATGTGCGCTGTGGCTGGAGCAAACACCTGACGGTGCTGCCACAGGGTCTGATTTCCAGCGGGAGTCAGTTGATCCGGGAAGGGTTGTATGAATATGAGTATGGAGCAAGAGATGGGTAATCTCGGTAGACTCGATGTCGAAGCATTACGACAACTGGTCACCCTCAAAGAAAATAGCGGCAAGTTGAATCGTCTCGAAAGCAAGCGAATACGCTTACGAGAAGAGCTCGACCGTGTCGAGGATCAGATCCGGGATTTCCTGGGTCAGTACCCCGAGGTACGTGGATACCTTGCCACGGCTGGGGGCTCGATGCGTCGATTGACGCCATCTGGTCGCCGTCCGAGAGGTTGGATTCGTTCCCAGGTGGAAGAGGTTCTGCGGGAAGCGAGCGACCCGATGACTCCGGCAGAGGTGCGAGATGAAATCGCCCGCAAGCATCCGGAGGAAGCGACCAAGAATCTGTATCTGGCTATTTTCCAGCATCTCCGTCGTCACGACGAGTTCGTCCAGGACGGAAATGGGCACTGGGTCATGAGTCAGCCAGATACCGCCTGAAGATTCAACTCGCTCAAATCTTTCCGAATCATCCGTGGCAAGTGATACACTTCCAGCGGTTTGGGATTGGTTTCTACCGATCCCTTGTTGCTGATCACTGATCACTGGGTACGGATGCACAGAAACGAATAGTACGAGTCGAATCGGTGTGCCGATGGCCGTGCTCGCAACTGCTTCTGTCCTGATCATCCGTCCCATCGATCCGTCCCATCGATCCGGAGGTAGTGAGTTTCATGTCAGAGATGGAATCCCCTGGAAAACTTCCCCCTGAAGAAGGCACCACCTCGAGTCAACAGTGCAGGAATACCTGCAGTGGAGCTCTCTTCCTGGTGGTTGCTGCTGCGTTGGTTGGACTCTCCTTCAATGCGGTCAGGTCTGAAGGTTACATCACTCTCGGTCGCGATTATTCGAGCGGTACCAGTGGTACCGTGGTGATCGATCCGCCCGTTTCCGAATCCGGGAACGGTGGGGATTCGGAGCCAACCGCTGCCGATCAGGGATCGACCGACATCGAACCGGACGACGGAATCCAGAGGCTGACCTTCGAAGAAGCCAGGGATAATTTCGAGACCGCCGAGGCGGAACTGAGAGAGAGTGGCGAGTCGATCTACCTCTTCGTCGATGCTCGCTCCAGAGATCTATACGAGGAGAGCCACATCCCAGGAGCTCTATGGCTCTATCACTACGAATCGGATCGTCTGATCGAGGAATTGCTGCCAGCGCTGGAGATGGCGTTCTTCGTCATCGTCTACTGCAATGGGGGAGACTGCGAGGACAGCCTTCATCTCGCTGCCGATCTCTCCTCCCTCTACGGCATTCCAGGCGAGAACATCTACGTCTTCGAAGGTGGGCTCAATGAGTGGACCGACAATGGAATGCCTGTAGTCGCTGGATCGGAGCCGAGATGATCGAAAAACTAAAGGCTCTCGATGCGACAGGGGTACCGCTATTACTGGCGAGGTTGATCGTCGGTTTCACATTCCTGTACTACGGTGCGGAGAAGGTCGGGGATCCGGTCGCCTTCATGAAGAGCCTCAAGGGATACGAGGTATTGCCACTGCAACCGAGCTGGATCATCAACGGTCTGGCGGTGGTTCTGCCATGGCTCGAGGTGGCGTGCGCTGCGGCATTGCTCAGTGGCATCCAGTTGCGAAGTGCTGCCCTGCTGACCACCGGCATGCTGGCGGTGTTTACTCCGCTGGTCATGATGCTGGGTCTGTCGTTGATCGGAACCAAGCCCGAGTTTCAGGGACTGTGTGATGTAGTGGCCGATTGTGGCTGTGGATCGGGGGAGATTCCCGTCTGCCCGAAGCTGGCGACCAACTGTGGCCTGCTGTTACTTTCGGCGTGGGTATTGTTCAGCCGATCGGACAGGTTCAGGGGCGGCCTCTGAGTGTCGAAAAGTTCCTGATCGGCCGATCAGTACCCGTTACTTTCTCGCCAGAAGCCGATCGATGGCTTCCTCGAGCAACCCTTCGCCCCCGGCACCGACTCGTACCCAGGCAATCGATCCCTTGCGATCGATCAACACCACCATGGGGATTCCACCGACGCCGTATGCATCGAACTGACTGCGGCCAGTGACGACGAAGGGGTAGGAGACACCGAAGCGACGCCGGAACTCGAGTAGGTGCGAAGGGAAGCTGGTGGCGTTCATTCCGGTGACACTCTCGCCTCGGTTCGATTGGTCCTTCGAAGGAAGCCAACCACGTGCATACGGCTTGGTGACTCCGAGCAGCTTCAAGCCTGTCGCCTTGCGTTCGGAGTAGATCTTGTCGAGACCAGGCATCAGCATTCGACAGGGACCACACCAGGTCGCCCAGAAATCTAGAAGCACAACGTTTCCGCGAAGTGCGGATAGTGGTTTTTGCTTCTCTCCGAACCACATGGCACCGGCGATTTCGGGAGCATTTTTGCCGAGTAGTTGCAGTCGAACCTTCGAATTGCGACGGGCTCGCGAATCATCCCCGTTGCGATCGAGGTCATCGGTCAAGCGGCTCCAGGCGCGACGGGCATCGAGTTGATCTCCAAGCGCCGCATGAACATCCCCCTTCAACAACCATGCCTCCCGGAACTCGGGGGTGCCAGGCTCCAGAACTTCGGTGGCTCGCTTGCAGTGAGTCAAGCTCTGTTCGAGACGAGATGTTTCAGAGCAGGCCCGCGCCAGCGGAAGCAGTGCCTTCTTCGCCTCGGCACTGTCTGGGAACTTCTCCTGCAGCCGTCCCAGTGAGGTGACCGCATCATCGTGTCGTCCCTTGAGACCGTGGTCGATTCCGATGGTCAAGATGCAGCCGCGAAGGACCGGGGCATCCGCATCGGATGAGAGCAGGGATTGCAGATCCTGTCCCTGACATGCACTGAGGAGCGCAACGGTGTTACGTCGAATCGCCGGGAGGTCTGCCGCTTTCTCTGCGGCGACCAGCTGTTTGTGTACCGCCCGGATGGCGTGAGCATCATCTCCGGTCGAGATGGGGGTGATCAGTAACGAGAGGGAGATCAGCAGTAGTTGGGACATCGATCCTCACCATCAGCAAAGAGTTCCGTCGGTCACATCCATGAGATCCACAGGTCGACGGCGCTGCGATTCTTCAGTTTCCGCCGTCGATCTGACCGGTGAGCACCTCGACCATGCCGTGGCCCTGGGCATCTCCGACCATCCTGTACGTCTCTGCACTCTGATTGTAATGGTAGTCCTGTATTTCCGGGAGACATCGAGGCGACTTTCCAGAAATCGCCAGTTTCTACCGTCAGGACATGGGGATGGGCGGCGCCACAACCTGATTCGGGATGCTGGCCACGAGTGACTCGAAACGGCGAGATCTGGTCGTAGAAATCGATTGTCAGGGACAGGAGCCGCTTCACCCGTAGCGGCGACCAGCCATCGGACCATGCCCTGTTCGCGAAGCCCGCTGCGGCTAGAATGTTGTGAAGCAACCTGGAGGGTATCGATGGCGAGAAAGGGCGAGGTGTTCAATCGGTTCGCGAGGCCGAGGCTGCTTCGCAAGAGGATCTCTTCCATCGAAACGATGGTCGGTGCATTTCTCATCCTGATCATCTTCGCCATGGCGATCTGGCTGGTAGATCAGCGAGATCGATACGATCCAGGCGAGAGGGATATCGACATCGCTCTGCTCAAGGCCCAGTCGGTGAAAGACACCCTCTACAAGACCTCTCTGAAACGCTGGCGAGATCCCGAACTCGAGGTGGCAAGTTCCGCTGTAGTGAGTCTAGGCCCCTTCGATTCATCGCTTCTCGCCGGTGGCTGGCGCAGTTCCGGCAATCCGCAGATCTTTGACCGAGAGAATCTGTTCGAGAAGATCAACGGGCAGGCGGAACAGTATTTCAAGTTCGGCTTCGAGGAGCTGACGGTGCTGTCACTCGAGCATCCCGCTCGCGGTCGTTTCGTCGATGTATTCCTCTACGACCAAGGCACCTTCGAGGGAAGCCTGGGTGTCTATCAGGAATTGCGAGGAGACCGACCGGTTCAGCAACAGGGAAGCGTGCAATACACATCCAACCCGCTGGGTGCCATGGGAATCAGCGGTTCCTTGCACTTTCAGATCACTGCAGATGCAGCGGATGCTGCGGCCGAGGAGATGACTGCCAGGGTACTGGCCACACTCTCGAAGCGGGATGTCGCCGACTCTCTACCTGCGGGGTACTCCTTTCTTCATCTGAATCTGGGGGTTCCCTTCGACGGTATCGCCTACCAGCCGACAAATGTGTTCCAGTACAGGTTTGCCAGTGAGTTCTGGTTCGCCTCCATCGAAGATGCAGAGGATGCACGGATCTTCATCCACGCAGCTCCTTCCGAAGCGGAAGCGAGGGAGCTCTACCAGAGGTTGCATCGGGAGTTGCTCGAGGATTACGAGAGCATCCGGTCTGCAGATCACAGCGTCCTGCTGAGACATCGATTTCTGGAGACTCATTTCGGGTTGCTGCAGGAAGGGACCCGGGTCTTCGGTTTTGAAAGACACCCCGATGGCGTGGCAGCGATTCAGTTGCTGGAGTCCCTGCCAGCGATCCTGACCGGTGCGGAGGCGATGGAACGGACCGATGCAGACGGAGAAGCCCAAGAGGGCTACCATGTCGGCGAGGAGAGGGAGTACCGATGAGTGAACATGACACTCCGAAGAAACTCCCGAGGCCGGTCGATCCCGTCGATGCTTCACGCCCCGAGAAACCGATCCAGAATCCCGATTATCAGAAACAGCCGATGGAGAGACGTGTCTTTCTCGGGCGGCTGGGGGCGGCGGCAGGGATTCTCGGGACTGCCGGATATCTGAGCCTTGCTCCGGAACAGTGGCCGCTGTCGATGAAGGACAGAACAGGACTGCTGAGCAAGCCCAGCGTCAAACCGATCCGTCTCAACGATTTCCGTGTGCCGAAGCCGGTCAACCAGAACGCCGATGTGGGCATCGGCCGGGGTGGAACCCCGGATCAGATGCTGCGCAAGGCTCTCGATGCCGTCGGCGGATTGAAACACTACATCCAGCCGGGAGATATCGTGCTGGTGAAGCCCAATGTCGCCTTCGATCGATCACCGGCACTGGGTGCTACCAGTCAGCCCGCTCTGATCGAGGCGCTGATCAAGCTGATCCTGGTCGACTGTCGAGCACAGGAGGTGAGGGTTTGTGATAACCCCATCGAGTCACCGCCCGATTGCTTCATGAAGACGGGGCTGCGCAAGGCTACCGAAAAGGCGGGTGGACGCGTGTATCTTCCCGACCCCAATGCATTCCGACAGTTGAACACGCCCGGGGCGACGCTGATCGAGGAGTGGGCTTTCTTCCATCGACCCTTCACCAATGTCGACAAGGTGATCGGTGTAGCACCGGTAAAAGATCACAACCTCTGCCACGCTTCGATGGGGGTCAAGAACTGGTACGGCTTGCTAGGAGGACGAAGGAATCAGTTTCATCAGGACATCCACGAGATCGTTTCTGACCTGTCCATCATGATCAGACCCACATTGACGATTCTCGATGGTACCAAGGTGCTGATGGAGAATGGCCCGACCGGTGGTGATCCTTCCAATGTTGTGACCAGGGATGTGGTGATGGCCTCGCTCGATCCGGTCGCCCAGGATGCCTGGGCGTTCCAGAATCTCCTCGACAGGGATCCGGACCAGTTGCCTGAATACCTTCACAAGTGTGAAGAGAAGGGTGGTGGCCAGGTCGACTTCGAGGGACGTCTGAAGGAGATTACTTGAACTCTTCCGACGGCACTCCCGGGTCGCAACCACAGCCGAAGCTGAAGATGTTCCCTCCGCCGGTTCGCAAGAAGTTGCGGTTGACCAATGTGAGGATCGTTTCGCAGATCTTCTTCTTCGGCGCGTTTCTGGTGCTGTGCTGGTTGACGTGGACGACCCGCCTGGCGGGGTATCCCGTCTCGCGAATCCTCGAGATGGATCCGCTGGTGATGATCTCGACGATGCTCTCCACCGGGTATGTCTACAGATATCTGGGCTGGGGATTACTGGTGCTCGGTTTGACGTTGCTGGCGGGGCGAGTCTTTTGCAACTGGATTTGCCCCTACGGAACACTGCACCAGTTCGTCGGCTGGATCTTCAACATCCACAAGACCAAGGATAACTTCGAACGCAATCGCTACCGCGACATGTATTTCTTCAAGTATGCGGTGCTCACGGTGATGCTCATCATGGCTGCCATGGGTGCGCTCCAGATCGGCTTGCTCGATCCGATCTGCCTGATGTACCGCACCGTCGCCACGGTCGTGGCACCGATGTTCGACATGTCCATCGATGCGATGCCGGGCATCGATCCGCTGTGGATCGACGAGCTCAAGTTTGCACCGGGAGTACCCAGTCGTATCTTTGTCGGTTCCTTCTGGATCGGCCTCTTCATGCTGGTCCTGCTCGGGGCAAATGTGTTCATTCCACGCTTCTTCTGCAGGGTTCTCTGTCCGCTGGGAGCACTGCTTGGAGCGGTGTCTCGATTTTCTCTCGTCAGGATCAATCGGGATGTTCACAAGTGCACCGACTGCAACATGTGCTTGCACCGGTGTGAGGGAGCTGCAGATCCACAGGCACAGGTCAGGGTCAGCGAGTGCTTCTCGTGCATGAACTGCATCGATGATTGTCCGGAAGACGCACTTTCCTTCACGATGGTCGGGCTCGACAGAAAACAGGTGAAACTGCTGCCGGATGTCTCGAAGCGCAGGATGTTCTTCGCGAGCATCGTCGGCGCTCTCGGATATCCATTCCTGAAGATCCATGGCACCAATACCGATGCGAACTTCTCTCCAGACCTGATCCGGCCCCCGGGCTCGGTGGCGGAGCCGGAATTCCTGGAGAAGTGCATCAAGTGTGATCAGTGCATCAATTCTTGCCCCACCAACGTGCTGCAGCCGGCGACCTGGGCGGAGGGAGGGCTAGAGGGTCTATGGACCCCGGTGATGAACTTCAACATCGCTCACTGCCAGTTGAAGTGCACCCTCTGTTCGGAAGTGTGTCCCACCGGAGCGATTCGCAAGATCACCGTCGATGAGAAGATGGGCAAGGGAGAGTACCAGGAGCAGGGACCGATCGTTCTCGGTACCGCCTTCTTCGACAAGGGAAGGTGCTTACCCCACGCCATGGACATCCCCTGCGTGGTTTGTGAAGAGGTCTGTCCCGTATCACCAAAGGCGATCCAGACCCACGACGAGGAGGTCAAGAATGTCTTCAACGAGGTCGTTGTACTGAACAAGCCCTTCATGGTCCCGGATCTGTGCATCGGATGCGGAATCTGCCAGGCAGAGTGCCCAGTGCGAGATGACCGTGCCGTTTATGTCACGGCTGTGGGGGAGAGCCGCTCCAGTGAGCGAAGCCTGTTGTTGAAGAGCAGGGCAAAAGAGGGGTAGGATCACCAGCCGAGAGACCAGGATTGGGAGATGTGATATGGAAGACCAACAGGATGTAGGCCGCAGGGATTTTCTGAAGAAGGGTCTGGTGGCAGGGGCCAGCTTGACTGCCATGAGTGGAATCGCATCGGGTCAGGACCCGGAGCCGGCGGCGAAACCTGATCAGGATCCACAGGGACAGAAATTGCTGCCCAGGGTTCCCAGGAGAAAGCTGGGAGATACCGGCAAGGAGATCCCGATTCTCCTCTTCGGTTGCTCACAGGTTTTCGATCCCAAGTACGACAAGATGCTGCACCGTGGTTTCAAGGCGGGAGTCGATTACCTCGATACCGCTCTCGTCTATGCCAACGGTGAAAGCCACAAGACACTCGCTCCCTTCGTGAAGCAGGTCGGGCGCGACAACATCTGGATCACCTCCAAGGCTCCTCCCCGAAACAACCGTGCGACTGTAGAAACCTACACCCGCGATCTGGACACCTGTCTCGAGCAACTCGAGGTCGACCATCTCGATCTCTTCTTCATGCACTACGTCTCCGATGAGAAGTACCTGGAGAAGGAGTACATCGAGATGGGGGAAAGGCTCAAGAAGGAGAACAAGACGAAGTTCTTTGGCTTTTCCTGTCACGATGGAAATGTCGTCGAGTTGATGAACAAGGCGGCGAGGGTTGGTGGCATCGATGCCATCATGTTCCGCTACAGCTTCGGTCAGTACGGAGACAAGGAACTGAACAAGGCCATCGATAACTGCAAGAAGGCGAAGATCGGGCTGATCGCCATGAAGACGCAGAAATCGGTGCCTGCCGCCCAGGAAGAGGTGATCAAGTTCAAGTCGAAGGACTTCACCCTGGGCCAGGCAAAACTGAAGGCGGTGTGGGCTGATGAGCGCATCGATTCCGCCGTTTCCCACATGGACAGCCTCGAATTGCTCGAGGAGAACGTGGCTGCAGCGAAGTCTCCGATCAAGCTCGGTATGAGTGATTTCCACCAGCTCAATCGCCTGGCAGCGTGTACCAGCGGCTTCTCGTGCATGGGATGCAATCATCACTGCCAGCCGAAGATCGCTGCAAACACACGAGTCTCCGACGCTCTCCGTTATCTGATGTACTACGAGTGTTACGACGAGCCGGAGCGGGCGAAGGAACTGTATCGGAGGATGTCACCGGCAGAGCGGCAGATCGACGGGGTCGATTTCGCCGCTGCCATCCGCGCCTGCCCCGAGGGGGTCGATATCACTACCCGGCTAAAACTTGCCCAGGAGTTGCTGGCCTGAACAGAGCAATTCAGGGCTGAAGTTCCTCGTAGCGGCGGGATGATTTGAAGCGTCCCCGGCAGGATTCGAACCTGCGACCTTCGGATTAGGAATCCGATGCTCTATCCAGCTGAGCTACGGGGACATCGCGCTTCTTTTTTCTGAGTCTGTTCTCTCTTCTCTCTTCTCTCTCCGATGCTGTCATCGCTCCAGCGAGGGATTCTGAGAGCACAAGCGGCGCAGCGTATACGCTCCCACCTTCCAGGTCGAGAGCAGCCGCAGGCTCTGACGGATCAACCGCCCTGATCCGACCAGATCTGTCACTCCTGCCTCACAGAGGTCTTGCATCTACTTACTGACAAATGGCTTTTGGGCATTGTTGAGAATATACAAATCAATACATTTGATGGGACTGAATTGTGAATTATCACGACTTAATTGGGGAGAGAACACATGTTCCACGTCACCGAATTTTCCGGTTCTTGTGTGTGCATCGACCGTTTTACCGTCGCGGCGAAAGCGGTCCTGTTGGCCGTAATCCTGTTCCTTGCACCGATTGGAATCGTTTCCGGTCAGTGCGAGATCGCATCCGAGGGAGTCGCTGGCATCGGCGCAGCGACACACGTGATGCTCGATGGGAACTGGGCTGCGCAATCGGATGGTACCTCGCTCGAGGTACTGCAAAGAGATGCGGGCAGCTGGCTGATTTTTCAGAGTATCGATCTGCTCGGCGCCACGCTGCAATCTGCTTCTCTCGAAGGGTCCGATCTGATCCTCGGGTTTGCCGATGAGGTTCGACTCTACAGCTTCGATGGGGCGGTCTGGAATCATCATTCGACCCTTAGCGGAGCGATAGCCGGTTCGGGAGATCCTAGCTGGGGAACGGTACTCGATCATTCAGGAGACCTGCTCGCAGTAGGCTCTCCCGGAACCGATGAGCTGTACTTCTTCACCAGGGTCTTCGATGGAGTCGGCGATTCGACATGGATCGCCGCCGGATCCACCGCAGGAGCTGCGGGATCCCAGATGGGATCGACAGTTTCACTCAGTGGAGATTATGTCAGCACCACCTCTCCTCAGACGAGCGAAGTGCTCACTTTCCAGTACCAGGGACTCGCCTCCAATCAGTGGCTACTCGATGCGACCCATCCACTGGCAGTGGCATCAGGAACCAGCATCAGTCTCGATCAGTCCGCCGGTGAGGTACGGCTGATCCTGCCATCTGGCCTCGGTGCAAATGTCTTCCTCAGGGGGGCGGGAGGCTGGGCGCCAGAGTCGGTCCTCAGTTTCCAGGCATCTGCCGATCCAAGCATGACCCTGGAGGGAAACCACGCACTGGTGACGACCTCCTGTGGCCTTCGGCTCTTTACCAGATCTGCCACCGGATGGAACTTCGGCTTCATGATCGAGACTGTCGATGCGCTGCTTCCTTGTCTGGAAACCCCGGCAGGTAGTGGATCCTCGCCACTGTCTCTTTCGGGGGAGGCGGCGATGTTTGCCACCAACGCATCGGGAACGCGTTTCCTCTCAAGCCTCGTCTTCACCGATTGCAATGGCAATGGAACCCTGGACTCCTGCGAGATGGCGTCCGGTTCACCAGATTGCAACGGGAATGGAATTCCTGACGACTGCGACTTTGCTTCGGGGACGATGGACTGTAATCAGAACTTCATCCTCGATCCCTGTGAAGTGAGCCAGGGGTTGGCAGACGATTGTGACGGCAATGGAGTCCCCGATGATTGCGATCTGGCCTCGCTCGCTCAGGATTGCAACGGGAACAGCCTCATCGATAGCTGTGAAATTGCCGATGGCCTCAGTGCTGATTGCAACCAGAACTCCATTCCAGATACATGCGATGCCCTTGCAGGAGTGATCTACGACTCGTTACCACCGGTCATCACCGGGGTTCCGGCGGACATCGTCATCACGATCAATAGTGGAGAATGTGAATCTCCGGCGACCTGGCAGCCACCGACCTCAACCGACGACTGCTCGCAGCCGACGATGACCAGTAGCCATGATCCAGGAGCACTGTTCCTTTCAGGTGCCACTACGGTCACCTACACATCGACCGATGAAGCAGGAAATTCCAGTGACGCAGTGTTCCAGGTGACGATCCTGGAGCCTGATCCGCCCTTCTTCATCTCGGTTCCGGGCAACATCACGGCGCTGAGCGATCCGGTTTCCTGTGAAGCCCAGGTTTCATGGCCACCCCCGTTTGCGCTCGATGCGAACAATTGCTCCCTTCCCTCCATCACCACCAGCATCGAATCAGGCTCGATGTTCCCGATGGGAACGACCACGGTTCAGGTGTCGGCGATCGATGGCGGTGGAAACGAAATCACATCCAGTTTCAATGTGAATGTCATCGATGTGGCTCCTCCCGTTATCGAGCAACTTCCAGACATCGCCCTCACCACTGGCGGTGGAGGTTGCAATCAACTCGTCAGCTGGAATGAACCAGTCGTCAGCGACTGCAGCGGCGTGACGATGATATCGACCCCGACCTCCCCTGCTCTGGTTACCACTGCCGGTAGGGTCGTGACGTACAGCGCAGTGGATTCAACGGGGAACACGAGTCAGATGTCCTTCATCATCACGCTGACCGATGAGACCCCACCATTGATCACCGGGCTGCCAGGCAACGTGACGCTTGCGCCTCCTCCCGGCATCTGTGGAGTGAATTTCGACTGGGCGTTGCCGGTCATCACCGATGACTGCTTCCTTTCCTCGGTGGAGACTGTCTTTGAACCTCCTGCTCTGTTCGGAGTTGGCACCACGGTTGTTTCCTATACGGCGAGTGATTCGTCAGGAAACTCAACGACGGAGAGTTTCTCCGTGACGGTTCTCGACAACGACACACCGCAGTTCGTGAGTACGCCAGGTCCCATCGAGGTGGTCACCACCAACGGCCAGTGCGATGCTGTTGTGACCTGGGAAGAGCCGGTTGCCGTGGATTGTACTTCCACGACACTGACCTCGACTCATTCCTCAGGATCACTTTTCCCCATCGGAGTACAGCAGGTTTTCTACACTGCATCCGACCCGTTAGGGAACTCATCCACGGTGAGTTTCAGTGTCTCCGTGACCGACGGATCGCCTCCTGATCTGGTGAATGCTCCCGCCGACATGACGATTGTTGCCAATCCAGGTGAGTGTACCGCCGTGGCCAGCTGGCCGGCGCCCACCGCCAGTGATAACTGCAGTGCGGTCACTTTGACCACAAATGTCGAACCAGGGACAGCCTTACCGGTAGGGGTCACCGCAGTGACTTACACGGTGAGCGACGATGCGGGGAATTCTTTCCTTCACACCTTCTTCGTGACGGTGATGGATACTTCCTCTCCGACGGCAGATATCGTACTTCAGGATATCAATGCGGATTCAGGCCTTGGGCTCTGTTCCGCTCAGGTCTTCTGGACAGAACCGCAGTACACCGACGACTGTTCCATCAGCCAGGTTTCACAGAGCCACCCTTCAGGTGCCTTCTTCGATGTTGGAGTCACGACCGTGACCTATACCGCAACCGATGCGGGAGGGAACACCACGACCGAGTCCTTCAACATCACCGTGGCCGATGCGGAGGCCCCCGCTTTCTTCCAGATGCCGGCAAACATCGAATTGAGCAACGTACCCGGTACCTGTGAAGCAACAGCGACCTGGACTCATCCTCAGGTCATCGATCATTGCGAACTGGTGACCTTCCAGGTCACTCATAACCCGGGAGATTCGTTCCCGATCGGCGAAACTACGGTGACCTACACCAGCTCCGACTCGGTTCTCAATGAGAGTAGCCAGAGCTTCACAGTGACCGTTCTTGACCAGGAAGCTCCTTCCTTCACCTCGACACAGAATGACCTGCAGATTCCATCCGAGGTGGGGCTCTGTACGGCAATGGCCAGCTGGCCAGATCCGACGGGAACCGACCTGTGCGGTGCAGTTACCTTCAGTTCCAGCGCCCCCTCCGGTAGCCCGTTCTCCCTCGGAACCACCCAGGTGACACTCACCTGCACCGATCAGTCTGGAAACACCACCGATCAGACCTTCAACGTAACCGTGGTCGATGATGAACAGCCGCAGATCGTCGGAATGCCCGAGAGTTTCACCATTTCGACGCAACCGAGTTCTTGTAGCGGGTTGCCGACCTGGATTGAACCAACGGCGACCGATTGTGATTCAGCAACCATCACCTCTGATCGGCTCCTCGGGTCCGAGTTCTCCCTCGGCGACACCATCGTGACCTACACGGCTACTGATCCGACAGGCAATGTCACGACCAGTAGTTTCACCGTCACCGTCATCGATGAAACGGCACCGTCCTTCGATTCGGTTCCCACTGAGATCACTGCCACCACTGAAGCGGGGACCTGTAGTGCTTCGGTGACCTGGCCAGATGCGACCGCCAGTGACCATTGTTCTCCGGTGACCATCACCTACGACCACGCGTCGGGTTCGAATTTCAGTCTCGGGACCAGCACGGTCACCGCCACTGCGACCGATGCGGCTTCGAACACCCAGCAGGTTTCCTTCTCGGTGGTGATCACCGATGGGGAGAGCCCATTCCAGGTCTCAGGTCCTGGAACTCAGGTTACCGTCGAGAATCCACTCGGAGACTGTCAGCTTCCTGTCACATGGGATGCTCCCGTGTTTGCAGATCACTGCAGTCTCAACCCTGTAGTCTCCTCGACTCACCAGCCGGGAGACTCTTTCCCGGTGGGTGACACCCTGGTTACCTACACCTGTCATGACGATGCGCTCAATCAGGTCACCAGTTCCTTCACGGTTACCGTGCTGGATACGACCGCACCAAGCATCGACTTCATGCCACAGACGATGGTTGAGATCTACACGGCGGAGGATGCATGTGATGCACCTGCCACGTGGAGCTCTCCGCAGGCGAGTGATTGCAGCGATTTTGTCATGACTTCGAGTGTGGCCCATGGCACCGTCTTGCCCATCGGAACCCACGTCGTGATTTTCACTTTCACCGATGCATACGGAAACGAATCCACCGACAACATCTGGGTTGTGGTGATCGATGCGGAAATTCCGCAGATCATCGGGAATCTACCGAACATCTCGGTCAACAATGGACCGGGAACTTGCACGATGATGGTGGTCTGGGCGGAACCGACCACTACCGATTGCACCTTCAGTGCTCTGGAGACGACCCACGCCGTCGGCAGCGAGTTCCCGATCGGAACCACGACGGTGACCTACACCGCCACCGATTCGGCAGGAAACCAGAGCCATCAGAGCTTCGATGTAACGGTACACGATGTCGATCCTCCGGTGATCGTTGGATTGCCTCAGACGGTCTCCGTACAGGCATCTGCTGGTTCATGCCAGGCCGTTGCTACATGGACCGAGCCGACTGCGACCGATTGTGTTTCGCATACGCTCAGCAGTGACATCGCCAGCGGCACATCCTTCCCGATGGGGGATACGCAGGTCACATACACCGCCACCGATCCGGTAGGCAACACCTCGACCGCCTCCTTCACCGTCACCGTTCTCGACGTGGAAGCACCGAGTATCGCCATGATGCCGGCGGATATCGTGGTCGATAGTGATCCTGGAAGTTGCTCCGGAACCGCCACGTGGTCAGACCCGACCACCTCCGATTGCTCCTCCACGAGCACCCTGCAGGCGGATTACACCACCGGTTCTCAGTTCCCGATCGGAACCACGACGGTGACCTACACCGCAACCGATCCCTCCGGGAACTCATCGAGTGCCAGTTTCGATGTGACCGTCCTCGATGCAGGAACTCCCACCATCAGTGGCATGCCAGCAACCGTCACCGTTGATAACACTGCTGGCCTTTGCTCGGGCCCGGCAACCTGGACTGCGCCGGTCGTATCGGACTGTTCAGATGTCATCCTGACAGGTGACCACTCGAGCGGTGAGATCTTCCAGCTGGGATCGACGATGGTGACCTACACCGCCGTTGACGCGGCAGGGAACAGCACCAGTTCCAGCTTCGAGGTTCAGGTCCTGGATGGGGAAGCGCCATTCTTCATCAATGTGGCAACGGACCTCACATTTGATCTGTCACCGGGTGAGTGTGTGGGAATCGCAACATGGGATCCTGTGCTTGCCGGAGATTTGTGCGGAACTGCAACAGCGACCAGTAGTGCCCCATCCGGGACCGAGTTCCCGCTGGGCATTTCCCAGGTTACTCATACTGCAGTCGATTCCTCCGGCAACTCGGTTTCGGTGGTGACCACCATCCACATCGTCGATTCGGAATCTCCGGTGTTGAGCGGAATGCCAGCGGACATCGTGTTGACTGCTCCCACGGGGAGTTGTTCGGCGTTTGCCAGCTGGACCGAGCCGACCGGTTCCGATTGCACCGCGGTGACGATCACCAGCACCGTGCAGCCTTCCTCTCTCCTGGAGATCGGAGTTCACGAGGTAGTCTACTCCGCCACCGATCAGGCTGGAAATCTCACCGAGCAGAGCTTCACCGTCACAGTGCTGGATGCAGAAGCTCCGACCATCTCGCAGCTTCCGGGCGATCTGGTCTTCACCAATGATCCAGGTGCCTGTGGAGCGATCGTTTCGTGGGAGGATGTCGTGGTGACTGACTGCAGTGATCTTCAAGGGGTCACCTCAACGGTGCTCAACGGTGGATTCCTGGAGCCTGGAGAGACGACGGTGACCATCACGGCCACCGACACCTCCGGCAACGAGTCCCAGGCGAGTTTCAACATCCAGGTGGTCGACACGGAAGGTCCTGCGATCACCGGAATCCCGGCTCTGGTCGAGTTACCAAGCAGTCCAGGCCAGTGTGGAACCCTCGCATTCTGGAGCGATCCAACCATCACCGATAACTGTGGTATTGCGACGATTCAGACCAGTCTTCCCCAGGGCAGTTTCATCCCCACCGGGGAAACCGTGATCAGCTACGTCGTGGTGGATACCCACGGCAACGCTTCTACCGCGCAGATGGTGCTGACGGTGACTGACACCGAAGCACCGCAGATCGTCAACTTGCCCACCGTTATCACCGCTACACCGCAACCGAGTACCTGTACTGCGACGGTGAGCTGGGATCCGCTCGAGTTCACCGATAACTGCGCCGGGGGATCGATTGACTCCTCGCTGGCGTCGGGAAGTGAATTCCCGGTCGGGTCGACCCAGGTTCAGGTCACGGCGACCGATGCTGCTGGCAATACTTCGACAGCGACCTTCACGGTGCTCGTCGAAGAGTGTCAATCTGGATTCATCCGCGGTGACACCAACGATGATGGTGCGTTCGATATTTCGGATGCCATCGTGATCCTTGGATACATCTTCAACGGTACGCCAGTCACCTGTCTCGATGCACTCGATGAAAATGACGATGGATCGATCGAGATTTCCGACGCCATCTACCACTTCAGCGCGCTTTTCGTCGGTGGACCGCCACCTTCGGCCCCATGGGGACAGTGTGGTCTCGATCCCACAGAGGATTCCCTGGAATGTGAACTTTACTCGAGCTGTCCCTGAGGATGTACCAGGTGCAGTTCCTGATAAGCAGCCTCGGCGGTGAAAACCGTCGGGGCTATTCCCTTGTCTAGCCCTGTCGAGAACCCCTCATAGAAATTGACCCCTTGACCCGCACCCCCGTCATTTCTATGAAGGGAGGAGTACCTCCCTGATGGAGGTCGATGGAGGTGCATTTGATTCTCCGAGTTGTTCTCTTCCCTGCTCTCTCCTCGCAATTTTCCCTGTCGATCCTGCTGGGCTCGATGGTGCTCGGAAATTTGCTCTCGATGCCACAAACGGGGTGGGCCGGTCCACCTCCTCAGGACTCCTCAGGTGCTACTGAGGAGGCGACTGACGCCGTCCGCTGGTCGGATGCGGCGGCAGCTGCCCTCGACCTCATGGAGATCCCTGAGGGATATCAGAAGCGCCTGGTGGGGGCGGAACCTCTGGTCCGAGATCCGGTGGCCTTCGGAATCGATGAAAAGGGGCGAGCGTACGTCTGTGAATCGGCGCGGCAAGAGGATGGAGTGGAAGACAACAGGAGCAGTCCCTACTGGTTGATGGACGATCTGGGTCTGCAGACTGTCGATGAGCGCCTGGCGATGTACGAAAAACATCAGGACCGTCGCCAGGGTGGAATGGGCTACTACACCGCGCATGAAGATCGCCTGACGCGACTGGTCGATTCCGATGGGGACGGCATTCTCGATGAGAGAACCCTGTTCACACCTCCCTATGTAGAGCCTCTCGATGGGACTCTGGCTGGAGTCCTGGTCGAAGAGGGTCAGGCGTGGATCGCCAACATCCCTCACCTGTGGAAGGCGAGCGATACGGATGACGACGGGGTCGCCGATGAGCACGTGTCACTGCAGCGAGGGTTCGGGGTACGCATCGCCCTGCGTGGTCACGATATGCATGGACTGGTGCGGGGACCCGATGGACGAATTTACTGGTCGATCGGGGATCGCGGATATCACCTCACTACCGAAGATGGTCGTCTGCTGAGAGACCCTGGCTCCGGTGCCGTGTTTCGATGTGAACCAGATGGGAGCCGTCTAGAGGTGGTGCATGTCGGATTGAGGAATCCTCAGGAGCTGGCCTTCAATGATCGTGGCGATCTCTTCACCGGGGACAACAACTCCGATGCAGGGGACCGTGCGCGGCTGATGCAAATCGTCTGGGGAGCAGAAACCGGCTGGAGGATGGAGTACCAGACTCTCGAGGGGTCGAATCAACGGGGACCCTGGAATCAGGAGGGTATCTGGCAGCTGGAACATCCGGTTCGTCCCGTCTGGGCACTGGCACCGATCGCTCACCTGACCAGCGGACCTTCCGGGTTCGTTCATTACCCGGGAACTGGACTTCCGCAGGACAATGACGGTTGCTTCTTCCTGTGTGACTTCCGCGGCAGCCCGGGCAACTCTTCAGTCTGGAGATTCCGTCTCGAGAATCGTGGAGCGGGATTTGAACTGGCACGGCCAGAGGTCTTCATCAACAAGGTGCTGTGTACCGATGTGGATTTCACCCCCGATGGAAAGATGTGGGTTTCCGCATGGGGAGGTGGCTGGACCTCCACCGACCGTGGACGGTTGATGGAGGTGTGGCACCCGGACAGCCACAAGGAGAGTGAATCGCAGCGAGTCCGCCACTGGCTCACCTGTGACCTCGGCTCGCTCCCATCGGAGCAGGTCAGCGGATTACTCGATCACGATGACCGGAGGGTTCGGCAGAGGGTCCAGTTTTTCCTCGTCTCCAGGGGGGATGAGGAGGCGATCTCGTTGCTCCTCGACACCGCTCTCGACGGATCGAGTGTTCGAGCTCGCCGTCATGGAGTGTGGGGAGTGGGGCAGTGGGCCCGGGTGAATCAGCAAGGCACTTCAGCGCAGATGAAAAAGCTGATCTCCCTGCGAGGGGATGACGAGGAGCAGGTTCGCGAACAGCTGGCAAAGGTGCTCGGAGATCTGCCGGAGATCGGCTCCGAAACACTGGTACAGCTCCTCGATGACCCCGCTGCCCGGGTCCGGTTCCAGGCCGCCCTTTCGGTGGGCAGGATCGGTGTGAGGGAGTGTGTCGACCGTCTCTTCGAGATGGCCAGGACCGATGGAGTGAGCGACCCGCTCTTGCGACACGCAGCGGTGATGGGGCTGGCCGGATCTGCCACCGTTTCAGATCTGCTCGAGCGTGCCATCTCGACCGATCGGGAGGAGCGGTTGGCGGTGTTGCTGGCCCTGAGGAAACGAGGGCATCCGGGACTCCTCTTCCCCGGCAAATCCCCTGATGAACTGCGGATTTCCCCCGGAGCCCACCCGGCTCTGGCCATTTTTCTGGCGGATGAGGATGCACAGATCGCCACCGAAGCTGCCAGAGCGATTCACGATCTACCCGTTGCGGATGCGCTGGAAGCGCTGGCGGACCGCGCGGTGGTGCTGGCTGCGGCACCGCAGGGACAGATCAACTCTCTCGGGGAACATCGAATGCCGTACCTGAGAAGGGTCATCGACGCGGCCCTGCGTCATGGTGATTCGTCTCACGCCGCTGCACTTGTCGGTCTTGCGGGTCGCTCTGATGTGCCGCTCGAGGCGAGGAGAGAGGCTCTGCGGTCGGTTGCTCAGTGGCTAGAGCCGGAGATTCGGGATCGCGTCAGGGGGACGATTCGCCCCTTCTCCTCGACACCTCGAGCTCACTCCGAGGTGGCGAAGGCGATCGGTACAGGGCTGCTCCAGTTGATCGGAACCGGCGGAGAATTGATGGGCCTGGCCCGCCACGCTGCCAGTGTTCACGGCGTTTCCCTTCCCTACGAGGTGAACCTGAGCATCCTCACCGATGCAGAGCAGTCGAACCGGCATCGGGTCCAGGCGTTGCGTCAGATGGTGACGACTCATCCCGATCGCGCAGTCGAGATCCGGGAGGTGGCTCGGTCGATGGATGAGTCGGCATTGCGAATCGAAGCGGAGCGTCTGGAACCGGACCAGGGAAAAAGGGTCGATGCGTTGCTCGAGATTGTGCGAGGGGAAGTGGTGCTGGAATCACGACAACGAGCCATCCGTGCACTGGGTGAAGAAGTGGCAGATCCACGAGTCCGATCGCGACTGGACAGCTGGCTCGACCAGCTGGAGTCGGGGAAGTGGCCGACGGAACTGGCCCTCGATCTCCTCATCGCAGCAGAGATGGCGGGGGAAGACGATCTTGGCCGCAGGGCTCGCACCCTGCGGGAAGGGGATGGTAGCGACAGGGTTGCCGACTTTTCCTGGGCCAGTGCCGGCGGCAACAGCGACCGTGGTCGTGTCGTTTTTCGCGATCATCCACAGGCCCAGTGTCAGCGCTGCCACTCCTTGAATGGAAGCGGTGGGGTTGCGGGTCCTGCCCTCGACGGAGTGGCGAGCCGACGCACGAGGCTCGAGATCCTCGGCAGCCTGGTCGATCCTTCCGCCATCCTGGAGGAAGGCTACGCCACCGAGACGGGGATTTCTGCGATGCCAGAGGTGCACTGGATACTCGAATTGGATGAAATCCGTGATTTACTAGAGTTTGTTAGTATACAACGAGATTGACACGGTAACAATTTCCCGGTTTGATAGAGGAGTGCTAGGGAGATTCTGGAGCCTCGGAAAAAGTGAGACCCCCTCTATCTCCACGCTGTTGACGAGAACGGCCGTGTTCTGAGAGACTTGGACCTGGTTTGCTCCTCACTCCTCACTCCTTTCCGGATAGGTCTGAGACGCTTCAGGCGCGGTCGTCCTCATCAACTGTGTTAAAGGCATTCTCACCTGCCAACTACCTGCCAACTGTGTCTTCCTTTCAGTACTTGGCATCGACCGATAACTCGATATACTCGTGGATGCTTGGGCTAATACAGGTCAGAGAACTAGTGATGGTTTGTGGGGAAACCCCACGGAACCGATTCTTCGAGTCCTCGATCTGTGGACCGGGTTTCACGGCGGCCGAAAATCTTACAGATGGGCCGCCAGAGTGATTCCCGAGGAGGTGGGTTGTGTACGCGGAAGATTCTTGATCCCGCGTACACACTTTTTCACCTCCCTCGTTCAGGGAAGCGGATCTACGGGTTCGTAATAGTGAGTAGTTGAAACTGATGTACCTCGAGTCCCTGTGGACTCAAGCTGCCGTTGGGCGGAACTGAAGGTACCTGCGCGTGCGGTTCGCCATATGGAGGTGTGTTTATCCAGATGGCGGTTCGCGAAACTCGAGGACAACAGGTGTTGTTCCATGGTGATTGTAAATTAATGGGGTGTGATATGGATGGAAATCATCCTGGAGTGACAGCGAAAGGAACTCTACAAATGCTTCGCAAAACGATGACAAGCTTGATGGTCTTGACCATCGCCTTCTCGGTGTCCAGCACCGTGATGGCCGGTGGCAACGATTACACATTTAGCATGACCGGTGGTGCTGGATCCACCGGCGATAGTTTCACCGCAGCAGCCATGTTGGATAATGCTGGCGGAGAGATCCAGGGCTGGTCTCTTGGTGTCTGCGTCGATCCCGCTGCGTTGACAGTGGATGGTGCAGGAATGGGTGCCGATACCGCAACTGCGAAGAATGGCGGCGAGCCGGACTTCCATCAGATCGGTGTCTTTACCACCGGTGCAACCCAGGGAGTGGTTCTTTGCTTCACCGGTTGTGCAACGATTGGTGCAGTGTCTGGTTTCGAGATGATGACGATGGATGTCACCATCGCTGGTTCATCCGATACCTCGATGGACTACTGTGATACCAACGGAACTCCTCCGGTATCCACCGTTGTGGTGGTCGGTGGAGCAAGCATTCCGCCGGCACAGTCGAGTGGTAGCGTCGATGTGATCAACCCCAACCAGTTGACCGCCTCCTCCTCCACTGCAGTTCTCGGTGGAGCTGCTTCCACGACCGTCAGCCTGGTCAATGTCACCATGCCCGCCATCGATGCGGTTCAGGTCAACATTTCCTACGATCCGGCCATTGCGAGCCTTGCAGGCATCGCTCCTGACTTCGCGTTCGACTTCTTCGCGGTTCAGGATCCGACCACTACCCCCGGCTATATCGTCATGGGTGGACTGGGAGATGACGGATCAGACGGAACCTACGACAACCTGATCCCCGCCGGTGCCACCACGGCACTCTTCTCCGTTGCCTGGCAGACCAATGCCGAGGGAACTATGAATAGCGACTTCGTCGATGGCGTTGGATCTCCAAGCCAGGACAACGCAGTCTGGGCTGGACAGGGATTCCTCGATCAGCCGACTCTCGTTGGCGGTACGTTGACCGTGGTCAACTTCAATCCGTTCCTGAGAGCGGACTGCAACTCCGATGATGATGTGAACATTGCTGACGGTATCTACCTGGTCAACCACCTCTTCCAGGGTGGCCCTGTTCCGACCTGCAACGATGCCTGTGACACCAATGACGATGGCTCCCTCGATGCAGCGGATGCCATCTACATCTTCAACTACAGGTTCCTCGATGGACCTGCGCCAATGGCACCCTTCCCGGCTGCGGATCTCGATCCGACACCCGGAGACGGACTTGGCTGCAACGGGGATGCTGACGATCTGTAGAGATCACCAGACGACCTCGTAGACGCACGAGAAAGCCTCCCGATCTTGTACGATCGGGAGGCTTTCTTTTTGTCTTCAGTGAAGCCAGCAGGAAACCGGGGGAAGCCGGCAGGGGTTTCTCGATTCCCCGGTCACGTCGAATCCCGGTCACGAGGAGTCGTCACGAGGAGTCAAAAGGAGCGGATGGCTGCTACCGTCTGATCGATGTCGTCATCGGAGTGCGCCATCGACAGGAATCCCGCCTCGAAGGGGGATGGAGCGATGGAGACCCCCTCATCCAGAAGGTGATGGAAGAAGCGTCGGAACAGATCCTGATCCGATCTCGAGGCGTCTGCGAAGCAGTGGACCGGTCCGTCGCTGAAGAAGAGTCCAAACATCGATCCGACCCGATTCCAGCAGTGGGTGATCTCCCGCTGATCGAGAGCCTCTTGCCATGCGCTGACGAGCCTTTGTCCCTTCTGCTCCAGGGCGGGATAGATCGTCGCAGCTTCCTGTTTCAGTTCGGAGAGGAGGGCGATTCCAGCAGCCACCGACAGGGGATTTCCACTCAGGGTACCCGCCTGGTAGATGGGACCGGTGGGAGAGAACTGCTCCATCGACTTGCGCGGTCCACAGACGACCCCCATCGGCATTCCGCCACCGACGATCTTGCCCAGTGTGGTGAGATCGGGCTCGATGCCCAGCAGCCCCTGTGCCCCGGCGGGGTGTACCCGGAAGCCGGTCATCACCTCATCGAAGATGAGAAGCGAGCCGTGTTGATCACACAGTTCCCGCAGTCCCTCCAGAAATCCTGGCACGGGTGGAACGCAGCCCATGTTGCCGGCGATCGGCTCGACGATGATGGCGGCAACCTGACCGGAATGTTGCTCCAGGTATTGCTTTACCCCTGCGAGGTCGTTGTATGGGACAACCCCGGTCAGATCGGCGGTGGCTGCGGGTACCCCAGGACTGGAGGGGTGGCCATGGGTGGCAGCACCTGAGCCTGCGGCGACCAGAAACGAATCTCCGTGGCCGTGGTAGCAGCCCTCGAACTTGATACAGCGGTCTCGACCGGTGATGCCGCGGGCGAGACGTAATGCCGACATCGTCGCCTCGGTACCGCTGGAGGTGAGTCTCACCATCTCTGCCGAGGGGATCATGTCGACGATCAGGGAGGCGAGTTCGATCTCCATCTCGGTGGGAGCCCCGAAGGAGGTCCCGTCTCGCAGTACCCTGCCCACCGCTTCGAGAACTGCTGGATGTGAATGGCCCAGAATCATCGGTCCCCACGACCCCACGAAATCGATGTATTCCTTGCCGTCACTGTCGGTGATCCGACATCCCTGAGCACTGCGGATGAATCGAGGAGTTCCACCCACCGATCCGAAGGCCCGAACCGGGCTATTGACCCCGCCCGGGATCACCTGCTGGGCTTCTTCAAAGAGCTGCTGGTTTTTACTGACCACCTCGATCACCTCCACAACTTCGGGCATTGCAACGAGGAAGAAGAGTAATCGACGGAGAGTTCGGGAGCCAGAAGGGGCCGCCTCGTGTCCTTCCGAAGAGTCACCGTCGAAGTTAGGATGCGGGTTCTCTACGGCAAGAAGACCTCGTTCACCGGGGATGGAGTGATGAGATGAAAATACTGGTTCTGATGATTCTGCTGAGCCTGATGACATCACGGATCTCCTCGGGGGGGGATCGCATCACCGGAAAGCCGTTCGCCACGCGGTCGGAGGTCTATTCGGTGCACGGGATGGCTGCAACCAGCCATCCACTTGCCACCGAGGCTGCACTGGGGATCCTGCGTGCCGGCGGCAGTGCCGTCGACGCAGCCATCGCAGCCAACGCTTGCCTGGGCCTGATGGAACCGACGGGAAACGGAGTCGGCGGAGATCTGTTTGCAATCGTCTGGGATGCGGAGAGTGGCAAGCTACACGGATACAACGGCTCGGGCCGTTCTCCTCGATCCCTTTCCCTCGAGCAGTTGCGCCAGGATGTGAAGGCGCTCGGGAGGAAGGAGATTCCTCCCCACGGCACCTTGCCCATCTCGGTCCCCGGTTGTGTCGATGGCTGGACAGCCCTGCACGAGAAGTTCGGCAAGATGCCGCTGAAGCAGGTCCTGGCCCCCGCCATTCAACACGCCCGAGATGGCTTTCCCGTGACGGAATTGATCGCTCACTACTGGCAGATCAGTACTCGCGTGCTCGCCGAGCAGCCAGGATTTCTCAGTACCTTCACGCGCGATGGAAAAGCTCCCGGCAAGGGGGAGCGGTGGACCAACCCCGATCTCGCCTCGACGCTGGAGAAGATCGCCAGCGAGGGTCGGGATGGTTTTTACAAGGGTGCCGTGGCAGAGACGATCGCTTCCTTCGTGCAGGAACACGGTGGCTACCTCTCCAGCCACGATCTCGCCTCTCACCGGGGGGAGTGGGTTGATCCGGTACAGTCCAGTTATCGTGGATACGATGTGTGGCAACTCCCTCCCAATGGCCAGGGTCTCGCTGTCCTGCAGATCCTCAACATCATGGAGGGATATCCCGTCAAGGACTGGGGCTTCGGTAGTGCAGAACTGCTTCACCATTTCATCGAGGCGAAGAAACTGGTGTTCGAGGATCGAGCCCGGGAGTATGCCGATATGGAGTTCTACCGTGTACCGGTGAAGAAGCTGATCTCGAAGGAGTACGCCGATCAGCAGCGACAGCGGATCGATCCGAAGAAGGTGGCGCAACGGATCGATACTGGTCGAAGTCAGACCGATGAAGGGGATACCGTGTACCTGTCCGTTGCGGACTCCGCCGGAAACATGGTCTCCCTGATCCAGAGTAACTACCGAGGTATCGGTAGTGGAGTCTGTCCCCCGGGTCTCGGATTCAGTCTCCAGGATCGAGGCGAGCTCTTCTCTCTGGAAGATGGGCACGCAAATGTCTACGCCCCCGGCAAGCGACCTTTTCACACCATCATTCCCGGTTTCGTCACACACCAGGGGCAACCATGGCTCTCCTTCGGTGTCATGGGAGGGGCGACTCAACCGCAGGCACAGGCATGGGTGTTGATGAACATCATCGATTTCGAGATGAATCTACAGGAAGCAGGAGATGCCCCGCGGGTGGTGCATGTCGGTTCATCTCAGCCAACCGGGTCGATCATGAATGATGGCGGAGAAGTTGCTCTCGAATCTGGATTCGATCGACAGGTCGTCGAGAAACTGACCCAGCTCGGTCACCGGATCAGCAAACGAACCGGGTTGTTCGGAGGATATCAGGCGGTGATGAAGGACCGGAAAAATCAGGTCTGGATCGGTGCCAGTGAATCGAGGAAAGATGGTCATGCTGCAGGATACTAGCCTGAGATCTCCAGGAAGATTGCTGTTGGTTCTCGTCGCAGTGCTATCCCATCTACTGCCCTTGCATGGAGATGAACCGGTTCCATTGCAAACCTCCCTGCGCATAGAACCGCTGCAGTTGAACACTGCAACGGGATCGGCAATGCCGAACCTGACTCGTACGGCGGATGGTTCGGTGATGATCTCGTGGGTGGAACCGATTCCCGTTGGGGAGGGCGTGCGTCTGCGACTCTCGAAGCTGGAGGATGATGGTTGGGCCGATCCGGTGACTGCAGCTTCGGGTAAGAACTGGTTCGTGAACTGGGCTGATTTCCCTTCTGCTGCGGTCCTTTCTGACGGAACCATCGCAGTTCACTGGCTCGATCGGATATCCGAGGAGACATACGCCTACGGGGTGAAGGTGAGCATCTCTGGAGATCAGGGAAAGAGCTGGAGCGAACCGATCGTGCCGCACAGGGATGTTTCCAGTACCGAACATGGATTCGTTGCTCTCCGTTCACTGGGAGATCGATTTTTCCTCGCCTGGCTCGATGGACGGGCGATGGCAGGAGGAGCATCGAAACCGATGAGTTTACGCTCCACGATCATCGGTGCAGACGGAGAGAGAGAAACCGATCGATTGCTGGATGATCGCGTGTGCGATTGTTGCCCCGTCGATGCGGTGGTTCAGGATGATGAAGTCACCGTCGTCTATCGTGATCGGGATCATCTGGATGTCCGCGACATCTCCTGGCTGAAAATTCAGGGGGGGAAGGTCTCTGATACCGGATTGGTGCACGAGGATCTCTGGGTTCAGGAAGGTTGTCCCGTCAACGGTCCATCCATGGTGGTGGCACGCAACAGGACCGTGGTCGCCTGGTATACCGGTGTCGACGAGATTCTCGGAAAACCGTCACCGGAAGGGGCCGTACTCTTGAGAACCCTGCAGGGCGAGGGTGACGCAGCGGAAGCGCCGGTGCGAATCGATGATGGCCGACCAGTTGGCAGGGTCGATCTTGCGGCGCTGGAAGATGGATCGTGCGTGGTGTGCTGGCTGGAACGAAAGGGTGACGGTGCAGAGGTGCGGGTTCGTCGCTGGCGTGGGAAGGAGCCGGAGGGGGAGGTGCCATCCGCCCATCGACTCTGGTCCTCGCATCGAATCGGTACCACCTCGCCTGGTCGAAGAAGTGGATTTCCACGAATCATCGGTGCCGGATCGAGTTCAGCAGTGGTCGCATGGACCGAAACCGGAGTGGAAGGAGGCACGACTGTGAGGAC